>CAYLLT010000047.1:3823-21721 GCA_964384465.1 uncultured Planctomycetales bacterium | reverse complement strand
TGGCGTCGACCTTGGCTTCGTCCAGCGCCTTAGCGATCGCACGCGCCTGATCGAAGGTGCGATTCACACGCTCACCGGCACGTTGACCGAGGAACTTATCGTCGCGAGCCTCGCCATCCTGCTCATTCTGACGCACCTCCGCAGCGCGTTCGTGGTTTGTGCGACGCTCCCGCTCGCGGTGCTGGTTGCGTTCATCCTGATGTATTACCTCCGCGTGCCGAGCAACATCATGTCGCTCTCGGGCATCGCGATCTCCATCGGGATCCTCGTTGATGCCGCCGTGGTGATGGTCGAAAACGCCACGCACGAACTGACCGCAAAATTCGGTCAAACCAGGGTTCGCGGCGACACCACGGAGATTGTCGTAAAAGCCTGCCGCTTGGTGGGCAAGCCGATCTTCTTCGCCGTCATCATCATGCTCATCTCGTTCCTGCCGGTATTCGCCCTCGGCGGGCAGGAAGGCAAAATGTTCCACCCGCTGGCTTTCACCAAGAGCTTCGCCATGGTGGGCGTGGCCGTGCTGGCGGTGACGTTCGTGCCGGCGATGATTCCGATTTTCATCAAGGGCCGGCTGCGCAGCGAAAACGACAACTGGATCGTCCGCAGCTTCATCAACATCTACAAACCCGTGCTCACCTGGCTCATGAAGGTGCCGGCGGCGGGCCTGTGGTTCATGGGTTTTCTGTTCATCATCGGGGCGGGCTTCGTCGGCAGTAAGACGCTCTTTCTCGGCATCCTCGCGGTCGCGCTGTTTTTTGGCAGCGTGTTCTTCGCGCGGATGTGGAGCAAGGGCCTGGCCTTCGTGTTGCTGCTCGCCACCGCCATGTGGGCGTGGCATTTCCCCAAGCTCGGGCGCGAATTCATGCCGCCGCTGGATGAAGGCAGTATCATGGACATGCCGGTGACCGTCCCGCGCGTTTCGATCGCTCAGGCCGGTGACGATATACGCATCCGCGACGAGATCATGCGCCGCTTCCCCGAAGTCGATCAGGTGGTCGGCAAAGTCGGCCGCGCGGATACGCCCACTGATCCCTCCGGCATCGACATGGTCGAGACCATCGTCACCATGCGGCCCAAAGAGTGGTGGCCCAAGCGAAAAGTCCGCTATGCGGATGCTGAGCGCGAAGCGGCCGTACTCCGCTCGGCGTTGCTGGCCAAGGGAATGCTCGCGTCAGAGGAGCAGCGGAAAGCCCGTTTTCAGGAGGCGGTGAAGACGTCGTGCGAGGCTTTGGAGTTCCTGCTCCACCGGCCGGAGCTTGCCAACCAGAAACGCATCAAGCTGATGCAGGCTCTCGAGGTGGCCAAACGGTTGTGGAAGGATTTGCGAGCGCGCAGCGACCCTGAAACCGCCGGACACCCTGATTACACGGAGGCTCTGACGACAGCCGGCCCGGTGTACATGGCCGCGCTTCACGGCGCGGTTGCGCTAGAGGAGAAGGAGGTGGAGGACGCTTTTTCACACAGCCTCAAGGTGCTGCGAGGTGATTTGGCGGCTCCGCTGGAGGTTGTCCTGAAAGAGGAGTGGGAGAACCTTTTGAACGGCTCGACGATGGACGCCATGGGGGCGTTTGACCGTTCGATGCGCGAGCTGGCCAGGCGGCGGCAAGTGGAGGCCGAACCCGTCATCGCGAAGGATCTGGTATCGACGACCTTCCGTGATTTGCTGGACATCTGGCGGCGAAAGGCTGCCCTCAGACAGGAACCGGCCGCGACGAAAATCGACCAGTGGGCCGACCGGCTCGTCAAGGACCACGGGTTGATACTGGCACAGGTGCCTCGACGCGAAGAGATGTTCAAGATGATTTCCGCCGCGGCGGGCCAATTGTCCCAAGAAGGTTTTATCGAGCAGACTCCGGAGTTGTTCATCCTGCCGCAGTCCTTCTGGCTGGAGTTCAAGGATGCGATCCACACCGCGATCGGGGGCGAGAATACCACGCTCTCGAGTTTCCTGTTCGACCGCTGGCAAAAGCGACTCGATGAGGCGTGGCGGGCGCGTGTAAAGTTGATCGACTGGGAACTGGAGGATCACGCGGGCGGCACAATGGTCTGGTCGCTGCTCGAAGCGCTGCGATCTCACGCGCGAGCGGCGAACGTGCTCGCCAACGCGCCGACCGACGACGATCTCCAGAAGATCCGCGCGGAGCGTGAAAAAGAGTTCATAAGAGGATATTTCCTCTGGCACAAGCTCAAGACGGACATCGTCAAGGAAATGGACTCCGAGCTTCAGATGCCCGGCTGGGGCAACATCTGGACGCAGCCGATCATCAACCGCGTGGACATGCTCGCGACCGGCGTTCGCACCATGATCGGCGTCAAGGTGTTTGGTCCCAAGCAGGAGGACGTGACCGAGGAGGTCGTCGAGAACGGCGTCAAGAAAACGATCGTCAAGGAGAAGGGAATCCAGACGATCTCGAACGAAGTGGCGGCTGTGCTGAAAGGAATAAAAGGCGCGGTGGATGTCTTCCCGGATCAGATCGTCGGCCGCAGCTATTTGCAGATCGACATCGATCGCGAGAAGGCCGCCCGCTATGGCGTCAATGTGGCCGACATCCAGGAGGCGATCGAGGTCGCGATGGGCGGCCAGACGATCACCACGACGGTGGAAGGCCGCCGCCGGTTCCCCGTTCGCTTGCGTTACGCGCGCGATTTCTGGCAGACGCCGGAGGCGCTGCGACGCATATTGGTAACCGGCAGACGCGGCGGCGGGGCGGGATCGTACACCGGCAGGCAAGAGGGGGAGAAGGGGAGAGGGGGAGAGGGGGAGAAAATGGGCGCCGCCGCCGCCATGCCCGCCGGTGACACCTACCAGATCCCCATCTCAGAAGTCGCCGACATCCGTGTGGTCGAGGGCCCCAGCGTCATCAAGAGCGAGAACGGCATGCTCCGCTCCTACGTGCAGCTCAACGTCCGCGACCGCGACATCGTCGGCTTCGTCGAGGAAGCGCAGCAGGCGATTGCCTCCAAAATCAAGCTGCCGTCCGGCTTCTTCATCGAATGGAGCGGCCAGTTCGAGCACCAGGTCCGCGCCCGCAAAACGCTCCAGATTATCTTCCCCATGGTCATTCTGCTCATCTTCATCATCCTGTTCATGACCTTCCAGGATGTCCGCGACGCGCTGCTGATCATCCTGGCCGTGCCGGGGGCGCTGGTCGGCGGCGTCATCTTCCAGAGCCTCTTCGGGTTCAACTTCAGCGTTGCGGTCTGGGTCGGCTACATCGCCTGCTTCGGCATGGCCACGCAGACCGGCATCGTCATGCTCGTCTACCTGCACGAGGCGATTAACTCACGCGGCGGCCTACGCAACATCCGCTCCGCGCGCGAGTTGACCGATGCCGTCATCACCGGCGCGGTGCATCGACTGCGCCCCAAGCTGATGACCGAAGGCGTCGCCATTGTCGGACTCATGCCCATGCTCTGGGCACATGGCGTCGGCTCTGAAGTGATGAAGCCCATGGCCGCCCCGGTTCTGGGTGGGCTGCTCGTCGCCGATGAAGTCATCGACCTGCTGCTTCCAGTCATCTTCAACTGGTATCAGACCCGCAAATGGCGGCGCCTGCACGGGCTGGCCGGTGATGAAGCGCCGGCCGGGTCGATGCAGGTCGAGCCCGAGCCGGCCCTGGCACATTGATCCCGCGATTCCTTAAGACGGCCAATCGATGGTGCCGGCTCAGGATAAGGTTCCTGCAATGCTGGCCAGTACGTCCAGCCACTGTTTCAATCGTTGCCCCTCCGGCAGCGGGATTCGCAGCTCCGGCAGGCCGGTGGCCGAGTCGGTCTGGACGTGCGGGCCAACCTTAGGTCGACTGCTTGCACCCGGCTCGGGCGGCCCGCTCAAGGCAGTTCCCAGATTCTTCAGGAAGGCTGCGCCCTTCATCAGCAGCTCGCCCAGCGCCTGTTCACCTGGGGCGGCAGCAGAATCGGTGTGCGTCCGTTGTGAAGGCGGTTGCGGAAGTTCAGCCGTCGTCGACGACGGTTCAGCCGCCGTCGACGGCGGTTCAGTCGGCGCTTCAGGCTCAGGCGAGGTATCCGGTTCCACCGGCGTCGGTGCGGATGGCGGAACAGAGGACGTGGCGGTTTCGACCGTTTTCATGAAACGGTTCAGCGCACTGTCGCCCATCATGACCTGGTCTGCCGCACCATCCAGGACACCGGCAAACATGGACCGCTTGAACGCCAGCAACGACAACATGCCATGTTCGATCGTGCTCTCGGAGATGAAATTCACGACGCGCACCGGCTGTCGCTGACCGAGCCGATGCACGCGTCCGATCCGCTGCTCCAGCACGGCCGGGTTCCACGGCAAGTCCATGTTGATCACCGCCGACGCCGACTGAAGATTCAAGCCGACGCCGCCGGCATCCGTTGAAAGAAACACGCGGCAGTTCTTGTCTTCCCGCAGCGCGCGGGTGAGATGATGGCGCTCCTTGCCCGGCACACCGCCGTGCAGGTGGACATAACCCCATCGGCGCTCGTCGAGCAATTCGGTGACCAGCTCGTTCATGCGGACCCATTGGCTGAAAATGACCACCTTGGAGTCGGCTGATTCAAAGATTTCTTCGAGGAGTTTGCCCAGCTCATCCAGTTTGGTGTGATGTTTGGTTTGGTGGTCGATCAGATAGGTGCTGTCACAGGCCATTCGCATGTTCTGGAGCGCGATGCGCAGCCGGAGCTGATCGGCCTCGGTGAGAAACCGGTAGCGTTTCCATTTGGCCACCAGGCGGGCGACGGTATCCCGATTCTCGTGGTGGGGCACCCACTGCTGCTCGGTCATGGGCACGAAGAAATTCTTGTCCATCCGCGGCGGCAACTGGTCGAGCACCTCTTTTTTCGTCCGGCGGATCAGGATGGGGGCGAGCGTCTGGTGGATCCGCTTGAGATCGCGATAACCGATGACCTTGGACGAATCGGGCTCGTGGATTTCGTGTGCGGCTTTGAACGCGAATAGGGGGCCGAGCCGATGCCGGTCCACGAATTCGACGATGGAGTGGAGTTCCTCCAGGCGGTTCTCCAGAGGTGTGCCCGTCAGCACCATGGCGTGCGGGGATGCGATTCGCTTGACCGACTGTGCGGTGCGGGTCTGCCAGTTTTTGATCCGCTGGGCTTCGTCCAGAATCACCAGGTCGGGAGACCAGGAGGAGATCGCATCCAAGTCTCGATGAACGACGTCATAGTTGACGATTTTGAAAAAGGCGCCGTTCTGTGCGTATAGCGCATGGCGTTGGTGCGTGGCCCCTTCGATCACGCTTGCCGGCCGGTCGGAGAATTGGCCGATTTCGTGATGCCACTGACTCTTCAGAGAAGTGGGGCAAACCACCAGGGCGCGCTCGACGCCGCAGTGGCGAGCCAGCATTTCCGCCGCCGCAATGGCCTGGATGGTTTTGCCCAGCCCCATCTCGTCCGCGATGATGACTCGGCCGGCGATGGCGGCGAATAGCGACCCCGAGCGCTGATAAGCATAAAGGGGGATCTTTAACAGATGGTTCCACGACGATGTCCCCCGTTTCCCGCCATAACGCTGCTCGAGCACGGTCTTGCGCGACTGACGATCCCGCACTTCAACGATCAGGGTCATGGCGTCGTCATAAACGCGAAGATCGCAGCCCGGACGCTGGGCCTGCTGTACGAACGTGTGGAAGCGGGAGAAGGCTTCCGGTTTTATGCGGCCGTCCGGATCGAAATCGCGGCGGGCCAGGTTCTCCAGTTCGGCCGGGCAGTTCTCCCCCGGCGAGAACATCACCGCACGTTCGGCCCCGTACCGGACGAATACTTCGGCAAACGGCGGGCGGTAACCCTGCTTCAAAAGCCGCGAATGCTGCCTTCGCAGCCGATGCAGCACCGCCTCGATGTGTTTGCACGTGCCCAGCATATTGACCGCGTAATCCGGACACGAGCAGAAGTTCATGCCCGCGCCCTCCCCGCGAACGGCGACACGATAAGTGCGCTTCGTTGTGGGGTTGGAGACCTCGAAATCCGAGAAAACCGGATGCGTCCCCAGGTTTCGGACCTTCATCGCCTGTTCGTGGGCGAATTGCCGCCGCAATTCGATCTGCCACTGGTGCAGGCTCAGATCGTCCGGCTTGTGCAGGCGGGAAACCTTCGCGGGCTTGCGCGGCTGAGATTTCGTCCGAACCGACGGGCGGATGGTTGTGGCGGGCATAGTTCTGTCCTCCTGTGACAAGTGCCAATCCGAGAGAAAAAGGGGTCAGGTACATTTTGCCGGAACGGCCCGAAGGGTGCTTCGCACAAAATGTACCTGACCCCTTTTTCTCCTCACGTCTCGTGCTTGCTGAACCACGCGCCGAGCATGGTGCGGGCCAGGATACGCAGATCGAGGCCCAGGCTCCAGTTCTTGATGTAGTGTACGTCGTGCTGGATACGCTTGCGCAGCGAGGTGTCGCCGCGGAAGCCGTGGACCTGCGCGTAGCCGGTCATGCCGGCCTTCATCTTGTGGCGGAGCATGTAGCGGGGGACCTCGTGCTTGAAGCGCTCGATGAACTCCGGCCGCTCCGGCCGCGGGCCGACCATGGACATCTGCCCGGCCAGCACGTTGAACAGGTTCGGCAGCTCGTCGAGGCTGGTCCGTCGAAGAAATGCCCCAATTCGTGTGCGGCGGGCATCGTTCGGTGTCGCCCAGACGGGGCCGGTCACCTCTTCCGCATCGGTGCGCATGGTGCGGAACTTGATCAGCGTGAACTCCATGCCGTCGAGGCCCATCCGCCGCTGGCGATAGAACACCGGCCCGGGGCTGCCCAGTTTGATAAGCACCGCAATGACCGCCATCACCGGTAGCGCGATCAGCAGGCAGATGGCGGCCACCAGCAGATCGAACCCGCGCTTGAGGATCCGGTTCCAGCCGTAAAGCGGCGTTTGTCGCAATGACAGGATCGGCACGCCGTCCAGCTCGCTCACGTTCGGCCGCATCGCGAACACCGGATTGATCTCCGGCACCAGCCGCACGTCGGCCATGGACGTCTCCAGCGATTGCAGCACGTGCTCGGTGCAGCGCGCCTGCTCCGTGGACAGCGCGATAAAGACGGAATCCACCGGCTGCGCTTCGAGGATGGCACCGAGTTGCGACAACGGCCCACGCACCGGCACGTCGCGCAATGTCCGCACCGAAGGAGTGGCGAGATCATCGACGAAGTAGAGGACGCGAATACCGGTCCACGAATGATGCCGAAGCGCATGCAGCAACCGTTGGGCCGACCGGCCGGTGCCGACGATCGCCGCCGTTCGAGCGTTCCAGCCACGGCGACGCAGAAGTTGCAGCAGCACGCGCATGCTCCCGCGGAAAAAGGCAAAGCAGGTGGTGCCCACGACTGCGTAGGTGGCGATGAACTGCCGCGAGATCTTGTTCGGCTGCGGCAGGGCATAGTCGATGAGAATGACTGCCACGACCACGACGAAGAAAGCCTTGACGATGTCGCGCGTCTCGCTGAGGATGGACCGGTCGCGCCGCGGCCGATACAGCCCGACCGTACCAAAGATGACCAGATGCGCGCCGATCACCAGCGGCAGCATGGTCAGATAGGTGCTGAATAGCGGCACGCCCTTGGTGGCCGCGACGGGCAGCCAGTGGAATCGAATCCAGTAACTCACCGTCCACGCGATGCTGATGGCGCACGCGTCCGCAGCCGCGAGCAGGCTGATCATCATCTGGTTGTGCTGTTTGACCATGGTCGAGCCGCTGACCGCCACCGCCCGCTGAGCGCCACACGGGCTGTGACCGTGCAATCATTATAATGAAACCGGCGTCGGCAGATCAATTCCGCGCTCAGAGTCCGCTCGAATGCGGAGGTGGTGGAGACGGCGGTGGAGGCACCGAAGGCTTGGCGGGCGGTGGTGTGGTCCTGGCCGGCACGGCGATCCGGTCAGCGACAACGGCGTCACCGGAAGCGGTGCATCGGCCGGCGGCGGTCCGTTGTGTCTGAACGTTGAGCAAAGCGTTCGCGCCGCGCTCGACGGCCGTGGCTTTCAACGCGATGATTGCTTCCTCGGGCGTGCGATAACCTTCGACAAAGACGGCCTCAACCTGCCTCGTGATGCGAAAGCCGGCCAGCCGGTTGCCGGTGGACGTGGCGATGATCGCAAGGGCCTGCTGCTGGCGTTTGCGGTCCAGTTCCGCGTGATCGATGTTGTACTTCTGGAGGTGCGGGTGGATGGTCGGCGGACGGAGCCGCCGAATCTGCCGGGCGACGCCTCGCCAGATACTGCGGAGTACGAGCAAAGCGATTAATGCCCCCCCGCCCCACAGCACCCAGGGCCGGTAAGGTTCGGGAATGGGGATGCGGTCGATCCACTGATGGACGTCCCATTGAGCGAGCAGGCGTGATACGGGCATATCGAGCATCCTTCATTTCTTTGTAGTTGGCCGCAGGTGGATTCGTCAATCGGCAAAAGACGCAGCGCTGGCCCCCTGCGGCCGGCGTCGGCGGCCACAGGGGGCCGCCGCTACAGCGGATCGACTGCGGAAAAGCTGCTCCAACTGCCGAAATACGAGATGGCCGCGTATTTCTTCCGGGTGAGGTTATGTATCGGCTGTCCATTGTTTTCGTTGCGCTCTCGATGTCCGGCTGGGCCGGGTGTGTGATCGTCAATCCGGCGGAGGTGCAGGTGTCCGCTTCGCCGACGCCGCTGGTGGTCACCGGGCCGGGGCCGTCGAAGCCGTACACGCCGTATGGCCCGGCGCTGGAGCGGGTGTTGAAGCAGCAGAGCCATCTGCTCAAGAAGGTGCAGAAGCGCGATTGGAAGGAGGTCGAGGACGAGACGGCCGACTGGACGGAATATATTCGCGTGCTGAGCGGTCAGGCGGATACGTCTTATGATCCGCGCGGGCTGCGCGGCTATTGCGATCAACTGCTCGCCCGCATGGGTGCGGTGCGTGAGGCGGCGATCCGGCGGGACGCGATCGCATGCGAGCGGGCCATCCACGCCTGCGATCCAACCCTGGATCGGCTGGCACGCGCGTTCCCGACCGATGCGCGTGTGGTCATGCCGCCCGTTCAATCCGAGCATGCGGCCGATTCGCGTGCACCCTCCCGACCGCAGGCGCCGTGACTTATTCGCGCACTCCAGAAGGTGTTGCAACTTTTTGACCGCTATAAGTGGTTCCCCGCCAGGTCAGAGTGGACCGGCTCCTCAGCTTGAGCATGGCGCTGAACACCATTCCCACACACACGCACACACCGACAATCCAGGTCGGCGCCAGCCACGGATTGGTATGACTCAGCCGGTAAAAACGGGCGATCACGGTCTGCTGTAAGATGATGCAGGCGGTGGACAGGCCCAATACGCAGAGCCACGCCGGTCCCGCCGCTGCGAAGCCCTTCGCCGCGGTAACCGCGGCGGCGGCGATGAAGCTGGCGTATGGAAACACGGACATGACCAGCAGCACCAGCATGGTCAGTCGCAGCCGCCGGAATGTGCCGAAGCAACCATAAAAGATGCGGGTCCAGCCGCGCCAGATGTCTTTGAATCGCGAGTACATCCGCACCGTGTACAGGTCATCGCTCTGCACGACGACCAACCGCTTGCCGCATCCCTTGGCCCGCGCGGCCATGTGCATGTCCTCGTTGACTTCGGTGCGGACGGCTTCGTGCCCTCCGATGGCCTCGTAGCAATCGCGCCGCATGAGCATGAATGCCCCGTTCGCATAGGCCGTCGGATGCGCGGGGTCGTTCACGCGGCGCGGGTGAAACCAGAACACCATGACGGCACCGCACACCGGCTGAATGATGCGCTCCCACAGGCTGTGAGTTTCCAGGCCCGGTAGAACGGAAAGAAAATCGATGTTCCATTCCGTCGCGTGGCGAACGGCCATGGTGAGCGTGCGTGGCGAGGTTTGTTTGCAGTCGGCATCGCCGAAACAGAGCCACTCGCCCCGCGCGTGCTGAACCCCCTCGCGCATGGCGTTGTTTTTTCCGAACCAGCCGTCGCGCAGCTCGCGGATGTGAACCACTTTCAGCCGGTCGTCCGTCCGCTCGCTGCGAATGGATTCCATGATCGCGCCGGTGTCATCGCTGCTGCGGTCGTTGATGACGATCAGTTCGAAATTGGGATAATCCTGCTCCAGCATGGTGCGGATGGCCGGCTCGATGTTGGCCGCTTCATCTTTCGCGGCGATCAGCACGCTCACCAGCGGCGGGTCGCGCGGCGGACCGGGGTACGCCCGCGAACTCAGCGGGACATGTTCGCGTTTGGCCCGCGAGATGTCCCAATGACGCGACGCCCACACCGCGGCGACCAGCCCCAGCAAGAGGCACCAGAACGAGAACACGACAATCAGCGTCATGCGATTGATTCTTCTGATTAGACACAGAGGCCACAGAGTTCACCGAGCTATTCGGATTATCCGGGATGAATGTTCGGCGGGCAACCTGGTTCCGTCCGGGCGGTCACGTGTGATTCCAGATACACGCGGACCGGACGCTTGCGGCCTTTCACCTGCGTGTAACGGTCGGAGATCTCAACATGCACCTGCGGCTCGGGCAAACCGGCGCGGCGGGCTTGTGCGAGGACCTGATCGCGAAGATGCTCCCGGCCGAATTGCTTGGCGGCGACCAGCGAATCGAAATCGAACCGCCCGTCGTCGCAGTGGCAGGCGTAGCAGCCTGATTGCACACGCGTGATGCGGGCATGGGCGTGCAGCGGGATGCTGCCAAGAAGTGGGGCGAGATCGGGGAAATCCGCGGCGGCGGGGGCGAGGCGGGTTGCGGTATCAATGCTCAATTGGATTGGGATTTCGCTGTTCCTCCGCCGGAGCCAGCGGCGAATGACGGGAACCAGCTCGTAGAGAATCAGCAGATGCTCGGCAGCCTTTGCCGCGGCAGCGGCTCGGCGGATTCCGTCCAGGTCGGGAGCGACGTATCGCGCCTCGATCACGGGCAACTTCGCCACGGAGCGGGCGATCTGAGCGGTCCGCAGCTCGTGGGCCGGGTTCATGCCGCTGTTGATGCCGCTGATGGCGAGGGCGTCGAGGTGATGCCGCTCGACGAATTGTTTCAGGTCGGAGCGGAACGCTTCCTCTTCGAGGGGGCGGGTGATTTCACCGGTGACGTCAACGGCGGCTTCGGCCACCAACTTTGGAGTGAGGGTGAATTTTTTGACAGCGCGAGGTGGGAAACCGATCAGGACGGCGCCGATGCGGTGGTTCTCGATGGGCGCGGATGTGTCGGAGTTGTCGTCCAATGCGATTTCAACCTGTTCGATATGCTCGGTCGGGGGCAATGTACAGAGCACACGTTCGATGTGTTGGGCGGACGGGGTGAGTGGAGGCGCGTCCGAGGTGGTGGGACGCGCTCGCCTTCGCTCGCGGCTAAACGGGTCGGTGAGCGCTACGGTCATTGCGCCGGAATCGATATGAATGCTGAGCACGTGCGGCATGTCATCACGCGCTCCCGTTCGGGTCGCGGCTCAACAACGTGCGATCGCTGAAGACGTGAGCGGTGAATACGTAGATTTCGGTGTCCGGGTCACGCCATGCGTCGGGCGGCAGGCCCGCTTTCTCGCTACAGCAGCGCGACAGCAACTCCTCCACGTCCCATCGCATCTGGGTCGCCACCTGCGGCAGGAAGCAGCCGGTTCGCTGCTCGCGGCGGATGTAGATGCCGTGAATGCCCACTTCGAGCGACAGGGGGTCGGTGGTAGGCTCCATCGGCGAGAGCAAAGAAATCTCGATCTCCAGCTCAGGCAGTTCGCTGCTGGTAACCGGATGACGGACAAACCGCGGGTCGGTCAGCACGGCGATGGCCATCTTCTGGACGGTCTGAACGAGGCCATCCGCGCAATCGAACCGACCGATACAGCCCCGGAGGCGACCGCGGTTGTGCAGCGTGACGAACGCTCCGCCGAAATCATCGGGCGACACGTCCAGCAGCGGCAGGTCCGGCAGCGGCTCTCCCGCGAGGTGCATCTGAATGCTCTGGCGGGCGAGAAGCAGGAGCGGCTGTTGCAGGTGATCGTTCACCGCCGGCCTCCCTCACCGTCTGGCAAGAAAGAAGCTGAGCGCAAACAGCACCGCCGATGCCAGCACAATGACGGCACCCGTGCTGACATCCTGAAGAAAGTATGAATAAGATGCAATCGTACCGGTCACGCCGCTGACCAGTCCAATGACCAGCGCCCAGCGGAACATGCCGCCGACGTCGCGGGCCATGTTGCGGGCGGCGGCGGCGGGCACAATCAGCATCGCCGTCACCAGCAGTATACCCGCCGTCCGGATGGATACCGTCACCACCAGCGCGAGCAGGAGCGAAAACAGGTAATCATAGAGCCGGACCGGCACGCCGCGGCTGTGGGCCAATTCAGCGTTGAGCCCGATCAGCGTCAGCCGGTTGAAGCTGAGGAGCATGAATGCCGCCACGATGAGCGCCAGTATCGCGGTAATAGCGAGGTCCGCGGCGTCCAGCAACAGGATGTCGCCGTAGAGATACTGCTGAAACCGGCTGGTGCGGCTGCCGCTGGCGGTGATGACGGCGATGCCGAGCGCGACGACCGTACTGAAAAACACGCCGATGACCGTGTCGTTGGACAGGTCGGTCCGGCGGCGGACGAAGGCGATGCCGAGTCCGACCAGCACGCCGAGACAGATCAATGCGATCCGCGGGTCGAAGTGCCCGCCGCGCAGTGCGAACAGCTCGTTGAGCAGGAAACCGAAGGCCACGCCGGCAAATGCCGAATGCGCGATGGCATCCGAAAAGAATGCCATCCTGAAATTGACGACTTTCACACCCATGGCGGCACAGATGGGTACGAGCAGCGCGCACTCGATGAGCGCGTTGAGCATGAACGGATGCTGCGACCACCCAAACGGCCACAGGACGCGCTGAAGCCCCTGATGAACCGCGGGCAAGCCTTGGTTCGTCCACCACTCGAGCGCCGGGATCAATGCAGTTCTCGCATTATATGGTCGTGCATCGGCCCGTGTGAATGGCCCTCGTGCGTGCCGGTGTGGCCGTAGAGGGCGACGTCGTATTTGTAGAGGGCACGGAGGTTTTCCGCCGTCAACGTCTCCACGGTGGCGCCCTGGCACTGCACGGTCTGGTTGAGACAGAGGATGTAATGAGCGTGCTCGGTCACGATGCTCAGGTCGTGGCTCACCAGCAGCATCGTGTATCTGCCTTCCTTCTGGAGCGAGCCGAGCAGGTCGCAGAAAAGTTGCTCGCCGGAGATGTCCACGCCGGCCACCGGTTCGTCGAGCAGCAGGATGTCCGGGTCCGTCGTCAGCGCCATGGCCAGCAGTACGCGCTGCATCTCGCCGCCGGAGAGCTTGCCGAGACGGTGATTCTCCCAACCGCTGCCGCCCACGCGCTCGAGCTGTTGCCGGGCGATGTTGCGGGCATGGCTGGAATGCCCCAGCCACAGCGGACGATGCTGGAGTCCGCAGCACAGGAAATCAATCACCGACATCGGCATGCCATGATCGAAATCGAGATGCTGCGGTACATATCCGAGGCGCAGCGGCCGGCCGTCGGCACGTTTGCCGATTTCGATGCGTCCGGTGCACGGGATCAGGCCCAGGATCGCCCGCAGCAGCGTTGTCTTGCCCGCGCCGTTCGGGCCGATGATGGCGTTCAGCTTCCCAACCGCCGGTGTAAACGAGACGTTCGACAGGATACGCACACCACCGAGCGTGACGCTGAGGTCAGTCAGTCGAAGGGCGAAATTCGGCGCCGCTGGAATAGACGTACTCGCGTTTCGGGTGGGAGATGGCGTGGTATCTGTGGTCATGCTCATGGATTGCTCCCCAACGCCTGTTGCAGCACCTGAAGGTTGTGTTCCATCACTTCTTCATACGAGCGTGCGGTCGGTTCACCCTCCACGGTATTGAAAGGGTTCAGTGCATAGACCGGCACATTCGTTTCACGGCTGACAGTACGGGCGAGGCGGTCGGAATATGCCGGTTCGTAGAAGATCGCCGCCGGATGCGTGCGTTTGATCGTCTCGATCACTTCGGCGATCCGCCGGGCCGAGGGAGGATGCTCGGGATCATCGGTCAAAGTCGCCACGATCTCGAGATTCAGCTCGGATGCCAGATACTCAAACGCCGGATGAAAGGTAACGATCCTGCGGTTCTTGAAGTGCCTGGATGCCTCTTGCATGCGGACGGCCAACCTCGAAAGGCGGTCGGTGAACGGAGCCTGATTCCTGACAAAAGCCTCCGCCCGCGAATGATCGGCGGCGGCCAGCTCAAGCGTCAATGTGTGGGCCATTCGGATAGCCCTGCCTAGCGAGACCCACATGTGTGGATTCACATCTTGCTGAAGATCCTGCCAGCTTTCAGTAATCGTGATGAGCCGCGCCCTGGGATTGGTCTTCGCGAGCTCTTCGGCAAACGCATCAATGCCCTGACCCTGCGCGACGATCACATCAGCGGCGGCGGCGCGCTTCAGATCCGCCGGGCGGACAGCGTAATCGTGCGGGCAACCCGCATCGGGCCCGACCAACATTTCGACGTGCACGCCGGGCGTATCACCGACCACATTGAGTGTGAAGACATAGACCGGCAAAAAAGTGCACAGGATGTGAAGGTCCTTTTTGTCACCGCGCGGATGTGTGAGCAGCAAACCCGTGGGCAGCAAGCTGAGGAGAATCAGCGCGGCCAAGCCCAGCATCAGGAGATGCCACGGCTTGAACCCTCCCGCAAGGCTGGAGTCCTCACGAGCCATGCACGTACTCCCAACGAAACGCCCAACCACACGCGCCGGTTTGACACACATACAACTTTATACCCGCTGTATTACTTTGTCAACATTCGCAAATATATTGATACAAATGATTTGCAGTTCAATGGGCGTGATCGTGCTCGCCGCAGTGGGGGCAGACGAAGCCATCGGCTCCGCACTCCTCAATCTCCTGCCGGACGAGGTCGGCGGGATAGACGTAGTGACAGCAGGTACACTCTGCCGATTCGACTTTCGGGATGCGGGACTGGAGCCAGTCGGCGATGAGCTTGGGCAGCACGCCTCGGCCCTGGCAGAACGGGCAGATGGCGTAGAACCGCCGGAGAATGGCCTCCCGGATGAACGCCGATTTGTCCGGAAGATTGTTGAGGATCTCCGCCAGATGCTGATCGACGCGGAAGGAAACGACTGTCTGCTTCTGTTGATTCATGAGCCTCTCCGTCCAGAAGGGAGTGTGGGGTGAACGCGAGCGATCTGTATATTATCGTGTAGCCCGGAGTTTGGGCAAGGAAACCGCAAATCGCGTTGAGGGTACATGTTCACGGGTATCCGGTGCTGAAATGATCGCCGATCTGCAACTCTTCGAGCTGTTCCGCTGGCAGTTGGCGGTCATCTGCACGATTTATGCGGGCGTGGTCACCTGGCAATCGTTGTGGAGCTGGCTGACGTGGTTCAATACGTCGCGGCCGGCTGCGGCGGTGGGGCGGTATGCGGGTTTGCTGCTGCTGCGCATCCGGATGCGGCCTTTTCTATGGGAGCTCCTTCAGATCGCCGTCCTGATCGCGCTCTTCGGATACATCGTTCACTGGAACCATCTCCTGTTGCGGAGGACCTGACGCTTGTCGGATGAAATAGCCAAAGACACGGTGGGCATCAGCGAGCTGCCCATCGACGAGCTGATCGTGTACGGCCGCGAACTCGGTCTGGAGCTCGATGACAAGATGGGGCACGGCGAGCTGCTCCGGCGGGTGCGCGAACGGCAGGAGCTGCTGGTCGAACTGGACCGCGACGCGCTGTTGGACATTGTGGTGTGGGCCCGCCGGCCGGTGCGGCAATCGGCGAACAAGGAGCAGCTCGCCAAAGAGATCGCCACCATCAAGCGCATGAAGATGAATGGGCTGAGCCATCGCGGCGTCGCGGCGTTGGCCCGGCTGCGCGGCGTCGCCGTCAGCGAAAGTCTCAGCAGCGAAGAGCTCGAAGCGCTGATGCGGGCCAACGAGTCGTTCTGGGATCGTGTGCAGCGAAGGCGCCGCCGGGTGATGGGCTCGATCATCGGCCACATGGTCGCGGGGTCGGGCGAAAATGAGACCGGGGATTACCGCTTTCTTCCCGAGCAGGACAAGCTGGCCTCGTCGCTCAAGGAACATATTTCGGAAGAGGGCGTGGTCGGCGGCATCGCCCGGCGGCTGCGCGGCGTGGCCGACGATTACGTGCGCGAAAAACTCGACGAAATCGAAGATCGCATCGACCGAAAGCTAGACGAGATCGACAAACGCCTCGGCGAATGGCGGGACCGCGAGGTCGCGAACCGGCTCAAGATCATCAAGATCACACTGGTGGCGTCGATCCTTGTGGCGATTCTGAGCCTCGGTTATGATTACATCAAGCGTTATTGGTGAATCGGCAAAAGGGATTTGCAGACGCATCGTGAGTTGAGGTAGCGGCGGCCCCCTGCGGCCGCCGACGCTGGCCACGGGGGACCAGCGCTACACAGATCAGCTACACGGATGGGATGGAGGTCGCATGTACGAGCATCTGAGCCGCCGGGTCGATCACGTCATCCGTTTGGCCAACAAGATCGCGCGGGAATACGAGCAGGAATACGTGGGCACCGAGCACGTTCTGCTGGCGATCGCCCAGGAAGGCAGCGGTCTGGGGGCACGCATCCTGCGGGGACGCGGCGCCACGGAAGCCAGGATCGAATCGGAAGTGAAAAAGCTGATGCAGAAGAGTCTGGAAGACACCTGGGTCTTCGGCCGTCTTCCGGGCACGCCTCATTTCAAGAACGTGGTCGCTTACGCCATCGAGGAAGCCCGCGAGCTCAAGAGCAAGGAAGTCTGCACCGAGCATCTGCTGCTCGGCCTGCTCGCCGAGAAGGGGAGCGTGGCCCACGCCGCATTGCGAGGGCTCGGGCTTTCATCCAAAATCGTCCGCGAGGACGTGCTGCGATATGCCGACGGTGAAAGCGCTCCCGCACCCGCTTGATACATCCTACGTCATCTCTTTCGACGGCAAGCTGACCTTTATTAAGAAACCGTCAGCTCATGGTATGCGGCAGCCAATTGCTGCGTGATCGGGCCGGGTTTTTCGTCGGCGATGGGCTTTCGCTCGATGTGCGTGACGGGCATGATCTGCATGACCGCGTTGGTCAGGAAGACTTCGTCGGCGTCGAGCAGATCGTTGATGTCGCTCGGCGATTCGTCGGTCGGGATGTCATGCTCCTGGGCCAGTTCCAGCACGCTGGCCCGCGTGACGCCCGGCAACACGGGCGTATCGAGCGGCGGTGTGCGCAGGCGGCCGCCCTTCACGAGAAAGATGTTGCTGATGCTTCCCTCCGCCAAGTGGTTCTGCGGGGTAAACCAAAGGGCCTCCGCGCACTTGTGCTCCTGGGCGTCGCGCAGCGCGATCAAGCGCGAGAAGTAGCTGGTGGTTTTGTGCCCGGCGAGCGGGTCGTGGGCTGACTGGCGATAGTCGGTACACACGCGGACGGTCATGCCTTTTTCGTAAAGCTCCGGGCCGTAGCCGGTCGCCGGCTCGGCCGTCACCAGAATCACCGGGCGGCCTGATTCATCCTGCGTATCCGGCGGCGTGATCGTGAAGCGGATGCGCGCGTCCGAAAGTTTATTCGCCTCCAGCACCGCACGTATCGCCTCCGGGATGCAATCCAGCGCATCGCCGATGGGCATCTTGAGCGCGGCGGCGGAGGTCTTCATGCGTTCGATGTGCTGTTCGAGCCGTAGCGGCCGACCGTGGTAACTGCGCAGCGTCTCGAACAGGCCCACGCCGCGCAGGAACGATGGGTTCGAGATGTGGACGAACGCGCGTGTCGCGTCGATGAGGTCACCGTTGAGGTAGACTTTTGCGCCCATTCAATCGCCCATCTCGGGTGCCAGACCGCTGGTGCGAGATTCCTATCTCGCACCCTTTGATGCGGGATTCCCATCTCGCGGGAAAGGTTTGTCGCCGGCCTGGGTGCGAGAAAGGATTCTCGCACCAG
>CAYLLT010000047.1:0-3813 GCA_964384465.1 uncultured Planctomycetales bacterium | reverse complement strand
TCTCCGTGGTGAATCCTCCACAACCCCCAGTGCCCGGCGCATGCCGAGCGCTTTCGCCTGCGTCTCTTCGTATTCATCTTCCGGCACGGAATCGGCCACGATGCCGCCGCCGGCGTGGAGGTGAATCTGCCCGTCAGCGGCGATCATCGTGCGGATGGCGATGTTGAACATCATCGAGCCGTCGAGGCCGAAGTAGCCGATCGCGCCGGTGTAGACGCTGCGGCTCGTCGGCTCCAGCTCGTCGATGATCTCCATGGCCCGCACCTTGGGCGCACCGGTAATCGAGCCGCCCGGGAAACACGCCCGCACGAGATCGATGGCGTCACGAGCGGGGTGCAGCCGGCCGGTGACCGTCGCGACCAGATGGTGGACGGTCGGATGCGTCTCCAGCTCAAACGGGTAGTCTGGCAGGGGTGGCACCGACAAGTCTGTTTTTGTCGGTGCTCTTCGGGCGCCCGCACGCACAAATACAGACTTGTGCGTGCCACCCGACATTGGATCGGCCGCGCCGGCTACCCGGATGCTGCCGAACTCGCACACGCGGCCGAGATCGTTGCGTTCGAGGTCCACGATCATGGCCAACTCGGCCTGGTCCTTCGCGCTGGCCAGCAGATCGGCCTGATGAGCGGCATCGACGATGGGGTCGTTCGAGCGCGGGCGCGTGCCTTTGATCGGGCGTGTGACCACATGGCCGTCTTTCAACTGAAGGAACAGTTCGGGCGATGCGCTGAGGATCGCACATTCGGAGCCGCGCCCGTCAGGAAGCGGTGGTTGAAGCTGACCTCGGACCGCTCCCTGACGGTCGCAGCTCGGATCATAACCGTTGCGGCTCGGATCAGAATTGTTCCAGGAGATGAACGCTCCGTAGGCGCTGGGGTTGGTGCGTCGGAGCCGCAGATAGGTGTTCACGATCGGTTCACGAATGGGGAAGCTTTCCCGCCGGGCGAGGTTCACCTGGAAGATGTCGCCGGCGGCGATGTATTCCTTCGCCCGCCGGACCATCTGGAGGTAGGCCGGCCGGGTCATGTTATCGGTCGCAGCCGTCCGGGGGGGCGGAGGCGGATAGTCCACGGCGTCTGCGCTGCGTAACCGCGTTTCCCATTCCGCGAGCCGATCCGCACCGCGGGGCCGGAGGCCGACACCCGCGGATTCCGGCAGCTCGACCGCGATCAACCGCCAGCGCCCGGTGACGGCATCATGGATGGCGGCGGTGTCGTACAAAGCGAATCGGGCGAGCGGCAGCGGGATGTCCGGCGTGGTGGAGGCGGGGAGGCGCTCGATATACCGCGCCGCTTCGTAGGCGAAATACCCGATCCAGCCGCCGAGAAACCCAGAATCGTAGCGGCCGCCCCCTGTGGCGGCCGTTTGCTCCTGCCGAGAATTCCTCGGCCGCCACGGGGGGCGGTCGCTACACGGAAACTCCGGCATCAGCGTCTGCCGAAGCCGTCCGCGCATGCCCTCGAATGGATCGCCGTCTCCCCGGTGCCAGCAGGCGACCTCAACCGGGTCGCAGACGACGATCGTGTACCGACCGCGAGCGGGGTCCGGATCGGCAGAATCGAGCACCACCGGGTCGCGCCTGCGGGCAACCGCCGCGATCACCGCGTCCACCGACGGCGTTGCTTCCGAGATGGCGTCAATCAATTGACGCGGTCCTGTGGTTGTGAATTGTCGCTCGCTCAACGCGCCCCCAAGCCCCCGCTCCTGTCCCGCGTTCCGAGTTCCCCGTTCCGCATTGGCTCCGGATCAGTATATACGGCGTCCGGCACGATGCACGCCGGGTTTTTGTTGCATTTACCCGTTGACATTGCCGCATCGAGAGGGTACCTTTCACACTCGAAGCAGGCGCCACGGCGCGGTCGTCGATTCGACGCTAGATCGTCAGCGCTTCTCTCCGATAAATAAACTACGGATGGGGCTGGTACTGGGCTATCAGAAACAAGGAATGGAGTCATGAACCACACGCAGCGAAATGCATGGATGTGTTGGGTGGTGGGGTTGTGTCTGGCCGCTTCGACGAGCGCTCAATCGAGCAAGCCTGAGGCGGCCGATTCGGAGGATAAAGCGGCACCTGCTGAAACGGGCGCCCCGGCCGAAACAGCCGCACCGGCGCCGGCGGCCGCGAAGCCGACCGGGGATTCCAGCATCGGCTACATCAAAGGCAACAACGTCTACATCCGCAGCGGGTTCAGTACCAACTACTACCCGGTCACCAAGCTGAACAAGGGCGACGAGGTCAAGATCGTCGGCGAAGAGTTCGGCTGGCTGAAGATCGTGCCGCCGGCCGGCACCTACAGCCTGGTCGATAAAACGTACATCGATCGCATCGATGACCAGAAGGGCGTGGCTAACGGGGTGAGCTGGGTCTACGCCGGCAGCAATCTCGACGAGCGTCATTATGCCAAACAGGTGAAGCTCGCCAAGGGCAATGAGGTTCAGGTCATCGGTGAAAGCAAGGATGGGGCGTTTTACAAGATCGAGCCGCCGCCGGGCGCCCATGTGTGGATCAAGGCCGACCTGCTCGACCGCAAGGGGAGCATGGCCCGTGCCGGCAGCCCCAATCCGCCGACGATCGAACCGGTCAAACCCAACGAGTTGAAACTGGATGGAACAGCAGCAGTGACCAGCAAGACTGGTACCGGCGGACCGACCATGATGGCCAGAAAGTCGGCTCCACGGGCGGCAGCTTCGCCCGCCGACCAGCCCGACGATGACAAGTATCAGATGGAAATCAATGCCATTGAGGCGGAGATTGCCGCCGAATCTGCCAAGTCGCTAAGCGACCGCACGTTCGACCCCATCATCGCCAAGCTCCAGCCGATCGCGGACCAAACCGAAGACGAAGTGTCGAAGATTTACGCGGAGACGCGGATCAACCAGCTTCGCGGCCACCTCGAACTGGCGGCGGCGGTTCATCAGATTCGCGATTTGCGCGATTCCGCGATCGACGCCGCCGATGCCATCGCGAAACAGCGGGCCGCTATCCGCGCTCAGACCCCGATCAATCTGGATGACATCGCGATCCGCGGCGAGATTCGCATGAGCGGGATATACGACGGCTCGGCCAGCCGGCCGAAGCGGTGGCGAGTTGTCGATCCCAAGAGCGGGCGCACGCAGGCCTACATCGAGATTCCGCAAGGCAGTCCGATCGACCCGGCTCAATACTATGGCAAGTTCATCGGTATACGGGCCGCCGCCAGCCGCCAGTCCACCGGAACGATACCCCCGGTGACGATTTATACGGTGAAGGAAATCGTCATGCAGGATCCGACCGGCCAGTCGGACAATACCCTGAGGACGAGTGCGTCGGCCTCGCCGGTGCCGTTGATCGTGGCGACGCCGGGTTCACAACCGGCGGCAACTCCCACGGAGACGGCAACGACGCCCGATAGACCGGCTTCCAAATAGCGCCGCCACCGATGACTGCGCCGCTGAATAACCCCGCCACGTGCACCCCCGGGGGAGGATTGAATGCTACAATGCCTTATCCGCCGCAGGCGCTGGCCTTTGCTGGTGTTGTTCTCCGGCGGGTTAATGCTCCAAACCACGACCACGAGTTCCTGTAATGACAATCTGGCGGGTGCTACCGCCGGGCTGGCCACATCAATCAGCACTCAAGTCGTTCGCAATATTATCTATTCTGTGTTTGGCCTGCCCGGGTCGAGCACCGGGCTGGGTAGTGGACTTGGAACATAGAAGAGGATAAAGGGGACATTCTACTTTATTGACGACGGATTGCGATGGTGGTAAGTTCCGTACATGCCGAGAACGGCCCGAGCATCGATTGGCGGGATTTGCTACCATGTTTTGAAC
>CAYLLT010000046.1:15200-41497 GCA_964384465.1 uncultured Planctomycetales bacterium | reverse complement strand
CATGCTGACCGCGGCATAAGGGTCGCGAAATTGCGCCTTCTACCACGGGCTGCTAGACCATGCCTCGGTATCATTGTCTGGCAAGTCGCTAGAAGATTTGCCCCGTTTGTAACAGGTCGTGAAGCATACCGCGAGCAAGGGAGCGCGGAACGGCGATGAAAGGACGCGCCAAGCAAACTCACCGTCAGGAGCCAACTCGGCATTCCAGGCTTCTAGGAATGTGCGGAGGTACGCAGACAAACCATCCTCCCTCTGAGACAAATCATACAACGTGCCGAAGTTTAAGGTTGGTCGAATGACTTCCCGCAGCGCCTCTCCTTTGTGGTGTCGATAAAACAGGTCCAGTCCGATGGAGCATGTATCGCGAATCAAATCACGTTCCGGAGCCGTCAACTCGTAGAGGTCGAAAATGGCCGTATCAAGCTCATCCTCTAATTTGCGCGGGTTATTAGCAGGTATTTGCTGAAATAGTTCGAAGTCCTCCGACTGCATGTCCAGTTGCTGAAGTTCGCCGACGATTCGGACAATCCGATTGCGCAGAGTGGTATCATTCGGAAAACAGATCGGCATTTTCTCAACATCTTCCAAGTGAATCTCGTCATGCCAAAATCCCCATGAACCGGACGTGGTGAAGTAAAAGTAGCGTGCCAGAGAAGACCAGAAAACGGCTGTGATCACAGCCTCTTGCCATTTCTCCAAGCCCTTAAAACGAACCCCATGAATCGAATTCCTGAAACAATACTTCCTCGTTTCGAGACGTGCTGTGATGATCCCACCGCCCTTGATGCCACGGGCGACAAGTAGCCGGTGTCCGCTATAGATTTCTTGCAACCCCTTTCTATAGACTTGGGCGGGGACTGCTCGTAGGTCCTTGAGAGACTGTTTACCATATCGCACGAGACTCTTCGATGGTAACTCGCGATAATCCTTCAGCCAATCGCTTGGGGTACCGGTCTTCGTAACTTCAAAACCCCGTCCTGGACGGAGCGTCACGCCCGGAAAATGGTCCGGTAGCTGCATCAGGCGTGGATAGGCGCCGAGCCTTCGAACGAGTTCATCATCCCTATGTCCACCCCACCAATAGATTTTCCACAATCTTTCGTCCGCGAGGCAGTCGCGCTGTGATAGCCAGTGCATATCGCCTCTATTGAGGACCACACACTTAGTGTTCTCAATGGTAGCAGTCCTCTTAGCCGACCAGTATTGGAGGTTACTATCAGGTGGTGGCCCGGCCATTGTTCTTTCAAAAACAACAGATAGAAATGGCGAAATCCCCTTCGCTTCGCGCTGCGGCCCAGAGAAAAACATCTGCCGTACGTGAGCGAAATTGACGACATGATCTAGCCGTGAAGAATCTAGCCACACCCGGCGGAAATCGCGGCTCATTTGGTGATGCTTATACAAAACGCCGGACGAAACCAGTAGCCCTGCTCTCCCACCATCTTTGAGAAGGGCCAGAGTAAGGTGGATGAAGGCTTGGGAGAGCTCTTTGTCTCCTACGGGGCGGCCCTTCCTCGGATCACACCACTTCAGCGTCTGCGCGAGCGCCTTCTGGCCGTCCTTGTCTGTTTTCTTGGGGTAACCCCAAGGTGGATTGCCGACGACAACAGTGGCACTGCCCGGTCCGAAGCGGCGCGTGACTTCAGAGGGGCATGTACCAGAGATGGCCTCGAAAGCATTTGCGTGGAGCAATACATCGAAAAACTGCGCTCCGGGCTTCTGCCTTTCGCGGCGGTTGCGCTCCTCTTCAGGTACCCATTTGAGGTACGGCAATCTCCGTTCGTCGTTGATTTCCCGCGGCTCTTGATAATGGAGAAACGCGAGGTAGAGGCTGAATGCCGCGACGCGCACCGCTTCCTCGTTGATGTCGATGCCCGCGATCTGCTCGCGTAGAATTCTTCGAAGCTGCGGTCGGCTGACCCGCTTACCATTCTGCTCACTCCAAAGATGGCGCACGATGCGGCGGAAGGACTCAACCAGGAAGATGCCTGAACCGCACGCGGGATCAAATACGCGAGGCTTCGTCGCAAGGACTTCCGGCGTAAGTGCGTGCGCGAGCACGAACTCGACGAGTGCGGGAGGGGTGTAGTGTGAACCCCGATTGCGGTCTTTGCCGGTCCGTTCATTGTAAAATTCTTCGTAGATCGTGCTAATCAACTCAATGGGAATCACGTCGAATCGGTACGCAAAGAAAAACAGTTCCTGTTGCGCGGATGTACTACCGAGCAGGAACCCTCGCAGTTTGTCGAGGTGCTCCTGCTGGATACAATCTGCCTCTCCTTCCTCAATTGGGAATATATCACCATTGAAATCCTCTGCTAATTGGTTGAATAGCGCGTACGTGAACTCCTTGTCCTGTAACACTCGCAGAAAGCGCAGCTCTGCCATTTTTGGTTCAAGGGCGGGAGTTGAAGGAGGCTGTGCGAGGAGTTTCTGCCACGCCTTACGGCGTGCGGTGACGCCCTCGAAGTACGCCGGAACAAGAATTTCCCGGTCTTCGAGATAGCGCACAAATATGGCCCGACCGATCAGTGAGTGGAGATGGCGGAGCTCGGGGCGTTTCTGGCCCCGTGGAATGGACAGCGTCGCCAGTTGATGGCGGACTGTCTTGAGGTCCCGGATAAGCGCGCGGTCCGCACGATTCACGGAGTCGCGGAACCGGTCCTCTCCAAAAACCGCTCCTGTCTCGACGCGCTCGCGATGATACGCGGCGAGGTTAGATTGGACCTCCGCCGTTGACCTTGCGATTGCAATCAAGCGGTCATCGCTATCAAGCGTCTCGTTCGGTTTCGGTGGCGGCTTGGTAAGGTCATACACTACGAGCTGGCCTGGACTGGCAAGGAACAGTAGCTGTGGACGGGACATGCACCATATCTGCTCGTATAGTTTCCTCAAGACCTCGCGGGACCCATTATCCGACTGGGCAAAGACAACAACAGGATCGCGATCCACGAAGAATATCTTCTCCGCACCTACCTGAGCCGCCAGCGATTGCCAATCTCCGTAGTTGAGCCAATCTCCCACATCCGTGGATTGGGGTTGGCGAGTGGCAGACATCAATGCGCCTTGGTCGAATGCCAACTGTTTGTAAGCCGCTCCGAGTAATTTGACTGGCGAATCCGGATTATTAGTGGCGTTGGTTATCATTCCATCTCCACCCATCCAGGCTCTCGCAAGCCGTCTGGGAATCCAATACGCTCACTCACATCTGCCACGCCATACATCTCATCATTGACCAGCCGCAGCCATGATCGCGGCCGATCCACCCTTAACATTTCAGGATTCGCGCGGCGAATCAAACGCGAGCATCCGCTCGCCTGAAACGTCAAGGGTCCACCGGTCAGTCCGCCAGGATCGGCTTGTGCTTCCGCTCCACCTGGGCCGGCGTCATCCGCCAGACCGCCAGGCTCGACCACGGCCAATCCTCCGCACGCTTCACCAGGTTCGCACGCAGGGCATTCCGCTCCACATACCGGCACACGGTCAGGAAATGCTCATCCTGCTGGATCGGAAACGACTTGTACAGCCCCTGGTACAAATGCCCGTGACCCACCGTATGTCTATACCGGTGCCGGCGCCGCACGTGCGTCGTCGTCAGCCGCTGCATGAATCGCCCGAGATCGCCGTCCTCCCGCGGCTCCAACACCATCCCAGAATATACCCGTGATCGTGGATTCCGATCCCTGAGCTTTACCCGGCTCTACCGGCAACTACAATTGGCCGATGTAAACACGTCAAGGAAGGCGGCAGCGCTGTCTTACTGGCGGGGCCTCGGAGTCGTCTTTTGCGGATCTCGGAATTGCACAGGATCAGCCGGCGGGTCGTCTCATTCGAGCTGTTTCCGCCCAAAACGCCTGAAGCCGAAACGCGCCTGTTCGACCAAGCCATCCCCGAGCTGCTCAAGCTCAATCCCGCCTTCATGACCTGCACCTACGGCGCCGGCGGCAGCACCCGCGACAAGACGCTGGAAGTGGTCACGCGCATCAAGCGGCAGTTCGGTAAAGAATCCGCCAGCCACCTCACCTGCGTCGGCGCCTCACGCGACCAGATTGCCGCTTATCTGGACAGCGCCCGCGAGCAGGGCATCACCAACATCGTCGCGCTGCGCGGCGATCCGCCCATCGGCGATACGTCGTTCAAGCCGCATCCGGAAGGATTCAAATATGCGTGCGAATTGATCGCATTCATCATGCGGAAGGGCGGCTTCGACATCGCCGTCGCCGGTTACCCGGAAGGGCATCCCGAGTGCCCCGACAAGTACCTCGACTGGCAGCGCTGCCGCGACAAAGTCGAAGCCGGCGGCGACGTGATCATGACGCAGTTGTTCTACGACAACCGCGATTTCTTCGAGTACGAGGATCACCTCAGGAACAAGCTCGGCGTGAAGGTGCCCATCGTCCCCGGCGTCCTGCCGATTTTGAACACCGCCCAGATCAAGCGTTTCTGCGGCCTGTGCGGCGCGAAACTTCCACCCGACGTCCTCTCGCGGCTCGAAAGTTACGCCGACGACAACGAATCCTGCCGCCGCTACGGCGTCGAGCTGGCCACCCAGATGTGCGACGAGCTGCTCCGTCACGGCGCCCCCGGCATCCATTTCTACACGCTCAACCGCTCCGAATCGACCGGAGAAATCATGCGTAATCTGCGGCTGGCCCTGTGATCGACATCAGAGGAAAAGTGCCGGATCGACGTGGAAATGATCGGCCAGTTTTCGGATGTGCGACTTGCTCAGCTCTCTCTGGGCGTGGAGGACCATCGAGGCGGCGCTCGAACCGATCAGCCGGCCCAGGTCCGCGGGCTTCATCCCGGAAGCTTCCATCAGGTGTGTCAACACTTGGAGCGGTGAAGGCTTATTCATCCGGACAAGCGTTCGTTCATAGCTTTCAATGAATCCGGCCAAGGCATCCAGGTAATCCAGCTCGCCGGCATCGAGATTGTCTTCCCCACGGAGCAGCAGTTCACGGGTGATCCGCGTCGCTTCCGCGTGCGATTCATCATCGCGAATCCTCCGCAAGGGAAATCGACGGACCAGCTCGAAGTACTTGTCCGTAATCTGGCGCGTTGCCCGGGTTTTCATAAAGCGTTCTTCCATCGATCTTTCGAGTACTCCGCGTGCGTGACAACGTCGATCACGTCCACCACCTGTGCACGATACGAGATCAGAGTTAAGAGCCGATATCGATTTCCACAGACGTTGAAAACCGTCACCACCGACCCGCTCTTGAGCCTGACCCCATCGGCATGGGAGTATGTTTCGCGTAGCTCCTGAAGACTCCGCCAAGTCGCCTTGCCCGCCACAGCCAACCAGGATTCCAGCCAATCCTGAGCGTCCGCATGCTTCCGACAGAATCGCTCCAGTTGCTGGCTGTTCAGGATTCGCATGCAGCTCTATTCACATTATGTGAAAACTGGAGGACGAAAGCAAGGGTCTTTTCCCGGCGGTTCCGTCTGGTCCTCGAAAGCCGACTAACACTAATCCCTGCTGGTCACTGCGGTTGCATCACTTGTCCACCACTTGTACGCCTCGGGGCGTCCGCTTGACAAAGTAGGCCATCCCTCCCACAATTATCGCTCCTGAAGGCAGCGGGTATGGAAAGGAAAGAACGATTATCGGTCGTTAGGGCTTCGACTGAAGTCCCGGCGCAACAGCGGGTTGGGTGTTGACGGTTTTTTTTCACCAGCCTTGTGATAGAATTCACAAACTCGGGCCGGATGAATCCAGCAATCAGGGCATTTTAGAGGCAAACGGCCCGGGCCGCCGGCTGGTCTGATTCGGTAGGAACGCCGAATCGCCCCTTGGAGCAAGCGAAGAACCTGCGATGCCTGTCCCGACGGAAACCCTTTGGAATACCCGGAAAGTCAGCATCGTCTTCGCGTGCTCGAGCGCGGCCCTGCTGGCCAGCATCGTCTGGATGATCAAGGTCGACTACGCCCGGCCGTGGCGGACGATCCAAAACAACTTCACTGATCTCCAGGCCTCGCTGGCTCACTTTGATGTCCTCGGCACGCAGACGCCCGAAAGTCTCGAGGATCTGGCCAAAGCCAAGGCGGCCGTGGACGGCGCGCAGACGCGACTCAACATACAGCAGGAAAGAACCAAGCAACTCATCGAGGCGGTGCGCGGCGGCATCCAATCCACGCAGTCCGATATCGCCAAACAGATCGTCAAGCAGATCAGCGGCCCACACCGATCCGCCTACGCGGCGGTCGCCCGCTCCATCGATCCGTCGTTCAGCGAGTTCATTGCCCGGCAGGCGGCCAAGCCCGATCCGGCAGCCCTGCACGATCAATTGACCTCAGAGCGCGACTTTACCGCCAGGCTGGCGGAACTGCTCGAGTGGTTCAACCTGAACAGCCTCGAAACGCGCTCCAAGGAAATTCGCGGCCAATACGCCCGCTCGGAAATCGTATTCAAGAACCTCAAGAGCGAATTGAACGTCGTCTCCGCCGCCTACGAAGAGGAAAAAGGCTTGCACGGCGAGGACGACCCGCACACCCGTGAGGCCAAAGAGCGGCGGGACCGTCTCAAAGCGGAATTCCAGAAGGCCAAAGTCGATTTCGAACAGTTGGCCGATCGGCGCAAGGCAATCGAAACGCAGCAGAAGCTCCTCCAATCAGAGGTAACCCAGGCCGCGAAGGCGCTCGCCCGCCTCGAGAAGGAGCGCAACGAAGCCGTCAAAAAGTACGAGGAATACTCGAACACGCTGCACCGCGGCATCTTCAACATGCCGCTGCTCGACTTTGCCGCCCCCAAGGGCACCGGAGGGCGCAACGAGATCAAGCAGGTGGTCCTGCCCGACGTCCGCGTCGAGTTCAACTTTCTCCAGAGTTACGCCACCGATCGCTGCATGACCTGCCACGTGGCCATCGCGGACAAAAATTTCACGAAAGAGAATCTGGCCAGGCGGCTGGAGAAGGCGATCGGCGCCGCCAACGAGGAGCTCAAGCGCCAGGGCGAACCGCTGCTCACGCAACCGCTGGTGGCCGGTCGCGAGGATCTGACCGCCGGCCAGGTCGGCAAGAGTTGGCGAACGCTGAACGACGAGCAGCAGGAAACGTTCTTCAAGCAGGTCGTCGATCAGATCAACGTTTACCAGTTACGACGCGATCAACCCGAGTTGAATTTCGGCCAACCCCTGCTGGCCCATCCGGACCTCGATCTGTACGTCTCTCCCGGTTCGCCGCACGCGATGAGCAAGATGGGCTGCGTTGTCTGCCACGAAGGCAACGGCGAGGAGACGGACTTCGTCCTGGCCGCCCATACACCCAAGAATCACCACGAGCGCGAAGAGTGGAAACAGAAGTATTACGTGAACACGGCCGGCATCGTCCCAGAGTTCAGCTTCGAGACCGCCGAGCATCACTGGACGCGGCCGATGCTGCCGCCCAAGTATTCGGAAGCCGGCTGCTCGAAATGCCATTCGCAGGTCGCCGACATCGCCGTGTACAACGGCCAACCCGCGGCCGGACGGATCAACGAAGGCCAGCTTCTATTCACCTCTCTCGGCTGTATCAACTGCCATCTGGTGGAGCAGTTCGGCACGTCCCGCCGCGTGGGGCCCGACCTGAGCCACGTCGGCGACAAGCTGACGCCGGGCTTCATGCACAATTGGATCTGGTTCCCCACCGACTTTCGCCCCTCGACCAACATGCCGCATTATTTCCTCCAGGAGAACAACGACTCCGGTTCGGAGACCGCCGGCGGCGACACCGACCCCGTCCTGCGGACGCGTACCGAAGTCGTCGCACTCAGCGAATACCTGACGCGCGTGAGCAATGGCTATTCGCGCGAGGCCCCGCCGCCGGATTTGTGGGAGCCGCTCAAGGACGAGAGCAGCGAAGCCGTCGCGGCAGCCCGCGATCGCGGCCGGCGCATCTTCGGCTCGGTCGGCTGCCTGGCGTGTCACGCGACGCTGGCCTATCAACCCAATGACGAGAAAGGCGTAGCCGGCCCGTCGCTCGGCGAGAAGTGGATCGGCGACGACCTGACCATCAAGCTCCAGCGGCTGGTTGACGCGGTCCAGCATGGCAAGGCCCGCAAGCTCAAACAGCGCGCGATGAAGGATGCAAAAGATCACGGCAAGGATCCGACCGAAGTGTCGCTGGCCAAGGACGCCGCCGCCAAAGCGCAACTGGCGATCGCGCCCGGCGACGCCCAGGGCGACGAAATCCCGCTGGCCGCGATCACCGAAGTATTCAAAACGTCCTGGAACGGCCCGCGCTACGATGCCGACGCGGCTCGAAAGAAGGCTCTCGTCGTCCTCAAGCTTGAACCAGACAAGGACGGCAGCGTCACGCTCACCGACGAAGAACAGAAGTTGATCGAGATTTCCGACGAGGCTTTCGCCGCTCTCTCCGAATTCACGCACAAACGCTTTGAAGAGATGAAGTATGTCGATCGCGTCGAATATTCAATGGCCAATTTCAAAAACGCCTACGACACGATCTTCGATCCGCAGACCATCGAAGGCCCGGTCTTCACCCGCTTCGCCCCCGAGCTGTCCTCCGTCGGCATGAAGTTCGCCAGTTACGAGCAGGCGGTCGCGTGGCTGTATGATTGGTTGAAGAACCCGCGTCACTATTCGGACTACACCAAGATGCCGCGGCTGCGGTTGATCCGCGGGACGTTCCCGATCTTCAAGCCCGACACCGGCGAGGCCACCGGCGAGACCGTCGATGCCGATGAAGCACTGGATGTCGCGATTTATCTCAGCGGGCTGAAGGAGAATAAAGAGTTCTCCACGCAACCGTTCAACGCGGAGGAGTCCGAGGGCAAAAAGCTCGCCGACAAGCGCGATGAGATGATCCGCAACCTGCTCGGCGGGCTTAATTCCGCGGCCCGTTCGGAAGCGATCCTCGACGACAAGGGCGGCGAGCTGACCGAGCAGCTCGTCACGAAGCTGACCAAGCCGTTCGGCAGCGAGCACGAGGCCCGCGCCCATGTCGAAGGACTCAATCTGGAGCAGCGCCGCTGGATGTTCTTGGGCGACAAGATGGTTGGGCATTACGGCTGCTACGCCTGCCACCAGATCCGCGGCTACGAGACCGCCGCCCGCCCAGGTACGGAGCTGACCACCTGGGGTGAAAAGCTGCTCACGCAGATCGACTTCGCCTTCTTCGAGCCCGAGTTCCGCGAGCAGCGCGAGCACGACCCGCTCTTCCACGACCTCTATCCGAAGGACCGCGAAAAGCTGATCCGCTGGACGCACACCAACCCGCCCGAGGAGGTCGAGCACACGCTCGCATCGTTCGCCTGGCACAAGGTGCGCAATCCGCGCATCTGGGACCGCCACAAAGCCAAAGGCCCGTACGACAAGCTCAAGATGCCGAACTTCTTCTTCAGCGACAGCCAGGCCGACGCCCTGGTCACCTTCCTGCTCTCGCGCAAACCCGCCCGCGTCAATGAGTCCATCCAGGTCGATTACGAGACCGGCCCGCCAGGCATGATCGCCCGCGGCCGAAACCTCGTCCGCGAGCTGAACTGCGTCGCGTGTCACAAGATCGACGAGAACGCCGCGGTCATGCACCAGTACATTCAGCAGTCCGATGGGACCTTCGACGAAGTCAACGCCCCGCCGTGGCTGCGCGGCCAGGGCGCGAAGATTCAAAGCAACTGGCTATACGGGTTCCTCAACAACGTCGAGATGCTGCGGCCGTGGCTGAAGGTGCGCATGCCGAGCTTCCATCTCACGCCGGAGCAGTCGACGCAGTTGGTCGAATACTTCTTCGGCCTCAGCCAGCGAGAATCCAAATGGCTGGAGGCCCATCTGGCCCCCGTCGAGCGGCACATTGACGAAGCCCGAAAGCGTTCGGGCGAAACAACACTCGCGGCGGCGACCGCAACGCAACCGGCCGGCGGCGGCGACACGTCGGCCGAAAACACAGCCGCTGGCGCACAAGCCGGCTCGGATTGGTTCCAGCAGGATTCGCTGACTGCGATCGCCGATGCCCTGCGGCGATACGCGGTGCGAAATCGCCTCGTCCCGGCCAGTTCCGCCGATCCGGCCAAGGCGCCGCCGGATGAATTCGCCGCCACACATCAGCAGATTCTGCATCACGCCGAATTCCTCCAGGATGTGTATCAGGTTTCCTATCCGTTCACCGAGCCGCCGCTGACCGCCGAGCCGGAAAAGGTCGCCGACGGCGAGACCCTCTTCACCGAGCTGAAGTGCCTGTCCTGTCACGTGTTCGGCGATCCGGCGGTCCCCGGCGCCAACGCCGCGCCGTCCGCTCCGAACCTCCAGCTTGCCCACAAGCGCCTCCGACGCGATTGGGTGTTGAGCTGGCTGGTGTCGCCGGGCCGCCTCCAGCCAAGTACCAAGATGCCCAACGTCTTCGGCGAGAACCGCAACAGCGCCTTCGCCGAGTACCCCGCCGAAGCGAAGGCCAGCGTCGAAGGACGATTGATTAACAAGGGCATGATCGACGACGGTCCCGCACAGATTGAGGCTTTGGTCAGTTTCCTGTATGACGCTGGTGAGAAAAAGCTGAACAAGGTCCAGCCACCCGAGACCACGCAGCCGGCGACGAGTGAGGCCGCCGAAGAAAAGAAGCCCGACGAGGGCGCCGGCGAAACGGTGAAGAAGGAATCCGCACCGGAATCGACGAAGACCCAGCCGGCCGCAACGGAGCCGGCCGGAACGAACTAATGATCGCGGTGTCCGCGACACCGCTAAACAAGATGGAGCTGATTTCGTAACAACAGTGGAATTCAGACGTTATCGCCGCTTTTAAGAAAAGGAGATTATCATGAATCGCTGGAACATTCCGAGTTGCCTCCTGGGCCTGGCGCTGGCGGTTGCGCCGGGGTTGCGTGCTCTGGCTGCCGAAGAATCGGATTCGATCACCGGCCGGGCGGTCTTCGACGGCAAGCCCCCCGTGCAGAAGCCCGCGGTCGCACAACCGCCCGATCCGCACTGTCAGAAAGTGCATGCGAAGACCCCGATCCTCAAAGAGGACATGCCCCTCGTCGGCAAGGATGGCGGCCTGAAGAACGTGTTCGTCTACGTCAAGACCGGCCTGCCCAAGGACAAGAAATGGCCGGTCCCCAAGAAGCCGGTGGAACTGAAACAGGAAGGCTGTCACTATATCCCCCACGTCTTTGGCGTGATGGCCGGCCAGGGCGTCAAGGTCGTGAATGCCGATCCCACCAACCACAACATCCACGGCCTGCCCAAGGAAAACAAAGAGTTCAACTTCAGCCAGGCCCAGAAGGGCATGGAGAAGATCGTGGAACTCAACAAAACAGAGGACTTCAAAATCAAGTGTGACGTGCACGCGTGGATGAACGCCCATTGTTTCGTCATGGATCACCCGTTCTTCGCAGTCACCGATGCCGAAGGCAAGTTCGCGATAAAGGGCCTGCCGGCCGGCGAATACGAAGTCGTACTCTCGCATGAGACGCTCGGCGAGCAGACGCAGAAGGTGAAAGTGGAGGAAGGCAAGGCCACCAAGGTCGAGGACGTGAAGTTCAAGGAAAAAGCCAGGCGTCCGACCCCCAAGCCCAAATGATAAAGGACAAGGCATCTGAACGGAAAGAGCGAGAAACGGAGGCCGCTTGCGGCGTAACGCTACGCCGCAAGCGGTGAAATGCCGGGTGAGCCACTGCTCTCCAGCAGTGGGAATACCGAAGACGTTTACCGAGAGAACTACTGCTTGAAAGCAGTGGGACGCATTCTGAATTCGACGGGAGTGGATTCACTGTGCACAGACGAGTTTGGCCATACGGGTCCATCGCGCTGGCAGCGTTATTGTGTTTTGGGTCCGCCGGCGCCTTCGCCCAGGAAATCGTCAAGAAGGATACTTGGTGGCTGCCGCCGAACGCCTCGCTCGAGGGCCGGCAGGTCGATTGGTTGTTCGATCTGATCTTCGTCGTCACCGGCGTCCTGTTCGTCGCCGTCGAAGTCCTGCTCGTCTACTTCCTGATCAAGTACCGCCACCGCAAAGACCGCAAGGCGACTTTCCTTCACGGCCACCACCAGGCCGAAGTGATCTGGACGGCGACTCCCGCACTCATTTTGGTGATCATGGGCATCCTGAGCATCCGCGTCTGGGGCCAGATGCGCCTCGACCGCCCCGACCCGCTCAAGCAGAAGATCACCGAAATCGAGGTCCTCGCCCAGCAGTTCCAGTGGAACATCCGCTACCCGGGCAAGGATGGAAAGTTCGGCACGCGCGACGACATCGGCACGTTCGATCCCAGCGGCGCGACCGATCCCATCGAGGCGCAAAAAACGCCGGAAGTCGGCTTCATTCACGTTCCGGTCAACCAGATGGTCCGCGTGCACCTGATGTCGCGCGACGTGCTGCACAGCTTTTTCCTGCCGAACATGCGGACCAAGATGGACGCGGTGCCCGGCCTCCGCGGCGAGCTGTGGTTCACGCCCACGCAGGTCGGGCGCTATGACCTCGCCTGCGCCGAATTGTGCGGTCCGCAGCACTACACAATGAAAGGTGACCTGATCGTACACACCCCGGAGGAGTACGACGCCTGGCTGAAAGGAAAGTACGAAGAAATCGCCCAGATCATCGGCGAAGAAGCGCCGGCCAAGGAAGAAACGCCCGCGACCGAACCGTCCGAAGAAAAGTCCGCGCCCAAAGAGGAGCCCGCCACGCAGCCGGCCACCGAAGAATCGAAATGACTACGGAAGTAGGGCGGGCACTGCCCGCCTGTGCGGTTGAAGAAAGGTTGGCGGGCACTGCCCGCCCTACTGAACGCTGATAGCTGAGAGCTAAAACATGACAGCACACGCACCGGTCGCGATGGAGCTTGAACACGACGTTCACGAGCATCATCACGAGAACTTCTTCACCAAGTATTTCTTCTCCCGCGATCACAAGCGCATCGGAATACAGTTTCTGTTGTCGGCCCTGACCCTGTTCGTGGTCGGCGGCTTGATGGCGATGGGCATCCGCTGGCATCTGGCCTATCCGCATAAAAACTTCCCGCTGGCCGGCCTGCTCCCCAGGAACATGACCGCCGAGGCCCCCGTCGACCCGACGGAGTGGCAAAGCGGCCACCCCGTCAAGTTCCTCGGCGATTACCAAAGCGGCAGCGTCTCCTTCAAGAGCGGCCAGGAAGCCACATTTAAGAAGTTCACCGAGGTCGATACCAGCCGCCAGTATCACCCCGTCCCCACCGAGGCCTTCGTGACCGTGGACGGCACGGACTACGTGGTGCCCGTCGAGCAACTCGGCAGCCGCGAGTTGTACCGCCAGGTCACCAACGAATCCTACACCATGCTCTTCACCATGCACGGCTCGGTCATGATCTTCCTGGTCATCATCCCGCTCATGGTCGGGGCCTTCGCGAATTTCGCCGTGCCGCTCATGATCGGCGCCCGCGACATGGCCTTCCCCACACTCAATATGATCTCGTATTGGCTCTTCCCGCCCGCGGCGATCATTCTGCTCTACGGCACGTTCATCAGCGGCCCGCAGGGCGAGCAGGGCGGCCCCGGCGCCGGCTGGACCTCCTACCCGCCGCTGGCCATCTTCGATCAGATCAAAGCCCCCGGCCAGGTCTGCTGGCTCCTCGGCGTGCTGCTGGTGGGCACCTCCTCAATTCTCGGCTCGCTCAATTACATCACCACCATCGTCAAGATGCGGGCGCCGGGAATGGGCTTCTTCCGCATGCCGCTCACCGTCTGGGCCGTGTTCATCACCTCCATCCTGGTGGCCTTCGCGACACCCGTCCTCGCGTCGGCCCTGCTGATGCAGCTCATGGATCAAACGCTGGGCACGAGCTTCTTCCTCCCGCCGGGTCTGGTGAAGTCCGACGGCTCACCGTTCGCCACGAACGGCGCTCACGTCGGAGGCGGACAGGCGCTCCTCTGGCAGCATCTCTTCTGGTTCTACTCCCACCCGGCCGTCTACATCATGATCCTGCCCGCGATGGGCCTGGTCTCCGACGTGATCAGCACCTTCTCCCGCAAGCCGCTCTTCGGCTACCGCCCGATGATCTACGCCATCGCCGCTATCGCCGGCCTCGGCTTCATCGTCTGGGGCCATCACATGTTCGTCAGCGGCATGAACCCCGCCCTCGGCACCACCTTTACCCTCTCGACGATCATGATCGCCCTGCCTTCTGCCATCAAAGTCTTCAACTGGCTCGGCACGCTCTGGCGCGGCAACATCGTCTTCACTACCGCCATGCTCAACGCCGTCGCCTTCGTCTCCATGTTTGTCATCGGCGGCCTCAGCGGCATCTTCATGGCCTGCACGCCGGTCGATCTCTTCATCCACGACACCTACTTCATCGTCGCCCACCTCCATTACGTCCTGTTCGGGGGCAGCGTCTTCGGCGCCTTCGCCGGCATCTACTACTGGTTCCCCAAAATGTTCGGCCGCATGATGAGCGAGCGCTGGGGCCGCGTGCACTTCGTGCTCACGTTCATCAGCTACAACTGCGTGTTCTTCGCCATGCACATTCTGGGCATGGGCGGCATGCCCCGGCGCTATGGAAGCTTCGAGAAGTACCAGTTCCTCGACCATCTGACTCCGATGAACCAGTTCATCTCGATCAGCGCATTCGCACTGGGGGCGGTCCAGATCGTCTTCGCCATCAACTTCTTCTGGAGCATGTTCAAGGGCCCGAAAGCGCCGTCGAATCCGTGGCACGCCAACACGCTCGAATGGCAGACGCCCTCGCCGCCCGGCCACGGCAACTTCGAGACCACGCCGACGGTCTATCGCGGGCCGTATGAATACAGCTCGCCGCTGGTCGCCGAGGACTGGCTGCCGCAGAACCGCAAGCTGGGTCCGACAACGGCGTGACCACCGTATGTTTTCAGATTTGAGATTTCAAATTTGAAATGGTTTGTATTGAGAGTAACCGAGTGAGAAGTCAGACGTAGGTCCCGCCTGCCGGGCGGGACGTGAGAAGTGAGACGTGAGAACTGAGAAACAATATCCGGCGTCTTGCGGCCTGAGCCTCTTCGCGAAGCTGGTCGTCGCCGCGACGTTCGTCCTCATCATCGCCGGCGGCAACGTCACCAGCAAAGGGGCGGGCCTCGCCGTCCCGGATTGGCCGACCTCATTCGGCTCATTCAATCCCAACGGCTGGACGCGGATGCCCCAGGTCCGCGAAGAGCACAGCCATCGGCTCATCGGCGCCGGCGTCGGCCTGCTGGTCATCGGTCTGACGATATGGCTCTGGAAGGTCGAATCGCGTGCCTGGGTGCGAAAGCTCGGGTATTTCGCGCTACTGGCGGTCATCATTCAGGGCGTCATGGGCGGCCTGCGGGTGACGGAACTCTCGCTCTCATTGGCCATCATTCACGGCTGCTTCGCTCAGGCGTTCTTCTGCATGGTGATCGCGCTAGCGACAGTAACCTCGCCGAGATGGAGCCCCGCGGAGGCGAAAGCATTAAGCCCTGCGGAGGCGAAAGCATTCAGCCCCGAAGGGGCGAAAGTTGTTAGCCAGGGGCGTAAGCCCCTGGATGGCTTCGCCGCCCAAAATGAACCAAGCCCCGGAGGGGCGACAGAATCGAATGACCATTCGCTCCGCCTCTGGACCATCGCCCTCGCCGCCGCGGTATACGCCCAACTGATCCTCGGCGCCATCGTCCGCCACACCGGAAGCGGCGGCATGGCCATCTCGCACATCTTCGGCGCCCTCGCCATCGCCGTCTGCCTCATGCAGGCGGCCGGATACGTTTTCGGCGGCCCGCACGCGGATCGCCTGGCCCCGCCGATGATCGCCCTCTTCCTGCTCTTTGGACTCCAGATCATTCTCGGTGTCATGACCTATCTGCTGGTCATGGGCATGGAACTGCGCACGCCCGGCACGCTCCTCCAGACCTATCTGCCGACGGCTCACGTAGCCATCGGAGCGATCATCCTCGGCACGAGCGTTTATCTGGCGCTGCGAGCATACGCCATGACCGGGGGTATTCATCCGGCCGCGAACACGGTTGAATTTCGAGAGGCATTGGCATGAGCGCAACCGTTGACATCAAACGGGCCGCCGCCCGCGGCTGCCTCGCCGATTTCGTCGAGCTGATGAAGCTGCGGCTCGCGATGCTCGTGCTCATCACCACCGCCGTCGGTTTCTGCCTGGGTTTCAGCGGGCCGATCGACTTCTCATTTTTCGCGCTGCTGGGGCGCGTCATCCTCGGCACCGGCCTCGTCGCCGGCGGCGCGATGGTGCTCAACCAGTACATCGAGCGGCATACCGACGCCCTCATGCATCGCACAATGACCCGACCACTCCCGGAAGGACGCATCAGTTCGACCGACGCGCTGATCTTCGGAATACTGCTCTCCGCGCTCGGCGCCGTTTACCTCTTCGCGTTCGTCAACCTGCTCGCCGGCGCGCTCGCGCTGCTGACGCTCACCAGTTACCTCTTCGCCTACACCCCGCTCAAGACGCGCACGCCGCTGTGCACGCTGGTCGGCGCCATTCCCGGAGCCATCCCGCCGATGATCGGCTACGCCGCCGCCACCGGCGTCATGAACGCCCACGCCTGGGTGCTCTTCGCCATTCTGTTCATCTGGCAGATGCCGCATTTCCTGGCCATCGCCTGGCTCTACCGCGAGGATTACGCCCGCGGCAAACAGATGATGCTGCCGGTCGTCGATCCGTCGGGCGCGAACACCGCCCGCCAGATCATCACCTTCACCCTGACGCTGCTGCCCGTGACGCTCGCCCCGACGGTGGTGGGCATGGCGGGAATGATCTATTTTGCGGGAGCAATGGTATTGGGGCTGGTTTTCCTGGCGTTCGCCGCCGCCCTGGCCCTGTGGAAGACGCAGGCCGCCGCCCGGCAGATGTTCATCGTCTCCGTGTTGTATCTGCCGCTGCTGCTCGGCCTGATGGTATTTGATCGTTCGCATTGAGGTCAGAGCCGCGAGCGCAAGCGAGCGGTTGTAATGAGGAGTCCTTGTTGATGTCCGATGTCCTCGTTCCGAAAATCGCTCACGGCGTTGACGCCGCCCACGGCCACGTCGAATCCGTCGCCCGCGTGTCGGACCTGCCCAACCACAAGTTCGGCATGTGGCTGTTCCTCTCCAGTGAGGTCATGTTCTTCACCGGCCTCCTCGGCACCTACCTGGTGCTCCGGCTCTCCGATCCCGCCGGATTCTCCGAGCAGGCCCATCATCTCGACTGGAGGCCCGCCGCCGCCAACACCATAATCCTCATCTTCAGCAGCTTGACCATGGCTCTCTGCATCCACTGGGCACAGGTCGGCGATGCCGCACGAACGAAACTGTATCTCGCTATCACCATCCTCTGCGCCTTCGGCTTCCTGGTCATCAAATACTTCGAGTACAGCGCCAAGTTTGAACATCACCTCTTCCCGTGGACACACATCTTCTTCGCCTGCTATTTCACCCTGACCGGCATCCATGGCCTCCACGTGGTCGGCGGCATCATCCCCCTCGGCATCGTCCTCATCCGCATCCTGATGGACTCCAACGTGAAACGCCGGGCCGGACTGCTGGAAATCCTGGGGCTTTACTGGCACTTTGTTGACCTGGTGTGGATCTTCCTGTTCCCACTTTTCTATCTGATACATTGATTGCCGCCCCTTTTTGGAGTGCACGGCAGATGAGCAGAACTGATTTACCGAATCAACACGACCCCGCTTCGCCCAGTCATCCTCGATCTGTCGGGTACGCTCATGCGGATCATGCCGGCCCGACGGTCAACATTTACTATGTGATCTTCGGCTGCCTCGCCGTACTGACCGTGATCACCGTCGCCGTCTCGCGGGTTCACTTGCCCCCGCTCGCGGCCGTGCTCCTGGCCTTCATGATCGCCATCAGCAAGGCCTCCCTCGTGGTCGCCTTTTTCATGCACCTGAAATATGATCCCAAGCTCCTGCGGCTCATGTGCCTCGTCCCGACGCTGCTGACCATGGTGCTGCTGCTGGCCCTGCTGCCCGACATCGCCAGCCACGGCCCGCAGACCGCCGGCCCCCCCGTCGCCGCCGCGACTGAGGAAGCTCCAACCGAGGAGGCCCACGCCGCCGAACACTGATGCGAAGCGACGCCAGGAAGGGGATTAAGAATAAGATGAAGATTACGATTAAGAAGATGATGAAGAGCAAGATTAAGATGAGGAGTAGAATTACTCCTTCTCCTGCTCTTTCCCTTAATCTTACTCTTTCTCTTAATCTTAATCCTCTTCATAATCCTACTCTTGCTCTTAATCCTCTTACTCTCTCGCCGCTCGTAGCATATTCATCATGACCAACACGTATCCCATCGAAATCGATGCCCTTTCCCACCGCTACGGCGATCGCGTCGCCCTCGCCGATGTCTCGTTCAACGTTGCCCCCAACGAAATCTTCGGCCTGCTCGGGCCGAACGGCGGCGGCAAGACCACGCTATTCCGCATCCTGTGCACCGCGCTGCAACCGGTCTCCGGCCGAGCGAAGGTCTGCGACCACGATGTCCTCACGGACGCCGATGCCGTCCGCCGCGAGATCGGCGTCGTCTTCCAGCACGCCAGCCTCGACGCCAAGCTCACCGTCCGCGAGAACCTGCTGCATCAGGGCCACCTGTACGGCCTCTCCGGCCCCGCGCTGCGAAATCGCATCGACGAGATGCTCCAGCGCTTCGGCATCGCCGACCGCGCCGCCGACCGCGTCGAGACGCTCTCCGGCGGCCTCGCCCGCCGCGTCGATCTCGCCAAGGGCCTCTTGCATCGCCCGCGCGTGTTGCTCCTCGACGAGCCCAGCACCGGCCTCGACCCGCAGGCCCGCTGGAACCTCTGGCAGTTCCTCGACACCTGCCGCCGCGAAGACAATTTGGCCGTGCTCATGACCACGCATTACATGGACGAAGCCGACCGCTGCGATCGCGTCGGCATCATCGACGCCGGCCGCCTCGTCGCCGTCGGCTCGCCCGAACAGTTGAAATCCGAAATCTCCGGCGACGTCCTGCACATCGACTGCGCCGACCCAGCCCAGTTGGCCGCCGGCCTTGCCCAGCGCTTTGGGCTGACCCCCCAGATGATGAACGGCATCATCCGCATCGAACGCCCCCGTGCCCACGAGTTCATCCCCGAGCTGGTCGAGGCGTTCCCGGACATGATCCGCTCCGTCTCGCTGACCAAGCCGACGCTGGAGGAAGTCTTCATGAAGCAGACCGGCCACCGCTTCGAGGACCAGGATCAGCATGCGGACGACACGGGCAAGACCAAGCGCCGGGGTCGCCGAGCCGCGGCCGGTCGCCATTGAGTCGCATACGGAACACTGGAAGTGTTCTATGATGAATGGCTATGCTGGATGGATGAGCCTATGAACATGAAAAGGCGAAATAACCAAACGAACCCGTGGCCCGTCTCCCTGCTGGTGCGAGAATCCCCCCTCGCATCCCCAGTGGCGGGAATCCTTTCCCGCGTGAACGACAGTTGCGCGAACTCGCAAACAAAAAATAACCAAACGAAGCCGTGGCCGGCTCTCGGCTCCGTAAATCACTTTCGCTACGCGAGTAATGCAATATGAGCGCCGATCAAACCGCAGCGTCAACCACCGCCCCGCTGGCTTACCCGCCCACGCACGACCGCACGACGGGCAACATCGCCGCCCTCGCCAGCTTCACCCTCTTGCAGCGCGAGGTCGTCCGCTTCCTCCGCCAGCGCAGCCGCGTCGTCGGCGCCCTCGGTTCCCCGATCGTCTTCTGGGCGTTGATCGGCCTGGGCCTGGGCAACTCCTTCAGCCCCCAGGGCAGCAGCGAGCGGATCAGCTATCTCGAATTCTTTTTCCCCGGCACGCTGGTGCTCATCCTGCTCTTCACGTCCATCTTCTCGACCATCTCGATCATCGAGGACCGCCGGGAAGGCTTCCTACAGTCGGTGCTGGTCTCGCCCGCCCCGCGTTTCAGCATCGCCCTCGGCAAAATTCTCGGCGGCACCGCGCTGGCCTGGCTTCAGGGGTTGATCTTCTGCCTGCTGGCTCCCGCAAGCGGCATTCATCTGACTCTGGCAAGGTTCGCCGGTTTGAACGTGGTGATCTTCATCGTGGCCTTCGGCCTCACCGGCCTCGGCTTCCTCATCGCCTGGCCGATGGAATCCACGCAGGGCTTCCACGCCATCATGAACCTGTTCCTGATCCCCATGTGGCTGCTGAGCGGCGCCCTGTTCCCCGCCTCCGGCGCCCCGTTGTGGCTCCAGTGGGTCATGAAGCTCAACCCCTGCACGTACGGTGTGGCCGCCGTCCGATCCATGTTCTATACCCATGTAGCCGCCGTGACCGGAGGCTCGCCGCCGTCCTTGTGGTTTTCGCTCGCGGTGGTGTGCCTGTTCGGCGCGGGCACATTCGCCGGCGCGGTCGTACTCACCAGCCGGCGTCAAAAAGGTGCCAAGTGACACTCGCACGAAAGCCGATCCTGTGGGCGCTTCTGGGCATGTCGTTCACCGGCGTGTTGGCCGGTGTCATCACCAGTCGCGGTCGCAACCAGCCCGGACGGCGTTGTCCAGCGTGCGTCCACCAGCTGGTGCCGCCGAACGAACCTCTATCGGTTATGTTCACGTTGCCGGCGTTTTCGCTCACCGAGCGCGACGGCAGCACCGTCACTTTGAACACGCTCGCCGGCCAGGTCTGGATCGCCGACTTCATTTTCACCAGTTGCCCCGGCCCCTGTCCGCAGATGACGCAGAATATGGCCGATCTCCAGAACGATCTGGCCGACGCCCAGGACCTGCGCCTGGTGACCATCACCGTCGATCCCAAGCGCGACACGCCCGAGCGGTTGCGCGATTACGCGAGCAAATTCCGCGCCCATCCGAAACGATGGCTGTTCCTCACCGGCGAGCCGCAACAAATCTTTGATCTGTCGATCAAGGGCTTCCGCCTGTCCGCCCCCGGCGGCGATGAAAAGCCCTCGGCCGACCACCCCATCATCCACAGCACGCGCTTCGTACTCGTCGATCGCGAAGGCCGAATCCGCGGCTACTATGATGGGAGGGATAAAGAGTTATTAACCAGATTACGTGCGGACGCCCGCAGCTTATTGCGGTCAGAACCCCCCACGCGAGTGGGGGGCTGAGAAAAGCCGAAGTGATTGATTACACCGTTCTTCCCGCCGTCAACGCCGCGCTCAACGCCACCGCGGCCGTCCTGCTCGCCGCCGGCTACCACGCCATCCACCGCAAACGTGTCGTCCGGCACGCCGCGTTGATGATCGCATCGGTCGTGGTCTCCACGGTCTTTCTCGCGTCGTACATCACCTATCACACGCTCAAACACATGCATGAGGGCCAGGCGCACACCGTCTTCACCGGCACCGGCCCCCTCCGCGCCATCTACCGCGCCATCCTCTTCTCGCACGTGATCCTCGCCGTGATGACCGTCCCGCTCGTCGCGATCACGCTCTACCACGCGATGCGCTTTCGCTTCGACCGCCACGTCCGCATCGCCCGCTGGACCTTCCCGATCTGGATGTACGTGTCAGTAAGCGGCGTGATTGTCTACGTGATGCTGTATCATCTCCGGTGATGTTTGACTGTGCGCAGATGCCCCAACGGGGCTGCGTCCTTCAGCCCAGGGTTGCCCGCCGCGGCGGGCTACCCTGGGTTGCGATGTTGTACATATCGGCAAACCCCAACGGGGTTGCGGCACAACCCCGTTGGGGTTGGAGGCGAGAACGCTTTGTATCCCAGGGTAGCCGCTACACGGCAACCCTGGGCTGGAGGACATAACGCCTTCGGCGTTTCCACCGGATGCAATGAGCGATGAAAGGGCGGAACTACGAGTGTGTTACTTGATCAGATGCTGCCCGGCCAGCGCGATGGCGCGGTCCATCGCGTCCGCGATCTGCGCGAAGCTCAACTTCGTCTCCGGCGGCAGCTTCATCTTGAGTTCGGCCCGCAGCGAATCGCGAACCGGAATGTTGCGTGACTCGCTCTCCGCCAGCAGCCGCTCGGTCTTATCCGAGGCGAGAAAGTCGATCAGCTTCCGCGCGGTGTCGGCGTGCGGCGCATCCGTCACCAGCCCGACCGAGTTGGGGATCAGCAGCGTCCCGCCGTCGCCGATGTCGGGGTAGACCAGATCGACCGGCTCCTTGCGCTCCTGCCGGGCAAAGACATCGTCGGTGTCCGTCGCGCCGATGAGCAACTCGCCGCGGCCGACCATCGCGGCCGACGTCGCGTTCCCATCCAGCAGCCGGCCGTTCAGCGCCTTCTCCAACTGCGTCAGGAAGTTGACGTATTCCGCTTCGCCCCACGCGGCATACAGCGCGGCAAAGTGCCCGCGGGTGGTGCCGAAGCGCGGGTCGGCCACGCCGAGCCGGTTCGTCCAATGCGCATCGGTAATGCCCCTCCACTTGGAGGGGACCTCCTCCCGCTTCAGCTTGTCGGTGTTCCACGCGAGCACCCGCGCCCGCAGACCGAACGCCGTCCAGCGGCCCTGCGGGTCCTTGTAACGTTCGGGAATGCCTTCCGCCGGCGGGCGATACTCCGCCAGCAGCCCGTCGCGGGCCATCTTGATAGTGTTGAACAATTCGCTCGACCAGAACACGTCCGCCTGCGGCCGGCCGCGTTCCGCTTCGATGAGCCGCACGAGACTGGTCGTCTTGCCCGCCTCGGTATCGGTCTTGAGATTGACCTTGATGCCGCTGTCTTTCTCGAACGCCGCGACCACTTCGCGCGCGAACGGCTCATCGACGCTGCAATACAACGTGACCACCGGCTTATCCGGCGACTTGTCGCAACCGGCGGCGACGATCGTGAATACGGTGATGACCGCGCCGGCACATGCGCGCCGGATGCAACACAATGACATGATGTGGTCCGTTTATGGCTACGGTTTATCGGTGGTGGACTTCGTTTCCTGCGGCTGCGCCTTGGCGGGCGCGACATCTTCAAACGAACGGGTGAAATACTCTTTGATCGGGCCCTGAAGCGCACGCGGGATCTGTTCGCGGGCGATGGCGTCGGTCACGCCGCGCTGCGCGGAGATCGCCGCCTCTCTGAACCCCTCGGAAACTTCCCCTTTGGTCTGCTCGCCGTCCACGAACTGCTGCGAGATGATGCGCCCGTCCACCGTCTTGACGTTCGCCCGCTTCTGCACGGTCTGGGTCTTGGTTTCCTGCTGCTGAGCGAGGCCGCCCTGGCCGCGTCCGAGCTTGCCCATGCCGGGTCCGTTCTGCATCTGCTGCTGGCCGAGGCCGCTGCCCTGACAGCCCTGGCAGGGCTTGCCGTTCTTCATGCCGGTGCCGTGACATTCCTTGCAGCCTTCTCCGAGGCTGTCCTTCATGTCGTGCAGATCGGACAGCGACGAGTTGAGCTGATCGAGTTGCTGCTGAAGCGATTCCATCTCCGAAAGCTGTTGCCCCGCGCCGTCCATCGCCTGTTGCCCTTCCTTGGACATGCCCTGCTGGCCGGCGCCCTGCGCGCCTTTCGCGAGCTGCCCGCCCATCTTCTTGGCCGCGGCGGCGGCGGCATCCGCCTTCTTGATCTGCTGCATCAGCTTGTCCACCTGATCCTTGGGCATGCCCTTTTCGGCGAGTTGTTTGGCCAGCGCGTCCATGTCCTTCTTCTGGATATTGTCCATCGCCTTCTGGATATCTTCTTTCTTTACGCCGGCCTTGGCCAGCTCGTCCTGGATCTTCTTCTGATCGCCGGCGAGCTGGTTGATCTTTTCCGAAAGCTGCTGGAGTTGTTTCTTCATCTCCTCGGCGCGCTGCTTTTCCTCCGGCGTCTTGGCCTCCTTGGCCAGCTCCTTCTTCACCGCTTCGAGCGATTCCTGTGCGGATTTGAAATCGCCCTTGGACAGCGATTTCGCCAGCGAATCGACGGGCGTATCGCCCTTCTGCTGATCGGCCACCCGGCGGAGCAGCTTCTTGAACTCGTCCACTTTCGCGAGTTCCTCGCTGTTCTTCTTGCTCTCCAGCTTGTCGCTGAGTTTCTCGACCTTCTTGATCGCTTCGGTGCGAACGTCAAGCGGCGTTTCGAGCTTGGCATCCTTGAGCGGGTCGAGGTCCTCGAATTCCTTCTTCAACTCGGGGTTCTTCTCGGCCAGCTTCTTGATCTGGGGGTCCAGCAGCGGTTTCATCATGGCCTGCGTCCGCTGTACGCGGTCCTTGCGCTCGGTCTCTTCCTGGCGCTGCTCCTGCTTGCCGGACAGGTCGACGCTGGGAAACAGCCAGAAGCAGAGCAGCGCGACCAGCAACGTACTGCCGGCGTAACCGGCCGACCGCGGCGCACGGATCGGCAGCGACTTCTGCACGGAGACGCCGTGCGTCATGCGTTCCGCATCGCTGACCACCGCCCGGGCAAACGAATCTTCCAGCGGCTCGCAGTAAAGCCCGGTGCTGAGACGCTCCTTCAGCCCGGCGGCCACATCGAGCCGGACGGCCGCGGCGGAAAAGCTGTCGCGCTTCAGGAAACTCCAAAGTATGGAAAACAGAACCGCCGCACCGGCGAGCCCCGCCGCCGCGATGCCAAAGAACCGCCCCGGGTGGGCCGTAGCCAGCCAGAGCCGGTCCACCGCCACAAGGATCATGAACACAGCCGCCGCCGCGGTGAACGACCAGCCGAGCTTGGCCAGCCACTGGTTCAGCCACAACCGGCATTGCGCCTGCCGGACGGGTTTCTGGAGTGCGGTCATTGAAAGGCCCTCAGAAGAATGCCGGGGTTTCCATAGTAATCTCGGCACAGTCGGGTGGCAAAGGTACTCAATATTATACGACACAGCAGCAGGGGTAAGGTTCCATGAATTGAGCAACGTCGTCAGTGAATAACAACCGCACGAGCATAAAACCTGCGCATATTTGGAGTTACAGCGTTTCCCGCTGGGCATATCGGATCGCCTCTTTGATCCATTCCAGCCGCTTGAGCGGTATCAACCCGTAATTGCTGATCTGCACGGAGCGAATTCCGAGTCGTGCCGCCTGACGCATCGCCCGTACAAGTGTCGGAGCGTCGGGGCATTCCGGTGAACAGGCCGACAGTGCCAGTTCGATTCTGCCGGCATCATGCGTTTCGCGCAGGGCCGCTCCGAACGCGGACTGGATTACGGCTTCATTCGGGTCACACGCGGCGACCAGCACGTCGCAGTGATTGGCGATCGCGGCATAATCCGCTCCACAGTCGCGGCCGCCCTGCTCATGCACGGCAAACCGGCAACGGCAGGATGGCCGGATCGACTCGATCAGCGACGTGATCTGTTCGCATCGCCAGTCGCTAAATGCCTGGAGTAGATCCTGGTCGGCCAGAAACTCGTGGACCGATGACTCCAGCGGTTGCCCGCTCGCGAAGATGCGTTCGAGCGTGACGGAGGCGGACCGGGCCGCGGCGGCGGCATCGATTCCATCGCGCGCTGCGCTCTGACGGCACGATTCGCAGAAACACAGGCTGCATAACCACAGTCCGACCCGGCCGAGATCGAAGCCGGTTCGCGCCGCATCGGATACGCTGAATTCATCGGGGAACGCGAATGCCCGCAGCTCGATCGATTGGAGTGGGAAGCTCGAACTGATATCGTTGACCAGGCCGCGCAGATATTCGCGCACGTCGGGGTTCACCGGGCAGAGCCAGTTCGGGTTGATGTCGCCGAAAACGTCTTTGACCGCGCAGTGCTCATGCCGATCGACGATGGCCGGGTTGTTGCAGAATACAAGCGAAGCGCGGAGCGTCAGGCCGCGCTTCTCGCACGCTTCCACGACGGCCGGCAGCGGGTTGCTCTTTCGTAGCCACTCGGCCACCACCGGCCGGATGCGCGTGCCGGAATAGAACTCCGCGTTCGGCTGAAACTGGATGCCGCCGCGCGAGCGGAACGTTCGCGGCGAAACGCCGGCGTGCGGTCGGAGCTGATTGACGGGGCCGCAGGAGAGCGGGACGGTGATGCCGGTGACGCCCGCTTCACCTTTGAGGCGATCGAGCACGTTGTCGATGCCTTCATCGACGAGGTCCCACAAGCAGCATACGAGGTTCGTGCAGAACATGAGCGCGGATTATACCGGATGGGAATGAGAATCGCAGGCGAGATGTGAGACGCGGGAAAGGATTCCCGCGAGAGAAGGTGCGAGAAAGGATTCTCGCACCAGCGGGTACAGATCAGCCACCTTTATGTTGTATCCGCTGTGTCGTCATGGTCAAACGCCACGGTGGGGATTATACAGTGAACCCATGCAACGCTGGGCGGTCATTGCGATCTGTATTGTCGGCGGTGTGGTACTGCTGGCGGGCGTGGTGGCGCCGCTGGCGGGGATGGTTATGGCGGCGACGGACCGGGCGCGCATTTCAACTGATATTGTGGCGGTGCCGGCGGCGGGGGCGCTGCTGGTTCGGAGTTTGACGCTGTCGGTGGTGGCGGCGCTCTCAGGACCGCCCTCGGTCGTGAACTTTA
>CAYLLT010000046.1:0-15190 GCA_964384465.1 uncultured Planctomycetales bacterium | reverse complement strand
CGGTGGTGGCGGCGGCGGGGGCGCTGCTGCTGGGTGTGCTGCCGGCGGCGGTGCTGGGGGTTGCGGGAGTCGATCGCCGCGGTCCATCCTTGCGAGCGCGATTTCCTTATGCACCGATTCTTTGGGGATTCGTCCTGGCGCCGCTGTGCTTGCCGCCGCAGGTTTATGCGTATGCGTGGGGCCTGGTTACGGCGCCGAACGGGCCGCTGGCTCCGTTGACGAAGATGGGGGCGGTGCTGCCTGCGGCGACGAACTCTGGTCCGCACAGCGGACCCTACCGGATATGGATCGGCAGCACGATCCGTGCGGGGTTGATTTCGGCCGGCTGGCTGTGGCCGGTGGTGGCGATGATACTGGCAGCCGGGTGGCGGTCGGCGGGGCGGACGGCGTACGCGCTGGCGGTGCTGGATACATCGCCCGGAAAAGCATTCCTGAGGGCGGTTGTGCCGAGCCTGCGAGCACATCTGGTGGCCGCCGCCAGCATTGTGTTCGCGATCACGCTGATCGAGTATCCCATTCCGCATCTTTCACTCGCGCGGGTGTATGCGACGGAATTGATGGTGCTGGTGGATGTGGGAGCGCCGCCGGGGCAGGTGATGGGCATGGGCGTGCAGGTGATCGGGATTGTGCTCGTGCTGCTGGCGGTTGCTGTATGGAGCGTGCGGGGCCTGGCGAGTTGGGAGGGTTTGAGTGACGCCGACGAAGTCAGCGGGAGTCGCGGGCACGTGAGCTGGCTGGTGGGCGTGGGGGCGGCAATGGTTTGGCTGCTCACTCTGGGCCTGCCGGTAGCGGTCATGTTATTGTCGCTGCGGATCAGTGGGGCGTGGCGGGAGGGATTTAAGCTCTTTCAACGCGAGTGGGCCGTCTCGCTCGGTGTATCATTCATTGTGGCATTGATGGCGGTTGCCGTGGCGATCGCGACAGCAGTGCTGGGGACGGCGGTGTGGAGCCGAACATACCCATCTTCGAGACCCCACCCCGGAGTACCGGGATGGGGCACCCTTCTCATAAGCGCTCCGAGGTGGTTCATGCGGTCGGTGCCACGATTCGGAGCGATCCTGGCACTGGTCGGGGCGCTCATGCCGGCGGCGGCCCTGGGGATCGGTTTCGTGCTGATCTTCAACCGGGCGGGTATCGTAGGAAGCTTGTACACGGACACGCCGGTGGTCTGGGCGCTCGCGCTGACGGCGCGGTATGCCGCCGTCGTGGTGTTAATCGCGTGGCTGGCCCTGCGGAAGCGGGGCGTCGAGGCCGCCGAGCAGGCCCGCACCGACGGGGCCGGCGATTGGGCGGTGCTCAGTTATGTGCTGCTGCCAATGGTCGGGCCGTCGCTGCTGGCGGGCGGTGTGATCGTCGCGATCCTCTCATTGTTTGAGGTAGTCGTTTCGCAGCTTATTCGTCCGGTGGGATATCCGAGCATCGCGCTCGCGCTGTTGAACCAGATGCACTACGGACGCGACGATTTGGTCATCATCACCAGCCTGATGATTGTGACGGCGGGCGTCATCGTGACGCAGTTGTGCGGCGGGCTGCTGGTGCGGCGAAGGTAGAAGACATTGCGGATTGCGGATTGCGGATTGCGGATTTCTGTAGCGGCGGCGCAGAAAGTGAAAACGTGAATCGCGTCATTTGCAATACCTTCGGACTTTCTTCTGTAGCGGCGGCCCCCTGTGGCCGCCGACGCCGGCCACGGGGGGCCGGCGCTACTTTTGCGGCTGCACTGGTCGTTCTGCTCTGCGTGCCCGGCTGCAAGCGGAACAGCATAAGCGGGCGCGTGCCGGATAAGATCATCGGCGAGCACGGTCTGGGGCCGGGGCAGTTCGTCCATCCGCGGGCGATCGCGACCGCGGCGGACGGCTGCGTGTTCGTGGTGGACAAGACCGCGCGGATTCAGCGGTTCTCGCCCGACGGCGAATTCGAGACGTACTGGCAAATGCCCGAGTGGCAGGCGGGCAAACCGACCGGGCTCACCGTTGATGCGGCGGGGCGCGTGCTGGTGGCGGATACGCATTATCACCGCGTGCTGGTTTACGATCGCGACGGGCACGAGCTGTCGCGCTTCGGCTCGGAGGGAAACGGGCCGGGGCAATTCCAGTTGCCCACCGATATCGAGCAGGATTCCGACGGCAACCTGTACGTGAGCGAATACGGCGGCAACGATCGCATCAGCAAGTTCACGCCGGATTATCACCATGTCATGTCCTTCGGCGGGCCGGACGCCGGCGAGGCTTCGCTGCTCCGGCCGCAGGCGATGAAATTCGATCGGCAGGGCGTGCTCTGGGTCGCGGACGCATTGCATCATCGCATCTGTCGCTTCAGCCGCGACGGCAGGCTCTTGTCCGCGTTCGGCACTGCCGGAGATGCGCCGGGGCAACTAAAATACCCCTACGACCTGGCGCTGTGCTCGGATGGCACGGTACTGGTCTGCGAATTCGGGGGGAATCGCCTGCAACGATTTGATGCCCATGGCAAGAGTTTGGAAGTGTGGGGGACGGCCGGGCGCCGGCCGGGCGAACTCGCCTCACCGTGGGGGATGGCACTGGGCAAAGATAACCGTGTGTACGTGGTCGATTACCTCAATCACCGCGTTCAGATGTTCCGGATGTAGTAGTGAGTTGCCGGACCGAGCCGCGACCGTAAGGGAGCGGAACTTCCGGAATCTGCTCCAACCGCTCCCTCACAGTCGCGGCTCGGATAAACTGGAAAGCGCTATGCTACTGGCGGTGAATTGGCCGATTTCGCTGGATCGGCCGGTGTGGCTGTGGCTGCTGCTGACGATCCCGGTGATCGTGGCGATTTCCATGCGCTCGCTGGCCGGGCTGGACCGCTATCGTCGCATCACGGCCATCGTCCTGCGCAGCCTGGTCATCGCCGCGCTGGCCATCGCGCTGGCCCGCATCGAATACGTCAAGCGGAACCGCAATGTGGCGGTGATGTTCGTGCTCGACCGCTCGCGGAGCATCCCCGATGAACTGCGGACGGCGGCCCAGAATTACATCAAACAAGTCGCCAAGCACGCCGATCGCGACGATCAGTTGGGCGTGATCGGCTTTGACGGCGAGGCGGACATCGACCTCATCCCGAGCCGCGGCGGCTTCGACGTGCAAAGCTTCGGGATGCAACAGGAGGGGGACCGCACGGATATCGCCGCGGGCCTGCGGCTGGCGATGGCGGCTTTCCCGCAGGGGTATGCCCGGCGAGCCGTCATTCTGACGGATGGGAACCAGAACGTTGGCGATCTCAAGGAAGAGATCGAGAACGCGCGGGCCGGCGGCATCGCCGTGGACGTGGTGCCGCTTCAGTATCAGTACGACAACGAGATCCTGTTCGACCGCATCACCGTGCCGTCTCACGCCAATCGCGATACGAAAGTGCCCGTGCGGCTGATCGTCAAGAGCCGCCGGCCCGCCAAGGCGAGATTAACGCTGTACCACGGCGACGAGGAGGTCCCGCTCAGCGACCCGATCCTGACGCTGACCGGCGGCATGAAGCCGGACCCGTTCACCATTCCGATTCAACTGCACGCCGGCGGGATTCACCGCTTCGATGCGCGGATCACGCCGATTCCCGACAGCGCGGATTCGATCGCCGAGAACAACAAGGCGACGGCGTTCACCTTCGTCGAGGACCAGGGCCGCGTGCTGATCCTGACGCAGCCGGGCTCCACCGATGACAAGGTGCTCTTCGATGCGCTGACGCGCGAGAAGGTCGATGTGGAGATGCGCGGCGTGGATCAGTTCTCGGTGGACCTGCTCAGCCTCCAGGAGCACGGCGTCGTCATCCTGGCGAACGTCTCGGCGGATACGTTCAACGAGGAGCAGCACAAGGCGCTGGCCAGCTACGTGCGCGATTTCGGCGGCGGGCTGATCATGACCGGCGGGAACGAAGGGTTCGGCGCCGGCGGCTGGATCGGCAAGCCGCTCGAGGAGATCAGCCCGGTTTCGTTCGAGGTGAAGCACACCAAGAAGCTGCCGCAGGGGGCGCTGGCGATCATCATGCACAGTTGCGAGATCGCGCGCGGCGACTACTGGGGTGTGAAAGTGGCGGTCGCCGCCGTCGAGACGCTCAGCACGCTCGATTACGTCGGGCTGATTGACTACAACTTCCGCGTCGGCGGCCCGCACTGGGAGGTGCCCATGCAACTCGCCACCAACAAGCCCGCCATCATCCAGAAAGTCAAAGCCATGCAGAACGGCGACATGCCGTCTTTCGAGGACCTGATGTCCATCGTCGTGCGGGACATGATGAAGCTGCCCAACGTTTCGCAGCGGCACGTCATCGTGATCAGCGACGGCGATCCCGCTCCGCCTAAACCGCAGACGATTCAGCAGTACGTCGCGAACCAGATCACCGTCTCGACGGTCGGGATCGGCTACGGCAGCCATGTCATGGACGCCACGTTGAAGAGCATCGCCGCACAAACCGGCGGGCGGTTCTACGCGTGCAAAAACCCCATGCAGCTTCCGCAGATTTTCATCAAGGAGGCGAAGGTGGTGAAGCGCCAGCTGATCGACGAGCATGAGTTCCGGCCGCGGCTGGCGTACCCGTCTCAGACCACGCAGGGGCTCAATATCACGGAGATTCCGCCGCTCGGCGGGCTGGTCATCACCACGCCCAAGCCCGACGCCCTCATCCCCATCGTCCGGCACAGTGACGACGGCCCGGACCCGGTGCTGGCGCACTGGAATTTCGAGATGGGCAAGATGGTAGCGTTTACCAGCGGGTGGTGGCCAAAGTGGGGCGCGGATTGGGCGAGCTGGGAGCAATTCGGCAAGCTGTGGGCGCAGGTGGTGCGGTGGGCGATGCGGCAGACGGGCTCGGCCGATTTTGATATCGTCACCCGCGTCGAGGGCACCAAGGGGCGCGTGGCCATCGAAGCGCTGAACAAAGACGCGTCGTATCTCAATTTCCTCCACATGGAGGGGCTGGTGGTGACGCCGTCGGCGGAGAAGAAAAAGCTCGAGGTGACGCAGACCGGTCCCGGCCAATACGAAGGCACATTTGACGTGAGCGACCACGGCAATTACCTGGTGAGCCTGCATTACAGCGATCCGGAGCATGACGCGGGGATGATCAACACCGGCGTGAGCGTGTCGTATTCGCCGGAGTTCCGCGAGTTGGGGGCCAATGTGCCGCTGCTCCAGCAGGCGGCCGAGCGTACGGGCGGTCGCACGCTGTCGCTGGAGCCGGACGTGAAGAAAGTGTTCAGCCGCGATCTGCCGCCGTCGGTATCGAGGCAGCCGGTGTGGCGATGGGTGATTCAATGGCTGCTGCTGCCGCTGTTTCTGCTGGATGTGGCGGCGCGGCGGCTGGCGTCGGTCGCCGCCATGTCGATCTACGTGGAGATCGCGATCGTCGCTTTCGGTTTCGCGATCATGTATTCCGCCGGTGCGTTGTGGTGGGGTTATGTGGGTGTGGTGGTTTTCGCGGACCTGGTGGGTTGGATGATCCGCTGGCGGTCGATCGGGCCGGCGATACAGTTCGTCACCGGCGGCGTGTCCGCGCTGGCCGGCCAGCGCAGCGCGGAGGCGTTGTCGCAGCTCAAGGACGTGCGCGAGAAGGTCCGCGAGGAGCTGGTCGCGCGATCGGCGGAAGGCCGCAAGCCGGCGACGATCTCGCTGGACGCGGCCGCCGACCCGAAAGCGCGCTTCGATGCGGGTGAACCGGGCGATTCGGATGCCGGAGTCGATTTGACCAAGGCCGTCGGCGGCGCGGATGCCGTCGCGCTCGCGGAGGAGGAGAAGGCCAAGAAGCGGACCGCGGCCGGCAAGCAGCCGGGACAGGAAGACATGACCTCGCGCCTGATGAAGGCCAAGCGCCGGGCGCAGGATGAAATGAAGGAACGGACGGAGGAGTAGCGATTTCGGTGTGGCACCGGCGTCCCGCCGGTGCGGTACACAGGCGAGACGCCTGTGCCACACACATAAGGAGCAGAACAATGCCCGAGGCAATCGATCCCAAGGTGGAAAAAGCCACGCAGGAATTCCGGCACAAATTCGAGCGGCTGCGCGCGGAGGTCGGCAAGGCCATCGTCGGTCACGCTGAGATTGTTGACGGTGTGCTGACGTGCCTGTTTGTCAGCGGGCATGCGCTGCTGGAGGGCGTGCCGGGATTGGGCAAAACGTACCTGATCCGCACGCTGTCCGAGGCGCTCAGCCTCAACTTCAGCCGCATCCAGTTCACGCCCGACCTCATGCCGGCGGACATCATCGGCACGAACATCATCATGGAGGATCCGGCCACCGGCGGGCGGCAGTTCAAGTTTCAGCAGGGGCCGCTGTTTGCCCAGATGGTGCTCGCGGATGAAATCAACCGCGCGACGCCCAAGACGCAGTCGGCGCTGCTCGAAGCCATGCAGGAGCACACCATCACGGTGGGCGGTCACCGCTACCAGTTGGAGGAACCGTTCTTCGTGATGGCCACGCAGAACCCGATCGAGCAGGAGGGCACCTATCCGCTGCCGGAGGCGCAGCTCGACCGGTTCTTTTTCAAGCTGATCGTGCAATATTCGTCGCGCGACGAGCTCAAGACCATCCTCGACCGCACCACCACCGGTTTTCATCCGAAGATCGAGCCGGTGATGACCCGCGACGAGATCGTCGGCTCGCAGCGGCTGGTGCAGCGGGTGGTGATGGCCCCGCACGTGCAGGATTACGTGGTCCGGCTGGCGATGGCCACGCACCCCAACAGCGAGTTCGCCACGGAGATGACCAACCGCTACGTGCGCTGGGGTTCGAGCCCGCGCGGGGCGCAAGCGATCACGCTCGCGGCCAAGGTGCAGGCGCTGCTCGACGGCCGATTCAACGTGAGCTTCGCCGACGTGCAGAAAGCGGCCGTTCCCGCCCTGCGTCACCGCATACTTTTGAATTTCGAGGGCGAAGCGGAGAATCTGAGCACCGACGCGATTGTCGCCGACCTGCTCCAGCAGACCTCGACGGTGGCGGACAAAGCGGCGTGAGGGGGATTTTTGATTTGAGATTTCAGATTTGAGAATTACGAGTGTAACGGCGGTGAGATGACGGATAAGTCAAGGCAAACCGCGTCAACTATCGAAGAATGGGGCGATCCTGAAATTACGATTCGCGGTGCGCGCTCGCGCTTTCGGAGTACGTTGAGGCGAAGATTATTCTTTGGCCTAGTCATGACTGCATTACTATCGGCGATGCTGACTGTGGTGCCCAGAGGGCACCGAACCCAGCTAATAGGCGGCAGTTGGAACGGTGCGTACTCGGCTGACGTCACCACTCGATATGTTTTAGCTCATCGGACAGAAATCCTCTGGCGGGATGACGACGGAAAGACTTATTCGCTAGGAGAACACCCATTACCCAATACGTCGCCACCTGAAGCCTTCAGATTACAGAAGCTTTCCGAGAAGATCTGCGGTTTTCATGTACACTGGCTGGTACTGGTTCGGACATGCCTCGCGATATACGCATTGATAGTATGTGTGCTTATCTGGAAACCACTGCGGGCGTACCGGAACGAGCGAAGCAGAATCAATGAGCATTTATGCCCTAATTGTGGATATCCACAATTTGGATTGTCCTCGCTACGGTGTCCCGAGTGTGGTCATCCCGTTTCGCTGGCGGAGCGGGCCAAACGGGGAAGTGCGGCGAAGTTGAAGGAGATCCTCCAGCGAGCACCAGATTTAGAACCCGATCCTTCGGATCGGATTACACCGTGAGATTTCGGTATGGCCATTTTGACTAAGACATCTGAATTGCTCGACCCCGAGTTCATGTCGCGATTGGAGCGGCTGGATATTGTTTCGCGCAAGATTTTTGCCGGGAAGACCAAGGGCGAGCGGCGGTCGAAGCGCAAGGGGCAATCGGTCGAATTCGCCGACTATCGCAACTACGTCGTCGGCGATGACCTGCGGTTCCTCGACTGGAACATCTTCGGGCGCTTGGAAAAGCTGTTCATCAAGCTGTTCTTCGAGGAAGAAGACCTCTATGTCAACGTGCTGATCGACGCCAGTGCCTCGATGGATTTCGGCAATCCCGCGAAGGCGCTGTATGCCAAGCGGATCGCCGCGGCCATCGCTTACATCGGGCTGGTCAACTACAACCGTGTGAGTCTTTGTGCATTCTCCGATCGCTATGGGCCGGAGATGGCGGGCGTGCGCGGGCGGCGGCTGATTCATCAGGTGCTGAACTTCCTGAGCGATGTCGAACCGGCCGGGGCGGGGAACATGACCGGGGCTTGCAAACGGTTCGCGATCCGCTATCCGCAGCGCGGCGTGGTGCTGCTGCTCAGCGACTTCATGGACAAGGGCGGCTATGAAGCGGGCCTGCGCTACCTCATCGGGCGCAAATATGACCTGTACGCGATTCAGATTCTCTCGCCGGAGGAGATCGAGCCGGGACTGGTCGGCGATCTGCGGCTGCGCGATCTCGAAGACGATGACATGGCCGAGATCACCGTCTCGCGGGCGCTCATCAATCGTTACAAGCACAACCTCAAGGCGTACTGCGAGCAGCTCCGCGAGTTCTGCACGCGGCGCGGCGTGACCTACATGTTCACCAGCACGGCCGTGCCGTTCGATCAGATGGTGCTCACGTACCTGCGGCGGCGGGGGCTTTTGAAATGAACCCACTTGCCCTGTGGTTGAACTTTCTCGCCCCGTGGTGGGTGCCGGTGCTCGCGGGCGGGCTGACGGTCCCGCCGCTGGTGCTGCTCTATTTCCTGAAGCTGAAGCGGCGCGAGATGCCCATCGCGTCCACGCTGTTGTGGCGGCGGGCGGTGCAGGATTTGCAGGTGAACTCGCCGTTCCAGCGGCTGCGGAGCAATCTGCTGCTGTTCCTCCAATTGCTGATCCTGCTGCTGGCGATTCTGGCCATCAGCGAGCCGATCTGGGCGGGCAATCGCGGCGTGGAGAAGGCGATCGTGCTGCTGCTCGATCAGTCGGCGTCGATGGCAGCGACGGAGAGCGGCGGTAAGACGCGCCTGGCGATCGCCAGGGAGGAGGCGCGGCGGGTGATCGGCGACATGAGCACGTCACAGAAGGCGATGGTGATTGCGTTCGCGTCGCGTGCCCGCGTGTTGACGTCGTTTACCGACGACAAGGACGCTCTTCGCCGGGCGGTCGATTCGGTCCAGCAGACGGACGAGCCCGGCCGGCTGAAGGAAGCCATGCTGCTGGCCGAGGCCCATTCAACGCCGATCGGCGAGGACATCGGCACGAAGACCGAAGTCGCCATGTCGCAGTACATCGTGTTCACCGACGGCCGCGTGCCGGATGCGGAGCAGATCGTGGTGAAGCGCGGCTCGCTGGATGTCGTGCGCGTGGGGCAGGCCACGGACAACGTCGGCATCGTCAACCTGGACGTGCGGCGGAATTACGAGCGGCCGGAACAACTGAGCGTGCTGGCACGGGTACACAATTTCGGCGGCCAGAAGGTCAGCCGCGACGTGTCGCTGTTCGTCGATGGCGATTTGAAAGGCGTGCAGACGAGAGAAATCGCGCCGCTCGGGTCGCCGGATCGGCTGGGCAGATTGAATGCCTCTCAGTCGAGTGAGGAATCCGCGGTCGCCGTTCCATTCGAACTCACGCTGCCGACGGCCGCTCAGATCGAGGTGCGATTGTCTGGACAAGACGCCCTGGCGACTGACGATCGGGCCTACGCCATCGTCGCTCCGCCGCGGCCGATGTCGGCGCTGCTGGTGACGCCCGGCAACCGCTTTCTGCGGCAGCTTCTGCGTTCGTTGCCGCTGGATCACCACGACGTGTGGACGCCGGAGGAATACGAGAGCAAGCCCGACAAGGAGCTGATTCAGGACGGCCGCTGCCGGTATGACGTGGTGGTTCTGGACGGCCATCGGACCAGGCGGTTGCCTCCCGGTAATTACCTCTTATTTGCGTCTGTGCCGCTGATCCCCGGCGTGGACACCGGCGCGAGCGTCGAGGGCCAGGTGTTTCTCGATTGGGACGAGACGCATCCCATCCTGAGGCACGTCAGCGTCGAAGCGATCAACGTACTCTCGTGGCTCGATCTCAAGTTGCCACCTGAGGCCGTCACGCTCATCGACGGGAGCAACGGGCCGGTGCTGTCGCTGCTGCGCCGCGAGCGGAACCAATATCTGATCTGTGCGTTCGGGCTGTTCGACGAGAAGCGGGCATCGCTGAACACCGATTGGGTCTTTCAGGAAAGCTTTGTCGCTTTCGGCTACAACGCGCTGCGCTATCTGACCGGCAGTTCGACGATCGGTCAGCAGCCGCCGGTTGCCCCCGGCGAGGCGTTTACGGTCGCGGTGAAGCCGGGCACGTCAACAGTGACCATCCGCCGCCCGGACGGCGAGTCCGACAAAGTTCCGGTCCAGTCGTCCGGCCTGCTGACCTACGGCCAGACGAACCGCGTCGGGGTTTATCATGTCACGCCGGGCGCCGCGGGCGACGAGGCCCGTGCGGTGAACTTGGTCGATCAGGACGAGAGCTTCATCGCGCCGAAGGAGGACTTCCAGATCGCCGCCGGCCAGATGACCACGTCGAAGGGGATCGACCGCGTGAACCGGCCGCTGTGGCCGTACCTGCTGGCCGCGCTGGGCGCGGTGCTGTTCTTCGAATGGTTCGTCTACAACAAGCGCGTGTTTATTTGATCAGAAACCCCGCACGCAAGTGCGGGGCCTGGCCCACCACTGGCGTGGTGGGTTCGGACCAAGAACCCCGCACGCAAGTGCGGGGCCTGGCTCACCACTGGCGTGGTGGGTTCGGATCAGACGGCTGCCATCTGGTGCTTCGGCTCGAATACCTCTACGCAGTTCTTGCCGGACTTCTTGGCCGCGTAAACCGCCTCGTCCGCGAACTGAAGCAGCGCTTCCGCGGATTCCGGCCGATGCTGCCACAGAGACGCCACGCCCGCACTCAGGCTGGGTTTGGTCTCGATCGGCAGAAGCTTGGCCTGCTGGGCGAACAGCGCACAGGTCCGCTCCGCGATCGAGCAGGCATCGTTCAGCGCGACCGCCGGCAGGATCACCAGGAACTCATCGCCGCCGTAGCGGATGGCCAGGTCCTGGCCGCGGAGGCTTTGCTTGAGCAGCTCGCCGACGAACCGCAGCAACTCGTCGCCGGCCGGATGCCCGAGCGTATCGTTAAGCGTTTTGAAGTTGTCGATGTCGATCATGACCACGGCCAAATCCTGACCGGCGTCGCGCTGCGCCTGGAAGATCTCACCGAACTTGTCCTGAAACAGCCGGCGGTTGCCCAATTTGGTCAGCTCGTCGATCCAGATCTTTCGTTTCGTTTTTTCCAGCTCGCGCGTGATCTTCTGCGTTTCGGCGGCGATGCGATGACCGACGGAGCGTTCCAGCCGGCCCGCCCGCGCCCGCCACTCCTCCAGGTCCATGTGCATGTCGGAGAGGACTCGCGCCAGGTCGCCGATCTCATCCGCGCGCTCGGCCGCGTCGTCACCCGCGGCGGCCTTCGCGCGACGAATCTGCGCGGAGCGGTCGGCCAGCCCGGCCAGCGGGATCAGCACGTTGCGCTTCAGATACCAGAAACCAAGCACCATGCCCGCCGCCGCGATCAGCAGCAGACGGGCAAAGAACTTCCAGACTTCGCCGGAGCTCATCGCCAATTGCCTGAGCGGGCGGGCGGCACAGACGAGCGTACCGATGACGTCGTCCGATCCGCTCAGGCGAATCGGAACCGCCGCCAGTTGCAATTCAGGCGCCGCGCGCAGTCCGTCGGCGGGAATCGGCATCACCACCTCCGCGGCACTCCTCTGGGCGCTGTTCAGATAACGTTCGAGCAGACGGGCGTCGCCCCGGATGGCCAGCGGTTCCTGTTTCCGCGTGAGCACGGCCAGCAGGCAGACATCGGAATGCGACGGTAGATTTTTGGCGAAGGCGGCGACGGTCTCGCGCGGGCGGTTCAGCAGCGGGGCGGCCTGCGCGGCATAGGTCTCCGCCATCGTCCTCACGCGGAGCCGTTCGGCGGCGCGGCTCTGGTTGTAGAGTTGATAACCGTATAGCGCGCTGGCCCCCAGCACGGTCGAAGTCACGGTCAGCGCGATGGCCAGCCACAACGTCGGGCGAATTCCCAGCGGTTTCTTCATGGAGCCCCCAAACCTCTCCTGCTGCTATCGGCCAGCGGGGCGGGGCGGGTGAGACTCAGGTCCGATCCGCCGGTTCATCTGAGCGGTGAAACCCGGCCAACTCGAATACTTCATCTCCGGGGGCGGGTAGTTTACGTCCGATAGGAGGGAGAATCAGGCTGGCGACATACCCGATAATAAAAGACAGGGCATTTGAACAGAATGCCAGGAGGAATGGGTGACACGGAAAGGGGATGCGTCCCAGCCAGAGCGGCACCGGAAAGCCGGAGCGGGCCATTTCGTCCAGTGTTCCCCAGGCGGTGACGATGACCCCGGCGGCCAGACCGATGTATACCCCCAGGGCATGGGCGCGGCGAACAAAAAGTGCCAGCAGGAACATGCCGAATAATCCCCCGCCCAGGATGGAGATCATCTTGAAACTGAAGTCCAGAGCCTGCTCGACTCGGATCATCGACAGGCCGGCCAACGTACCCAGCACTCCCCACAAGCAACTGGCCAGCTTCGCAAGGACAAGCTGCCGCCGGTCGGTGAGGCCGGGGCGAAACCGGCTGTAGAAATCCACGATCGACACCAGCGACATCGTGTTGATGCACGCACTCAGGCTGGACATCCCCGCGGCGATCATGGCGGCCAGCACCAGGCCGATGACTCCCACCGGTAGCCGAGTCATGATGAAATGCGGGAACACCGCATCGTTCTTAAGCCCCGGCGGCAACTGTTCGGGGTGTAACCGGTAGTACGAGTAGAGCAGCGTGCCGATGAACATGAACAGCGTCCACGTCACCACGCATCCGGCGGTGGTGATCCAGACGCCCTTGCGCGCCTCGCGTTCGGTAGGTACTGACAGATAGCGCTGGACGTTGTCCTGCGAGGTGGTGTAGACGGTAATGTGGATGCTCAGGCCGTACAGAATCATCACCAGCAGTGTGGGCCGGCTCAGGTCCAGCACTCCGTTCACCAGCCTGAACTTGTGGGCATCGTGGGCCATCTCGACCATCGCAGAAGGCGCAGAGCCGCTGTCCAGCAGCAGGATGCCCGCACAGACGATCCCTCCGGCAAGCAGAATGATCGACTGAATCACATCCGTCCAGATGACGGCTTCAAACCCCCCGGCGACGGTATACGCGACGGTCACCAAACCGCTGACGAGTATCAGCAGGCGAATGTCCCAATGGGTCATGGTCTCGATCGCTTTGGCCATGAGAAAGAGAATGATCCCCATGCGGAAGAGTTGCATGAGGACGTAGAGCGCGCCGGCGTATGCGCGGGCGCCGTATCCGAACCGGCGCTCCAGAAACTCATACGCACTCATGCGGACCACGCGGCGATAGAACGGGATGACCAGGTAAATGACGAACAATGCTACGAAAGGCAGCGTGAAACCGGGGATGAGCCGCGTCCAGTCGCCGCCGAACCCGTGGCCGGGATAGGCCAGAAAGGTTTGCGTGCTGATCGCGCTCCCGTACAGGGATAATCCAGCCGCCCATCCGGGCACGGTACGGTTGGCGACAAAATACGTCTCGGTGGATTTCTGCCGGCGCGCGAACCATCCTCCCGCAAGCGAAACGATGACCAGAGAGGCGATCACGACGGCCCAATCAATCCAATGGATACCGCCCACAATGAGTTCCTTCAGCTAACGAGGAATCCGGGGTGAGGAGAGTTATTCAGCCGCAGTTACAGCTCAAAGTCGATCTGCTCCCGGTAGCTGCGCGAGAAGAGGCCGAGAATTCTCCCGATGGAGTAAGCAAAATAGAAACCGAGCCCGAGGACCGCCGCCCAGGCGACCAGACCGCCCAGCACTTTGATGATGCCTTCCCCTAGCCCCTTCCCGGCGGCTTCCATGATGGCCGGTCCCGCCCAGCTCATCACCACCCACATGAGGGCGACATAGATGCCGAGATACAGCAGGACGATGAGAAACAGGAAAATGTAATGCCCGAGCAGCCGGCCGATCGAGCGGAAAATGCGCACCGGGTTCAGTCCGTCCAGCGCGTTGCTGCTCGACAGGCCGATGATGTTCATCGGCACAATGAACGTGAGCAGCGCCAGAATGAACAGCTTCAGCGGGTCGGAGATCGATTCCACTTGCTCCAGCGAGGTGGGGACGCCGCCCATCATGATCAGCAAAACAATCGCATAGAACAGCAGCAATGCGCCGTAACCCGCGAGTGCCGTGCCGAGGTTGATGACGTTCCACGTCAGCGTAGGGGGCTGCTCGCCGCCGGACGTTGTTGTCCGAATCGTATCGATGAGCGCGTAGTACGCCACCGAACCAAAGTACACGCCCTCGGCCAGGAACATGACCGTCAGGAAGATCGCCACCCAGCCGGTGCTGCTCTCTTTGGTGATCGGATTGAGCGACGCACCGGCGGTGAACGCCAGCACGCCCAACATGGGCACCGCGATCACCGCCATCCCGATGCCCATGGCAATCAGAATCGACGGCAGGCCGGGGATCGGATAAACGGCGGCGCTGGTGAAGCCGGTATAGAACGTCACATTCGATTTGATCCGCCCGGTCATGTCGCTGGTGTATTTGACCTTGTCGCCGACGAACTCGCGGCCGGGGATCGGCCCGCCGCAATGCCGGCAGATCAGGTCCACGAACTGATCTTCGGTACGGATCTTCTGGCCGCACTTGAGGCAGGTGCGAATGTGCGGGTCGGCGATCACGCCGCTATCGCCAGGCGATATGGCGGCGGCCTGAGCCTGCTTGAGCGTCATCGGCTTGCCCTTGCGCTCGAACGTCATCGCCTCGCCGGCGTCTTCGATTGCTTCGAGCGAGCCGAAATCCAGATTGACATCATCGGGGCCGGACGCGCGGGCCGGCAGGTTGATCGGCTGCTTGCAGCGGGGGCACTTTACCTTCTTGCCCGCCCATTCATCGGGCGCCTGCAAAACCTTCTGGCAATTGGGACAACTGACCTTCATAACCGGCCCATGCGTTTATTATATAATATCTGGTCGAGGGCATTATCCGGGATATGGAGAGTGGGTCAAGCAGACGGGCAACACGAAGGACCGCGGCAACTTGATTTATTGCCGCAAATTCCCGCCCCCCTAATCGTCAATAACCATGTAGGGTCCGCTGTGAGGCTGGGAATTTATCCTTGACATGCATGATAACATCG
>CAYLLT010000045.1:10033-41985 GCA_964384465.1 uncultured Planctomycetales bacterium | reverse complement strand
CGGCGCGCTGTTCGCAGGGGGCAGTTTCACCACCGCCGGGGGCAACAGCGCCAACCGCATCGCCCAATGGAACGGCAGCAGTTGGTTCGCGCTGGGCAGCGGGATGGGAGGTTCCTCAAACCCAAATGTGGACGCCCTGAGCGTCTACAACGGCGTGCTGATCGCGGGGGGTATTTTCACCACCGCTGGCGGCAACGTCTCGGCCTATTGGGCTCGCGGGGCACCGCAGATCGGACCGGATTCAGACAGCGATGGTATACCAGACTGCGTAGATATGTGTCCGATCGATCCAACGAAGACCGAGCCGGGTCTTTGTGGTTGCGGCGTATCCGAGAGCGGCTGCAACCGGACAATCACGCAGTGGCGGAGCGTGCGAACGCATGGCGGCGGGTCGAGCGATCTGCCCATCGTGCTGAACTCGACTGCCGTCGGGGATGGAGCGAACGGCCCCACGGTGGAACCGCGCGAGGGCGGTATTCAGAAGATTGAGATCGTCTTCGATGCGTCAGTCACCTTAGCCAACGCTTCCAACATCACCGTGGACGGCCCCGGCTCGCCAACGTTCACGGCCGGCACTTCGGGCAGCACACTGACGATCGAATTCACCGGCGGCATGACCGACGGGTCCTGCTATACGATCACCCTCGGCCCCGGCACGCTGACGCAGACCCTCTCCGGCGACAATGATTGCATGATCCGCGCGCTGGCCGGCGACACCACCGGCAACGGCACGGTCAACCTCGGCGACATCATTTTCACGAAGATGAAGGCGCTCGCCGGCGTCGCTGCCGCGGATGCGCCGGAGCACGACATCAATCTGAGCGGCGGGAACATCGACATGGCCGACGCGATCGCGATCAAGTCCGGCGTCACTTCACCCGCTCGTCAGGCGCTGTGCCCATAGTCGCGTAGGGTGGGTCTTGACCCACCTTCGACAAATCACCCATCGCTGGTGGGTCAAGACCCACCCTACGAACCCGCAAGACTTGCCCGCCAGCGGCAAGACCTGCGCGGCGGGCATTCCCTTCCGGTCTGGGTTCAAAAGTAATCCTACCCCCATTCGATCTTTCATAAGCGCCGCGTCTCAAACGGCTTAATTGAGTCGGCGGCACATCATTTCCCTCTCGATATCCCGGTCGGCAGCATCCATTGGCACGGCAGTTGCGTATGTGCGGTCGCCGCGTCTGCGCTGACGGCAAAGTCGCCGCGTCCGCGCTGACGGCAAAATGGATACGAGGTGCGTACATGAATATGCAGCAGCGAGTTGAAGAGACGGACAGGCCGGCAGATTCGCCGATCGATTGTTGCCGGCTCGGCGCGCGAGTCCTCGAGATGGCGAATAGGGCCATGGCGATCCATATGCGCGAACGTGTGGAGCAGGCCTTGCGAGAGTCGAGACTCGACGCACTCGCGATGAGGCACGAGTGAGGCGGTTGCCGCGTCGAATGTGCGGCTGAGGATCGGCCGCCGGATCAGGGTGGATACCCGATGGTCTATGGGATTTATCAATCAGCGGCGGGGATGCAGGTGAACCAGTACCGGCAGGAGCTACTGGCGAACAACCTGGCCAACGTATCTACCGCGGGCTTCAAGCCGGATTTAGCGGTGGTGCGCGAGCGGCAGGTGGCGGCGCGGGAAGATCTCGTGGACCCCGCGCTTAATCATCCGGTGCTCAACCGGCTCACCGGCGGCTCGCTGGTCGCGCCGACCTATACATCGTTTCAGGCCGGGCCCCTCGAGCAGACCGGCAACCCGCTGGACGCGGCACTGGCCGAGGATGGTTTTTTCGTCGTGCGCGACGGCGATCGAGAACGGTACACGCGCGACGGCCGCTTCACCCTCAACGCGCAAGGCGAGCTGGTTACGGTTGCGGGCAATCATCCCGTGCTCAACGAACAGGGTCAGCCGCTGAAAGTCCCGCCGAACGCGGCGGGTCAGGCCCGGATGGGCACGAACGGCGAATTACGCGCCGGCGGCGCCGGCTTCGGCAAGATCGCCGTCGTCGATTTTGCGGACAAGCAGCAGTTGCGAAAAACGGGGGGCAACCTGTTCGATGCTACCGGCACTCAGCCGAAAGAGGTCGATCCGCAACTGGTTGTAGGCTCGATTGAGAATTCGGCGGTCGATCCGACGCAGGCGATGGTGTCGATGATCGAGGTCAGCCGGGCGTATCAGCTCAATGCGACACTGGTGGGTCTCGCGGATTCGACGCTGGGCCGGGCGGTGAATGATATTGCGAGACTGAGATGAAATGCGGAATTCGGAATTCGGATTGCGGAATGAGCGCGCAGTCGCAGAGAAAGAGCAAGATGAAGATTAGGATTAAGAACAGGATTAAGAGCAAGATTAAGATTAAGAGTAGGATGGTTCTTAATCCTTCTCTTGCTCTTAATCTTAATCCTCTTCCTCATCTTAATCCTCATCTTCATCTTAATCCCATTCCGTGTCTCTGTGGCTCCGTGGTGATGTTCAGGTCTGAATAGAGGTCAGAATGGGTCTGAGCGCGATGTATGCGGCCGCCACGGGCATGAAGGCCCTGGACACGAAGCTCAATGTCGTGGCCAACAACCTGGCGAACATCAACACCGTGGGCTTCAAGCGGTCGCGGGTGAACTTCGAGGACCTGCTGTACCAGGTGCGGCGGGAGCCGGGCGTCGTGAATACGAACAACGAGCCGAACCCGCTGGGCATCCTCGTGGGCCTGGGCACGCAGGTCTCCGGGACGCAGTTGAATTTCCAGACGGGCAATCTCGATCCGACCGAGCGGCCGCTGGACCTGGCCATCGAAGGCGAAGGTTTCTTTCAAGTGCAGACGTTTTACAACGGGCAGGAGGTGACGGCGTACACGCGGGCCGGAAACTTCATCCGCAACGCGAACGGCAATCTCGTGCTGGGCAACAGCGAAGGGTCGATATTGGAGCCGACCATCTCGATCCCGGAGGACGTTCCGGAGGAGGGGATACAGATCGGCCAGGACGGGAAAGTGAGCGTTCGGCAGACCGGGAGCACGCCGCTGACGGAAGTCGGGCAGATCGAGCTGGCGCGGTTCGTGAATCCCGAAGGTCTGCTGACGATCGGCAAGAACCTGTACATCGAGACGGACGCTTCGGGGACGCCGGTGACCGGCACTCCGCAGCAAGACGGACTCGGCGGTTTGCTGCGGTCGACGCTGGAGAACAGTAACGTCGATCCCGTGCGCGAGCTGGTGGATCTGATCTTCACGCAGCGGGGATTCGAGCTGAACTCGCAGGCGATTCAGAGTGCGGATGAGTCGCTGCGGGTGGTGACGAATCTGCGGAGGTAGTGGCGAGTAACGAGTGGCGAGTAACGAGCAGGAGACGAGAACCATAGGGGTTGCGCGGCGGGCCTGAGGAGTTGTGCGGCTCGCGCAGGAAGCAAGTTGCGACGCGGAGGCCGTCGATGCAGGATGCGAATCGGACAATTGGGAAGACCAACCGCGGCCGGCGCGATGGTTATCGCGCGGAAATCACTGGTTGGTCATCGCGCGCGATCCGCGGATTGATGTTAGCCGCGGCGTGCGTTTCGCCATGCGCGGCGAGTGACGTGAGAGGCAATCCGGCGGCCGGCTCGAGCGAGACGGTCGTGCGGTTGTATCGCGTGGCGATGGTCGCCGGCGATGAGGTCACGCTTGCGGATATCGCCGAAGTACAGGGCGATTCGGCCGAGCTGATTGCCCGGCGGCCGTTGATGGCCGCCCCGCACGCGGGCGATTCGGGCGTGATCGAGCTGGCCCAGCTTCAGAACATGCTGGCCCGCCGCGGCGCGAACCTGTCGCAGTGGATTTTCCGCGGGAGCAGCCGATGCACGGTGACGCGCATCGGTCAGAAGACAGAGGTGGCACCACCTGGTACCGTTCATCCGCACGCCGCATCACAACCTGCCGCCGGTTCGATCGAGAATGCCGGCCCGCAACCCGTCGATCCGAATACGCTGGAGGCGGCACTTCGCGATCACATCGGGCAACGCCTGGCACGTCTCGGCGGCGTGCCCATCGTGCGTTTCAGCCCGGGCGTGAGCCGCGTCCTGACGCTGTCGAAACCGACCTACGACTTCCAAGTGACCGACCGCAGCGAGCGGCTGCTCGGCATGGTTCCACTGGAGGTGACCGTGCTGGAGAAGGGCCAGGCCCGGCAGACGCTGCCGGTGCTATGTGATGTGTCGCTGCGAAAGTCGGTGGTGGTGGCCGTGCGGTCGCTCAACCGCGGTGGGCTGATCGAACCCGGCTCGCTGATCCTCCAGGAGCGGATATTCGATCGCGTGGACGACATCGGTCTGAGCGAAGTCCAGCCGCTGGTGGGGCAGCGTTTGAAGCGGCTCATCGATGCGCGGGCGATGGTTTACGCTCGCGATATCGAGCCGGTGCCGCTGGTGCTGCGGAACGACCTGGTCACCGTGATCGTCAGAAGCGGCGGGATGACGATTCGGGGTTCGGCCAAGGCCATGTCATCCGGCGGGCTGAACGAGCCCGTGCTGCTCAAGAACGAAATGTCGAAGGAAACGTTCAGTGCGATCGTCACCGGCCAGAAGACGGCCGAGCTGCGTGAGCATGCGGCACCTGTTGAAAGTGCTCCGCGGAAATCGGCCGGCGATCCGGGATCGGCCGCCGTGCAGGCGTTGGCCAAGAGGGAACCATGAGACTGAAAAATGCGATTCGCGAGATGGCGGCGGGAGTCGTGGCGATAGGTTGTGTCCTGGGTAACGTCGCACCGGCGCCGGCACAGAGTTCATCGCTCATGCGGCTGCCGAGCCTGCGACCGGTGGGGGCTGCGCCGGGATCGCCCCAGAGCTACAACAACGCCGTCATGCTGCCGTTCACCGCTCTGTCGCCGCGCGACATGACGCGGCCATCGACCCGGGTCATCGAGCAGAGCTCGATCATCGCCATCCCGGCGATCATGCCGCGGAAGTTCAAGGTCGAAGATCTTATCACGATCATCGTCCGCCAGCAGAAGAAATACGAGGCGGACGGCCAGCTCGATTCGAAGAAGAAATGGAATCTGGACGGCCAACTGAGCGACTGGTTCCGTTTCTACGGCGAGAACGACGTGCAGCACCTCGGCCAGGACAAGCTCTCCAATGGCCAGCCGGGGTTCAAGTTCGACTATAACAACAAGCTCCAGAGCAAGAGTCAGAACGAGCGCGAGGACAAGTTCACCACGCGGATTCATTCCCGGATCATCGACGTCAAGCCGAACGGCAATCTTGTTCTCGAAGCGAACCTGCGCGAGGCCCACGATGAGGAGGAGTTCACGGTGACGCTGACGGGTGTGTGCCGCAGCGAGGACGTGACGCCGGCCAATACGATCCTGAGTACGCAGGTGGCGGAAATGGTGCTGATCGAGAAGAACCATGGTGCGGTGCGCGACGGGACAAGACGCGGGTGGATTCCAAAGATTCTGGATTGGGCGAGGCCGTTTTGAAATTGCGAATTGCGGAATGGGATAACGAGAAGCGTGAGTAAGGCGGATTCATGAACCTTTCTGAACACAAACGTTTTACGATATCCGGCGGCACGATCCTGCTGTTACCCACAATCGTCCTGTCGATCGCGGCATCTGCGCAGGCGGTCAAGATTGGGGATGTGACGCATTTACAGGGTTCGCGGACGAACCGGCTGATAGGCATGGGGCTGGTCGTCGGGCTGAACGGCACCGGCGACGGCGGGAAGTTTGAGCCAGCCATGCGCCCGCTGGCGCAGTTGTACGCCCGCTTTGCGAATCCGATCGGGAACCTGGCGGAGCTGAAGAACGCCAAGAATGTGGCCATCGTGGAGATCGAAGCGGTTCTGCCGCGCGATGGCGCGCGCGAAGGTGATCGCGTGGACGTCAAGGTGAGCAGCGTCGGTGCGGCCAAGAGTCTGGCCGGCGGGCGGCTGTTGCTGACGCCGCTGGTGGGGCCGAACCCGGACGATGCCCGCGGGGCGATGGCGACGGCCAGCGGACCGCTTCAGATCGAGGATCCCCTGTCGCCGGTGGTCGCGCGCATCGCCGAAGGAGCGACACTGGAGCAGGACTGGGTGCACAATTACATCGCGCTGGGCCGCGAGCTGCCGGAGCCGGTGCGCTCGCGCCAGTGGGTGCGCCCGGACGAGCCTTACATCACATTCGTGATCGATGAGCCGCATGCGGAATGGGCGGTTTCGTACACCATCGCGCAGTCGATCAACGAGGAAGCGTCGATCAGTGAGGTGGCCAGCGGCAACATCAACGCACAGATCGCGATGGCGTTCGATCCGCGGACGGTGCTGGTGCGGATGCCGGAGGTGGAGCGGGGCAATCCCGCGCAGTTCCTTGCCCGGCTCGAAAGCCTGCAACTGTTTATGCCGTTCACGGAAGCGCGGGTCACCATTCACCGCAAGTCGGCATCCATCGTGATCAGCGGCGATGCGGAGATTTCGCCGGCAGTGATCACGTACAAGGGCCTTACGATCACCACCATCACGCCCGAGCCGCCGGCCACGCCGGAGAACCCGCGCATGGTCGAAAGCGATTTCATTCCCGTCGATCCGCAGAAGAAGGGCGGGGCGAAACTGGCGGACCTGGTGGACGCACTGAATCAGTTGCGTGTGCCGGCGCCGGATCGGATCACGATCATCGAGCAGCTTTACAAGACGGGCAAGCTGCACGCGACGATGGTGGTGGAAGACTGATGCGAAGTGAGAAAGTGGGAAAGTGAGACGGTGATCACGTGAGCGTTGCGGCGGTTGGGAATCTGGATAGTGGTGCGATTGCCGGGGCGTCGCTTCAGCGGCGGAAGGCGATGCTGCATCAGGCGGTCAACGAGGTGGTCGGCAGCACGTTCTTCGGCGAGCTGCTGAAGATTTCCCGCAATTCTCCGCTGAAGGGCAAATACGGTCACGGCGGCCGCGGGGAGGAGATTTTCGGCGGGCAACTGGATGCGGAACTGGCCCGGCGGGTGGGGCAGGGCATGCCGAACAGCCTGAGCGATGCGATGTACAAGCGGTTCGAGGAGCGAGTGAAATAGTGGACGCGTTGAAAGTGGACATTCTGGCGCGGGACCTCGTGCGGCTGTTGCAGGACCTGATCGGTCTGCACGCGGAGGTGGCCGCGCACATGCGGCACAAGCTGGACGCGATCAAGCGGGCGGACAGCGACACCATGCAGTCGCTCACGGCTCGCGAGATGGCGCTGGTGAATCGTGCGGCGGAGCGCGAGGGTCTGGCCCGGCAGATCACGCAGCGGATTGTGGAAGCGCTGGGGGTAAGAGACGTCGTAGCGGCCGACCTCCGAGTCGGCCGTGAATCCGCACGACGGCCGGCAGGGACGCCGGCCGCTACAACCCTCAAGCTGACGGAGATGGCGGAACTGCTGCCGGAGCCGCGGCGGAGTCAGTTGCTGGTGTCGGCGGCGGGGCTGCGCGACAAGCTCGAAGAGATCGAGCGGCTGCGCATCACCTCCGCGCTGGTCTCGCAGGAGATGCTGAGGCACCTGGGCGAAGTGCTCGCGGTGATGACGGCGGGCGGGCCGGGATCGGACGTGTATTCGCGCAGCGGCCGGCGCGAGCGTGCCGTAACAGCCAACGTTTTCGAGGCGGTGGGTTAAGTCATGGGTCTCATTAACAGCGCGTTACAGGTCGGCCGCAGCGCCCTGCTGGCGTATCAGAGCGCGCTGGAGGTGGTGGGCAACAACGTCTCCAACGCCGGCAGCACGACGTACACGCGGCAGACGCCGGTGCTCTCGCCGACTACCGGCATCCCGCTTCCGGAAGGGTTCATTCCCGGCGGCGGCGTAGCCCTGACCGCGCTCCAGCGCAACGTGGACAACTCGCTGGAAAATCGCATCCGCTTCGCGATGGGCGATCAGGCGGACGCCCTTGCCCAGCAGCAGACGCTCGGACGGATCGAAGGCGTGATGAACGAGTTGAGCGACATCGATCTTTCCACCCTGCTACAGGAATTCTTCAACGCGTTCAGCAGCCTCCAGAGTCAGCCGCAGGATATCGGCGTCCGCACGCTGGTGCTGTCGGCGGGCGATTCGCTGGCCCGCGAAATCCAACGGCAGCGCATCGACATCCTCTCGATGCGCGACGAGTTGAACCGCGACCTGGCCTCGATGGCGGAGGTCGCGGACAAGCTGGTGAACGATATCGCTGACCTGAACGTTCGCATCACCGCCACCGAAGCTTCCGGCCGCGGCGGGGCCAACTCGCTTCGCGATCAGCGCGACGGGCTGCTGCGCCAGCTCGGGCAGATGATGCAGATCGAGGTTCGCGAGCAGCCGGACGGCGGCGTCAACGTGTACGTCGGCAACGAGCAGCTTCTCCAGGGCGGCCTGACTCGCGGCATCACCAGCACGCTCGACACGGTCAACGGCGAGCCCAAAACCGTCATCCGATTCGCGGACAACAACGGGCCGATCACGCTGCGCGGCGGGCAGATGGCGGGCATGGTGGCGGCACGCGATACGCACGTGCTCGGTCAGGTGGATGCGCTGAACAGCCTGGCGTCGGCGCTCATCACCGAAGTGAACAGGGTACACGCGCAAGGCCAGGGGCTGGAGGGATACACCGATGTGACCGGCTCCTATGGAGTGGACGATTCCACGGCGGCGCTCAATTCCGCGCAGGCGGGTCTGTCACTGACGCCGCAGAACGGCTCGTTTCTTCTGACCGTTACTGACAAGAACAGCGGGACGTCGATCACGTCGGTCATCAAGGTCGATCTGGACGGCATCGGCGCGGAAGAAACGCTCGATTCGCTGGCGGCTCAGATCAACGCGACGGCGGCGAACGTGACCGCCGCGGTAACGGCCGACGGGCGTCTGCAACTGACGGCGGCGAACGGTTTCGAATTCTCATTCGCGCAGGACAGCTCAAACGTGCTGGCGTCGCTGGGCGTGAATGGCTTCTTTACCGGCAGCAACGCGGAAGATCTGGCGGTCAATGATGTGCTGATCTCCAACCCGAATATGCTGGCGGCGGCGACGCAGCGGGCGCCGGGGGATGGGTCGAACGCGGCGGCGATCGCGGCGCTAGGCTCGAACCCGGTAACGGGTCTTGGTAATCGCAGCCTCACCGAGTTCTACAACGGCATTGCGGCCGACGTCGCCAACCGGGGCCATGCCGCCCAGTCTGGCGTGCAGGCCGCCGATGCTGTCGCCGCCTCGCTCAACGCCCAGCGGGAATCGGTCAGCGGCGTGAGCCTCGACGAAGAGACGGTCTCGATGATGAAGCTCGAGCGCGCCTTCCAGGGAGCGGCGCGATTTACCTCGGTCGTGGATCAGTTGATCCAGGAGATGCTTTCGATCGTAGGTTGAGTGGTTTCGATTTTCGACTTTTGACTTTCGACTGTGCATTATGGCCGTGACACCGATCAACATCACGCGAGTCAGCAACAACCTGCGATCGCAGTCGCTGCTGGAATCGCTGCGCCAGAACACGCTGCGGCTGTTCCTGGAACAGAATCGGTTGGCGACCGGCAACAAGCTGAACTCACCGAGCGAGGACCCCGCGGCCGCAATGCAGGCGCTCAACCTCACCGAAGCGATGGAACGGCAGGATCAGATCCTGGCCAACATCCGTCACGCCGACAGCTTCCTGTCCGCCACGGATACCGCGATCGGCGGCATCAGCGACCTTCTGATCCAGGCCCGATCGATCGCCTCCGAGATGGTCAACAGCACGACAGATCAATCGCAGCGCGATTCGTCGGCGGAGCTGGTGAAGGGCATCATCAACGAGCTGGTTCGCAAAGGTAACACGCAGTTCGGTGATGTCTACATCTTCGGCGGCCAGCAGACTACGACGGCGCCATTCACGCAGGAGTCGGGCGGAGTCGAGTATCAAGGCGACACGCGGAGCCTGTTGTCGCACGTGGACTTCCAGCAGGACGCACAAATCAATATGCACGGAGCGGAACTGTTCGGCGCGTTATCCACGCAGGTCGCCGGCTATGTCGATCTGAACCCGGCGGTCACGACGGACGCGCGGCTGGCGGATCTGAGCGGTGCGGCGGGCCTGGGCGTCGGACGCGGGCAAATCCGCATCACGCTGGACAATCCCGCGACGACGTTCCTGGTCGATCTGACGCAGGCCGACGATATCGGCGATGTCATTGACGCGATAAACACGGCGGCCGCGAATGCGGGCCTGACGGTGGGCGCGGGAAATGATTTCTACGCTTCACGCAATCCGACCCTCGATGGATTGCAAATCGGCGTCGCGGCCGGGACGGTCAGCGTCACCGAGGCCGGTTCCGGCTCGACCGCCCGTGAGCTGGGCATTCTGGCCGGTGGCGTGGGAACGATTGTCGGCGGCGACGTGGGCACGAAGCTGACGCCGATGACTCTTGTCGGCAGTCTGTTCGGAGAAGCGGGCGCGGCACTGGGCTCGATCGAGATCACCAACGGCACCTTATCGGCGACGATCGATCTGTCCGGCGCGGCGACCGTTCAGGACATCCTCAACCAGATCAACACCGCGGGCGTCGAGGTTGTGGCGAAAATCAATGAGGCCGGCACCGGCATCGATGTGTTGAGCCGCATGTCGGGCGGCCAGATGCGGATCGGCGAAGCGGGCACGGGCACTGCCGAGTTGCTCGGCATCCGCTCGTCGCATGGGACGACAGCGCTCAGCGAATTGAATCAAGGCAGGGGCGTGACCAACGTAGAGGGGAAAGCGGATTTCCGAATCATCGCGCGGGATGGTTCGACGGTGGATGTCGATATCGATGGCGCGCAGACCATCCAGGACGTGTTGGACGCGATCAACACAAGTGCGGCTACTGCGGGTGTGGCCATCGCCGCCGGGCTGGCCGTCAGCGGCAACGGCATTCGCATTGTGGATTCGACGGGCGGCGCGGGCGTGCTATCCGTCCAGCGGTTGAACCTCTCGGCGGCCATCGACGATCTCGGATTGAACAAGAGCGCCGCGGCCGGCGCCAATGAGCTTATCAGCGATGACACGAATGGCATCAGAACGAACAGCGTCTTTTCCGCGCTCATCGATCTGTACCAGTCGCTCAAAAGCGGCAGCACCGCCGGCATCACCGATGCAGGCGATCGGATCGGCGGGTTCATCACCGTGACCAACCGCCTGCACGGCATCGTCGGCGCGCGATCGCAGGCCATGACCAATCGACTGAATCTCACGGAAGACGCCGTGGTCGCGACGCAAAAGTTGCTCAGCGAGGTGAAGGACGTGGATTACGCGGAAGCGGTGACCCGGTTTCAGCAGGCCCAGACGACGTTGCAGGCCAACCTGATGACCGGTTCGCGAATGCTCCAGTTGTCGTTGTTGGATTTTATTCAATAGCTGTCAGCTCTCAGCTTTCAGCTATCAGCCAAAAGGACAGTCGCCGACAGAATTGCTGATAGCTGATAGCTGAGAGCTGAGAGCTGAAAGCTGGTATTCGGAGGAGCGGTGGTACCGAGCGTCATGGATGACGCCGGCCGTTTGACCTCCGAAATGGCGGAGGAGCCGCCCATCCCGTTGGATGGGTCTACACGAGGAGTTTCGTGATGATCATTGAGACGTCGCGCTTTGGACCGCTGGAGGTCGATGAGCGGCGGCTGATCCGGTTCCCGAAAGGAATCCTGGGATTCCCGGATCAGCAGGAGTACGCATTGGTGCAAACGGCGGAGAACAGCGTGTTCTACTGGCTCCAGGCGGTCGAGCGGCCGGACCTGGCGTTTGTGGTGTGCGATCCGCGGCTGTTTGTGCCGGAGTACGTGGTGCCGGTCAAGCTGGACGAGCTGTCGCAGATCGGGCTCACCGATCCGTCGGCGGCCCAGGTGTTCACCATTGTGAACAAGGTGGACGGCATGCTGACCGGGAATTTGCAGGGGCCTCTGGTGGTCAATGTGGATTCGCGCGAAGCCCGGCAACTGGTCTTGTTGGACCGGCGCTATTCGACGCGGCACCCGCTGATCAATCTGAATCAGCGGCAACAGGTGGTCAGTAAGACAGCCTGAGCGCGCGTCCGGCCGGAGCGCTCGATGGGTGGCCCGCCTGCGGTTGGGCCGCTAAAATAAAGTGTTCTGGCCAATACGGATGCGCTTCTATCGGCTGCTTGACCGCCCTGCCGGGGAGGTTCTTCGGAGCCTCACCGAAAGTTGTTGTTGCCGATTCGACGACACTTTCAGCATCGGTCAAGCAGGTTATTTCAGTGAGCATCGGCATGGCCAAGGAAGGAGCCGAGGATGTTGGTGCTATCCAGACAGCGCGACCAGACAATCATGATCGGTGACGATATCGAGATCACGGTTGTGGATATTCGCGGAGACAAGGTAAGACTGGGGATCAACGCACCGTCGGAGGTCCCCGTGCATCGCAAGGAAGTTTATGATGCCATCAAGCGCGAGAATCGCGCTGCGGCCGGCGTGAAGCCGGAAGACATTGCCAATGTGGCGAGCGCGCCCAAGGACAACAAGCCCAGAGGGCCAAAGGACAAGTGACTCGCCCGACGTGGCACGGGCATCTTGCCCGTGAAAACACGGCCTAGAAGGCCGTGCCACAAAAGAGACATAGCCTAAATTCAATCAAGGAGGATTGCAATGGCTAGAATCAACACAAATGTACCGGCGGTCGTCGCACAGCGAAGTTTGCGCAACGCGCAGCGCGATCTCCAACTTTCGTTAGAACGGCTTTCCAGCGGACTGCGGATCAACCGAGGCGCCGATGATCCGGCAGGCCTGATCAATTCCGAGACCATCCGCGCGGAGATCGCCGGCGTCGACAAAGCGATTGGTAACTCGCAGCGTGCGATCAATATCATCGCCACCACCGAAGGGGCGCTCAACGAAGTGGCGTCCCTGCTGATCGATATTCAGGGGCTGATCGTCGAATCCGCCAATCGCGGCGCGATGTCCCCTGAGGAAATCCGCGCGAACCAGCTTCAGATCGATTCGGCCGTCGATTCGATCACCCGCATCGCCAACACGGCGACGTTCGCCGGGCGCAAGCTGCTAAACGGCTCGCTGGATTACGTGACCAGCGGCGTCAACACCACGTCGGCCATCTCGTCGCTCCAGTTGCACGGCGTGCAATTCGGCACGTCCAACTTCATTCCCGTGAACATGGTGGTCACGACTTCGGCGCAGAAGGGTGAGTTGCAGTTCCGCAGCAGCCAGGTCACCAACAAGATCACGATCGAGGTCCAGGGCAACAAGGGCGTCACCGTGCTCTCGTTCCTGGGGGGCACGTCGGTGTCGGCAATCGTGGCGGCGTTCAACCTGGAGAAGGAATCGAGCGGCGTCGAAGCCTTCTTCCTCAACAACGCCAATCCCAACAGCGGGGCGGGCTTCCGCAGCACGGGTTACGGCTCCGATCAGTTCGTGCAGGTCGAGCTGCTGCCGGGCAGCGGAGCGTTCGATGTCACCGATGTGAACGGCGCGGTGAAGACCCGCGATGACGGCCAGGATGCGGCGGCCACCATCAACGGTGCGCTGGCCAACGGACGCGGCCTGGACCTCGTGCTGAATACCAATACGCTTGATCTGAGCCTGCGATTAAGAGAGGATTTCGGGCTGAATTCCACCAGCTTTGCCGTGACTGGCGGCGGGTCGGTGTTCCAGCTCGGGCCCAACGTGAACACGAATCAGCAGGTGAACATCGGCGTGCAGTCGATGGCGGCGTCACGGCTCGGCAACACCTCCATCGGGTTCCTCAGCCAGATCGTCACCGGCGGCGATTTCGCCGTGGATCGCAATTTCCACTTCGAGGCGTCGGATATCGTCAGCGAGGCGATTCGGCAGGTGTCGGTGCTGCGCGGGCGGCTCGGCACGTTCGAGCGCAACACTTTGCAGACCAACATCAACTCGCTCTCGACCACGATTGAAAATCTGACCTCCGCCGAGTCGGCCATCCGCGATACCGATTTTGCCGCGGAAACCTCCCGGCTCACGCGGGCACAGATCCTGGTCAGCGCCGGCACCAGCGTGCTGGCCCTGGCCAACTCGACCGCGCAGAGCGTGCTGTCGCTGCTCGGCAGGTGATCGAGTTCATTCCATAAAGGCATTCTCATAAAGCCCCGGGCTGGCCTGCCCGGGGCTTTTCTTTATCAGAAAACTTCAGAATTTTACCTCCTCACGTGATCGGTCCTTGGAGTGCTTGTCCGGTAATACGCCGTCGCAAATCGGCTGACCGGAGCTCCATCTGTTTATCAGACACGCCCATGTCCGGAAAACGCGAACCACTCATGTCTGCTGATCTTCGGAAGGTCTAAAGAATCTAAAGCTCGGATGGCGTCCGGTCGATTCGAGAACCACGAACGGAGGACAGCCGGGTCTGGATTGGCTGCATGTCACGGGGACATGTGGAATCGCGGCCGGTTGATTCTGGTTTGGAGGTTAGCGGATCATGAGTCGGATCAACACCAACATTCCGTCGCTTGTGGCAGCGCGCATCCTGGCACAGCACAGTGAAAAACTGAACACCTCTCTGGAACGGCTCAGCACCGGCCTCCGGATCAACAAGGGCAAGGATGATCCCGCCGGTCTGATTGCCTCCGAGGGCCTGCGTTCGGAGATCACCGCCATCGGGGCGGCGATCGACAACGCCCGGCGAGCCGACAACGTCGTCTCCGTGGCCGAGGGCTCTTTGCAGGAAGTCAACTCTTTGCTGATCGACCTGGAGGGCTTGGTCGACCAGTCCGCCAATTCAGGCGGCCTGAATGCCAAAGAGGTGGCGGCCAACCAGCTCCAGATCGACTCCATCCTGGATACCATCAACCGTATTGCCGGCTCGACCGAGTTCGGCGGCAAGAAGCTGCTGAACGGTTCGCTCGATTATACGACCTCCGGTGTCACCACCGGCCCGACCGCTTCGAGCCTCACCAACCTCCAGGTCAACAGTGCCCGTATTCCCAACGGCGGGTACCGCACCGTGGTGGTTGAAATTTCGGCTGCAGCACAGACCGCGCAGTTGCTCTACTCCGGTTCAGCGACCGGCGCCGGCGCGACGACCATCGAGATTACCGGCCAGTTGGGTACCGAGCTGCTCACGTTCGGATCCGGCACCACCGCCGCCAATGTGGCCGCCGCGGTCAACAACTCCACGGCGCTCACCGGCATCTCCGCCAGCGTGAGCGGAACCGGCGCGAACACGACCATCAAATTCAACAGTACCGAATACGGCTCCGACGCATTCGTCTCCGTCGAAGCGGTCAGCGGCACGTTCGCCGTCACCGGCGGCGACAGCTCCACGCAGGATTCGGGCGTTGATGCCACCGTCCTGGTCAACGGCGCGCAGGCCACGACTCAGGGACTGGATGCTTCGGTCCATACGACTTCACTGAGCCTGGACATGACGCTCGCCAGCGACTTCGCCACGCAGACCACCCTCAGCAAGACGTTCACCATCACCGGCGGCGGCGCGGACTTCAGCATCGGGCCGACCGTCGGCATCAACGCGACCGTCAGCCTCGGCATCCAGAGCCTCACGACGGGCAGCCTGGGTAAGGGCAATCTTGGCTTCCTTTCGTCGCTCGGCAGCGGCCAGGACAACCAGTTAAGCTCCGCGAATTTCGAGACCGCTCAGCGCGTCATCCGTGCCGCCAGCGATCAGGTGTCCGGCCTGCGGGGCAGGCTGGGTGCGTTCCAGAAGAATACGCTGAGTTCAACCATTAATTCGCTCCAGGTCGCGTTCGAGAACACCACCGCCGCCGAGAGCGCGATCCGCGATGCGGACTTCGCGCTGGAAACCAGTAAGTTGACGCGGGCGCAGATTCTGGTGAGTTCGACGACGTCGACGCTGCTGATCGCCAACCAGGCGCCGCAGAATGTTCTGAGCTTGCTCAGATAACGCCGGTTCCTCTTGTCCGAATAAATCGGCGCCTGCGATTTCATGAGAGATCGCAGGCGCTTTTTTTGTTTACGACGGCGGAGAATCCGGCAAAAAATGCCGCCAGCGTCCGATATGCGGACGCGTGGCGGCGCGGGCACGCTCGCCGCGCCAAGTCCGGTATTTATAACTAAAGATGGTCCGGGTAATTCGTCGAAATCCGGGATGCCTGCTGCGATAGCAGGCGTCGCCAGGACCGCGGCAACTTGTTGCCGCACCGGCGAAGAAGGGCTTGCGGCAACAGGTTGCCGCGGGCCTTGTCGAATTTCGGTTGCTCGAAAGAGCACCCGGACTGGGATACACGGCTGTGTCCCAGAGGCGGCGGGATGGAACCGCCGCCGACTGTCACGGAGGATACCATGAGTCGCATCAACACCAACGTCCCGTCCATTCAGGCCGCCCATCGGTTGGCCACCAACCAGTTTGATCTGAACCTGCGGCTCCAACGGATCAGCACCGGGCTGCGAATCAACACCGGGCGTGACGATCCGGCGGGGCTGATCGCCTCCGAGGTCCTCCGCAGTGAGATCCGCGGCATCAGCCAGGCGATCGAGAATTCGACGCGGGCGGTCAACGTGCTCTCCACCGCGGAAGGCTCGCTGAACGAGATCTCATCGCTGTTGCTGGATATCAGAGGTCTGCTGAACCACGCCGCTAACGACGGCGCCAACAGCCCGGCCGAACTGGCGTCGGATCAGCTCCAGATCGACTCGATCCTCGAGAGCATCAACCGGATCGCCAACACCACGCAGTTCGGCGGCGAGAAACTGATCAATGGCAACATGGCTTACACCGTCTCGGGGGTGGCCGCTTCCGCGATCGCCAACGCCACCATTTTCGGCGCCCGCGTGCCGCAGAACTCCAGCGTGTCAGTACTGGTTGAAGTGACCAGCTCGGCCCAGACCGGTCAGGTCGTCTTCTCGGGCAGCGCCGTCACCGGAAATGTCACCATCGAAGTCGCCGGTGATAAAGGCTCCGAGATCTTCTCGTTTGCCAGCGGGCTTGGCGTCGCCAACATCGCCACCGCCATCAATTCGTTCTCTGAGTTGACCGGCGTCTCCGCCTTCGTCAGCGGCACCGGCGCGAACACGCGGCTGCTGCTTAACACCAAGACCTACGGCTCCGATGCCATCCTTTCGGTCAAGACGATCGAGGGCGATTTCATCGTGCCCGCCGGCCAGACTTCACGCGATGAGGGCGCCGATGCCGGCGTGCTGATCAACGGCCAGAGTGCGTCCGTGCATGGTCTCGACGCCCAGTTGCGGGCCAACGGGCTCGACGTCGACCTGGAGCTGACCACCGATCGCGGCACCACGCTGGGAACTTCGACCTTCGACATCACCGGCGGCGGGGCCACGTTCCAGCTCGGGCCGGAGATCAATTCCGACGCCCAGGTCTCGATCGGCATTCCGTCGGTCGCGACGACGAACCTGGGGACCGCCACCGTCGGGTTCCTCAATACGATCAACGGGGCCGGGACCAATTCCGTCGCGAACAAAAAGTTCTCGACGGCCGAGAACATCCTGCTGGAAGCCATCAGTCAGGTCGCGCTCATACGCGGCCGGCTCGGCGGATTGCAGCGAAATCAGATCGAAACCAACATCAACAGTCAGCGCGTCGCGCTGGAGAACGTGCAGTCGGCGGAATCGGCCATTCGCGATGCGGACATCGCGCTCGAGGTCTCGGCCCTGACTCGGGCCCAGATCCTCGTGCAGAGCACGACATCCGTCCTGGGTCTGGCCAATCAGCAGTCTCAGAACGTGCTCTCGCTGCTCAGGTAGTTTAACCGCGGTTTGAAAAACATCGGTTCCACGGTCTCAACTGTGTAATCCAACCGGTCCCAGCTTGAGGGTGGGACCGGTTTCCCTTTGTACGTCCCATAACTCCCCTCCAAGTCTTTTGTTTGATGCAGCCCATCCGTCGCCGCCGCCGATGATTAGATAGTCGGAGGAAGTGCGCGCAGCGAGGGAACACGACTCATGGGAACGATCTCCACCGGTGTCGGGCTGATCTCCGGATTGAACATCCAGGATCTGGTCAAGCAGCTCATGGCCCTGGAGGCCCGGCCGCTCAATCTGCTCAAGAACCGCATCACGCAGGCGCAGCAGCAGCAGGTCGCGTACACCGAGCTGTCCGCGCGGCTGCTCGCGGCCAAGAGCGCGATCAGTCTGCTCGCCAAGCCCACAGCGTTTTCCGTCCGCTCGGCCACCAGCTCTGATGAGGAAGTTGCCACGGCGACCGCGACCGACGCGGCCTCGCCCGGCAGCTTCACGTTCCAGGTGAAGTCGCTGGTGACGACGCACCAATTGGTTTCCAGCGGTTTTGCGGATCCGAGCACCACGCCGGTGGGCGCGGGGACGCTGACGTTCGAGATCGGCCGCGGGAACGTTGCGCCGAGCACGTCACTGGCCGACCTGAACGGCGGGCAGGGCATCCGCCGGGGCATCATCCGCATCGTCGATCGCAACGGGGGATCGGCGGACATCGATCTGCGCACCGCCACCGACATCAACGAAGTGATCGATGCGATCAACGAGCAATCCACCGCCCGCGTCCGCGCCGCCGCGAGCGGTGATTCGCTAGTCATCACCGATCAGACCGGGTTGAACACCGGCGCACTCACCATCAGCGATCTGGGCGGTGGATTCGCAGCCGCCGATCTGGGCCTCGCCGGTTTGTCGAGCAGCGGCGAGATCGTCGGCCAGGATGTGGTCAGTCTGCGCGACGGCACGCGCCTGGACCGGCTCAACGACGGCAACGGCGTACGCATCGCCGGGATAGCGGACGATCTGCGTTTCACATTGAGCGACGGCAGTCAGATCGACGTGAACCTGTCCGGTTTGCTGAAGTTCACGACGAAGCTGGACGAGCTGAATGACGGCCGCGGCGTGCGCGACGGGACCATCCGCATCACCAACCGTGCGGGCGTTTCCGCGAATATCGATCTTTCCGCCGCACAGACGGTTCAGGACGTGGTGACGGCTATCAACGGCAGCGGCATTTCAATTTCGGCGTCGCTGTCCGGCTCTAAGATTTCAATCGCTGATACCTCGGGCGGCACCTCGAACCTGAAAATCGAGGATGTGTCCGGGGACGCGGCCGCCGATCTCGGCATCCTTACCGACATCGCCGCCAACGGTCTTACCGGTTCAGTCATTTATCGGATCGATAGCGTCGGAGGCGTCCTGCGGGCCATTCAATATGCCGTCAACAACGACGGTGCGCTCAGTGCCGCCGTTCACGACCCCACCGGTAACGGGCTCGCCCTCACCGACAATTCCGGCGGTGGAGGGGCGGCGAGCGTTGCGGCATTGAACGGCTCACATGCGGCCGAGGATCTCGGCCTGCTCGGCGGTTTCAGCGGCACCACGCTGACCTCGCGGCACTTGATCGCCGGCCTGAACACCGTACTGCTCTCGTCACTCAACGGCGGCCGCGGCGTGGATACATCGGCCCTGAGCATCACGCGCCAGGTCGGCGGTTCGAGCAGCATCGAAGCGATTGACGTCTCGCAGGCGACGACGCTTCAGGATGTGATCGATGCGATTAACGCGATAACGGATGTGAACGATGACCCGATCTTCCGCGCTGAAGCGACGCCCGGCGGGACCGGCATCACCGTCACCGATATCGGCGGGGGGACCATCACCGCGGTATCCGGCGCGACGGCCGACGATTTGCAGCTTGCCGTCACGGCCGACAGCCGCGCCGCCAGCGGCGATCTGAATCTCCGTTATATCTCCGACAACACGCGCTTGTCCGATCTGAACGGCGGCAGCGGCATACAGTTCGGCCGTCTCCGCATCACCGCCAGCAACAGCGCCTCCGGCATCGTCACGCTCACCGAAGCAAGTCACAAAACGATCGGCGATGTCATCAAAGCGATCAACAATCTCGGCATCAACGTCACCGCGCAGGTCAACGCGGACGGCGACGGGCTCGAACTGATCGACAGCGCCGGCGGGGCCGGCACGTTGACCGTCAGCGACGATCCGGGCGGCACCACGGCGGCCGATCTGGGTATCGCCGGCACCGCTACAGGCACCACGCTTACCGGCACTTTCGCCCGCACGATCCAGATCGACAGCAACGACACGCTGAACGATGTCGTGACTCTGATCAACGGCTCGAAAGCGGGCGTCCGCGCTAGCGTGATCAACGATGGCAGCGCGGGCACGCCGTACCGCCTGATCCTCACCTCGACGACGAGCGGCACGAAGGGCCGCGTCACCTTCAGCACCGGTACGACGGGCCTCTCATTCGGCGAGCTGGCCGAGGCGAGAGACGCCAAGTTCGTGGTCGGCGATCTCGACTCCGCCAGCGCACTCGTCGTGACCAGCGGCTCCAATACCGTCAAGGACGTCGTGCAGGGTTTGACGCTACAGCTTCACGGCGTCAGCGACGATCCCGTGCAAGTGACGGTGGCGCCGGACGTGGACCAGGTGGTCACCAGCATTCAGACGTTCGTGAAGACGTTCAACGACGCGCTGGATCGGATGGACGATCTGACCAAATTCGTCCCCGAAACCAACGAACGGGGCATTCTGCTGGGCGACGCTGCCGTGCTACAGGTTCGCGATCGGCTCTATTCGCGGCTGACGGCGACGTTGAATGTTCCCGGAGCTGCGTTGAACCGCCTGTCGCAGGTCGGCTTGACCATCGGACATGGAGCGCGGCTGAGCCTCGATGAAGACCGTTTCCGCGCCGCCTTCGAGAAAGATCCGGATGGCGTGACGAAATTATTCACGCTCCTGACCCAGGACGACAGCGGCAAGTCCGTGAAGGTGGGGCTGGCCGCGCGGCTGGACGAGGAGCTTGACGCCATCACGAACTCGGCCGACGGCGTGCTCACGCGGCGGCGAAATACGATTCAGGATCGGGTCGATCTGTTCAACAGCCGGGCGGCGGACATGCAGAAGTTATTGGACCTGAAGGAGGCACGGCTGAACGCCCAGTTCCAGGCCATGGAGAGCGCACTAGCATCCCTACAGGGCCAACAGGCTGCATTGGGATCTCTGGCTGGTGCCGTCGCGTCGTTTAACACGCCAAGAACAGCGTAGGCCGGCGGCCGACTCGGAGGTCGGCCGCTACAGTTGTTAAGCCAACCCCGGCAATAACCGATAACAACACCATCAATGGACAACGCATCGAACGAATACCTGCGCAACTCGGTCATGACCGCTTCCCCCGAGCAGTTGCAGCTCATGCTCTACGACGGGGCGATCCGGTTTGCCCGCCAGGGCATCGACGGCATCACCAGCAAAAACTGGGAGCAGTCGTTCAACGGCTTCAGCCGGGCGCAAAAAATTGTCCTCGAGCTGCTCGCCGCGCTCAAACCCGACGTCGCCCCCGACCTGTGCACCAACATGGCCGGCCTCTACAACTTCGTCTATCGCAAGCTCGTCGACGCCAGCGCCCGGCGCGATGCCGCACTGGGTCAGGAGGCGGTAAAGCTCCTCGAATATCAGCGGGAAACCTGGGTACTGCTGATGGACAAACTCCAGGGGGAGCGCGCCGGCCTGCCGGTCGCTTCAACGTCCAGCCAGGAAAACGATCTGGCCTGCGCATCGTACGGCACGTTGAGCATGCAGGGTTAAGCGGCGGTGCGAGCCTGCTTGACCGTTCGAGCGAAGCCTCCTATAGTCCGCGCCGATTAGCCGTCCGGCGGGGGCGAACCTCTCCGACGCCTCCATCGTAATAAAAGGACCGCGGCAATTCATTGCCGCAATTGCGTCAACGAGTTGACGCGGTCCGTCATCTTCTCGGAGGGACGCTTCGGCATGCTCCCCTTCAATCTCCAGTCACTGACACATCGGATCAGCCCGGCATGGCCCTTCGGCATTCTCGCGGCGTTCTGCGCAAGCCCCGCAGGGTGGGTCTTGACCCACCTTACTCTTATTCTCGCAGCATTCAGCGTGAGCGGCCTGCTCCTGGCCCAAAAGGCCCCTACGACGGTTCCCGCCGCCGGGCCGGGATTGAAAGCCGCGGCCTCATTGACGGATGTCCCCGAGGTTAAGCCCGGGATGACCCACGATGCGCTGATAGCGCTCGCGGAAAAGGCGACGCAGGACGGGCAGTTCCAGCGGGCGGGCAAAATTCTTCAAGCCGTCTTCGAGGAAGACCCCGCCAATTTCAAGGCCCGCAGCCACCTGGCCTATGTTTACGAGCGGCTCGCCACCGTGGCCAAGGACGCTTCTGACGCCACTGCTGTCAAGCAACTGGAGGACATGGCGGTCGGACACTATCTCGCGATGGCCGGCACGCTTCATGATCTCGGCAATGACGACAAGGCGGAGCAAATGTACAACAAGGTCTTCCTTTACCGTTCGAATGAGCCGGCCGCGCAGCTCGGCATGGCCCGTGTCCTGGCGGCGACGGAACGACCCGTTCTGGCCATCGAACGCTACAAAGACTATTTGAAGAATCCGGGTGCTCCCTCTGGTACGTTCTCCCAGGCGAATCTCGAACTCGGCCGCGCATTCCGCAAGTCCAAATTCTTTGCCCAGGCGATTGACCGGCTGAAGACCGCGGAAGGGTTGAACCCGGAGAATCCCGAAATCTACATGGAGGAGGCCAAGACCTATCAGGACATGGGCCCGGGCTCGATGGACAAGGCCAGGCAGGCCGCCGAGATGGCGCTGAGGAAGTCGCCCGGCAACCCGGAATATCAGAACATATTGGCCGGCATCCTGCTCGCGCAGAACGTTCTGGATCAGGCCCGCGTCGAAGCCCGCAACGCCGTAGAAGGCATGCGCCAGAAGCTTCGTGCCAAGCCCGACGATCAGGCAGCGCTGCAATCGTTAAACGCGTACTATCGAACTTACGGCCAGGTGCTGCGGTCGATCCTGAATAAAGAGCCGGAAAACATCACCGCGCGGATCGACCTGGCCCAGGTGATGCAGGAACAGTCGGACGTCGATCACACGCTGAACATGTACGACGTGCTCCAGGTGCTCAGTAATGCGTCCCCGCAGGGGCAGAATAATGTCCGCCTCCTGGAGTCACTCGCCAGAGTGCAGCGCGACGTGTACCAGCTTACGGAAGCGGAAGACACCTGCCGGCGGATCCTGAAAATCGACCCGAAGAACGAAACCGCCGCTCAGATCCTTCAGGGCCTGCCGGACGCGCTGAAGAACCCGCCCACCACGCAGCCCGGACAGGCGGTCCCTTCTCGAACCCCTTGAAGCGCCGGAAGTTTAGCCGCGACCGGAGGGGAGCGCGCCGATATGACCGTTGATCCTGATTCCATTGGTTCGATCCTTGGCGACATTCCCCCGCAAAGCGCGTTATAATCGCCGTATGTCAGAATTCGTGATTCAGCCGTCGCAGCGCATCTCCCGACTGCCGCCGTATCTCTTCGCGCGGATCAACGCCCTCAAGCACCAGAAACGCCAGCAGGACGTTGACATCATCGATCTGGGGATGGGCAATCCGTCCGACCCCACGCCGCAGCCGATCGTGGACAAGCTCTGCGAGGCCGTGCAGGACCCGCGCAACCATCGGTACAGCGTCTCGAAGGGGGTGTTCAATCTCCGCCGCGACGTGGCCCGCCACTACCGCGAGAAGTACGGCGTCGAGTTGGACCCGGAAAACGAAGTGATCGCCTGTATCGGCAGCAAGGAGGGCATCAGCCACATGCTGCTGGCGATGCTGGGGCCGGGCGATACCGCCGTCGTCGGCGATCCAGCGTTTCCGATCCACGTTTACGGCGTCGCGCTGGCCGGGGCGAATGTCATCTCCGTGCCGCTGGGCAACGACGAGGCGTTTCTCGAACGCATCCGCTACGTACTCGAGCACCTCTTCCCGCGGCCGAAACTGATGCTGCTCAACTACCCGCACAATCCGACGGCGATCACCGTCGATCCGCCTTTTTTCGAGAACGTGGTCGCGCTGGCCCGCGAATATGGCGTGGCCGTGATCCACGATTTCGCCTACGGCGAGACGTGCTTCGACGGCTACCAGGCGCCAAGCTTTCTGTCGGCGGCGGGGGCCAAGGACGTCGGCGTCGAATTCACGACGATGAGCAAGCCGTACAACATGGCCGGCTGGCGGATCGGCTTCTGCGCGGGCAATCGCACGATGGTCGAGGCCCTCGGCACCATCAAGGGCTACTATGATTACGGCATCTTTCAGCCGGTGCAGATCGCGTCGATCATCGCACTGCGGCACTGTCAGCAGGCCATCGCCGAGCAGGCCAAACTGTACGAGGCCCGCCGTGACGTGGTGCTCGCCGGCTGCGAGCGGCTGGGCTGGACCGCCGAGCGCTGCCGGGCCAGCATGTTCGTATGGGCCCGCGTGCGCGACGAGCACCTGGCCGGCGGGTCCACCATCGACTTCGTCATGCGGATGATGGAGGAGGCGGAGGTCGCGCTCGCCCCCGGTCGCGCGTTCGGCCCCAACGGCGAAGGCTACGTCCGCATCGCACTCGTTGAAAACGAGCACCGCCTGCGTCAGGCCATGCGCCAGCTCGATCGTGCGCTCAACAAACAGAAGACGGCGAAAGTGAGCTAATGCAACCGCAGAGGCGCAGAGAGCGCAGAGAAATCACAAATTCAATAAGGAACCCATGAAACCAGGAATTAGCTTATTGCTGTTCATAATTCGTTTCCTGTTTTCCTGGTTTCCTCATGATCTGTTCTCTGCGTCTTCTCTGCGGTTCAACTAAATAGCGAGAGTATCAGATTGATCGCCATCGTCGATTACGGCATGGGCAACCTGCGGAGCGTGCAGAAGGCGTTTGAACGCGTCGGCGCGGTGGCGGAGATCGTGCAGACGCCGGAGAAAATCGCCGCGGCCGAGAAGGTCGTATTGCCCGGCGTGGGGGCCTTCCGCGATGCGATCGGTCATCTGCGCGAACAGGGGCTGGTCGCGCCGCTGGTCGAGGCGGCTAATTCGGGCCGGCCGTTCCTGGGCATCTGTCTCGGGCTGCAACTGCTCTTCGACGTGAGTTACGAAGACGGCGAGTACAAGGGTCTGGGCGTCATTCCCGGCCGCGTGGTGCGGTTTAATTTCAACGGCAAGCCCGATGCCGCCGGACTCAAGGTCCCGCACATGGGCTGGAACCAGTTGACCTGGTCGCAGCCCTGCCCGCTGCTGGAAGGACTCGAACCCGGCCGGCACTTCTACTTCGTCCACAGCTATTACGTCGAGCCGACGGACACCGCGCTGGCCCGGGCCCAGTGCAACTACGGCTACGATTTCACCGCCATGATCTGGCGCGGGAACCTCTTCGCCACGCAGTTCCACCCGGAAAAGAGTCAGGCGGCCGGGCTGAAAATTCTGGAGAATTTCACACGGATTTAACGATTAATGGGCAACTTGCTTTACGCGGCGCCGGCGACCATAATATTGGGCTCCCGCCGGTCCGCCGGCGGGCAGGGGCCGCAATGGTGAAGGCAGGCGGCGGGATTCATCAGCATCGAAATGAGGGTACCAGCGAGCATGGGCTATAAGAAGTGGACAAAATCGGATGACCAGTGGCGGGCCGACCCGCGATTCAGCAGCAAGCTGGTCAGCAAGTTCATCAACTGCATGATGTACGAGGGCAAGAAGAGCGTCGCCACCCGCGTCTTCTATGACGCCATGGACATCGTGGCCAAGAAGGTCAAGGACGTGAAGCCCGTCGAGGTCTTCGAAGGGGCGATCCAGAACGTCAAGCCGAATATCGAAGTCCGCAGCAAGCGCGTCGGCGGGTCGAACTACCAGGTGCCGATCCCGGTGAACCGCCGCCGGCAGCAGTCGCTGGCCATCCGCTGGATACTTGATGCCGCCCGCTCCAAGAAGGGGCGCGCGGCTTGTGAAAGCATGGCCCAGGAGCTGATCGACGCGTACAAGCGCGAAGGCGTCGCCATGACCACCCGCGAGAACGTACACCGCATGGCCGACGCGAACAAGGCGTTCTCCCACTTCGCGTGGTGATCGCGCGATCGACAAAACCAAAAGCGAGCTTCTCAAAACCCACGGGGCTCAGTCCGTGGGTTTTTTATTATCTGCGTCCGTTCATCGGGCCGATCCGCCAGGTCAGTGCCAGCAGCAGGATCGGCACGGCCGTACAGGCGGTCATTCCGCCGAGCACGATCTTCCACGCCGCATCCACGCCATACAGCGGCTGATAGTGCTTCAGCAACCAACCGCCGCCGAAGCCCAGGAACCCGCGTCCGAGATAGCCGACCAGTCCGATGAACCCCGCGGCCGTTCCGATCGCCTTTTTCGACGTGAGGTCCAGCGCCATGATGATGATGAGGTTGATCACCGGGTAGATGAAGAAGCCGAGCGCGGCCAGCATGATCATGTCGAGCCACAGGTAGCCGGGGGGAGTGACCATCAGGATCGCGAAAGCGGCCAGCATCGGGAATATGCACAGGACCGCCACCATACCCCGGCGGCCCTTCAACCGATCGGACAGCCATCCGAGAAAGATCGTCGAGGGGATGCCGCCGAACTCGTTCACAAAGATGGCCAGTCCGCCTTTCGCGAGCGTCGCCCCTTTGACCTCGCGCAGGTACATCGGGGCCCAGTCGAGCATGCTGTAGCGGGTCACGTAGGCGAAGAAGTTGGCCGCCGCCAGCAGCCAGATATACTTGTTGGATAGCACATATCCGAAAAGCAATTCGTACGTGCCCAGCTCGCGCTCATGTGTGCCGTGCGGACCCGCGCCCGGCGGATAGTCGTTGTTGTACTCTTCGATCGGCGGGAGGCCGACCGACTGCGGCGTATCACAGAGCCGCGTCAGCAGGTAAACGGCGCCGATGGTGGCCAGGATCCCCGGAAAGATGAATGCGTACTGCCAGCCGCCGTAGTGCCCCGCGGCCCATGCGGCGATCATGCCGGCCAGCCCGCCGCCGACATTGTGCGATGTGTTCCAGATGCTGAAGGTCAGGCCGCGCTCGCGCTCGCTGAACCAGTGGGCCATGCAGCGCCCGCACGGCGGCCAGCCCATGCCCTGAACGAGGCCGTTGAGACTCCACAGAAACAGGTGGAGGTGGTAGCTGGCCACGGCACTGAAGGCGAAGTTGCATGCCGCGGTCAGCAGCAGGCCCACGGCCACGAATCGCCGCGCGTTGCAACGGTCCGAGACGGCCCCCATGACGAACTTGCCCACCCCGTAGCTCACGGCGGTGGCGGCCAGGATGTTGCCGATCATCGCGTGGTCGTAATGCAGCGCGGCCTGAATGTCCTTGCTCACGGCAGAAAAATTGTTGCGGACCAGGTAGAACGTGCCGTAGCCGAGGAACGTCGCTTCCATCACGCGCCGGCGGTAGTGCGCGTATCGGCGGGGGATTTCTTCTTCCGGCACGCGCTGAATGTGCGGCGCCGGCGCCAGGCAGTTGCGAAGCGACGACAGGGCCCGACCAAACCCACCCTGAAGGGGCGCACTCGCCGTGACAGCGGGCTCGGCGGCGGGGATACTTTCATCGGTTGGTGAACGGATGACTCAGACTCCCCACCATGCCACAGAAGGACTGCGGAAACTTGCACTACAGCGCATAGTCACAATCAGTTTTTCTGCGCTAGGCCCGCCATTTATGGCGGGTTGGGAGACGCACAAATCCAACCTAATCCCGGTTTACCGGGATTCTCGATGGATGGGCTTGAGCCTGCCGTCGGCGGATCGCTCAGGCTGAAAGCCGGGCACGAGAACCCCGCTGAAGCGGGCTCAATCTCTCTGAAAACACATCGCTTACCCGGCATAAATGCCGGGCCTAGCGCGGAAAATACCGGGCCTAGCGCGGACGACTTTGCGCTGTAGTGCTTGTTGCCGCAGAGCGCACGTGCGGCGGTAATTTCATTCGCCCGTCTGCGCCTTCGCCGGTCCATCAATCTCCAGCACCACTACGCCGGCCACCTTGTCCGGCGCATCCGCCGGAACTTTCACGATCTGGCCGCCCTTGGCCTGGTCCGTCAGCAGCGGCTCACCCGGTTTAGCCAGCAGGTATGCTTTTTTCACCGGGTTCGCCAGCGGCACACCGAGGTCCCCGTTCTTCGGCCAATCATAGACGTGCAGATAGAGCTTCCCGTCCTTCTGCGTCGCCCGGCCCCACGAAAGGTCCTTGAACGGGCTGGCGTGGCTGCCATAGACCGACTCGCCGTTCACCGCCAGCCACTTGCCGACCTCTGAAAGCCTCTCGACGCTGGGTCCGGGAATCTCACCCTCCGCCGTCGGCCCGACGTTGAGCAGAAAGTTGCCGCCCTTGCTCGACGTCTCGATCACGTTGCGGGTGAGCGTCTCCGCCGACTTCCAGTGCTGATCGTTCTTCTTGAACCCCCACGTATCGTTCATGGTCATGCAGCTTTCCCAGTCGATGCCGGGAAAGCCCGTCGCGGGGATTTCCTGCTCCGGCGTGCCGAAGTCGCCGGCCGACTCCTCGCTCGCGCTCATCCCGCCCATGCCCTTGCGGGTCTTGCCCACGCGGTTGTTGACGATGATGTCCGGCTTGAGGCTGAGGCAGAACTTGTACACATCGTGCCCCATCGCCTCGGTGTACTCCGGCACCCATTCGCCGTCGAACCACAGCACGGCCGGGTCGTACTTGGTGATCAGCTCCTTGACCTGCGGCTTCATGTACTTCTCGACGTAGCGCGGGAAGTTGGGGTTCGGCTTGTAGCTCTTGTTGGGGTTGTAGCTGCCCGGCTCATTGATCGACTGCGCGTCCGGGTGGTGCCAGTCCATGATCGAGTGATAGAAGCACAGCCGCACGCGCCCGTCGGCCTTGCACGCCTCGGCCAGCTCTTTGAGGATGTCGCGCTTGAACGGCGTGGCGTCCATCACGTCGTATTTGCTCACCTCGCTGTCCCACAGGCAGAAGCCGTCGTGATGCTTGCTGGTGATGACGATGTACTTCATGCCCGCGCCGGCCGCGATCCTCACCCACTCCTTCGCATCGAACTTCACCGGGTTGAACTTCCCGGCGAGCTTCTCGTATTCTTTGACCGGGACCTTCCCCGTCTGCATGATCCACTCGCCGTTCCCTTTCACGGGTTCACCGTTCCACTCGCCCGCCGGAATCGCGTAGAGCCCCCAGTGCACGAACATTCCGAACCGCGCATCCCGCCACCAGCGCATCCGGGCGTCGCGCTGCTCTTTGCTCTCCCCATGTTGTTCTCGTTTCGTATCATTCTTGGCCGCCGGCTGCCCGGCTTTCTCCTCCCCCCGCGCCGGCGCCGCCCACCCTGCTCCGAGCAGCACGCCACACGTGACGATTGTGCGAATGGATTTGTTCATGTCGATGTTCCCTCCTGAAAAGAGTTGCGAAGATTGTCAGCGGCTGCGGGATCGCAATCAAGTGGGACCGGTTCGGGATGGCTGCTCCGCAGCGCCGGCGATCCGCTCCCCGCATTCCGGGCAGACGCCGGATACGTTGCCGGTCAAGTCATAACCGCATTCCAGGCAATGATTCATCCTGAGTCGCCGACGACGAAGGATCGAACGGCGGATACGAGAGACGAGGTGGGTGGTCAGCACCAGTGCAGGGTAAGCCGCAAAGACGATGATCGGAATGCCTGGTGTCCACGCCGAGAGGACAAGCTTCTCATGTCGAACAGCCACGAGTCCGAGATCGGAATACGGCTTCCAATCTCCTCCCGATCCTAAACGTTCTATCGAATAGCTCCTGTCCTCGGGGTCCAGTAACAGTACGAACGGTGTCTCCATGATCCGCCATTTGAACAGCATCGAATTGCGTCTCGTGACGTAAACGAAGGTTCCTCTGGCTGTATCAATCGGCGTTCGCCGGAGCCAGAGGAATCTCCCGTCGCGCAGCAGGAACTCCTGGGCGGGCAATCGCTGGAGATTGGCGACCATTCCTCGCGTGTAGTGGAGTGGCGTGAGGAAACTCAATAAAAAGGGTATTGCAATCAATGCGGCGAGTATGCCCGGCAGAAGCACGGTGAGACGGTACTTCATACGCGCGCTCCGCACTCCGGGCACACGCCGGAAACATTGCCTCTGCGATCGTATCCGCAGTTCAGGCAGAGGCCCTTCTTCTCGCGACGATATCGCCGGTATGGATCGCGGAAGATGATAAAGAGCGGAACCGCGCAGAACAGCATCGGAAGCACGAACGGCACCGCCACAGCGGATTGATAGATCGATGCCGGGGAATTGTTGGCGGCCCCCAAGTTCGCAACGATCGTTCTCCTCCAGTTGAATATGCCGCAGTTGAACGTGCCGCCGGGCGGCGCGGGCCAGCCGGGGATCTCGTGTACTTTCTCAAAACCGATCCAGCCGTTCGTGACCTTCCAGGTTGTCCCGGTCGGGACGAAGTACCGCGTGGGTTGAGGAAGGTCCGCCCTCATCCACAGCACGATTTCCGTGTTGAGGCTGACGAGTCCGACAAATGCGATACCGAGCAGCAGGACGATGCACGCCGCGGCAATAACGCACCTCATAGGTTCGCCCCGCATTCCGGGCACACGCCCGACGTGTTCCCCGTCAGATTGTACCCGCACGAAGCACAGCGGGGACCGGGCACGACAGGCCCGTCATGAAAGCGCCGCCACCGCTTCATCGTTTCCCAGAGCACGATCCACACGAGGAATAACAGGGGTATCGCTGCGAATACCCAAACGAAACACGTCGTGAGCGCGGTCTCAAACCGGGGCATGCTCCGAGCATATCCTCCCCGCCGCCTGCGGCGTAGGGCAACCGCCCGGACGAGGCGTGTGTGTTCAGCGTGCCGGAGGCACGGGATGATAATAGCCCAGCACTTTCAGTGCTGGGTGTCGAGCCCTCACCGACGTGAGTATCATGCCGCGCTTCATCCGGCACCTGCCTAACGTCAGCGCCGCGCTGCTCGACACCGCCTGCTGCGGAATGGCCGGCGCATTCGGCATGTTCGCCAAGACCTACGATTTGTCGCTACGGGTCGCCAAGCCAATGATCGAACTCATCAACAACCTGCCGCCGGACACGCCGCTGGTCGCCTCCGGCACCAGTTGCCGCCATCAGATCGCCCACCTGACCGACCGCCGGCCGCTGCACATGGCCGAACTTCTGGCGAGATTTGTAATCGTGCCGCGTGAGAGATAATGCCGTCAGGTGGTATCTTCGGGTTTTGAGAAGGTGCGGGCGTAATCCTGGCCGAGCCGCGGCTTGATCCGGCCCAGGACAATGATGCAGAAAGCGAAGATCAGCACGGCGCAGGTGCCCCATACCAACTGCTGACGGATGGCGCCCGCGGCGGCCGGGTCCGGTGCGTCGATCACCGCCGCCCGCAGCGCCCGCGATCGATTCTGCATGAACGTGTGCAGCGTCGGGACAAACACGGCCACGGTCACCATTTTGACCTTGAACCAGCGCATCCGGATGAATGCCTTGAAATGGGTGGATGCCAGCAACAAACCCATCAGCAGAACGCCCACGAGGGCAGGCACGATCACCAGCGTATAGGCTCGTCGTATCCGATCGGCGTGTTCCGCCCACGCGGCCGGCGTCCGCGGCGGAGGGCGGAGGAGCTCCAGCAGCATCAGGCTGACCAGCCCTCCGAGGAAGATGCCGACACATACGAACTTCGGCAGCAGCAGATAAGGGCGGATGCCGCGGCCCCACTGCCGGCCGTGGATGTTGCGGTATTCCGTAGCCATCTTGCCGGCATTGTGCGGCGGGAGCCATCAAGGTGCAATCGGGCTTTGTCCCACCCTCAGTTCGCGAGGCCCATCATCGCCACACCTGGCGCGTGGCTCGAATCCCTGCTATAATGCCGCGACGATCAGAACCCCGCACGCAAGTGCGGGGCCGGCCCACCACTGGCGTGGTGGGTTCCGATGCGGAGCGAATTCATGGCGACTGAAGTGTCTTCCGAATACGACCTCGATGCGCTCAACGCGGAGTTCGAGCAACGCGACGCCCTGGACATCGTCGATTGGGCGGTGGGCGAGTTCGGCGACGACCTGGGCCTGTCCTCCTCCTTCGGGGCCGACAGCGCCGTCATGCTCCACCTCTGCACGCGCGTCAAGCCGGACATCAAGGTGATCGCCGTCAACACGGGCTTCCTCTTCCCGGAAACGCTCGCTTTTCTGGAGGACTTGAAGACACGCCTCAACCTGAATCTGCACGTGTATCGGCCCGCCCTGCGCAAAGTGTTCTTCCTCGAAATCCACGGCAAGATGTGGCAGTCAAGCCCCGACGCCTGCTG
>CAYLLT010000045.1:0-9996 GCA_964384465.1 uncultured Planctomycetales bacterium | reverse complement strand
AGCAGTCGGAGACGCGCCGCTATTCGCCGATCGTCCAGCTCGATCACCGCGGGCTGGTCAAGCTCAGCCCCATCGCCAACTGGACGGCCAAGGACGTGCACTACTATTTGCAGGAAAATGACCTACCATACCATCCGCTGCGGTCAGAGGGCTTCCTCAGCATCGGCTGCCAGCCGGAGGAGGGATACTGCACGACGAAAGTGAAAGCCGGTCAGGACCCGCGCAGCGGCCGCTGGGCCGGCTTCGACAAGACCGAGTGCGGCCTGCACGTGCACGAATCCGGCGGCGGAATCTGATGAACTCACCACGGAGACACGGAGACACGGAGAATTGCGCTTTCGGTAGCCCCAGAGGGGCGTCAGTTGCCCAACGCCACGAAGAACAGAGCCCCGGCGGGGCGACAGAACACCACGCTGGCACGTTGGTATTTGTTCTGCTTGCTGGTTTTATCCTGTCATCGACGTTGAACCGTGCCCTGGCCGAACCGCCTCCCGCCTCGCAGCCCGCATCACTCCCCGCCGAGGGGCCTGAGCGCATCGGCAATCGCCTCAAATCCACGCCCAACGACGTTCACGGTCTGATCCTCGATGAAACGCCCTCGGTCTTCAAAGAGGGAACGTCCGAACGCCTCCAAAGCACGCGCCTGAACAGCGACGGCCTCGTCGCGCAACGGGCCATTGTCCACACGTCCCGCATCATCAATACCGAATTCCCTTTCAACGACCTGGTGCCGTCGTGGAACATCGACGTGCCCGCAGGTGGCGGATTCGCAGTTCAGATCCGCATGGCCCGGCAGCAGGACGACTTCTGGACGCCGTTCTATTACCTGGGAAGCTGGGGCCGCGCCCCGCAGGTTGATAAGAAGGTGACGGCGGACGACAACGGCCTGATTAACATCGACTACTTCCAGTCGAACAACCGCTTCGACCGCATCCAGTACCGAGTTCTTCTAAGCGGTTCTGATCTTGGCCACCCGCCCATCATCCGTCGCGTCGGCCTCGCGTACAGCAACACGCTGAACGATGTCAATCTCTTTGTCACTCATCGCCGGAAGATCGACCCCGGCCCGAAGGAAAAGTGGGCACGGCGCCTGCCGGTCCCGTGGCGGAGTCAGAAGGCCGAGGACAAGAAGATCAGCGGAAGTATCTGTAGCCCGACCTCCGTCTCAATGGTGATGCATTACCGCGGCATCGATGAGCCGACGGCCAAAGTCTGTGCAACGATCTGGGACGAGGAATACGAGCTTTACGGCAACTGGTGGCGGGCGGTGCAGGGCGCGTACACCTACGGCCTGCCCGGCTACATCGAGCGGTTCGGCGACTGGAACGCCGTCAAGCAACACATCGCCCGCGACGAGCCGGTCATCGCCAGTATCAAGGTGAAGAAGGGCCAGCTCCGCAATTCCCCGTACCGCGAGACCAACGGCCACCTGCTGGTCATCGTCGGCTTCGACGAAGCCGGCAACGTCCACATCAACGACCCCGCCGCCGCCACCGCCGACCAGGGCACCACCACCTACGCCCGCGAAGACATGGAACAAGTCTGGCTGGCCAACGGCGGCGTGGGATATATCATCCTGCCCCGGCCGTGACTTTACCCTCTGAATAATCGATCAAAGAAACTCGATGCGCCCCTCCATCTCTTCGGCCGTCCGAGTCCGCCACAACCGGGCGAGAGCGAGGACGATCTGCCCGATTGAACGGCTTCGTGGGTGACAATAGGCGATGCCCGTGTGAGCGAAACCCTGATCGTGGAGCCGGAGATGATCGTCGTCGTGAGTCACCAGAACGCGGAAGTCCGCGCGGGCAGAGACAAGCTGGGTCTCGTCCGGTGCCCCGGTCAAGCCTGCCTCCGAGGTGGTTCTCACGTCGATGCCGCGGCGCCTCAGACCGTTGGCGATCGCATGATTCACATGCTCATCAAGATGAAACCGAATGACCATCGGTATTTTCGCGCGAGGTGTTGGGGTGTCAGACGGTGCCGTATTTGCTCTTCATCCGCGCGACGAACTCATCGGATTCCTTCATCTGCTGGTCGATGAGTTCGCGGTGGTCATGATAATAAGCCAGCGCGGCATGCACATCCGCCAACGTCAAGTGTGGATACCCCGACACGATCTCGTCGGGCGAAAGTCCCTGTTCGGTCCAAATAACGATGTCCTGCACGCGGATGCGGGTATTCGCGATTCGCGGCTTTCCGCCGCACACGCCGGGGGTGATCTCGATATGCTCGATCAGTGATTTCATTGGTATACACCAGTCTACGCCGTCATTATAGCGTTGATTGGCATGTCATCACAAGGATCAGATGCAATTGCTCAGAGCAGGCAGAATCTCCTATGTCGTTGCGACGATGCCCTTATCGGGATTCCACGTCAGCATCTTCTTCTGGAACCATGACTCGTTGGCCATGCAGACGGCCACGACGCCGTAGAGGCCCAACTCCGGCGGGCAGTTCAGCGGCTTGCCGTCGCGGATGGAGGCGTGGTGGTTCTTGTGATGCAGGGCGGTGTCCTCGGCACCGGTTTTCTTGTGCGATTCGACTACCTTCTGTGAGGTCTCGTCGATGATGTCCCAGCCGGTGTCGTTGAATACCAGCGTGGCCTTGTGCCCGCGGATGCAGTGGTCGTTCTTGTGGGCGTTGGCCATCGTGCCCAGGACGTGAACGGTCATGCCCGGCGTGACGCCCTCCACCTTCGGATACTCGCACATCATCTCGAAGTTGTCCGGCAGATCGCGCTTGTCGTTCCAGAGGTAAATTCCGCCCATGCCCACCACGCGCTCGGGGAAACTAAGCCCGCACGCCTTGATGATCCGCGTGATCCGATGCACGAACAGATCCGTGGCGATCCCGCCGGAATAATCGCGATAACACCGCCACTCGTAATAACGATGGGGGTCCCACGCGCGCTTCGGCGCCGGCCCCAGCCACGCTTCCCAATCCATGTCCGCCGGCTTGGGGATATCGTCCTTGACCTGCGGCTCCCGCCACGGCCCGCCCGGCATATAGTTGCGGACGTAATCGATCTGCGCCTCGACCACCGGCCCCAGCTTGCCCGCGAGGATCGCTTCGTGGGCGCTCGCGTAACTGTCGTCGCTCGTGCCCTGCACGCCGACCTGCACCTTGAGGCCGCTGTTCTTCGCCCTGGCGACCACCTTCTGGCACTCCTCGATGGTGTGTGTCAGCGGCTTCTCGCAATACACATGCTTCTTCGCGTCCAGAGCATCGAGCGTGATCTGCGCGTGCCAGTGCTCCGGCGTCGCGATGAGCACGTAATCCAAGTCCTTGATCGCCAGCACGTCGTGATAATCGCGAAACCGCTTCGGATCGCCGCCCGCCGCCTTGACCTTGTCCTGGTACTGGATCGCGTGCTTATCGTACACGTCGCAGACGGCAAGGATGTCGAGGTTCTCCGACTGGCGCATGTCCAGCAGGCCCTGCAAGTGCCCTTTCGTGGCCATGCCGCCGCAGCCGATGACGCCCATGTTGAGCCGTTCGTTCGCCCCCGCCGCCCGCGCGTAGTTGCGCGCCGTCAAGACGGCCACTCCCGCCGCCGCACCCGTCGTCTTCAAGAATTTCCGCCGCGTGACTCGACCGTTTCCTCGCATCTTCAGCTCCTGTTAAGCGATTTACGTTTCGGCGGGCGGGGAACGAGTCGTTCGCGCTGCGGGTCCACCCAGAATCCGGCGGATTCGAGAACCGTCACGCCCAGGAGCGGCTCTTCGTCCTCACCTGCGAAGACCAATGTCGCACCAGCCGGGCGCCCCAGAAGTTCGACCGCCCCCAGACCGATCGGAAGCTCCTGCCAGGTTCCATCGGCCAGTTCGTACTCGCGCCGACCCACTGGCATGATGCCAAGCTTGCGTAGCACGCTAGCGGGAACAAACGTGTCCGTGGCCCCCGTGTCAACCAGGAACCGGGCCGTCCATTTCCGACGCGAGCGGGCCGTCGGCCGAATGGTTACGTCTGCGTAAATGTGTCCCAAGTCGGTCTCCCGGATTGGCATTGGCCAAAACCGGCCTCTGCGACGGTGCCTTCGTCCCACGGCTGCTGCTTTTGAAAGGCTCATCCACGTATTCTATAGTGGTTTCGTGTGCGGTTCAAAACCGCTCATGGTGCCCGCGGCAACTTCCAATCGTCATGCTAAGATGATCTGAATGCCAGACGCTGCACCACACAAGACGCGCATCGTGATCCTCGGCGGCGGGTTTGGCGGGGCGTATTGTGCCCAGATGCTGGAGAAGACGGCCCGCAAGCTGGATGCCGAGGTCGTACTCATCAACCAGCACAACTATTTCATTTTCTACCCGCTGCTCATCGAGGCCGGCACGGGCACGATCGAGCCGCGCCATGCCGTCGTCTCGCTCCGCTCGTTTCTGACCTCGACCGAATTCCGCATGGGGAGTGTTAAATCGGTGGATACCGACCTCCGCCGCGTCACGTATGACGTCGACGGAATGGCCGCTGCTGAGGTCACGTACGATCATCTTGTGCTGGCGCTGGGCGGCGTGACGCGGCTGCCGGACGTGCCGGGGCTGCGCGAATTCGGCTTCGAGCTCAAAAGCCTGGCGGATGCGGTCCTGCTGCGCGATCGAGCCATCGGTATGCTCGAAATGACGGACGCCATCACCAATGCGGCGAAGCGGCGGGAGCTGCTGCACTTTGTGGTGGTGGGCGGCAATTTCAGTGGGGCCGAGCTGGCGGGGGAGTTCCACGCTTTTCTCCGCGAAGCCAGCCGCTGCTACCGGAACATCAAGCCGGCTGACTGTCAGGTCACGCTGATCGAGGTGCAGGACCGGATTCTCTCGGCCCTGGACCCGGACCTGTCGGAATTCGCTGCCACCGCGATGCGTCGGCGCGGGATCAATATCCTTCTGAAGACTACTGTTCAGAGTGTGGCCGAAGATCACGTCGTCCTCAGCACCGGCGAAAAACTTCTCACGCAGACGGTGATCTGGTGTGCGGGCGTCGCGCCCAATCCAATCATCAAGCATCTCTCATTTCCGGTGGACGGGCGGGGGTACATCGTGTGTGAGCGCGACCTGCGGGTGAAGAGTTTCGCGAACGTCTGGGGAATCGGTGACTGCGCCGTCAATCTCGGACCGGACGGCAAACCCTACCCGGCCACCGCCCAGCACGCCGTCCAGGAGGCCAGGCACCTCGCACAGAACCTGGTTCGCGTTCTCCGCAATCAGCCCCCGCTGCCGTGCAATATCCAGACGAAAGGCTCCATCGCCGCGCTCGGCTGCCGCACGGGCGTTGCGAAAGTCTTCGGCATCAAAATCTCCGGCATCCTGGCGTGGTTCCTCTTCCGCACATTCTATCTCATGCGTATGCCGAGCTGGACCCGCAGATTGCGCATCGCCATCGATTGGACGATTCACGCCATCTTCCCGCGCGAATACGTGCAGTTGGGCGTCCACCGCCGCCCGAACAAATCAGCACGGTGACGAACTTTGACATATTTGCTCGCCATGCCCCCCCGTGCTACCCTTGCTGTCATGGCCAAGCCACCGGAACCGGCGTTTCCCGATCTCCGGGACGATCAGACCCTCACCATCGGTATCTACGGCGAAACCGTTGCCGCCTATCGCTACATGGTCCTCTCTGAGACGCTCCCCGGCGAGGCCGACCGCAAGGCATTCGCCGCCATCTCCGACGAGGAGCAGGAACACCGCCAGCGGCTCCAGAATCTGCTGGATAAATTCTACCCCGGCAGTTCGTTTTATCTGTCTGACGAGGACAAGGCCCTCGTGGTGACCGGCCCGCGGCTTATCAACGTGCGCGACGTGAAGGACTACAAGCAGGTCATGCAGATGGCCCTGGACACCGAGCTGCGCGTCTCACAGTTCTATCACGCCATGAGCGGCCGCACCGTAAATCCCGATATCCGCGCCGTCTTCGAGGAGCTGGCGGAAGAGGGTTTCGACCACCACCGCCGCCTGCTCGAACTCGCCCGCGAACGGGGGTTTTTGCCGGGCGACGAAGTCTCGTAACGCGAGCGCCCTTGCTTTCAGACTGCGTTCTGGAGAGAATCAACATATGCGTTTCACCGAAGTACAGGATGCACTCAGAAGGGTTCCTTTCTCGCCTTTTCGGATTCACCTTACTAATGGTCAATCCTATGAAATCCGGCATCCCGAGTTCGCCGGCCTTACACGCCATAGTGTATTTGTCGGTGTCGCGGAGCAGGATGACATTCCCGAACGGATGGTGCAGTGCGATCTGCTGCACGTCGTCACGATCGAACCGGTGAACGGCGCACACAACTCCTCATCGCGATAACTCACATCTACTGAAGCACTTTATAATGCCGTCGCTCCCCACTATGATTTGAGTGATTCGCAGGCACAAAGGTGCTGAAAGTCATATTATGACCTCGCCGACAAAAGAGCAGATTTTCGATGTCCTCAGAACCGTTAACGACCCCGAGCTGCACAAGGACCTCGTCACGCTGAACATGATCAAGAACGTCGCGGTGTGCGACGGCAACGTTCGCGTGGCGGTCGAGCTGACCACGCCGGCCTGTCCGCTCAAGGACCAGGTCCGCGGCGATGTCGAGGCCGCAGTGCGCAAGCTGCCCGGCGTCACGCAGGTCGAAGTCGAATTCAGCGCCCAGGTCCGCGGCGGGCCGATGCGGCAGGCCGTGCTGCCGAACGTCAAGAACATCGTGGCCGTCGGCGCCGGCAAGGGCGGCGTCGGCAAGAGTACCGTTGCCGTACTCGCGGCCGTGGGGCTTTCTCGCGCGGGTGCAAAGGTTGGCCTGATGGACGCCGACGTTTACGGCCCCTCCATCCCCAAATTGTTGGGCATCGAGAATGCCAAGCCGACCGTCGCCGGCAACAAGATCATCCCCGTCGTCGCGCACGATCTGAAAGTGATGAGCATCGGTTTCATGATCGAGCCGGACCGCGCCGTCGTCTGGCGCGGGCCGATGATCCACGGGACGATCAAGCAGTTCCTCGATCAGGTCGAGTGGGGTGAGCTGGATTACATGATTGTCGATTTGCCGCCCGGCACCGGCGACGTGCCGCTCACGCTGTCCCAGTCGATCCCCATGACCGGCGCTGTGGTCGTATGCACGCCGCAGGACGTCGCTCTGCTCGACGCCGTCCGGGCCGCCAAGATGTACCAGCAGCTTAACGTGGACATCCTCGGTGTCGTTGAGAACATGAGCGATTACGTTGACCCCAAGACCGGCCAGGAGTTCGTCATGTTCGGCAAGGGCGGCGCGGAAAGGGCCGCCGCCAAGCTGCGCGTGCCTTTCCTCGGCTCGATACCTCTTAATGCTGGTATCCGCATCAGCGGCGACGCCGGCACGCCGGAAGACGTTTTCACCAAAGATCCGCAAGGCATCGGCCGAGCGGTCACGCAGGTCGTCGAAAACCTCGCCGGCCAGATCTCGATCCACAACGCTACAAAAACGCCCCCGCCGGACCTGAACATCCATCAGTGAATGATCTATTGACCACTCCTGACAGAACAGTGGCACACCATTGTTACCAAAACAAAAACCGAAGCGGTTTGAACAAGGAAGTCTGGCGCTCCGGCAAGCCGGATTGTTGTGGCCTTAAAGGCCAATGCCCTGACGCCCCGGTACAAAGGACTTCGTCAACCGGTATTCGGGCCAGTTCTAAACCGCTTCGGCAATGTACAGTTTACCACCAGGTTATTCGCGCGTAAAAGCCTGGGTGTTTACCGAACGCCTGACAGCTCTTGCGCTTTTCGAAATGCCCGCAGTAGATTCTTCCCGTTGATTTTGTGGATTTGCTCTTCGGAGTACCCACGATCGAGCAGCGCCTGCGTGATGAAGGGATAGCACGACACGTCTTCGAGTTGTTCGGGCAGCACGCTCACGCCGTCGAAGTCGGAGCCGAGACCGACGTGGTCGATGCCGGCGACCTTGATGATGTGATCGATGTGATCGATCAGCGTGTGGATGGTGCCGCGGGGCAGCGGGTGCTCCTTGCGCCGCTGTTCGCGGGCGCGCTCGTAGTCCTCTTTTTTCGGGTATTTGGCACGCAGCTCGCGGTCGTCATCGAACAGGCGCTGGGTGAGCTTGACCGCCTCCGGCTCGATGAAGCCCGAGTAGAAATTCACCATCACCACGCCGCCGTTATCGCGGATCATCTTCAGTACGTCGTCCGGCACGTTCCGCGGATGCGGCGCGACGGCCTCGGCCGAGGAGTGCGACGCAATCACCGGCGCCCGGCTAACCCGGAGCACGTCGCGCATGGCATCGGCCGACACGTGCGAGATATCCACCAACATCCCCAGGCGGTTCATCTCGCGGACAACCTCCTCGCCGAATGGCGTCAACCCGCCGTGCTTCGGCTCGTCGGTGGCGGCATCGCACCAGTCGATGGTGTCCGAATGCGTCAGCGTCATGTAGCGGACGCCGAGCGCGTGGAACATCCGAAGTGCGCCCAGCGAGTTCTCGATCGCGTGCCCGCCCTCGATGCCGATGAGCGATGCGATCTTGCCCTCGCGGTGAACCCGTTCGATGTCGTCCGCCGAGTACGCCATCGCGAATGTCTCGGGATACCGCCGCACCATGCGTTGGATGAGATCGATCTGCTCGAGGGCAAAACGCGTCGCCCCGCCCTCACGGATCGTCGTCGGCGGTACGTACGCGGACCAGAACTGCGCACCCAGCCCGCCGGCTCGCAGTCGGGGGATGTCCGTTTGCAGCTTCGGCAGCGGCTTCGAGAGGTCCATCTTGTCGAACGCGGAGTCCGAGTCCTCCCGGATCCTGAGCGGCAGGTCGTTGTGCCCGTCGATAACGATGCAAGAGCGGTGGATCCGGCGGCCTTCTTCCGTCAGCTTGACCAGCCCTCTGGGTTGTGTGGATGAGCTTCTCACAGGCCGTGCTCCCTCCTCACCGGCGGCAGCAGAGTGGGTCGTCAGGACCGCAGACAGGACGAGAATGATTCTCAGTTGATGTATCACGCGCAAGAACACAAGCTCTACAGCAGGGTAGTGCACCATAACATACTACAAGTAAAAGACTTATGAGCTGCGTGCCCGTCGCCCTCTCAACTTGACAATCCATCCAACAGCGACTATATTACTACACATCAGCGTTGCCGAGTAGTGCAACCGGTCTGTGTTCCTGCCCCTCTTGTAGTTGACTGTGCTCCGCTCCGGCGGATGTTTGAAACGGTCAGAAAGCTGACGAGGCGGCAGATCAACCGGCTCTCGGGTTCGGCACCATCTGCCGATCATCCGCGAATAAGCCGAAAAAGTGAACGAACCTGTTTTTCGCCCGTCTGAGGCGGGTTGACAGGTGGTCAGCGCCCGCTACAATGCGGGGCCCTCTCGAGTGAGACCCACTTGAGGAGGTGTTGTTTTGTTCTTTGACAAGTGAACAGTGTGAGAAACGCCGTGAGAACGTGGAGCGGCGACGGGACTGCAATTAAATCTCGTCGTTCGCTCAGATCCATGAGTCATCGTGCCGGATTAAGCCAGTCCGGCATAAGATGGCCAGGTGTGGTTCGATCGTCCGGAGGCTGAAATTTCCGGGTGATCGACACTTCAGTCGTACCAACCGCCTTCGATCCGGAGCAATCCGGGCCGCGGGTTAAGGTGCGATATTATCACGTTCTCATAATGCAGATGAGCAGCGTGAGCCAGCGTTGCCTCTATCCTGAGGTAACGCACAATTCCTTCGAAATTTCAGGCAGGTGAACCGGCCTCCTCGTAAGAGGCGATCGGGGGGCCTGTCTGTTTCGAACGCTGGCGGCGTGGCTAAGGCATGCAAGTCGTACGGAACTACCTGAGTAGCAATACGAGGGTGGTTCAGTGGCGGACGGGTGAGTAATGCATGGGTAACGTACCTTGAGCACAGGGATAGCGTCGGGCCCGCAAGGGTCCTTTGCGAAAGTGACGGTAATACCTGATGACATCTCGAGACCTCATGTTCTTGAGATCAAAGGGTGGGGATCTTCGGACCTACCGGCTCGGGAGCGGCCCATGTCCTATCAGCTTGTTGGTGGG
>CAYLLT010000044.1:0-42074 GCA_964384465.1 uncultured Planctomycetales bacterium | reverse complement strand
AATATACTCTATCAATCTCAACCTGTCAAGGAGACTTTCACCACGGGCTGATAGGCCAGTTATCTAAAGGATAACGTCGGTCACCGATGTGCCAAACGCTACCCCCGCTGATGCCGCCAAGGTCAGCCGGGAATCGCGCAGACACTCCACCAGAGTAAGAAAAGTCGACAAAGTTTGCGTTTTCATCGCGAGATTCGTCGAGGGAAACACCCAACGCGAGATGATGACGAGGATCAAAGTTCTCTAACGATGAGGTAGACGATTCGTAAGTGTAGGTCGTGTATTGAAAGGCCTTGGCAACCAGGGTTGACTTATCCGATTCCTTCTTATGCGTCCATATTGAAGGAAAGCCGAACACAGTGTAAACGGCGTATTCGATGTTGAAGTCAAACGACACATCAGAAAGCCGCAAAAAGTTGCTGGATTGAAATCTCCGTTGAGATTCGTTTGCCAATTGAAATACAGCAACATCGAAAACTCCGTCGGATTTCTCGTCGTCGGATACCGTCCACGTGCCGCCCAGTTGCAGAAAGTCCTTTCTCGATGTCGCTGCATAGAGGCCAGTTCCGGCCTCCTTTGCCGATCTTAAGACGTGTCCAGCAGTGATTACAAAGCAGTCAGCGCCGACAGCGAACAAGGTTCCAGTGCCATGCTGTGTTAATTGCGTTCCACAGCGGATAAGGATAGGAATAGTTGCGTCCCAGGCGTGTTTCGGTACAAATCCGGAGAGCCGTTGATAGTGTTCGATCTCTTCCATGAGATAGCATCCTGTTAGGGTGTTCTCTATATAGCCGCATCCGGATGTTTTAGATATACTCCAAGGAGAGTTTTTTCTCCAGTCGCTTCTCTCAAGGATTGAAGTCATCGCATTGGTGACAGGCGGCACGCTACTGCGATATTTCCGTCGCCCCTGCCGGGGCGAATCTATTCTTTCAAGATCTTCCACGGGTTCCGTTCGGGCCTGGCGGCCCTCACTCTACCCGTGGTTACAACCCGGCGTCCCTTCGGGACGCACACGTTGGGACGCCGGCCAGCGTTGTGCTGCCGTCGCTCAGGCACAAGTCAATCGGCTCAGGTTGGCATCCGTCAAATCGAGCCGTGACGCGACCTCCCGGGCAGCGTAGAATATCGCTATGTCCAGGAAATACACAATCAGTGACGGCAAACTGGTGCTCGTGCTTCAGGTGGCGGAGGAAGGCGGGTTTATCGTGACCTCACCGCTGGACCCTGAGCTGATCACCGAAGCCGAGACCGTCTCAGAGGCATTCGAGAATACCCGCGACGCCCTCAAGGCGCTCCGCGAGTCGCGCGCCAAGCTCTTGCGCCGGACGGCGCTATTGGGGCATCGGAAGGAAGCACTGCTTGAGAGCAGTGGCACAACAAACTACCGATAGTTGGCCGGGTCGGGGTCGGGGGTTTGGCGGGTGATTGGGAACGGATCGGTGGGGATGTCCTTGAATTCGAGCTGCCAGCCGCCGAACTCGGGGTCGAGCCAGCCGAAGTTGTGGAAGGGCTGGTAGCTCGGCTTGCCGGTGGTGTCGTCGTAGCACAGGTAGCGGTCGAATGCGGCGCGGCCCGCGCGGAGGAACTTCAGGTCGCCGGTCAGATCGTAGGCCATGTGGAAGAGCATGGCCATCTGCGTGTAATAGCCCGAGCCGCGGCCGTAGCGGACGTAGAATATAAAACTTCCCAAGCCCTCATCCTGCGGGAGCATGGATTCGGCGTACACGCTGTCGGCGACGGCGACGACGAGCCGGGCGGCGTTCACGTCGCCGGTGAGGCGGTAATAGTCGTAAATGTTGTGCGCGTACATCGAGTCGAGCCCGGCGGTCATGCACCGCCAGTTGGCGTACGTCGGTTGAATGTACGCGCCGCGCCGCCAGTCGATGACATGCTCGGTTTGCGACTTGAGGTCGAGGTACTGACGGGCGGCGTCGAGGTATTTGCGGTCGGCGGTCGCCTGCCACGCACGGAGCAGCGTGAGCATTGGTCGGGCCTGCGAGCGGGCTTCGCTGGAGCCGAGGCCGCTACGGTTGCGGATGATGTAGTCGGCGTTGGCGAGAGCGGCCTCGCGGCTGTCGGGGTCGCCGGTCATCCAGTAGTGCAGGAAGAGGCTTTCGCCCTGCTGGAACGCCGGCCATTTGGCAAGGTCCTTGTGTTGCGAGTGGTCGAACCCGAGGGCGCACGTGACGCCATCCCATTCCCGCCAGTCGGGGCGATCCGGGGGAACCCGCACGCAGTCCACGTCGGCGATGTGGCGGGAGATTTCGCAACTGCGCTGAATCCATCGCGGATCGCCCGAGGCGAGGCCCCAGTAGAGCGATCCGCCGATCATCGCCCAGTAGCCGTTCATCCACTGGCCCTGGCCCCCGTAGGGGAAGTCGCCGAAGTTGCGGATGCCGAATTGGCCGTTCAATACGCGGGCGCTGGAAATGTCGCCGTACGATTCCTCGACCCAGTGGGCGATCTTCGGCTGATGCTCGAACCAGTCAGGATCGAGCACGGCAAACGCCCCGCTGAGGCAGAACCACCGGCCGTCGAACAAACGCGGCGGCGAGTCGGCGAGAAGAGCGAGCGACCTTTCAGGTGATAACCCTGCTTGCGTCGTGGGTTGTCTGAACCCCTCACGCGAGTGAGGGGCCGAGGATGCGTGACGTTCGGCCCCCGACTGGCGTCGGGGGTTCGGATCTGTGGCCGCCGCGCTGTCCCGCGTCAAAGTGAACCAGATGTCGTGCCGCTTGGACTCGCCGAAGTTGGGCAGATAGAACGGGTCCTTTTCGGTGGGCGTGAACAAGCCGATCTCCAGTTGATCGTCACGCGCAGTCAAAGCCTTGGGGTACTGTTGCCAGAACCAGCGCACCGCAGCGTGGATACGGCTTTGCGGCCCCAGGGCCTCGATCCAGCCCTGCGCCTGCTTGCCTTCGTGCGGAGCGCCGGCGTTCACGTTGACGGTGAATCGATCCGGCGCTTCCTGATGCAACGAGAGCGCGCCCTCGGAACGGATCGGGTCGCCATCGACCACTCCCACCTTCGTTCCAGGTCGAATGCCGCCCGGAATGGTGGCCGTGAGGGCAAGATCAGCGATCTGGAGCGGCTGGTCGTTCTTCACGTCATTGATGATGCGGAGCTGCGTCTGAATGGTGGGCAGGCCGGCGTACATGTACAGCCGGAAGACGAAGCGGCCGACGTGCCGCGGGCCTGAATGAATCGAACCCTGCCACTCGACACAGGTGGTGACGGGGCCCTCTTCCACAAGCTCGATGTCCTGCCAACTGGCTTCGACGCGTTGCGGACCCTTTTCTCCGGCGACACTCATCCGAAATGTCAGATTAGAAAAGACTGATTCCGCACCTCTGGCGAAAGCAACTTCGTCGATAAATCGAGTGGGATCAGCGCCGAGCTTCAGGCGCAGGCGGCCGGTGACAATGCTCAGCGCTCGACCTTGGCGTTCCATCTGGAGCGACGAATCCGAACGCGCCGTCTTTTCACTGCCCGGCCGCAGCTTGAACACATCACCATTTTTGGTACCGGCGGGGGCGATGGTGTTGATGATGAGGTGGCGGATGCTACCGTCCGGCCAGTATCCGCCGATCGTGCTCTGAAGCGGCATCACGGCATCGGTTTTGTCGGTGAGGCTGATTTCGCCCGCGTTCTTCAACAGTCCGGGCGGCATCGGAACGCCGCAAGTGATCGGGAAGCCGGTGTTGGGGATCGGCGCCGGCGTCACCAGTTTGAGTTCGGCGGGCCACTTCATCGACACGCCGCGCGGCGGCATCGGCCAGCGCTGGCGATGACGGGCCTGGACGATCTCATCATTGGGGCGCGTTCCCCGCGGCGCGCTTTGCACCGCCTGCTTCTCACCGATCACTGCATCAGCAAACCAGACGGCCGTATGAAAGCGCGGCGGCTCCTCGGTTTTGCCGTCGCCGGGGGCGTACCAGATGCCCGAACGAAACCAGACGTCGTGCTCGCCGCGCTGATCGGTGCTCAGCTTGTCGAACGCGCGGAAGGTGAGCTTGAACGGCTTGCCGGGCTGGACGTATGAGGTGACATCAACCTCGAACTCGGTCGGCGAGCCCATGACGTTATCATCCACAACGTCGCGCTCCCAGATGAGCTTGTCGTCGATGAGCACCTGCTTGAAGCGATGATCGAAAAAGCTCTCGGTCCCCGGCTGGCCGGTCTTGTGCTTGTCGCGATCGGCAAAGTAATCGTCCGCACAGTAGAAACGCAGCGAAAACGGCGGCCGCCAGTCGGCGGGGATCGTGACCTCGCGCGACGCGCCGGCGGCGTTGCCCGTTTTCGGAATCGTCAGCGGGTGGAAAATGTTCAGCATGTCTCGCAAATCGACGAGCGCCCACCACGGCTCATCGGCGAACGTGTGCCATCTGTCGCGCTGGTCGAATCCGATCGCTTGATAATGGTCCTGACCCGCCCATGCGGGCAGCGAGGTGAGTATCGTCGCCAGAAGTATGTCAAGCCGCATGGATTTCACGATAGACACTCTATAACGAAAAACAGAAAGCCGCACCAATCAGCAGCGAAGCTCTGGGCGCAAGCGGAGCCGCTAGAAGTAGCGATAACTGTGCCCCGATAGCAAAGTTTGACTTTTTCAAGATTATGGTTCATAATTGCATCGCCACGTCGACAGTCGGCGTAAGGCGAAAGGAGGCATACTGTGTATAACCTTGCGGTACATCCATTGAGCCTCGGTCTGCCCGCCGGTTCCTGCTGATGTTCTGTCAGCCTTCCTTTGCCGGCTGATCAGGCCGGGCTCCCATTCCATCTGATTCAAGCGTACGGATTAGTGTTGCGCTGTGCGTAGCGCGCCATGACATGGCGTGCGGCGTCACAGGGTGAAATGGTCTTCCATTGTCTTTGGGAGCTTGGGATGAAATCTCGAAAGAAACCGGGGGATTTGCGCGCGTGGTGCGCACAGATCCAATCTGATGATTGCATCAATCCGCGCGAAATTTTCTCCACCGGGAAATCGCGCACAAGAACGGATCGCAAGGGCCAGCAGTTGTGTAAGCAGGTGTTTCGCGCGCTCAGCATTGCGTTGGGCGGCGAGTGCCGAGACACACACCTGCAAGACCTGGAGGTGCTGAGTGTGGAACTGGCGCCGGATGTTACTCACCTGCTGGTCACTGTGAGGCCCACACGGACGAGCCGCAAGGTGGATATAGAGCAAGTGCTCCAACGATTGCTGAGCGCGCGGAGTTTTCTGCGCGGCGAAATCGCGGCTACGATTACGCGCCGGCGTGCGCCTGATCTCTCTTTTCGTGTGGCGAAAAATCCGGAGGTGTCCGAATGAGCGGGAAACAGAGCATCAGGTCGTCTGTGCCTCCTTTGCACACGTGGCTGGTTGAACCGATGCCGAAGGAAGTCCGGCAGGCCGTTGATCGGCTTCGTCGAGCCGAAGACGTACAACACATTGCCCTCATGCCCGATGTGCATCTGGCGGGGACTGTATGCATCGGGACGGTGCTGGCGACAAATCGGGTCATCTATCCTCAGGCCGTCGGCGCGGACATCGGTTGCGGGATAGCGGCTGTCGGCTTTGATTGCGAAGCGTCGGTGCTGGCGGATGAGAGGACCGCGCGTGCTGTGCTGACAGGGCTACATGAAGTTGTACCGGTGATGCGTCATCGCAGCCGGTCGACCGCGCGACCACTGCCAGCCGCGCTCGCGGAGATGCAGCTCAGTCATCCGCGTCTGGTCTCGACGGCTCAGCACGAGGGTTTGATCGAGCTGGGGACTTTGGGCCGGGGCAATCACTTCCTGGAGCTTCAGGCCGACGATGATGACCGCCTGTGGCTAATGGTGCACAGTGGCTCGCGAGCCATGGGACAGATCATCACGGAATGGCACATGAAGTCCGCGAAGAAGACTGGCGGCGGACTGTTCTATTTGGAAGCCGACAGTCCGGAGGGGAAAGCCTATCTCGGCGACGTGGCGTGGGCGCGCGCCTATGCGGACACAAATCGGCGACTCATCATCGACGCGGTTGGTCAAGTTCTGGCGAAGGTTCTTCGCGCGCGCACCGTTGAGGATTCACTGATTCATGGTGACCATAATCATGTCCAGCAGGAAGAGCATTTTGGTGTACGGCTCTGGATTCATCGAAAGGGCGCCAACCCCGCAGCCGAAGGTCAACCGGGGATTATTCCCGGATCTATGGGTACGAGGAGCCTCCACGTAGCGGGGCGGGGGTGTTCTTTATCGCTCTGCTCCAGCTCGCACGGCGCCGGCCGGGTGATGACACGCCAGGAGGCTCGACAGACGATCCCGGTGAAACGTCTGATGCAGGAGCTGGAGGGTGTCTGGTTCGATGAACGGGTAGCGGCGAGTCTGCGTGAGGAAGCGCCGTCCGCATACAAAGATATCGATGCGGTCATGCGGGCACAGAAGGAACTGGTTCGGGTCGTGCGACGGTTACGGCCGGTGTTGTGTTACAAGGGCGTGTAGACTCTTTGTGGTGCAGCCGGGATGGCAACACCACAATTGTAGATCAGTCATCGCAGGTGCGGTTGGCGATGATGTTGGGGCCGGTTTGGCAGGCGAGATATACGGCAAGGTCGGCGGCGGCCCTCAGTCCACTGGTTCGAGCCCCGGCAGGTCGTCGAGGCTGCGAACGTTCTTCTCACGTCGATATCGCGTCAGGCCGTCTGGCCCCCTGGATTCCGCCCATCGGATGAGTGCGTCCCGCTCTCCGGCATAGTCGTAACGCGGAACCGCATACCCGCAGGAGTCGCCGATCCGTGTCAGACGGGCCGGGACGACCGCCCGCGCACCCGGATAGTCAGGGAACAGTGCCCGCAATCTCTCGTAGTCCGGCACGCCCTTCGTGATCACCCGACCGGTTCCGTGCAAGCGGACAATCCTGGGAGGTCCCGCGAATGCACAAAACGTGAATACGATTCGGCCGTTCTCGCGGAGGTGGGCGATGGTCTCGATGCCGCTGCCGGTCAGGTCCAGGTAAGCGACCTCTCGCGGGGCCAGGATGCGAAATGTATCCATGCCCTTCGGGGAGCAATTGAGCAGGCCGTCCGCGGCGAGCGGGGCAGTCGCGACGAAGAACATTCGCTGCTGCCCAAGCCAGTCAGCCAGTTCCGGAGTGATCTCGTCGTACAACTTGCCCACCGCTGCCCCCCTTGCCGCCGAACGCACGCAAGACCGCTGCGTGGCCGAGGCCGCCCCCCAGCGACGCTCGAACTGCGACCAGCATACCCGCGGCCACGATCCACTGTCGAAGATCCGCCGTGGCGGGCGACGGGTTATTAGTGCCCGTACGATATGCGCAACGACCCGGCGTCGGCCCACCACTGGCGTGGTGGGTTCTGATAGCACTCTCAATCATCGCACGTGCGGATGGCGATGATGTTGGGGCCGCTTTGACAGGCGAGGAAAACGGCCAGATCAGCCACATCGACATCGCCGTCCGGGACCAGGTCGAGATCGGCTTTCTGGCATCCGGCTCCGTAAGGCAAGCCAGGGCCGGAAGCGCACTTCTGCCAGTGTCCGAAATCCACCTGATCGACATCGCCGTCCACGTCGAAATCGGGCCGGACGCCGACCACATCGACGGTGACGGAGATCAGCTTCGGGGTATTGATGGCTCCGGGGGCGGCGATGGTGATGGTGGCCGGATAGGTCCCTCCGGGAAGCGAAGCGACATCGTAGATCACGTCGATCGGATCGTTTTCGCCGGTCGAGCTGCCGGAAGTGGGCGAGACGTTCAACCACGCGACATCGTCGTTGATCGTGTAATTGATCGTGCCGGTGCCGCCGTTGCGGACGGTGAAAGTGTCATTGCTCAGGCTGTCGCCGATGAAGACGGTGCGGCTGATGGCGGTCGTGCTGGTGGTGATGAGCGGGCCGGGGGCGGTGATGGTGAACTGGTCCCGAACGGCGCCGGTGCTGGCGGTCATGTAGGTGATGGTCAACTGGGAGGACGTGACGTCGATGACCAGCGGGCCGACCTCGCCGCCGTTGTTGTTGCCGAAGGCCTTGGCCAGCCACTGCGTCGCCGAGGTGGGCGCGGGGCCGTCAATGTTCTTGCCGCCGGTGCCGGCCAGCACTTCGATCACCTGGGCGCCTTTCAGATAGGCCCCGCTCTGGTCGGCGGTATAGGTCACGTCGCCGCCGGTGCAGGCGGGCGCGCCGCTGTGGCTGAGGATCGGGAAGCTGCGCTGATAGTCGTGGCTGTGACCGACGAGCAGCATGTCGGCCCCGTTGGCGATCATGGGCGGGAACACCTCACAGGCCATCGCATCGCCGGTATCGGAATGGCCGAAGTAAGATTTGGGCGGATGGTGGGCGGTCACGATTTTCCAGGGTTGACTGCTGGCGGCCAGGTCGGCGGCCATCCAGTTGACAATCGCGGACTGTCGGGATGTCGAATTGCCGGGCCCGCCCCAGGCGCAGGAGTCGATGACGGTGAAATGCACGATGCCGTAGTCGAACGAATAGTTCTTTTCGGCGGTTTCGCCCACCGGAGCGGCAACCGGGCTGGTGACGCCCAGCACCGGGATCGGGCAATAGAAATCATCGAGCGAGGGCCGGCCGCTGTTGTAGGTATTGTCGTGATTACCCATACAGAAATACTGAATGTGGTTGCGGATGTAAGCGGAGTTGATGGGCACGATGGCGGTCTCGAAACGGGCGTCCATGTCATCATGCGTGCCGCTAGGATAGATGTTGTCGCCGAGCAGCATGACGAAGGGCAACTGAAGCGTCGCGATGCGGGAGTTGACGCTTTCGGCCTGGGGCAGTTCGCCTGAATACTTGTCGGCGGAATCGCCGTACGCGGCGAATGAGAACGACGTTGTGCTGCTTGGCGGCTTGCGCGTGTGGAAGGTGCCGTTGTATGTCGTGACGGTAATGGGGCTGCTTGGGTTTCGCTTGTGCGTGACGTGGTATTCGTAGTCGTCGTCGTAGTTCAGGCCGGTGATGGTCACGGAGTGGTTCAGGCGGGTCTGCTCGCCGGTGTTGAGCACGTTCACGGGCGTGACCGGGATGTATGAGACATCGCCGACGCGGCGGTACTCGACCTCGAAATAGTCGTTCGGGGCGGTGCCCGAGCCGGCTTCGACGGTCTGCCAGGCGATGACCATTTGATCGGTGGTGCCGATGCCGGCGCCGGTGCTCTGGAGCGGGGCGTTGCCTAGTTGCAGATACGGTTGATACTTGACGAAAAGCGTCTTGACGGCCGGCGCGCCGCCATTCAACAGGACCACCAGTTTGGGGCGTTCGCTCTGAGTGGTCGCATACTCGCGGCTGCGGACCTGCACGCCGTCGGTTCCGGTCGGGCGGATGATCCAGCCGCGGTTAGCGGTGTTGGGACTTCCATTCGCCTGCCATGCGATCAGGCTTGAGGTGACGTTGACGGAGGCCTGCCCGAGCACGCCGCCTGCGGCCGTGCCAAGTGATGATGCGCCGTACTCATCCGGCTGCACATCCGGCTCGCCGCCGAACGTGTTGAATGTATCGGATTCGACCCAATTCACTAACACTTCATGGACCGTCGCGTCGTTGCCGATGGCGTTTGCGTCGCCGCCAACGGTGTAGTAGAGCGTGGCCGAAGTAATGGTGTCCGTCGGCTGGATCTGCCCGGCGCCGGTCCCGAAAATGTTGTTAAATCGGATCAGCGTGTAATCAAAGCCGCCGCCGTCATCGGTGTCCCACTTGAGCGGCGTGGTCGAGCCGAGATTCGTGTTCGGGTTGATCTGCTGGAGGAACGTGTCCACCGTATCAATGTACCCGTTCAGACCGTCCTGGAGGGTGAGGGTCGTTCCGCCGCCCGCGCCGGGCGTCGCTACCACCGACAGACGAGGCCGTAACGCGACGGTTGCGTCCTCCTTGCTGCTGAACTGCACGCCGTCCACCGCCGTGGGGAGGACGATCCAACCCCGATTCGCGCCGGTGTTGTTCGACCAGGCAGCGAGGCTGCTGGTCACGTCGAAAACGTTGCTGCCCAGGTACCCGGTGGAGGTACCGATGACGTTGCCGTATTCGTCCGCCTGGACGCCGGCATCACCGCCGAACGTGTTGTAGGTATCCGTTTCGCTCCAGGGAATGGCCACTTCTCTGACCGTACCCACGTCGCCGGAATTGGTCACGTTGTAGGTCAACGTAGCGGAAGTGACGGTGGAACCGGCCGGAATCTGACCCGCGCCGTTGCCGAAGATGTTGTCGAAGCGGATCAGGGCGAACACCTGCCCGCCGAGGTCGTCGCCGTCCCAACGGATCTGGTTGGTGGCGCTGTTGTCAGTGGTGGGTGTGGCCGCATGCAGAAATGTGTCGACTGTCCCGTTGTAGCCGTTCAGACCCTGCTGGAAGTCGTAACTCGCTTCGGACAAGCGCATCCCGCCCAGGTACCATCGGCCGTCGTCGTTGGCGTTGCCCGAAGCCGGCGCGGCGGTGACACTGACGCTGAAGTCGCCGTCGGGGCCGCTCTTGATGCCGGTCCAGCGCGCCACGTAACCGTTCAGCGTGTTGTAGCCGGTATTGAATTTGACCGAATCGTTGGTGGTCGTGGTTGTATAGGTGACGGTGCCGTTGGAATGGCTGTTGGTGAAGGCGCTCACGTCGGAGATCACGAATTGCGTGTTGCGGGCGACATAGGCGCTGTTGTCGCGATTGGCACTGAGGACGATCTCATAAGTCTTGTTCGGGTCGAGGCCGGTGAAGTCGAGGCGGCAGTTGGAATACGGGACGGTGATGACGTTATTGTACCAGATATACCCGGCCATGTTGATCTTGCCGTTGAAGATGTTGAACGCATCGCCGCCGGTGGGGGTAGAGCCGGTCGAGCCGTCGGTGGCGGGTGCGGGCGAACCGGTCACTACATTGAGCGTGACGCTGGTGTTCGCGCCGGTGGAGTAATCCTTCAGCAGGCCCGACTGGCTCAGCGTAAAGGCGGTGACATTGCCCGCGCTGGTGCCGCCAAAGTCGTTATAAGCGACAAAATCGGCGTATGCGAGAGGGCAAACCACGCACACCCCGGCCATCACCCAGCATAAGTTTTTGAACATGATTTCTTTCCGCTCTCGACACGGGCGAACCCAACCTCTGCGACCTGACCGGACCAACGCCTTCGCGGATTATAACCGGGATGAATCCGGCGACAAAGCTGTTTTTTGGGCAGATTCGGGCCTGCCCAGCCGGCAAAACCACCCCGGCACCCTCTGGGATCAGGCCCGGCCGTGCAGATATTCGTTCAGGTATTCAATGGTGGACTGTTGCAACTCGACTTCGCTGGCCAGGATGTCGCCGCTGGAGAGCATGCCCCGCAGCTCGCCGTTTTCGATGACCGGCAGGTGGCGAAGCCGTTTGCGCGTCATCACGTCCTTGCATTCGCTCAGCGACGTGGACGGCTTGCAGCAGGTGACCGGGCTGCTCATCACGTCGCCCACACAGGTGGTGGCGGGCGGTTTGCCATCGCCGACGACGCGGCGAAGGACATCGCGTTCGGTGAAGATGCCGACGACGCCGCGCTCGGTATCGTACACCACGACCGCGCCGATGCGGGCCGTGTTCATCCGCCGGGCCGCTTCCAGCACCGTGTCGTTGAGAGAAACGGAAATAACGTTGTGCCCTTTGCGGACGAGAATTTCTTGAACGGTCATGGCCTGACACCTCCGACTACAGCACCCGCACGCAGGAGTGGTCCCATCGCGCGGGCGGCAACGTCCAGTTGCCTATGCCGATGAAAACATGAAGATCGCATGCACAGGAAATGTGCCCACGGCTCTTACGGCAGTTGCGCGTCCTGCGCTCGACCGACAGCGATGACGCTGTCTCGCCCAAATTGAGTCGTCGCTCGCGGTCCGTACTAACTGGTCGACCGCCGCGACAGATATGCCACATTCGTCCGGGACCCTCTCACTCGTGAGGCATCCGGTTCATCGATCCACACCTATCATCGCTGATCCTGAAGGCGAATGCAAACCCTTTGTTTGTAAATCTTTGTGAATATATTCACGGACAGGTTTCATACCGGCGGGAGAGGTCGATCCATTCAGATGCTCGACTATTGCTTGGGTCGCATACCACCGGGATTGGGCAGCACGGCGTGGGCAGGATGAAGCGGGGGAGGATCGGAGAGGGCCTGTTTCTTCGAAAGATTCTGGCGAATCTGCTGGATCGATTGACGTATGCCTTCCAGTCGCGGGTGAAGTCCCCGGCAATTGCAATATGCTTCCAGCGCTCGATCCAGGTCGCCCAATGATGCACAACAATGACCGAGTCCGGCCATGGCGCCAAAGTGATGCGGATTGAGGCGCAGCGTTGCCTCGCAATCCGAGCACGAACGTTCGTAATCTTCCTTTAAGTAATAGACGATCGCCCGCTGGTTGTAAGCCTCGGCGAAATTCGGCAAGCGCAGCAGGATGCGATCGAGGCAGGCGATGGCCTGGTCGAGCTTGTTTTCACTGATCAACTGAACCGCCTGCACGATATCGGCGTTGCCGGATTCGTCACCCGCGCGAAACCATATCGACCATAAGGCATGTTCGGCCAGCGCGGACGTGTTGGGATCATCATCATTCAAACAGTGTGCGATCGAGGCATTTTCAGACATCGTTCCGGCGAGGGAGAGGCAAACCAGGGTGGCTTTGACGGCGTCTTCATGCTCGCAGGACAGGAGAGCCTTTAGCATTTCGTTGGGCCAGTATTGGGAAAGGTGTTTGGCGAGGCCTTCCGTGTCCTGCTGTTCCAGGTACGGCCAGGTCTGTCGAAGAAATTCGCGGCCGTGCGTATACGACAGGCTCATGGCTCACTCCATAGTTTGCATCCGCAGGGTCTTCAAAATCGTGAACAGTGGATCATGCTGAATTCCGCTGACGCGAAGTCCCATACGGTTCGGGCGAATACCCACAGACCGATCCATCGGTCGCAGATATGGTCATCACTGGGATGGTAAGCGCGCTTATCCGTCCGGTCAAAGAAAATCGCTGAAAACACGAGAGTTTTTGCGTGTTCGACCACCCCTACAGGTGTCAATTGCCACTGCAAGCAAAACGCCATTTTCGTTGAAGGGGCACTGCTATGTGCGTTTTTATCAGCCACAGAGGTCACAGAGAATGCTCAGAATTAGACACAGCCCGCGCGAACAGGAGTCAACGAGTCACCGGCGCATCGACTGAATTCTTTATTTTATCTGTGTTCTTTGTGGCCTCTGTGGCAACAAATGCTACGGATCTTTTTCCGGCGAGTGGTCAGACAGGGATGAAACTGGTTTTGGCGTCGATGCGGGCGACGGTTTCGGCAATCAGCGCTGCGCAAGCGTCTAAATCAGTGAGGCTGCATACTTCCACCTGCGTGTGCATGTAGCGGTTGGGGATGGATATGAGGCCGGTTGCGACGCCGCTGCGGGAGATCTGGATGACGTTGGCGTCGGTGCCGGTGGCGTTCGGGGCGGCGCTGAGCTGATGGCGGATCTTTTTCTTTTTGGCCGTGTCGATGAACAGCTCGCCGAGAATCGGATTGATGTTGGCGCCGAGGTCGATGACCGCGCCCTTGCCCAGCGCGATGTCGCCGGCCACCTTTTTATCCGCGCCGGGGTTGTCGGTGGCATGGGTAACGTCGGACGCGATGCCTACGAGCGGATCGAGGCCGTAGCAGCTCGTGCGGGCGCCGCGCAGGCCGATCTCCTCCTGGACGGTGGCAACCGCGAACAGCGCACACTTCAATGACTTTTCCGACGCCAGCCGCAACGCCTCCATCACCACGAACGTGCCGACTTTGTTGTCCAGGCCGGGCGAGGTGATGAGGTCCGGGCCGATGCGCTCCATGCCGAGCTTGTAGCTGATGGGATCGGCGACGGAGACCAGCTTCGATGCCGCCGCCTTGTCCTTCGCGCCGATGTCGAGCCACAGGTCGGTCAGCTCGATCTTGGCCTTGTTGCGTTCCTCTTCCTTCATCAGGTGGATCGGCTTGCGGCCGATGACGCCCTCAACGGGGCCTTTTTTTGTATGCACCGTCATGCGCGAGCCGGGCAGCACGCCGGCATCAATTCCGCCAACGGCGCTGAAGTAAATAAAACCTTGATCGTCGATGTGGCGCACCATCAGTCCGATCTGGTCGCAGTGGCCGGCCAGCATGACCCGCGGCTTGCCCTGTGGGTTCAGCGCGACGATGACGTTGCCGTGCACGTCGGTGGTGATCTGGTCGGCGAACGGCTCCATGCGCTTGCGGACGATCCGCGCGACCGGCTGCTCGAAGCCGGTGACGGAGGGGGTCTCTTCCATTTGCTTTAGAAAATCGAAGGGTTCCGTTCGCATCCGGTGCTGCCTTTCATGGTTTTGCATCGCTCTTCAAGCCGATCGACTTGTTGTCGGACTCATCTTTTCCGGTCATCGAATAGCCGTCGGTCTGCCGCTGGTGGTTGACTTTGAGCTTCTGATGATACAGTTCCATCACGCCGTCGGCGTCGAGCCCGACGCACTGGGCCAGGCTGATCCAGAAGAACAGCAGGTCGATCACCTCGACGCGGGCATTCTGGAGGTCGTGTAGCTCGAAGCGGCGCCCTTCCTTGGCTTCCTTGCACCAGTGCTTCCAGTAGGTGCAGTCGCGCAGCTCCTCAAGCTCGTTGCTCATCGCGGCCAGATAGTTGTTCAGCCATTCGCCGGACATTTTCGGATCGAACTTCTGCTTCAACCGGTCGGGGTCGAAGCCGATCCGGCGGTTCAGTTCGGCCTGATGTGCGAATAATTCATGTAGCACGGCGAATTCCTTTCGCTTGTGACCGGCTGCGGTGCCTGGGCGTGATCTTAAGGGATCACGCATGAGGTCTCAAATGCTGCTCTCCGCTCCCTGACGGTCGCGGCTCGGATCAGCCGGGGCAAATGGCCGTATGTGTAGTGCGGTCCGGGTAAATTTGGAGTGCGTCGCCGGCGGCGGCGCTTTGGTTTGCGGCGAAGCCGCGTCGGGCGATCAGAGACTCGACTCGCCGGCGTCCTGAGCCGCAGAGCGCTCCGCGCAAAGCTAAAGCGGCGTCATGGCCGCCGCACTCCAAAATGGCAGGCGGCGCAGATGCGGACAATGCGCCTGATCAGCCGTATCTGGTTTCATTCCGCCTCGTTTGCCGATATACTGCGGGACGGCCGGAGCATCCATTTTGCAAAAACATGCCACTGTGACGATCGAGCGAGCCGACTCATACGAGCCAGCCGTGGTTCGTGCGGCGATCAGTGCCGTCGTCCGATCGGCCGGCGGCTGGGATACCCTGGTCCGACGCGGCGACCGCGTGCTGGTCAAGCCGAACTGCATCTGCGCCTCACCACCCGAGCAGGCCGCGCAGACGCATCCCGCTATTACATTGGAAGTTTGCCGGCAGTTGATCGACTTCGGGGCCAAACCGTTCGTCGGCGATTCGCCCGCGTGGGGGACGCTGCCGGGCAATCTCGCGCAGCTCGGGCTGCTGGACGATCTGATCCGGCTGGGCGTACCCATCGTCGAGTTCAAGTCGCCGGTGCGGGCTGCGAATCCGCGGGGCAGCGTATTCCATCAGCTCACGGTCGATGCGGCCGCGCTGAATGCCGACGCGATCGTGAATCTGCCCAAGCTCAAAGCTCATCGCCAACTGCTGCTGACGGCGGCGATCAAGAACATGTTCGGATGCGTGACCGGGCGGCGGAAGGCGTGGTGGCACGTCAAGGCCGGCGGCTACGACAATTATTTCGGCCGCATGCTCGTCGAGACATTCGATCTGCTCCGGCCGGCGATCACGATTCTGGATGCGATCGTGGCGATGGAAGGCAACGGGCCCGCGCGGGGTTCACCCCGACCGCTCAATCTGTTGATGGCTTCGACTGACGGCCCGGCACTGGAGGCGGTGGCGGCGGAAATCGTCGGCATCCGGCCCGATCAATTGCGAATCCTGAATGCTGCGCGGGAGCTGGGCATCGGAACGCCCGACCTGGAGCAAATCGACATCGATGGTCCGTCGCTGTCCGAGTTGAAGATCCACGACTTCGTCATGCCCAAGATGATGCCGATCGGCTTTTCCATCCCGCGCTTCGTCAAGGGCGCTTTCAAGGACGCGTGGATCACGCATACACAAAAGTCGAAACAACGAGAAGTCGAAACGATCTCCCCGTCCTGAAATTACAGTTCTAGATACTCTGGCGAGTGCGACGCGGTGCAGTAACGATCGCCCGGGAGTTGCCATTCATTGAAAGAAAGGATCAACGATGGAGCCGCAGCCGAATATCACGTTCGATCTGGACCTTTCTGACCGCGTCTCGCGATTAGAGCGTCAGAACCGGAACTTGCGACATGGACTGGGGGTCGTGTTAGTGATCGGAGGCTTTGCCGGCACCCTCGGAGCGACGCTCGCGCAGAGTCGTCCTGCAACACAACCAAACAATGTGATCGAGGCTAACCAGATCATTCTGCGCGATGAGGACGGCAAGGCTCGAATCACACTTGTTGCATCCAAGGGTTTGACCGCGATTAGCCTCACAGGCCGTGATGAGCTTCCTCAGATTGAGTTGATGTCCGTGCGAGACGGAGCGGTTATTACCATGGCGGACACACGGGGAAGGCCGCGCATTGAATTCCAGGCGGAAAGCCTCGGTGGTCCGACCGCTACGCTCTACGATGAAAACCACAAGGTTCGAGTCGCTTTGGGCGCGCGTCCCAGCGGTCCCACGATTAACCTATTGAGTCGAAACGAAAAGCCGCGCATCACGCTGAATGGCGGAGGCGAAGAGACCTCGATGGGTCTTTTCGACGATCACGATATTCCCCGCATGTCACTCGTAGTTAATGATGGTGGTAGCGGGCTCAACGTCTACGACAAAAGTCACCATATACGAGCGATGCTCGCAGATGAAACAAAAACGGGGTTGGTCGCGCTTTCCCTGTTCGATTTCAAAGAGCACCCACGCATCGAACTCGGCACGACACGCGATCGCCAGAATCTCTTCTTCATGGACGACAAGGGAAAGAGCACTTGGAAAGCACCGTGACCAATCGGGTACTCAAGAGCGGGTGTTGAAATCTGGTTTCAGAGCTTCTCTTTGATCCACGCCGAAACCTCCTGTTCATGGCCGACCGGTTTGACGCGTTCAAAGACGTGAGCGATTTTTCCGTCAGGGTCTATGATGAACGTGGTGCGGGCCACGCCCATGTATTTGCGGCCGTACATCGATTTCTGCTGCCAGACGCCGTAGGCCTCACAGATGCGGTGCTCTTCGTCGGCCAGCAGGAGGAACGGCAGGTCGTATTTGCCGATGAATTTCTCATGTGATGTCACGGAATCCGGCGACACGCCCAGGACCACGACGTTTGAATCGGTCAGCTTCCGGTGAGCGTCCCGGAAGCCGCACGCCTCCTTCGTGCAGCCGGAGGTGTTGTCCTTCGGATAGAAATACAGAACTACCGTTTTGCCTTTGAAATCGGAGAGCTTGACCGTGCTGCCGTCCGAGGCCGCGGCGGAGAAGGCGGGGGCCTTGTTGCCGACCTTGGGATAGGCGGCGTTTGTTTCGTTCGCCTTGGTCATGAGTGCCTCATCAGCTTCGGTGAGGATGGATCACTTTGGACATTCGAGCTTCGTGTCCTCCACCCCCGATGTACATCGGGAATGGGCCACCCGGCCGAGGTGATCTATACATCCGATGACCCTGCTATTCCAGTCCGCTCTGTTGCGGTGCTCATATCATTGCGTTAGAACGCGGCGGAATGCCGGCTCATTCATCAATCTTCGCGCGGGCTGTCGCGTTGTTCGTATTCGGCGGAGCCGTGGCGACGGGATGCGACAGGGAAAAAGGTGCGCCGCCAGCGGCGTCGGGCAAACCAGATGTCGTTCTGGCGGAGCACGAGTCGCTGCCGGCGGCCAGCCGCCCGGCGGGTACGCAGGTCGCACATGGATCGACGAGCCGGCCTTCGAGCCAAATCGCAGCGGCCGGCGGCCCTTCGGAAACCTCTCCCGCGGATTCAATTCCACCCTTCCGACCGCTGCTGAACGCGGAGAGAGGAGAGTGGGCTGAGTATGTGGCGATGGATTCGCGGACGCTTCGGTACGAGATTACCGACGTTGCTATCGACACGGTCAAGACGCGGGTTGTCGTGATCGATCGGGGTGTGCCGATCGGCGAGCCGGCCACGCGCGAGGACCAGCGCGATTTCGATCCGCCGGCCCGGCAGGCGGAAATCGCGCGGGCGACGCGGCAAATGACGCCCGTGCAAATCGATGCCGCCGAACGCCGGTGGAACGCGCTGCTCTATGAGGATCGCTGGACGGATGAAGAAATCGCGTACGTTCGCAAAACCTGGGTTAGTGCGGATGCGCCCGTGTTCGGTACCATCCGGATGGAACTGTACGGGGACGAATCGCTGGAAGCGCGATTGGAATTGCGAAGATTCGGCACATCTCACGACTAAACCTACACGGGTAGAGCCCGCAGCGCAAGCAAGGGTTTAGCAATACCGGTATCCTCTGCGCGAAACCCTCGCTTGCGCTTCGGGCTCTGAAGCCGTTACCGCGGTTTGCCGCGTTTGTCGCGCGTGCTTTGGATGCGGCGGGCTTCGTCGGCCTGCTTTTCCAGCTCCTTCCATTTCCGCTGGAGCCAGGAGTCTTTTTTCGGTGGGTCGCCCGGCTTGCCCAGTGAGCGCCTGGCACCCCGGCCGACAGTCGGGCCGTCGCCGCCGCCGTCAGCTCCGCCGCCGCCGGCCGACTTCTTTTCTTCCGCGGCCAGATGCTGCCGGATCCGCCATTGCTCCAGGATGCCGAAGAAGTTGCTGGCCATGATGTAAAGGTTCAGTCCGCTCGGCGCGTTGTACAACATCAGCACAAAAAAACCGCTCATGAACATCATCATCTTACGCTGCTGTTCGAGCTGATCGGGCGTGGTGCTGGACTGGGCGCTGGGATTGCCGCGCGGCATGTACTTGGCCTGGAGCACCTGAGAGATCCCCAGCAGGACCGGCAGCAGATTGATTGAATGGATGGGCCCGCTGATGAAGCTGAGCAGGGGGATGTTAAACGGCTGAGCGAAAGTAAAGACCGCGTCCTGACCGGCCAGGTCCCTGATCCACCAGGGGTCGAACGGGGCGTGCCGCATTTCGATGGTCGACGACAGGGCCTGCCACAGCGCCCCCCAGATCGGGACCTGGAGCAGCATCGGCAGGCAGGTCAGCAGGTTCCCGGCGGGATTCACGCCCGCCTCCTTATAGATCTGCATGATGGCCTGATTCAACTGGATCTTGTCGTTGGCGTACTTCTGCTTGGCGGCCTCGATCTTCGGCTGGAGGGTCGCCATCTGTTTCTGCATCCGCATCATGTTGACCTGGCTCTTCTTGGTGATCGGATGCAGGATGGTCCGCACCACCAGCACCAGGATGATGATGGCGACGCCGTAGTTGTGCGGCGGGATATTGTGGAACGCGTTCAGCAGGTACATCATCAGATTCACGAGCACTGTCGGGGCGCAGGCATAGAAGCCCTCACGGATGACCCAGTAGTAATCGAGTTGCTGGTACTGCGTCACCGTCTCGAAGGCCCGCTTGGACTTCGGCCCGAGATAGCAGCTAAACGGAACCACCTCGGTGCCGCCGACGGCGATCTGGCGTGGCGTGGTCACATATTGGAACGTGAGCCCGCTCAGTTCGGAATCCGAGCTTTCTTCAGTGCCGCCCAAATGCAGGGCTTCAACCGCCGCAAATCGAGGCGCATCGTTCGGCCCGGGCCCGGCGCCCGGGGTCATGATGCTGGCGAAGTATTTGTTGGATTCCGCTGCCCAAGCGATCCGGCTGGAATCGTCGTCGCCGCCGAGCGCGATCTTGTTCTTCTTGAAGACCTCGCTGCGCAGATGGCCTTTGGCGGTGATTTTGTTGTCGTGCCGGATGGCGCCGATGATCTTGCGGTCTTCGCCGCGCTGCTCCTCCTTGCGGAAGCCGACCGGGCCGTACTGGATGAGGATGACGCGCAGCGGGCCGGGCGCGAGGTTTTTAATCTGAATTTGAAGCTCGAAGTCGTAAGTCTGCTCCGCCGGCCACTGCGGGTGAATTTGATAGATTTTCGTCACACGGGCCAGCGGCTCGCCTTGCGGCGATTTGATATCGACGGTCCAGGCCGAAAATCGCCTGTCGCCCCCCCCCTGCCAGATCACGTCATCGAGCGGAACGTCCAGATTGCGATCATCGAACCGCAGCAAGGTGGGGAAGGAATAAAGCTGTTCACCCTCGATTTTGCCGGACGACACCGGGTGAATGATGGTGTACGGCTCCTTCTTCTCGACGGTCTCGTAATGTCCGCGGATCTTGGCGGTCGAGACCGTGGCGCCTTTGGGCATGATCTGGAGCATCATCGGGTAGGGGTTGTCTTTATCAGCGTTGCCGATGATGACGGGGTCTCGGTTGGGACCGCCCGTGATGATGGCCTTCCCGGTCGCGGCGGCTCCCGTCGCGGGTGTCGTAGCGGCGCCGGGCGCCGGTCGCGTGGCGGTTGACGGCTGCTCAGTTGTCTCCGGCGGGCGCTCGGCAGGGGCCGTTGAGGTGGTCGGCTGCGTCGTGGTCGCCGGCGGCCGGGGCGGCGGCGGCCAGATGTAGCTGGAAATCACCATCCAGACATAAAAGACGGCGATCGAGGCGACCAGGGCGACGATCATTCGACGAGTTTGCATCGGGATTCATTCTCAAAATAAATCGGGGGGCGCACCGGCCCCCTCGCGGGTCGTTCCTGTTACATCAATGGGTGTCGGATCAACGGCCTTCCAGCAGGCGGTGGCCCAGAAAGTCGTCCAGCTCCGGCGTGGCCAGTATCTTGTGAACCGCCTTCTCAATGTCATATTCCAGGCGAATAAACTCCACCCGATTGTCGTCCACGATTCCGTACGCCGCCCGCGGATCGCGATCGCGGGGCTGGCCGACGCTGCCGATGTTGATGATCACCTTGTCGTCCTCGGCGATCTCGTAAATGCCGGGCTCGGCCAGCTCGTCCGGCGATTCAAAATACGGGTCGTCCACAAAGACGCCCGGCACGTGCGTATGCCCCACGAAACAGGCGACCTCCTGAAGCCGCTCGAAATTGGCCATCAGCTTGTTCGGGTTGGAGTACACGTCATCCGCAAAGAGGTACTCGTTGACCGGCCGGCGCGGCGAGCCATGCACGAACAACAGACCATCGTAGTTCACCCGTACCGGCAGCTTGCCCAGAAACTCCCACCGGCGGTCGCGCACCGCCTTGTTCGGTTCGTCTTCCAGGAGTTGCCGCGTCCAGTAGCAGGCCCGCTCGGCCCCCACGTTGAAATTGTACGGCTCGTAAAAAACGGCGTGGTCGTGGTTGCCGCACAGGCAGAATTCGCAACGCTCCATGACAATGTCGATGCACTCCTTGGGGTTGGCCCCGTAACCGATGACATCGCCCTGGCAGACGATCTTCTGAATGCCGCGGGCGTCGATATCGGCCATGACCGCCTGTAGCGCTTCGAGATTCGAATGGATATCACTGATGATTGCAAACATCCGGGCCTATGCTAAACGCAGACAGATCGGCACGCAAATTGCAGGATTACGGCGCGTTCGGATCGGAATTTCACAGGACCGCGGCCTGCCTCTGTGGAGTGCGGCGGCCGCGACGCCGCTTTGGCTTCGCGCGGAGCGCTTTGCAGCTTAGGACACCGGAGAGTCTCTCATCGTCCGACGCGGCTTCGCCGCAAGACAAAAGCGCCGCCGCCGGCGACGCACTCCATATGCACCCTGACCGCACTACATATACGGACATGCACCCTGTCAGACGGCTCGCCTTGCGTGCTACGCCGATCTGGTTACTATACCGCCTCATGGTTCGATACACAGTTGTAACACTACCCGATTTGTGCGTCGGCCTGGTCGCTTCATCCAGCGGCGTGACCGAGTTGCGTTTCATTCGCGGCTCGCGGTCTTCGGCAGTAGCGGCCATGGCCCGATCGCTGACTGATGCCCGTCACGATCCGCGGCTTTTTCCGCACTTGCAGAAACAACTCCGCGACTATTTCGACGGCCGCAGCGTGGAGTTTGACGTGCCTGTGGATTTTTCGCCGCTCTCTCCCTTCCAGCGAAAGGTACTCTCCGCCTGCGCGGAGATCGGTTACGGCCGGACCATGACCTACGGCCAGCTCGCCCGCCGCATCGGCTCTCCGCATGCCGCCCGCGCCGTCGGTGGAGCACTGGCCCGCAACCCCATCCCGCTGGTCATCCCCTGCCATCGCGTCATCGCCGGCGACGGCTCACTCGGCGGCTTCTCCGCCCCGCAGGGCGTCACGCTCAAGCGCCGATTGCTCGACCTGGAGTCATTCCAAACGCGAGCCGTCGGGTAAGCAACTCAAGTAACTTCGGATTTCTTTGAGAGGGGGTGTGAGAAGCGGTCGAACGATCCGAGCCGCGACCGTGAGGGGGCGGTCCTCTGCGTCCCGCTTCCTTACGGGCGCGGCTCTGAATGGCCTTCTCACACAACCTCTGAATGACCGAGTAATCACTGCGCCTGATTGGCCGGGGGTTTGTTCCAGCGGGTGTTGAGCGCGTGCGGGACGGTCATGAGGTCGAGGAGTTTGCCGACGACGAAATCGACGAGGTCGGCGATGGTTTTGGGTTGCATATAGAAGCCGGGGGCGGCGGGGCAGACGACGGCGCCGGCGCGCTGGAGGCGCTGGAGGTTCTCCAGGTCAATGGCGGTCAGCGGCATTTCGCGGTGGACGACGATCAGCCGGCGGGCCTCCTTGAGCGTGACCTGTGCGGCTCGGGTGATGAGATTGCCGGCCAGGCCGGAGGCGGCCGCGCCGAGCGTGTTGCTGCTGCACGGGCAGATGATCATGCCGTCGGTCAGGAATGAGCCGCTGGCCAGGCGGCAGCCAACGTCGCGAAAATTGTAGATGGTGATCCGCTCGGACGCCCGGCCGATGAGCGCTTCGGCGTTCAAGCTTTTGACGCCGCACTCGTCATCGAGCAGTTGCCGGCCCATGGGCGAAGCGATCAGGTGAACGTGAACGCCGGCGGCGTCGAGACAGTCCAGCAGGCGAAGCGCGTACGGCCCGCCGCTGGCCCCGGTCACCGCGACGATGATGTGCTTATCCGCCAATCCGTAACTCCGTGGTGAAGTCATTCACTGCCGGCCGCGACGCCCATGGCGGCGAGCTTGCGGCTGGCGTCGGCGGCCCAGGGTGATGCGGGATAGGCCTGCACCAGGTCCTCGAACGTCTGCCGGGCTTCGTCGGAGCGGTGGTCTTCCTGGTAGGCGAGACCCAGCTCGAAACGCGCCTGCGGGAGCGCGTCGCTGGCCGGATTATGCGACAGATCGTCGACGCACGCCGCAAGACGCTGGATGCGCACGCTGATGGATCGCGGCGTCGGCGAGCTGCGGGCGATCAGCACCAGCAGGTTGTCGCGCAGCGGCGTCAGCGGGTACTTCTTCGGGATATCTGAAAGCAGTTGCTGGAGGTTCTGCTGGAACTTCGGATGATGCGGATCGAAGCTGAGGAGCTTGCAGAGCGGCAGATCGTTCTGCTGCGGATCGCGGTTCTCGCTGAGCAGGCGCTCAAGTTTGCGGCCTTCGAGGACGACCGCGTCGGGATCGACGCCGAGGGTGCTGGATGCCGGCCGCTTGGCGAAAACGCCGGCCCAGCCGCCGGCGCGAGCGGGCGACTGATCCGCCGTCTCGGTACCGAAGCGGGCGATCAACTCCTTCAGCAGGCGGATCGCCCCATCGACATTGCCGGATCGAGCCTCCAATGTCGCGAGCCGCAAGTCGGCCACACTGGCCAGCGGCGAATCCGAAAAGCGATCGTGCAGTTCCAGCCACGCGGGCTTCGACGCGGCATTCGGGAAATCCTGGTAGTGATGGATGACCAGCGTGCTGCTATCCAGCAGATATTCATCGTCCACGCGCGTATCGAGCGCCTGCCCCTGCAAATAGAGGGCGTTCGGCCGGTATCGGCTGTTCGGGTATTTCTCGCAAAACTCGCGGCACGCCCGAACGGCCTGATACTGCTCGAGCGCGAAATCCTCGTTGATCAGCCGCACGACATCCTCCGGCGCGCGACCGGTCGCCAATCGGAGCTGAACATCGAGCTGCACCTGTTCGAGCAGGCTATCCATGGTCATTTTGGGGTCGTTCAGTTCGTCCATGCGACGCTCGGCCACCCGCTGAATCAGCTTCGCCGCGTCGAGATGATCGAGAAAGTGCGTGCTGGAATTCGGGCCGTAATCGAACTGAAGCAGCCGGTAATACAGCTCGTCGCGCCCGACCTTGGCCTCGAACAACACCACCGGCACGGCAAAGAGGACGGTCATCAGCGGGGCGATCGCGCCGGGCCGGTAGTTCACCACCCGGGCGATCATCAGCACGATGGCCATCACCATGCACGCGCCGATCAGCGCGATGACCCACGGCACATACAACTTGGCCATATCCAGCGGGAGGCGCTGTCCGACGGCGGAGACGCCTTTCGTGGCCAGCGCGTAATAGGCCACCAGCGGCAGCATCGAAATCAACCCCGTGGCCAACCGGAACGAAAACTGGAGCGGCCGCCAGCGGGCCAGGAAGCAGCACAGCGTCACGGTGATCGCCAGCCACGGCACGACGGCGACGAAGGCGATGATCGCGGTGAAGATCAGCGAGTACGGAAATCGGTAGAGCATCGAGACGAGAATGGGAATCGTCGTCAGCGATGCGAGCACGAGGCCGACGATCGGCATCATCATCGGCACCTGGTCCACGGGGATGGGATAGAGCAAAAAATCGATGAGCGTGATCTGCTCGCTGCTGTTCGGGTTGAAGGCGTTCTGCCACATCTGCCAGTAGGGCTGGCCGGTGAACGGGGTGTAGTGTCCGGTCCTCAGCCAGAAGGTGAAACAGCCGAGCCCGGCGAACAGGGTGGCGTTGACCAGCAGCAGGACCGCGGCGCGGATGCGATATTTGCGCGTGGTCCAGTGCCAGACGTCGCGCGGCGGGGGCGGCTCGGAAGTCCTCTCGGCGCCTTCGCGCACGAGGCGAATGCCGCGCTGAATCTGTCGTCGCGGATGCATCACTGTTTTGCGGATCGGTCCGAGTACTTTGGACATTAACTGGCCGCCGAACACCCCGGAGCGGTCTTGTGTGCCACGTAGACTGCCACGATGCCGAGTGATAACGGATGCACGGTCACCCGTGAGAAGCCTGCCGCCCGTAGGCTCGAGATGATCGCATCGCGCCCCGGAAAGCTTACCACCGAGCAGGGCAAATAGCGATAGGCGCCGGTGCGGTCGCGGCTGATGAGCGTGGCCAGTGCGGGCAGGATACGCTGGAGATAGAAGAGGTACAGCCGGCGGAAGACGAAGCTCGTCGGCACTGTAAACTCGAGGATAACGGCGCGTCCGTCGCTGCGGAGCACGCGATGCATTTCGCGTAACCCGGCGTCGAGATTCTGGAAATTGCGCACGCCGAACGCGCAAGTGACAATCGAGACACTCCGGCTGGCGACGGGCAGAAGTTGCGCGTCACCCTGGCAGAAGTGGGGCGAAAAAGGGGTCAGGTACCTTTTGCCGGAACGGCCCGAAGGGTGCTTTGCACAAAAGGGTCCTGACCCCTTTTTCGCCAGCCGCAGCATCGGGAGTGAGAAATCGAGACCGATGATGCTCGCCGGCCGAATGCCCGCCGATGCGAACGTGCGGGCGACATCGCCGGTCCCACAGGCGACATCCAGCAGCGCGTCGTCGGGCCGGACAGCGGCGAGCCGCACCATCTGCCGCCGCCATCGGGCATCGCGCCCCATACTGGCAACCGCGTTGACCAGCTCGTAGGTCGGTGCGATGCGATCGAACATGCCGCGGACGCGGGCGGCTTTGTCGCGCTGCGTGTGCGGCGATTCGAGCCGCGGCTCATCCCAGAGGATATCCTCGGCCCGAGGCTGCATTCCGCTATTGTATCGCCAACAACGGCTACGCTATACCGTCTTGCATGATCCCGTCATTTGACAACCAGCTCAAGGCGAAAATCCCGCGATACACACGCCGAACACGCTGGACTTCGACAGCGCAGACGAGGCGTGATATAATTAAAGTGAACTTCGTGCTTCGGAGCATGGCGATGGTCAAACGACAACGTGGATACAGCAGGGAAGAAATCGCTCGCCGGGGCCGCGCCATGTATGAAAAGGGGGTTCGGCGAAAGGTTGCCGGCGAGAAGAAGGGGCGCGTCGTCGCCATCGACATCGAGACGGCGGACTTCGAGGTCGCCGACGATGCCTTGAACGCTGCCGAACGGCTTCTTAAGCGGCGGCCGAATGCGCAAATCTGGGTCGCACGGATTGGCTACCGAACCTTGCACCGCATCGGAGCATGGCACGATTCGGAGCCGGCTGCATGAAGGGAAAGGTGAACGCGCGTCGCGAAGCAACCGTGCGCCTTCGCACATGCGGCCGGGGAAATGCTCGCCGAAGCGTCACCGCGATCGTCGACACAGGTTACAGTGGCTCGCTCACCTTGCCACCCGCAGTGATTCGAACGCTCGGCCTGCGCCGCCTCGGCCAAAGTGAAGCGGAGCTTGGCGACGGACGTGTGGTGTCGTTCGATTTCTACGCTGGTGCCGTGGTATGGGGCGGCCGCAGGCTCGCGGTCGAGATCGACGAGGCGCGGACCGATCCGCTCATCGGAATGGCGCTGCTGAATGGACACGAGGTGAACATTCGTGTTGAGCGCAATGGCGACGTGAGTATCCGGCGGCTGCACTGAGTATGGATGTACCGGCCGGGGGAAGCATACAGTGGCGCGACGGTCAGGGTGGCTCATCCCCAAATGGATATGCACTCCGCGCAGCGACGGTTGAGTTGGTATCCAGGCTTTGATCGGGTATAGTCATCCGCCCACAATGCACTGATGTCCTTTTGAGCAGGTGAATGGAGCAGACTGATGGCGGCACAGATCAAACCGGGGCAATGGATCAAGGTGACAGTGAAATCGCAGCCGCGTACGGCGGCGGGCAAGAAGACGATGGTGCGGCTGTTCGGCCGGGACATCGAAGTCCAGCGTGAGCGGCGTCGGCAGGCGAAATCCCGTCCGATCCAGCCGTCGCGGCGCGGCGGACGCATTTGGATGAACCGGCCGCCGAAGCTCGAAGTGGCCAAAACGACGGCCGGCTCGACGTACCGGCTGTTCGCTTCGGTAGCGGTGCTGCGCGACCTCAAGAGCATCGAGCGGTACGTGGAAATCGCACCCGCTAAATAGTTCTGACAATAACCTTCGAGCATTTTGGCGGAGGCGGAACTGCCGATTCATGCCGACCAGCGCGGACGATTTCCACCAAAAAAATCGACGCCCATCTCCGTTCATCAGCGGTTTCGTTGTAGACTTGTCACCCTGTCCCGTCCTAGTATTGAGTTGATTACACGACCGTCGTCACGGAAGAAACCCTTCTCCCCCGGTTTCTTTGGCGGTCGCCCAATCCTGTCTTGATATAGGCTCTAGGCCGCCTCTGGCGATTTTGCCAAACCCGCGGTCTACACCAGCCGAACTATCTATAGCGGCTCTGGCAGTCGTAGTGCCTTTGGCTGCGATGGACCGCCGTTGGTGTTGTGGCACCGGCGGCCCGCCGGCGTTCTCACGGGTGAGACGCCCGTGCCACACGGAAGGGGCCATGGCCCGGTAATCGAAGTCGATTCAGGAAGGATCGTAGCCGTGGACAAAAGCAAAGACGTGCTCACCACCGGTGAAGTGGCGAGGATCTGCAAGGTGGCGCCGCGCACCGTCTCCAAATGGTTCGATACCGGTCAATTGAGAGGTTATCGGATCCCCGGCAGCAAGGACCGGCGGATTCCGCGGCAGCAACTCATCCGCTTCATGAAGGCGCACGGCATGCCGCTGGACGACCTGGAGACCGGATTGGCTCGCGTCCTGATCGTGGATGATGATCCGGACCTGACCAGTCTGCTTCAGCGGACGCTGAGCCAGAACGGCGACTTCGAGGTGCGGGTGGTGGATTCAGCGTTCGAGGCGGGGGCGATGGCCGAGCAGTTTCGGCCGAATGTCGTGCTGGTGGACATCGACGTAACCGGGATCGACGGGCGCACGCTGTCGCGATTCTTCGGCTCGCGGGCGGAACTGCTCGGCACGCAACTGATCGCCATGAGCGCGTCCATGACCGACGCCGACCGGCAAATGCTGCTCCAGCAGGGGTTCCACCGGACACTGGCCAAACCGTTTAATCTTCACCAAATCGCTGAAATCATCGAAGACAGCATATCGGTATTGAGCTGATCGTTCAGGCGGGCGCAAACGCGGCCGGACGAACACGCCGACCTATCCGTAGATAGAAGCCGCCCACGGTGTCGAGGATTCGATCTTTCGGGCGGGTTCGCGCACGGCGGCCTGGGCGAGCAGGTAGGACAGAATAGCCGATGCCCCCTGATTGCGGTCGAGGCCGTCCGCCTTGATCGCGTTACTGCAACCACCGCAAGCCAGATCGATCAGGCTCTCGCCCCGGATGTTTCGGCCGGTGAACCATTCACTCGCTCGTCGAGCAAACTCCGCATAGATCGGCACGTGTGTCGTCTGCGCGGCCGTCGTCAGGGCCTCAACGATGCCGGCGACTTCCGCCGGGAGTTGATCGAACCGGGCGGGAGCGGTGCCGCGATGCCAGCCGCCGCGGGTGCCTACTGGCAAAAGGATCGAATCCTTGAACAGGTTGTCGATCAGGAACTGCATGGTGGTGTGGGCGACTCGACCGGCGCGGCGATCGTCCAGCATGACCTGCGCATGCCAGAGACCGGCCGGAATACAAGCGGCTCCGGACCGCCAGCGCGGCTCAAACCATTCCCAGTCGGTGGAGCGGATGGCGTAGTAGCAATCCTCGATCAGCAAGTCGGCCAGTACGGCGGCGCGATCCAGGTCCCGGCCGGGGTCGGCGGTCCTGAGTTGCCCGATGGCGATCAGCCACTGAGCGGCGGTTACCGGGCTGCGGCAATGGTCCGCGATGGGCAGCAGCTTCGACCACCACTCGGCGGCCGACAGCCGCAGCGCGATGGGCAGCTCTGAGACGATGACTGCCGCCAGCGCTCGGGCCACGCGCGATTGCACGAGATCGTCATCCCCGCGGCAGCTCCACCCGCCGGCCGCATCGCAGGAGTGCTGCGCGCGATGATCGTCGAGCCGCGCGCGGGAAAGACATGAGTAATAGGTTTTTGCCAGGCCCGCGAGCGGTTCGGCATCCACCGTATCGCTGCCCGCGGCACACAGCCGCAATGCGTCGGCGTTGCAGATCGTGTCATATCCGCCGAAGCGGTCGGGGCAATCTCCCACGGCGGCCGTCAACAGTCCCCGTGGATCAGTCAATCTTTGCAAATGGTCCAATCGGGCGGGAGAGGTCCGGGTCATTTAAATCAGCCCTCGTTTGCGGTGATCTGATCGAAACGGATCACCACGAGCGATACGACGCGAGAGAGGTCCCGGGACCAGGCGGTGGGCGACCCCCGACCGTGAATCGCGGTTGGTCCTTTCTTCGGAGTGAACGGGGGGTGGGTTTACGAGAAACGTACTGGCAGAGCGCGTTTTTTCGGTCGGTCAGAAAGGCTCGAAAGTGCGCTGCCTCTAATGCGTTTGTGCGGGATATCGGACAGTCTTGCGCGTGCGCGAATCGGTGTCTGATTCACCGCTGTGCGGGCCGCCGATGGCGAGGCGTTCGTCTGACGATTATCGGGCAATATACGCCGAAACACAGCCTTGCGAATTGCATTTTAGACTGGTGTTAAGTCAGGGCGGAGTGGAGGCGATATGACGGTAGGACAAAATATCGGTCTTGATGTCCGCGCGGCGTTTCTCATGCGCCGGCGGCAAAGCGGGGATCGTCCATGCGTTTATCGTGGCGAGGTTGGCTCCAGAAGTCAGGGGATGAAATCTCGCCCTGGGCGGGTCTTATTTTCGGCGCGCTGTACCTGGGCGCAGTGATGGCGGTGGGGGTTGCCGCCATCTACGTGCAGCGCGCGGAGCTGACGCGGCAGCATCTGGCGGACATGCAGCAGTGGACGTACTGGGTGTCGCAACATATTTCGCGCGTTGCGCCGGAAGGCCCGGTGGCGGTGGGCCATGAGCTCCGCCGGGCGGCGCGGGAGGAAGGCATACTCTTCTGTGCGGTGGTTTCATCGTCCGGTGTATTCACCGCGCACTCGGATCCGACGCGCGCCGGGCAAATCGCCCCGGATCTGGAATGGCAGGATTCCGATCAGCCGCGGGTGCGGATCGGCGCCGGGCTGGAACCGGCCGGCAGTTGGGTCATGGCCAGCCGGCTGGCGGCGGGCGGCGGCGAGGCGAAAGAGGTGAAAGCGGAAACGCTGTGGGTCGGCGTTGCCCCCGTACATTTCGCCTGGAAGCAATCGGACATGGTGTTCTGGGTCGGCTATGTGCTGCTCGGAGTCCTCGGCCTCTATTTAATGGCCTACCGGCTGCTGCGCCGGGCGGTCCAGCCGCTGGCGGTGATCCGGCGGCGGCTGCTGGGCTGCGAGAATGAATTCGAGCAGAGCCTGGTCGCGCTGCGGCTCAATGACTCGTACGACGAGATCTCCGCGTCTTGGAACAAGTTGATCCAATTTGTCAGCGAGATGCAGGAGCAGCTTCGCCGCAGCCGGCTGGTGACCGACGTGACCGCGGCCATGGACGGCTACCGATCCGAGCGACTGACCAGCATTTTGATGCAGATCCCGTTCGGCGTGCTGGTGGTGGATGCGGAGGGCAACGTATCGTTCGCCAACCGGTCGGCGTCGGGCATGCTCGGCGACTCGGGCGATCCGCTGGAGGGTACGGCGGCCAGCAAACTCTTCGAGGAAGATCTGCGTTTGAGCCTGCTCTCGCCGGCCAGCAGCGGCCGGGGCAGCAGCGCCTCTTTGAGCCGGTGGACGGATCACCGGTTCGAGCGCCCGCACGGCGATGTGACGCTGCGCTTCTGGTCGATCATGTCGGACACCAGCGACAACGAATACATCCTGTTCGTGCAGGACATCACGCAGGCCAAGGAAGCCGAGCGGGCCCGCGATCAGTTCCTCTACCACGTCACGCACGAGCTGCGAACGCCGCTGACCAATATCCGGGCGTATGCGGAAACGCTTTCGCACGGCGTCATCGAAGACGAGCAGACGATCCGCGAATGCTACAACGTCATCATGGGCGAGACGCAGCGGCTGAACCGGCTGGTGGAGGACATCCTGAACGTTTCGCAGCTTGAGGTGGGGACGGCGCGGCTGGATCTGGGCGAGGTGCAGTTCGAGCGGCTGATGCGATCGGTGGTGCAGGATACGCAGGGCAGCGCCGACGCCAAGAACATCGACCTCGTGCTGCACCTGCCGGTCAAGATGCCGCAACTCCGCGGCGACAAGGAGCGGCTCTCGGTGGTGCTGACCAACCTGATCGGCAACGCGATCAAGTACACGCCGCAGGGCGGGCGCGTGGACGTCCGCTGCGCGTGCGAAAGCGGGCGCGTACGCATCACCGTCACCGACACCGGGATCGGCATCCGTCGCGAGGACCAGGAAAAAATCTTCGAGAAGTTCTATCGCGTCAACGACGAGCAGGTTTCGGCGATTCCGGGCACGGGTCTGGGCCTGGCCATCGTGAAGGAAACGGTGCGCCTGCATGGCGGGTCCGTTTTTGTGGAGAGCACGCCCGGCCACGGTTCCACTTTCACCGTCACGTTGCCCGCGGTGGTGATGGAAGAGGGGACCGCGGGAAGCGGAGCAGGAACGCGGCAACTCGCCGTAGCGGGTGCGGGACGTGAGAAGTGAGAAGTGAGAAGTAAGACGTGAGAGATGGGAGGCGTGCAACGTCTCACGTCTCGCGTCGGAGAAAGCGTCATGGCCAAGATCCTCGTGGCTGAAGACGACCGGCACATCAGCCGCGTCATCGCGATGTGGCTCCAGCGCGGCGGGCACCAGGTGGTCACCGTCACCGACGGGTGCGCCGCGCTCAAGCTGCTGCGCGAGATGCGTTTTGATTTGCTGGTGACGGATGTGAACATGCCGGGTATGGACGGGTTGGATCTGCTGGAGGCGGCCCAGGCCGAGTCATTGCTGCAACATCAGGCGATCGTGCTGACATCGCGGTGCGATCAGATGGAGATAGAAGCCCGCGTCGGAAAGCTGGGCGCGGTGGTGCATCCCAAGCCGTTCAGCCCGCTCCATCTGACGGAAGCGGTCGAATCGGCTTTGAGGTCAACGGGTGCCGAAACAGGCCTTCGCCACGACGAAGCGGCTTCGGCCGCGCAGGCGGGTCCGGGGTCAGTTGTGACCAGTACGTGAGTCACTGACATGGCTGATTGCATAGAACGAAAGATGCCGGTAATCGAGGCCGACCGACCCGGCAACTGGTCGATCGGCGTATTCTCCGCGTCCGGTTCGCAGGTTCCCGGCGCATGCCTGCACCATTGCCTCCATGGCGATCCGCGGTTGGCCGGCACGCACGGTTGCGCCATGGTGCGCCAACTCGATCGGCGATGGAAGGGCGATAACGGGGCCACCAACGCGTCAACGTTTCCCTCCGCGCTGCCGGTCAAGACAGCGGCCATGTGCGATAAAGGTTATGTCGTTTCGCTTCAGTCGGCGGAGGAAATCGGCCAGCCCGACGTGCTGGTGCTGCGGCCGGGGCAGGAGTCAGTGGATGAAGTGAAACCGGCCATCGAAGCATTGCAAACCGCCGCCTCTGAAAACTGGCGGCTGGACCAGGAGAACCAGGGCCTGGCCAATGAAGTCCTGCGCAGCTACGAGCAGATCAACCTGATCTTCGACATGAGCGCGCAGATTGCTATCCTAAACGATGCGGTGGAAGTCCGGCGAATGCTGCTGGTCAAGCTGCGGCATCTGCTCGATGCGGATTCGGTGTTCTACATCTCTCCCGAGCGGGGAATCGTCAAGGAAGTCACGCGCGATGACCACCTGCATCGCGGCACTCTTTCGGAAGACGACGCGAAGGCCCCTGAATCGTTTCAACCTCCCGTACCGGATTCGACCGAGCATTTGGATGCCGATATGGAGCTGCCGCCGGAGTTTCCGCACGTGCTGGAGCGCCTGCGGAAATCCCGCCGCGTGCTGGTCTCTTCGGCGGACGCCAAGCACGAGCAGACCGGCTACGGCACGTCGCTGTGGGGGCCGCTCTCGGATGGTGACACAGGTTTCGCGCTGGTGGGCATCGTGCGGCGGGCGGTCCCGTTTGTCGCCGGTGACATGCTGGTCCTCGATTCGGTCCTGACGTATGGCAGCCACATTTTGAGCAACCTGCGGCTGGTTGAGCAACTGAAGCGAACCAGCTTCGAGGCGGTCCGCGCGCTGGTCAACGCCATCGATCAGAAAGACAGCTACACGTACGGTCACTCGGAGCGGGTGGGGTTCCTGGCGAAGATCACCGGCCAATCGGTGGGCATGACGCCCAAACAATTGCAGCAGCTCGAATGGGCGGGCCTGCTGCACGACGTGGGCAAGATCGGCATCCCCGAACACGTGTTGAACAAGCCGGGGCGGCTGACGGACGAGGAATTTGCGCTGATCAAGGAGCATCCGTCGCGGAGTTTCGAAGTGCTGCGGCCCGTCGCGTCACTGGAGCCGGTGCTGGATGCGGTCCTTTATCACCATGAGAACCCGGACGGCACGGGGTATCCGAGCGGCCTGAAGGGTGAGGATATTCCGCTGATGGCCCGGATCATCCACGTGGTTGACATGTTCGATGCGCTCACGTCGACGCGTTCGTATCGTGGCGCCTACGACGTGGAACACTCGATCGCCATTATGAAAAAGGATGCCGGTACGAAGCTGGACGCCCGGATCGTCGAGCATTTCCTCGAAGCGTGGAACTATCTGCCCAGGACTCATCCGGAACAGTACAAGCGCTGGTTCAGCGGACAGACATCGGGCGAGCGGGACGCCGGAATGCCGGCGGCGGCGTTGTCGAGTTCCGTGAGCGGACCACAGGAGACCAAGTGATGACGGAGGCGAACCGTACGTTGGGTCGTCGACGACCCTTATCGTCCGCAACCATCATGGGCATAACCACCACCCTGCTCGGCGCGGTGATGTTGACGTTTGCCGGTCGGTCGGTGATGGGAAACTGGCTGGCGATCGTCGTGCTGGTCATGGGCCTCATCGCGACACTGGTGAGCGCCTACACACAGCCGGAAGCAAGTGCTGACGGACTTCAACCGAAAGCCCCCGGCGCGGTCACTCGACCGGGTGGTCGTGCCACTGCTCTCAAGCAGTGCGATGACGGAGAACCCCACTGCTTGAGAGCAGTGGCACCGAGTGCAGTGGCGCCGCCGGTCGCGGTCCCAGCGATCTGCGCGGTTGAGAATGACGATCGTACCGGCACGCTGGGCAAATTGACCGGGCGCTTCACGCGATGGTGCGAGCGGCACGACCGGAACGAGAACATCTGGCCCGCTTTCGACCGCTGGATGCGAGATACGCTCAACGAACTGATCGCCGCGCGGCGCGTCCGCTGCTTCCGGGTGAAAGATGGGGGTAAGCAGCTCGTTTCGATCACCAACGAGCTCGATGAATTGTTCTGCTGGGGCGGATCAGCTCCCCCCAGCTTGATCGATCATGTGATCACCACCGGCCACAGTTATTTGCGGGGCGCGGCCCCCCAGGCGGAATTGATGAACCGGCTGATTGCCGAATGGTCCATCAACGCCGGCACTGCCACCGGGACGGGGTCATCCTTCCGCCCGCCGGACTGGCTGGTGCCGATTCGGAATCCCAGCGGCACGATCGGCTTGCTGACCGTCGGCGAACTGGATGATCCGATTCTGCACGAGCCGCTGCTGCTCGAATCGCTCGCCCATGCGTTGGAATTGTGTTGGCACCATGTGCAGCAGGCGGATGCGCTGGCCATTGCCGAGCGGACGGACCGGGCCTCCGGCGTGCTCAACCGCATCGACCTGGCCTGGCAGGCGGAGAAGGTGCTGCGCGAATCGGCGGTGGACGGCGAGCCGGTGGTGGTGCTCGCGCTGTCGGTTGAGGGTGTGCGGCGTCTGGATGATGAAGGCCGGTGGGAGCTTCGCGACTGGCTGATGCAGCAGGTGGGGCTCGAAATGCGGCGCAAGCTGCGGAGTGACGATCTGATCGGGCGGTTCAGCGATGACCGCTTCGTGGGAGTGCTGCGGCGACTGGACCTCTCGCTGGGGCAGATGATCGCGCGAAAACTCCTCGATGCGGTCGAGGCGCGGATCAACACGGAGCCGGTGGTACAGGCCGCCGTAAAGGTGCGTTGCGGGCTTGCGGATCTGAGCAAGGGTGAGGATATCGAGGCGGTGCTCGCGCGGTCATTTGAGGCGTTGCAACAGGCTCGTGCCAGCCAGCAGGACATCGTGCTGGTTTCGTCCCGCGAGACGAAATCAGCGGCGGCGGAAGCAGGGTCGAAGGCATGAAGATCGATATGCAGCGGATGGGCAGCGTGACGGTTTTGTCACCGCGGTCGGCCATCACCCAAGGGGAGGTGGATGACTTCGCCAATGTGCTGGAGGAAAACCGGCGCAAAACGAACGGGCGGATGGTGCTGGAATTTTCGCAGGTCCCGTTTCTGGACAGCCGCGGCGTGGAGGTGCTGTGGGACCTGAAGGATCGCCAGCGCGAGAGCGGCCAGACCACCAAGATCGCTGCCGTGCCGGAGCTGTGCCGCGAGATATTCGAGTTGACGGGGATCGCGCCGCATCTGGATATCTTTGATTCCGCCGAAAGCGCGGTCCGGAGCTTCCTATAGGTAATCCGCAGATGACGCAGATGAACACAGATATCTGCGTCCATCTGCGACATCTGTGGATTGAATAGTATGCTGATCGCGGGGAACAAACTTGGACAGTCGCTGCTCGAATCGGGCCAGATCACGGAAGAGGATCTGAACCGCGCCCTGTCCACGCAGAAGCAGACCGGCGAAAAGCTCGGCGAGACGCTGGTCAACCTGGGCATCCTGTCGCAAACCGCACTGGTCAAGACACTGGCGTCCAAGCTGGGCGTACCCGGCACCTACCTGCGGCACGGGCTGATCGACCCCGCCGTGGCCCGGCTGATCGACCGCGACGAGGCCGAGCGGCTCAAGATCCTGCCGCTGTTCAAGGTGCGCGGGCGCATCATCGTGGCGATGGCGGAGCCGCAGAACCTGCCGACCATCGACCGTATCGCCTCGGTCACCGGCTGCGAAGTGCAGCCGATCCTGGCCCTCGAAAGCAACATCAAGGAATTCGCCCAGAAATACCAGACCGAGGAGGTGGCGGTCGACGAATTCCTCGTTTCGCTCAAAGAGAGCGACGTGGAAGTCATCGAGCGCGAGAGCGTCGAAGACAGCCTGATCACCAATCTCGATCGCATGGTCGAGGGCAGCCCGATCATCAACCTGGTCAACCTGGCGCTGCTGTCGGCGATTCGCGATGGGGCGAGCGATATCCATATCGAGCCGGACCGCAAGAAGACGCGCATCCGCTACCGCATCGACGGCGTGCTGCGCGAGCTGATGAGCCCGCCGGCGGGCATGCACGCGGCCATCGTCTCGCGCGTGAAAGTGATCGGCAAAATGGATATCGCCGAGAAGCGGATGCCGCAGGAGGGCCGCGTGCACATCGTCGCGGAAGGCCGCGAGATCGACCTGCGTGTCTCCTCCATCCCGACCATCCTCGGCGAAAAGGTCGTGCTGCGGATTCTCGACAAGACCAGCCTCAGCACGGAATTTGAGAAGCTCGGCTTTCGTTTGGAAGGGCTGGACATGTTCCGGCGGATGCTGCTGCGCTCGCACGGGATCATCCTGGTCAGCGGGCCGACAGGCAGCGGCAAGACGACCACGCTCTATTCAGCCCTTGATTTGCTGCGGACGGTCGAGCGCAACATCGTGACCGTCGAAGACCCGGTCGAATACCAACTCGACATGATCAACCAGATCCAGGTCCACGAGCAGATCGGGCTGACGTTCGCCCGCTGCCTGCGGTCGATCCTGCGGCAGGACCCGGACGTGATCATGGTCGGCGAGATCCGCGATGCCGACACGGCTCGCGTCGCGATCCAGGCCGCGCTGACCGGCCACACCGTTTTGAGCACGCTGCACACCAACGACTGCCCCAGCTCGCTGACGCGCCTGATGGACATGGGCGTGGAGCATTACCTGGTGGCGTCGGCGCTGAACGGCATCGTGGCCCAGCGGCTGGCCCGCACGGTGTGTCCGAGCTGCAAGACGTCGTATTATCCGCCGCCTTCGGTGCTGAGTCAGGCGGGCTGGAAGGACAGCCGCCCGCGTGCATTTCAGCGCGGCGAAGGCTGCGCGGCGTGCCACGATTCCGGCTTTCGCGGCCGAACCGGTATCTACGAAGTGATGGAGATCAGTGACGACCTGCGCTCGCTCATTCACGATCGCGCGGGCGAGCAGGAAATACGGAAACATCTGCGCGCCATGGGTCACGAGACGCTCCGGCAGGAGGGCTTGCGCATCGTCGAAGACGGCAAGAGCACGCTGGAAGAAGTGCTGCGGGTGACGCACATCGAGACGCGAGCGTCGATCCGCGCGGAGCAGGGGCGTGCTAAACCGGTCCCCGAGCCGGAACCGGAGCCGTTGGTGGTATAGGGATTGCGGATTTCGGATTGCGAATTGCGGATTGAAGATACGAGCCGGGACCTGTTTTTCAATCCGCAATCCGAAATTCGCAATCCGCAATGAGTCGAAGAACGAGTGCTTTATGGCGTTCAGATATCAGGCGATCAATCCGAGCGGGCAGACGGTGGCCGACATGATCGAGGCCAGCTCGACGCAGCATGCGGCCGAGCTGCTTCGCGAACGCGGGCTGTTCGTCACGCGCATCGATTCGGCCGAGAGCATGGCGGCCGAAGCCGCATCCGGCCGGCGCGTGAAACCCGGCGGTAAGCTCCGCGATGTCATTTTCTTCACGCAACAGATGTCCATGTTGATCCGCTCCGGAGCGCGCGTGGTCCAGGCGATGGAGGCGATCGAGGAACAGACGCACCGCCCGCGTTGGCGGGCGGTCGTGCATGCGCTGCGCGAGGATGTTGAAGAAGGCCGGACGATGAGCGCGGCGTTATCGCGGTTTCCCAAGCTGTTCTCGCCGGTGTTCGTCAATATGGTCATGGCCGGAGAAGCGTCGGGCAACCTGGGTCTGGCGTTCGACCGGCTGGCCAATCTGACCCGCCAGCAGATGGATATCCGCAATCGCGTCGTCGGGGCTTTGACGTATCCCGCCGTGCTGATGGTGCTGTGCATCGGCGTCATGACCACGCTGTTCACGTTCGTGCTGCCGCGTTTCGCCGAGATGTTCGAGGCGCTGGATGTGGCGCTGCCGGCGACGACCGCGATCATGATTAATGCCTCCAAATGGTTCCGACAGAACACGATTTATGTGCTGGCCGGTTTGCTCGTGATTGTCGGCGGCGTGGTCGCTTACCTGCGCAGCGCGCAGGGCCGGCGGTTCCTTTCGCGACTGGCGGTGCGCGTGCCACTGTTCGGCATCATCGTCCGCAACGTGATCCTGGCGCGGATCTGCCGGATCTGGGGGCAGTTGCTCGACAGCAAAGTGGGGCTGATCGATTCGGTCGAACTGACGCGGCAAAGCACGCGCAGCCTCGATTTTCAGGAGCTGATGGTCAGCGTTGGACAGGCGGTGACGGAGGGGAATCTGATCGGCCCGGTGCTAAGGCAGTCCTGGATTCTGCCGAAGACGTTCGCGGCGGCCATCGCCACCGGCGAAGAGAGCGGGAAGTTGTCGGACGCGCTGCTGTTCGTGGCATCGTGCCTGGAGGACGACAACGCGCAGGTGCTGGCGTCGCTGACCCGCGTGATCGAGCCGATCATGCTGGTGGTGATGGGGACGATCGTCGGCACGGTGGCGGTGTCGCTGTTCATGCCGATGTTCGACATGGCGACGGTAACGGGCGGGAAGTAAAGGAATTGCGGATTGAGGATACGAATTCGGAGCATCTGTTCTTCAATCCGCAATCCGAAATTCGCAATTCGCAATCATTCTGACGGGGGCCGTTGTGTTGCAGTTGGCGCTAGGTAAGAAGACGTCTGTGATCGGGCTGGAATTCGGCGCGTGTTCGCTGCGCGCGGTGCAGCTCAAGAAGATGAACGGCGTCTGGAAAGTCCATCATTGGGCGAACATCGAGAATGAGCCGACCTCCGATCAGCCGGCGGCGCCGGATTATGCCAGTGACCTTCGCCTGGCATTTGGACCGGGCACCTTCTCCGGGCGTCAAACGACCCTCGCCCTCAGCCCGCCGGACGTTGAATACCGGTTATTGGAGGTCCCGCCGGCGGTGCTGGAAAAGTCCACGGCGGAGATCCGAAACGCTTTACAGTTCGAGCTGGATCGCCAGTTGCCGTGGACGACGGCCGAATCTGAAATCGGGTGCTGGGGCGTGGAGGCCGCCGCCGGCAGCGGCGGAAACGCGATGGTGGTGGCGGCGCGATCGGCCGGCGTCCAGCAGTTTCTGGACATGCTCGACGCGCAACAACTCGATTGCGTGCGGGCGGATGTCGTGCCTAACGCGATGATCCACGTCTGCACGCCGGTGCCGTCGACGGCACAGGGAGAAAAAGGGGTCAGGAACCTTTTGCCGGAACGGCCCGAAGGGGGCTACGCACAAAAGGTTCCTGACCCCTTTTTCTCCTCATCGATGTGGGGCATATTGGATATTGGGTTCCGATCGTGCCGGCTGTACCTGGTCCACGCGGGCCGAACGATCTACTCCCGCGTGCTGCGCGGCGGCGGGCGCGAGCTGACCGATACGCTGGCCAAGGCGCTGCACGTCGAGTTCCGCATCGCCGAGCAGTACAAGCGGGTCTACGGCATCCAGGCGACGGACCGCGGTTTCCGCTCGCTGGTGGGCGGGCTGGCGAGGATCAGCGAGGATGCGTTGCCCGGCGTGTTGTACGCGATCCTGCGCCCGACGCTGGAAGCGATGACGTCGGAGATCGAGCGATCGTATCGCTTTGCGATGGGGCGTCTGCCCGGCGTGACCACCGGGCCGATCTATCTGATCGGCGGCGGAGCGCGCATGCGCGGGTTGGCGGAGGTGTTGAGCGAGCGGCTGGGGCTGCCCGTCCGCCTGCCCGATCCCAGGACGGCGCTTCCGGGCGCCTGCGCGGGTGGGCAGCCGGAGCACCCCTTGTGCAGCGCGATCAATTTCCCCGTGCTGGCCCCGTGTGTCGGTCTGGCCCTGATGGAGGAGGCATCGTGATGCCGTCAACGGCAACCCTGAAGATCGATCTTCTTCCCAGCGCCTACCAGCACCGGCGCCGTCGTCATCGGCGGGTTCGCCTCGGCGCGATCGTCGGATCATTTCTGGTGGCCGGTGAGCTGGTCGCGGGCGTGGTCCTCAACAGCCGCGCGGACCATACCCGCGATCTGATGGCGGCGACGGCGGCGGCGGTATCGACCACCAACTCGCTCAAGAAAGCGCTGATCCAGCCCGCGCGGCAGGCGGATCAATTGACGCGCGAAGTGTCGCTGGCCGAGCGGCTGCGAACCAAGCACCACTGGAGCCGTCTGTTGGGGACGCTCGCGCAGGCCACACCGGAAAAGGTGGTGATCGAGGCGGTTTCGACCATGCCGCAGCAATGGAGCTCGGGGCTGCTCAACGGGCCGGTCATCAATGCCGCACCGGCGGGCGGTCCGCAATCCTCCGGCCGGCGATTGATCGAGGGCGTCACCGTGAGCGGGCACGCCGCGGATCATGACGATCTTTCCGCGTTCATGGCGGCCATACATGCTTCGGGGAGTTTCGCCACGATCGATCTCAAGCAGGCCCGACGGGAAAAGTATTTGGAAGAAGACGCGATCATGTTCGAACTCCAGTGCAAATGGTGAGCGATGAAGCTGCGTTTGAATGAAATGTTGAAGCCGAAGGAGTGGATCGGCCTGACCGTCGGCCTGGTGGCCGCGGGGGCGATCTACTTTCTGCTAATTGAACCTTCGCTGGACCTGGGTTCCCGGCGAGAGGAGGCGGCAGCGGCACAGAAGAAGGCCGAATCCGAGCTGGGCCGCTTGCAGGGGCAGTTTCAGAACCTTCAGCAGAGGGTTGTTGATGCCAGGAAGCGGCTGAGCGAGTCGGGCGGCTCGCCGCCGCCGGCGGACAAGAAGGATTTTCAAATCGCCCGCATCAACGCGCTGGCGGAGCTGTGCAAGATCACCGTCGATCAATATGTGCCGCTGGGCACCGTGGAGGAAGTGGATCACCAGGCGGTGTTTCTCCAGTTTACCGGCCGGGGGGATTTTGCCTCTATCCGGGAGTATTTCAGCCGGCTCGAATCGCAGATCGATTTTGTCGATGTCACCCATTTTGCGCTGACCTCGGTGGTAAAGGAGAACTCGCCCGTCTGCCTGGTGAACTGGTCCTGCCGGATCAACGGCGTTCGTCCGGACCCCGCTTCCACTCCGCCTGCACCCGGCCCGCAGGCCGCCCGCACGACCGGGCGGGAGGTGGTCTCGCGTGAGCCCTAAACGCTGGATATTCGTGGGGCTTACCCTCGCGTCGGCGATCGCCTTCGTGGTGGACCGCGTGTTTATGGGCGAGCCGCATACCGCTTCGGCGGAGACGATGAACGATTCTTCATCGGCTTCGAGCACGCCGGTCGCCAAAACCGCGGCACCGGCTGCCGCTGCGGCGCCATCCGCGCCGCCGGTCGAATTGCAGGATCCGTCACTGGCTTACCTGAACAAGCTGGAGGACGCCAAGTTCCAGCGGAACGTGTTCATGCCCTCCGCGGCCATGATCATGCACTACAGACAGAAGCAGGCGGCGGAGCAGGAACACACCACCCAGAAGGAAGAGCAACCGGATTCGGCTAAAGAGTTCGCGGCTGCGTACAAACTGGAAGGGACATTCTGCGGCCCGGACGGATCGATGGCCGTGGTGGATGGCAATGTGCTGCTGATCGGCGACGAGCTGGATGGTTTTGAACTGACCCGGATCCTACCGTATGCCGCCGAGTTTCAGCGCGGCACCGAGCGGGTCACGCTCGACATCCCGCTGCCAAAGGTACAAGATGAGGGCAAAGACAAAAAGAGCAAGTCAAAGGTCAAACGCCGGAATTAGAGGTAATGAGTCGGGTAGGGTGGGTCTTGACCCACCTTCGACAAATCACCCATTGCTGGT
>CAYLLT010000043.1:0-42406 GCA_964384465.1 uncultured Planctomycetales bacterium | reverse complement strand
CGGCTCGAGCAAGATGTCTCGCTCGAACCCACCCGCTAAAGCGGGTGGCAAGAACAGGTCGGCTGAAGCCGACCGCAAGGGAGCCTTTGAAGCCGACCGTAAGGGAATCTTTCTACTGCAGGGGAGTCTTTCTACTGCAGGGGAATTTTTCTACTGCAGGGGAGTCTTTCTGCGGTTTTACTTATGGAACTGTGATCACGCGGTTCCAGATGCGGGCGCCCTGGATTTCCTTGAGGGCGATGCGGACTTTGCTGCCGGACAGGTCGGCGGCGTTTTCCAGCACGAAATCCTTGCTCACGCTCTGGCCGGGTTCGATGTTGACGAAGGAACGCGTGATCCGCTGGCGGTGGGGGGTCACGAGGTAGCCGTCGAAGTTGACCGGCAGGGGCGTGCGATTGGTCATTGACTGGCGCACGATCGCGCGGCTGCCGGCCCGGTAGACATACGTCTCCAGGTCCAGGTTCTCGAGGCCCAGCTCGAACCATGCCGGCGCGAGGATGTGGTAATGCCGGTCGGCATCGATGTCGAATTCGCCGACTAGCGGGTTCACGCCCGATTCGGCATTGAGCGGGAAGCGCACGGTGACGGCCTGGCGGAATTCCTCGCCCGGCTGGAGGGCGAACGGGATTTTGCTCGGGCGGATCTCCCAGTCTTCGGGTGCAACCAGTCTGAGCATTCCGCTGATGGGCTGCGGGTACGTGTTGCGGAATACGATGTGCCGCTCGTGAACGTCGAAGCTGGCTTCGACGGTCGGCGTCTGCATGACGAACTGCCGGCGGAATTCGACCAGCCACGTCGGCGTGTTGATGATGAACAGCGGCATCGGGCCGATGCGAACGGCCTGCTGGTTGCCGACTGTTTCGATGCGAATCCGCCGGCCCCACAGGTCGATCGCCGCCGCTTCCGCGCCCAGGTAGAGGACGTGCCGGCGGCCATCCGGCGGCGCTTGTGGATCCCACACGAACAAGGTGGCCTGCCCGCGGCGGTCAAAGACCATGCAATGGACCCGCCCGTCGATGATGGTTCGCGAAATCGGCACGGTGCCGCCGATCAGGTCGGCCACCGTTTTGAAAATGATCAGGTCTTCATGCGGATCGAGTTGATCGGCGGAAACCCCGGATAAATCCCAGGGGGCGCGGAGAAATACACATGCCACTTTCTGGAAGTACGCCTCCACCAGCCGCCATCCCAGGTCCGCCAGCCGAAGCTCGCGGCTGTACTGCGCTTCCGGCAGCGGCTCGACGATCGCCCAGACGCGCTGCGGCTCGCTCGAACCTGCCGAAGCGGTTTCGCGGCTGGTGAACGGCTTCAAATACTCGGCGATGTCCCCCGGCGGCACCTGTTTCGGAATGAGCACCGATTGATAATCGCTGGGACTCGTCCGGTCCGGCGCGGCATGGCTGGGCACGACTGTCGCCAGCCGCGGCTCGCTCATGACCGAGGTCATCTCGCGGCGGAGCGCCGGGATGACTCCGGGCAGACCGCTACCGCCAGCAGTGGAACTGTCCCTGTCCGTCCCGAGCTGCCAGAAGTGGATCAGCCCCGCATAACGTGCCCACGTCCCTGCGATGAGCGGCTTCCAGGCGGCCGGATCTTCAGTGAGCAGATCGATTGCCGGTTTGCTTTCGGGATTACCTTCCGCAGGCGCGTCCTCCTGGCTCCGGGTCTCCGTTCGGTCGTCCGCGACCATGATTCCGATCGGGTCGCAACCGGCGGCGACAATCCCCTCCAGGTATCGATCCAGGTGTTCGTGAGAGGCCGTTGGATCCGCCGCTTCGCGAGGCGACCAGACCGGCAGCTTCACGTATTCAACGTGCGCAAACTGGAGCAGCTCGCGCTGCCCCTTCTCGGCGGCAGGCGACGTGTCGGTGAGCACGATTCCGAAACCGCGGCCGCTCGCTCCGGGCGTATTGACGGCGCCGCCGGCGCGGACAAACCGCAGCGAGCGCCGGATCAAGTCGGTATCGCCCGTCTGGACGATCAGTTCAGCGCGGTACAGGCCGGCGGGCAGGGAATCGTAAACGAACCGCGCGGTGTGGTCGTTGCTGCTGCCCGAATCGGTATCGAGCGTACGCGCGTCTATTGGCCGGCCATCGGCGGAGTAAAGGCGGAGTTTGGCCAGGAGATTCAATCCGTCCGGATCGCTCACTTCGACTTTCAATTCGACCGGTTGGTTATCGCGGAAGAGATTGCTGGCGTGACTCGTGCTCAACGTGACGCGCGGCAGACGATAGACGGTGATGTCATCGAACCACGCGCTGGCCTTCACATCCTCACGATCGATCGAGCGGGGGTGGGCGGGTGCCGCATCCCAGATGCCGGCCTGCGTGAGCCACAGGCTGATGCCGATGTGCCGCGACGCGGGCACGTTGCCGGGCAGCGACACGGTGACGGGCTGCCAGTCTGTCGATTGCGAATTGCGAAGGGTCGTCGACGACCCAATTGCGGATTGCGGATTGCCGATCATGGTGCTGCGCTGCTCGGTGCCGGGGATACGCATGCCCTTGCGATCGAGGTAATAGGCGCTGATGTAGGCGCGAGCGGTCTTGAGCGAATGCGTCCTGACCCAGGCGACGACGAGATAATCGCTGCTGGTGCGGACGGAGATGTCGCGGCCTTCGTAGTGATACGCGAGCGAGCCGCCGTCGAGGTCGAGGCGGAGGCTCGGTGGGGCGGCGTGTCCGGCCGCCTTGTCGAACGTACCCTCCAGGAAGAGGGGAAAGCCAGCCGCGCGGTTCCGCCGCCAGAACAGCGGGTAATTGTCGAAGTTGCCGAGTGGCTGCTCGTTGAAATCAAAATGCTTGACGATCCGCCGGCCGGCAATGGCGGGCCGCTCCGCCGCCGCGGGTTCACTCGAAGACGGAAGCGAGGCCGATTCAGCGCTGGACGATACTGAAACGCCCCAGCATGAGGCCAGCACAAATGTGCAAAGACCGGAGGTGCGGTAAATCAGTGGTTTCTTCATCTGTATCCTGATCGCAAACCCCGTGGACGCCCCCAGATGCGCGAATCGGCAACCTCGGTTTTATCGGCTCATTAGCGGCTGACCAACAGTTCTGTTCGTTGCTCGCCGCGGCGGGCGGACTTACCATATCTCTCGCAATGCCAGACTCCTACGACAGCCGGCGATACCTGACCCGCTTCGATGTCCGGTTTCTACCGAACCTGTTCACCGACGTGCTGGTGATCGGCAGCGGTGTGGCCGGGCTGCGGGCGGCGATCGAAGCGGCTAGGTTCGGCTCCGTGCTGCTGGTCACCAAGGGCCGCAGCGACGATTCGAACACCGCCTGGGCGCAGGGCGGCATTGCCGTGGTGCTCTCATCGACCGACTCGTTCGACACGCATGTCGATGACACGATGAAGGTCGGCTGCGGCCTGTGCGACCGGTCCGCCGTCGAGCGGATCGTGCGCGAGGGGCCGGGCCGCATCCGCGAGCTGATGGATTGGGGCGCCCTGTTCGACAAGCACGGCGACGAGTTGCTGCTCGGGCTGGAGGGCGGGCATTCCGCGCCGCGGATCGTCCATGCGCTCGGCGATGCTACCGGCCGCGAGGTGGTGAATACGCTCATTCGCGTGGCCCGCGGCACGCAGGGGCTGCGCATCTTTGAAGATTGCTTCGTTGTCGATTTAATTGACGTTGACGGCCGCTGCTGCGGCGTCACCACGTATCACCGCCATTTCGGGCACCAGATCTTCTGGGCGAAGCAGACCATCCTCGCGACGGGCGGCTGCGGCCAGGTGTATCGCGAGACGACCAACCCGGAGATCGCCACCGGCGACGGGCATGCGATGGCGTTCCGCGCCGGCGTACCGCTGCGCGACATGGAGATGGTGCAGTTTCACCCGACGACGTTGTACGTGGCGGGAGCCAGCCGCGCGCTGATCAGCGAAGCGGTGCGCGGCGAAGGAGCCTACCTGGTGGACCGTCAGGGCCGGCGGTTCATGCTCGATTATCACCCCGATGCCGAACTCGCCCCGCGCGATGTCGTGAGCCGGGCGATCCTCACCGAAATGGGCAAACAGGATGCGACATCCATGTACCTCGACGTGCGGCATCTCAACAGCGACAAATTTCGCAAGCGCTTCCCGATGATCAGCCGGCTTTGTGAGGAATTTGATATCGACATCGCCACGCAGCGGATACCCGTTCGACCGGCGGCCCATTACATGGTCGGCGGTGTGCTGGCCGATCAGGAGGCGCGAACGCCCATGCCCGGCCTGCTCGTGTGCGGCGAGGCGGCCAGCAGCGGCGTGCACGGGGCCAACCGACTGGCCAGCAATTCGCTGCTGGAGGGGCTGGTGTTCGGCGCGATCGCCGGCGAGATCGCGGGCGGGGCGGCGCAATCCGACCCGTCACCGATGCAGGCGCCCCGCTCTCGCAGCGATATCGAACCGTCCTCGCGCACCATGCTCGACTTGGCCGACATCCGCAATTCGCTGCGCAGTCTCATGTGGCGAAATGTGGGCATCGAACGCTCCGGCCCGCGGCTTGCGGAAACCGCCGAGATCATCCGCTTCTGGGGCCAGTACGTGATGGACAAACTCTTCGACGACCGGCAGGGCTGGGAAATCCAGAACATGCTCACGCTCGCCCACCTGATCACCGCCGCCGCCGCCGCGAGAGAAGAATCCAGAGGGGTTCACTTCCGATCGGATTTCCCGGACCCGGATTCAAATCTGGAACGCCGGCATTTCGTTCTTCAGCGTCAAGCGGAAGATCTGAAGATCAAACACGAGTAACAGGATGCGTTGATAAGATGAGATGGTTAAGGGCCGATCCTGACGCACAAATCGATTAACTCGCCTCTTGCCAAACCGTGGCGCACGCCTATCGTATCTTGTTGACGGGAGTGAGGCGTCAAGGCAGCGGTCAGCCAACCTCCTACGCATGCAACTGGAGCCATCGATTGAGATCGGGAAGTCGTATCTTGGCCCGCATTGAATTCGTGGGACTGCTCGCGACGGTTGGGTGTTCTCCGTTCCCGTTTCTCCCGGTTGATGTGTACAAACCGCCGTACAGCGACAAGAGCTTCGTCAACTGGGAATCGCCGCACGTCTCACCGCTGGCGCTTTCACTGGACGGCCGGCGGCTCTACGCGGTCAATACGGCCGACGACCGGTTGGAAATCTTCGATGTCAGCGGCGAGCAGCCTGTCCCGCTCTCTTCAATCCCCGTGGGGCTCGATCCGGTCTCGGTGCGCGTCCTCAACGAGCAGCAGGTGTGGGTCGTCAATCGCATCTCGGACAGCGTCAGCATCGTGGATCTCGCCACCGGCAACGTGATCAAAACGCTCTCGCCCGGCGACGAGCCGGCGGATGTCGCGTTTGCCGCCGACCGGGCGTTCGTGGTCTGCTCGCAGCCGAAGATCGTGCAGGTGTATGATTTGACGGACCTCGACGCTGCTCCGGCGACGATCGCGATCCAGGGACAACAGCCGCGGGCGATTGCCGTAAGCCCGGACGGATCAGCCATTTACGTCGCCATCTTCGAGTCCGGCAATCACACCACGCTCGTGCAGTGGGAATCGGTATCCGATCCCGCCGGGCCGTACGGCGGACAGAACCCGCCGCCGAATGTGGGCAACTCGATCAGTCCGCCCATCGACGCCGCGCTGCCGGCGCCTCCGTTAGTGTCGTTGATCGTGCGCAAAGATGTTACCAGCGGCGCGTGGCTCGACGACAACGGCCACGACTGGCGCAACGCAATCTACTGGGACCAGCACGATCACGATCTCGCGATCATCGATCCGGCGAGCTTACAAGTGAGCTACGTCAGCGGGCTGATGAACATCAACATGCAATTGACCGTGCGGGCCGACGGACGCGTGGTCGTGGTGGGCACGGAGGCGAACAATCACATCCGGTTCGAGCCGAACCTGACCGGTCGATTCGTACACAGCGTCGCGGCGATTGTGAACACGCAGGGAGATGCGAGCACGACGGTGACGGATTTGAACCCTCACCTTGCGGATGCCTACGCGGCTGGTTCACCGCGAGTCGGGCAGGATATCCGCGATCGCTCCATCGCCGATCCGCGCGGCGTGGTGTTCAGCGCGGACGGGAGCCGCGGCTACATCTGCGGCATGGGCAGTGACAATGTGATCGTCATTGATGCCGGCGGCAGCCGGATCGGACAGGTCGATGTGGGCCAGGGGCCGACCGGACTGGCGCTCGATGATGCCCGTGGACGGCTGTATGTATTGAACAGGTTCGATGCGTCGATCTCGGTGGTGGATGTCGTCGAGCTGCGGGAGATCGCACGCGTGGTCATGTACGATCCGACGCCGGACACAATTAAAAGCGGGCGACCTTTCCTGTACAATGCCCGGCGATTCAGCGGGCTGGGCGTGACGGCGTGCGCGGCCTGTCACGCTGACGCGCGGACGGATCAACTCGCATGGGACCTGGGCAATCCCGCGGGCGAGATGAAGACGTTCAACCAGCAGTGCAACCGGCCGGTGCTGAATTTCCCGGTGGGCGAGTGCAAAGACTGGCATCCGATGAAAGGGCCGATGACCACGCAGACGCTCCAGAACGTCATCGGGACGGAGCCGTTCCACTGGCGCGGCGATCGCGAGAATTTGGCCGCGTTCAACCCGGCATTCCAAAGCCTGCTGGGTGCGGATGGGCAGTTGAGCGAGCAGGAGATGGGCGCGTTCGAGGCGTTACTGGCTGAGATCAAGTTCCCGCCCAATCCAAACCGCAACATCGACAACAGTCTGAAGGCCCAGGTCGGCGACGGCCGTCCGCCGGTGGGCGAGCAGATCTTCTTCGGAAAGGGCATCGACCTGACCGTCGCCAAGTGCAACGATTGCCACAACACGCCGGAGCGCGGGGCCGGCACCAATCACGCGATAACGCCTCCGAATCTGCTGATTAACCCGCACCAGGGCATCGACGTGCCGCAGATCCGCGGGCAATTCGCAAAGACCGGCTTCTCACGGCTCTCGATGCAGAACGATCTGGGATTCGGGCACAACCACGACGGCACCATCGACGGGCTGGTGAATTTTTTCCATATCCCGAACTTCACCGGCTTTGAGAAGGGTGAGGCCGGCGAACAGGAGCGGCGGGACATCATCGCGTTCGTCATGTCGTTCAGTACGGATACGCACGCGGGCGTCGGCGTGCAGGTCACGCTCGACGGCACGAACGATGCCCGGCCGGAGACGATTGAGCGGATCGATACCCTGTTGCGGTTGGCCGAGGGCGGCGATGTGGGGTTGATCGTGAAGGGGCGACGCAGCGGTGAGTCGCGGGGGTTTGTCTATGTCGGCGGCGGGCTGTTTGCCGCGGACCGTGCGTCAGAGTCTACTGTGACCGCGGATGCACTGCGCGCCGGCGGGCCGGGCAGCGAATTGACGTGGACGCTGGTGCCGGCCGGGTCGCAGGTGCGGCTCGGGATCGACCGCGACGCGGACGGCATTCCCGATGGTGATGACCCGCTGGTGGGGCGGAATGGAGGCGGATGAATGCATTGCGGATTGCGGATTGCGAATTGCGATATGGAGTGCGGCGGTCTTGACGCCGCTTTGGATCCGCGAAGATGGCGTTTCCCGTCCGGTGTGAGCCAAAGCGTCGCCGTTGGCGACGCACTCCAAAAGATCCTCATGCTCCAACTCGCAGTGGGTTCGCTCCTCAGCTCCGCCGGATGCGGGATCATTCCGACGCTCGATCAGATCATCCTGCGGCCGTCGTCGAGCGTGCGCGGAACGCCGGCCGACTACGGGTATCCCTATGAAGAGCTGACGTTGCCGGTCGCGCAGGATCGAAGCATCGTCCTCTGGTACGTTCATGCCGAGCAGCCGCGCGGGCTGGTCCTGGTGTTACCGGGTTCGGACAGCAACAAGAGCCGCTATGTGCTCGGGCTGCCGGTCTTCGTTCCGAAGAATTACGATGTGATCCTGCCGGATTACGAGGGCTTTGGCGCCAGCCCGGGCGAGCCGACGCTGCCGCATTGCGCCGACGACACCCGCGCGCTGGGGGCTTACGCTCTGTCGCGCAGCAGCCGCGTCGTGATCTACTCCGCCAGCCTGGGGACGCCGCTGGCCGTGCGATTGGCGGCGGACAATGAGTTCGCCGGGTGCATTTTCGAAGGGACATTCATCCTGAAAGAGGAGCCCGCCCTGTGGTTGAAGGATCGCGGCGTGGATATTCCGTTCCTGGGTGATGTGGCGGGGCTGTATGTGAATCCGCAGACGCCCGACGAGTACGATATCCTCAAATACATCGGTTCGGTGGCCGAGCCGAAGCTGTTCGTTCATTCAGTCGAGGATGATGTCGTTCCCTACGCCTCCGGCCGGAAGGTATTCGATGCGGCGCCGGAGCCGAAAGAATTCTGGGACATGCGCGGCGAACACGGGAAGATGATCGAGCTGGAGCCGGACCTCTACCGCGAGCGGATCGGCGCCTGGCTCGATGCTCTGCCCTGATGAACGGCGGAATGATTCGCGCCCCGGTGGGAAGGAGAACTCATGTCGAGGTTTACCCGTCGTGCTTTGAGAGTTCTGCTCGGTTCAGCGGTGGTGGCCATGGGTTTTACGGCAGGTTGTTCCCAGCTTGAAAGACCGCGGGATCTGCGGTGCGAATACCTGGTCAATCCGCTGTGCGTTGGTGTCCGGCAGCCGCGATTGAGCTGGGTCAATGTCTCGCAGCAGCGCGGCGTCAAGCAGGCGGCGTATCAGGTTCTCGTCGCCGGCAGCGAGGCGGCGCTTCGCAATGACCGTGGCGATCTTTGGGATAGCGGCAAGGTCGAATCCGATGAGAGCATTCATATCTCGTACGCGGGTAAGCCGCTCAGCAGCGGTCAGCGCGTGTGGTGGAAGGTACGCGTGTGGGGCGCGGATGGTAACGAGTCGGTCAGCGAGCCGGCGAGCTTCCAGGTGGGGCTGCTGGAGCCGTCGGATTGGCAGGCCAAATGGATCGGCAAGAGCGACCCGCCGCCGGAGGGGCCGCTGCCGGCGCTGCCGCCCGCGATGCTCCGCAAGGAGTTCAAGCTCGGTAAACCGGTGAAGCGCGCCGTGGTGTACGCGACGGCGCTCGGCCTCTACGAACTGCACCTCAACGGCCAGACCGTTGGCGATCATCGGCTAGCGCCCGAGTGGACGAACTATCTAAAACGCGTGCAGTACCAGGCATACGACGTGACGCCGATGCTGAAGCGCGGCGAGAACGCGATCGGCGCATTTCTGGCAGACGGCTGGTACGCCGGCCGGGTGGGCATCGTGCAGGTGATGGGCAAGCCGCCGTACAAGCTGCGCGGCTGGTACGGCAATTGGCCGCACCTGCTCGTGCAGATGCACGTGACGTATGCGGACGGGAGCGAGGCGACGATCGTCTCGGACGAAAGCTGGAAATCGACGACCGACGGGCCGATCCTCGCATCGTGCATTCTGGATGGCGAGCGGTACGACGCCCGTAAGGAGATGCCTGGCTGGGACGCGCCGGGGTTCAACGACTCCAAATGGAAGCCGGTCGATGCGAAGTCGAACGTGCCGACGCAGCTCATCGCCCAGCACAACGACCCGATCCGCGCAACACAGGAAGTCAAACCAGTGGGGATGACGGCGCTGAAAACCGCCAATCCGATGCAGCAGGTTTTCATCTACGACTTCGGGCAAAACCTGGCGGGCGTTTGCCGGGTCCACCTGGTCGGGGTCGGCAACGGCGCCAAGATTCGCCTGCGCCATGCAGAGATGCTAAGCCCCGACGGCAACATCTACCGCGACAATCTTCGCATCGACGACAAGACCGGCATCGGCGCCCGCCAGGAGGATGAATACACGACGAAAAGCGGCAGAGAGATCTGGGAGCCGCGGTTCACCTATCACGGGTTTCGATACGTCGAGTTGACCGGAATACCGGTCGACTCCTCGTTCATGCCCACGCTGGAGACGCTGACCGCCCGCGTGCTCCGTTCATCGGCGCCGGAGACGAGTTCGTTCGAATGCTCCAGTCCGCTGCTCAACAAGCTGTGGAGCAACATCATCTGGACGCAGCGGGACAACATGCCCAGCATCCCGACCGATTGCCCGCAGCGCGACGAGCGCATGGGCTGGACGGGCGACATTCTCGCGTTCGGGCAGACCGCCATCTTCAACATGGACATGGCGGCGTTCTTCACCAAGTGGCTTCAGGATCTGCGCGACGATCAGGCCGACGACGGCCGCTTCGCCGATTTCGCGCCGATGCCGTTCGATCCGAACGCGCGCATGACCGGCGTGCCGGCGTGGGGCGACGCGGGCGTGTTCGTGCCGTGGTATGCGTGGGTCAATTACGCGGACGCGCGGCTGCTGGCGGAACATTTTGATGCCGCCCGCAAGTGGGTCGATTGGATTCACGCGAACAACCCCGACCTGCTGTGGAAGAACAAGCGACACAATGACTACGGCGACTGGCTGAACGGCGACACGCTCAGGCTGGCGACGTTCGGCTTTCCCACCGGCGGGACGGAGGTGCCGAAAGAGCTGCTGGCGACGGCGTTTTTTCAGCACTCGACCAGCCTGGTCGCGAAGATGGCCGCGGTGCTTGGGCGCGACGACGACGCCACGAAATACGCGAAACTCGCCGACGACATCAAGGCGGCATTCAACAAGGCGTACGTGAAGGATGACGGTACGATCCTCGGCAACACGCAGTCGGGCTACGCCCTCGCGCTGGACATGAACCTGCTGCCGGAGGAAAAGCGGCCGGCCGCCGTGCGGAAGATGGTTGCAGCCATCGACGCCTACAAGGGCCACATGTCCACGGGATTTCACACGACGGTGCGGCTGATGAAGGAGCTGACGCGGGCGGGCATGAACGACCTCGCGTACCGGCTCATCAACTATGATTCGATCCCCTCGTGGGGCTACACCATCAAGCAGGGTGCGACCACGATCTGGGAGCGGTGGGACGGCTACGTCGAAGGCCGCGGCTTCCAGGATGCGGGCATGAACTCTTTTTGCCACTACGCGATCGGCGCGATCGGCGAATGGATGGTCCGCAACATTCTGGGCATCAACCCCGATGAGTCGCAGCCCGCCTTTAAGCACATCATCCTCCGCCCGCAACCCGGCGGCGGATTGACCTGGGCCAACGGACACTACGATTCCATCCGAGGTCGAATCGAAATGGCCTGGAAAATCGGAAACGGTAACCTGTACGTCAAGGCCACTATCCCCGCCAACACAACGGCCACCCTGTACCTCCCCACAAGTGATCCGGACCAGGTCACCGAATCCGGCAAGCGCATCGCGGCCACCTCACAGGCCGTCTCCTTCCAGTCATACAGCCCCGGCGTCGCAGTCTACACGCTCGGCAGCGGCACATACCACTTCATCTCCGCCGGTTACAAAGCGCCGGTGATGAAATAGCTTTATTCCCGCCGGCGTTTCTTTGGTTCGGGTGTGGGCGGTTCGTCGGATTGCGTGGTTGGCGGCGGTGGCTCGGGTTCGGACTGTGGAATATCGCCGAGATCTTCGGGGACGGCCAGCATCAGGCGCAAATCGAGCTGTTCGCCCCCGCGCTGGACGCGGATGGTGATGCGTTCGCCAGCCAGGCGCCGGCGCATGAGCCGCTGAAGCTCGGGATAGTTGCGAACTTCCTTGCCGTCGATGGCGGTGATGTGATCGCCGGCCATCACGCCGGCCCGCGCGGCGGGGGAGGGATCGCCGACGCCCAGCACGCGGATGTGATCCTCATCCTGCCGATCGATAGCCACGCCCATCAGCCCGCGGCGCAGATTGTGACCGACGGCCAGATCTTTGGCGGATTGAACGACCTGCCACTGCGGCACGGCGAAACCGATGCCGGAATCGTACAACTCGATACCCGCCATCTCGCCGGTGGTCATGCCCATCGGCACGCAGATGCCCAGGACGCGCCCTTCGACATCGATCAGCGGGCCGCCGAAATTGGCCGGTGAGAGTTTGGCGTCGGTCTGAACGGCGAGACTGCTCTGACGATTCATTCCGCTGATGATGCCGGCGGACACCGAGCAATCGGGCCCGCCGAAACCGCGGCCCAGCGCCAGCGCCCACTGCCCCACACGGACATCTTTTTCGGATTCGATCCACGGCGGCGTCGGCAGGTCGCGCGCATCGACCTTGAGCATCGCCAGTTGGCGGACCTCGTCGCGGGCCAGCAGTTCACCGACGAAGCGCCGGCCATTCGGCAGCACGACGGTGATGACCGATGGATCGCGAACGAAGTTGAACGCGCTGGTCATGATCAGCCCGTCGGCCGAGTAGATCAGACCGGTGGTCGGACCATCGGCGATGATGAAACCGGAGCCGGCGCCTCTCGGGCGAACGCCGCGCGGCGTGCCCGGCTTGCGTTCTTCGGCCGGACGGGAAGCCGCGATCGGCCCCGCCGATGGTTGCGTGCCGCCGATGGTCTCGATGGTGACGACGCACGCGGCGACGCGCTCGACCGCCTGCCGGAACGTCTGCTGCTGCGACCGTTGAAGCGCGGCGGGGTCGGGCTGAGGGTCGGCGGCAATGGCGACGGAAATCCAAGTGAGAAGTGAGAAGTGAGAAGTGAGAAGGATCGATCTGCAAGTCGAGCACTGCTTGAGAGCAGTGGCACACGGACGGATGACGCGGGTGGTTGTCGATCGCATCACTTCGGCGCCTCCGTCAGCGTCAGCCGTATGGGGATCAACTGCTCGCCGCGCTTGATGATAAGCGACAGCTCATCGCCGGTTCGCAGCCGCTCGCACGCTTCGGTGAAATCGCGGCCGCGGGGAGTGGCGGTGCCGTTCGCGCTGACGATCAAATCGTCGGCTTTCACGCCGGCCGTCGCCGCGGGCGAGCCTTTGGCCACGCTGCGCACGAACGGCAACTGACGCCGGTACGCGATGTTCGAGAGCTGAATGCCATGGTAACCGGGACCCGCGTCGCGCGTGGTCGGGCGCGTGGCGGTCGTGCCGCCGGATTTGGCATCCTGAAGGAAGTTTTTTACCTCTTCAATCGGCAGCGCGTAATTGAGCAGCGTATTCGTGAATCGCGACGTGACGTTTTTGCCGACCAGCCCGACCCAGCGGCCGTCGAGATCGACGATCGCGCTGCCGGGCGAGCCGGGCCCGCTGGTGATCGCGTCGATCAGGATCACCTCGCCGACATAGGGGAACGGCTGCGTGCCGCGGACGGCGTTGAGCCGAGTGCGCCCGCAGACAATGCCCTTCATGACCGAGAGCGGTTCATCGCCCTCCGCCACCTTGAACGGATTGCCGACCGCCAGGATCCAGTCGCCGCTCCGCAGTTCCTGCGAGCTGCCGGCCTTAAACGCATCGAGGTTCATCCCCGACATCTGCTCGTCCACCGTCGCGTCCGTATCGAAGTTCGCGGACCGCCGGGCCAGCTTGAGCAGCGCCAGTTGGCGGTATTCGTCCTTGTAGATCACCTCGGCCTGATAGATATGCCCATCGTGCGTGACCACGCGAAGATCATTCGCTTCGAGCACGAGCGAGAGCACGGTGACCACCCGCCCATCCGGCGAAACGATGACACCGCTGGCATAGCCTTCCTCGCCGGCGATGCCGGCGCCATAGATTTTCACCGTCCGGCGATTGGCCTCTTCGATAGCGCGTGCGAAGACGCCACGACTGGAGTCCGGATTCTCATTAGGATCAGAGCCTGAAGCGCCAGCGAGGGTTTTTGGCGATAAACCCTCGCTTGCGCTTCGGGCTCCATCAGCATCCCCTCTCGGTACGGCGCTCAGCACGATCATGATGAGGATATTCAGCAGCGTCATTTCTCCACCGTGTACGAAGTGACGGTATCGATGATGGCCAGCTTACCGCCGATAAACGTGCGGATCTGGTGGGGGAGTTTCACGCCTTCCACCGCTCGGAATATGTCCAGCTCGATCTCGGTGGCCGGGGCGACCGCGCTGGGTGGATCGCTGCTCTTGCGAAACGCACGAGCCGGCAGATGCGTGGCCGGGTCGATGCCGATGCGAACGCTGTCGCCCTGCGGCGCGGTGTATTCGAGCACGTCGATCACAGCGCCCTTGTATTCATCGCCGCCCCTATGCTTCCAGCGATTCATCTGTTCGGCAACGAGCGGCGTGCAAACCGCCTGCCGGGCCGACAGCCATAAGTTGAGCCGGTCGATCTGCTGCGGCTTCGCATCAATCGCCTGCTTCTCGTTGAGGCGGATCTGTGCCGTGCGGGGCGTGTACTCGTATGTTGCGATGACGCGGCCGGCGGCGTCGAGCATCCTGCACTGGCCCTGTCCGTCCGGCGATTCGCTCACTTCGACCCCGGCCGCCCCGACGTCTTCTTTCACCAGATCGGGTACGACGATCTGCCGATGCGCTTTCCACTGGAGTTTGCCGCCGATTGGGAGTGTGCCGAGCGCCTTCTGACACTCGGAGAGCACCCGTTCGGCTTCCTTGCGGTTGATCTGCTCGTCGGTTTTGAATTCGATTTTGTTGCTGACCGGCAGCGGTTCGAGCCGCACGATGCGCGAGGTTCGCGTGCCCTCGTGCTCGAACGCGATCGGCACCGGCCAGCCGGCGGGGAACACGCCCAGGATGTTGGCGAACAGGTTCGATGTGGGAATATCGCGATCGGCGAATTGCACCAGCCGGTCGCCCACTTCGATGCCCGCCGCTGTCGCCACCGACGGTTCGAGCAGCTTCTCGAACACCACCTTGCGATAGCCGAGGTCGATGGTGGTCGCGCCGAGTGACCCGTGCTCGGCCAGCAGGCCCGCGCGAAGGGCGGGCATGAACCGTTTGATCTGATTGATCGAGACGGCGTAACCGAGGCCCACGTTGACCCGGCCGCGCTGCTGGAACGACGCCCGCCCGTTGATGCCGATCAGCCGTCCCTGCATGTCGAACAGCGGCCCGCCGGAATTGCCGGGGTTGATCGACGCGTCCACCTGGATGCAATCGGTATAGACGAGACTGCGGCCGTCCGCGCCGAATTGATAGCGATGCACGCCGCTGACGATGCCGTGCGTGACGGTCGGCGTAAAATCCTCCGCCAGCAGGAACGGGTTGCCCATCGCGAACACCCAGTCGCCCATCTGCACGGTGTCCGAGTCGCCGAGCATGGCGGAAGTCCACTGTTTTTCATCCTTGCCCGTGAGCTTGAACATCGCCAGATCACCGGTGGGATCGATGCCCAGCACTTGAAAGTCGTGGAGCTCGCCGTCCGACATGCCCGCCAATCCCTTGCGGGTCTTGAGCATGTTGGCGATGACATGGAAGTTGGTGAGGCCGTAGCCGTCCGGCGTGATGACCACGCCCGACCCGCCGCCCGCGCGGTTCTCCTCAAAAATGCACACCACCGACGGTGCGACGCGAGCCATCACCTCCACGCGCGCGCTTTCAGCGACGCGGACTTGCGAAAACTCGTCAAAGTTTGTCGCAGCCCAAGCATGAGGGGTGACGATACACAGCAACATCGCCGCGGCGATGAATGAAGATGCAGCCCTGGAAGGGCGTAAGTATTTAGCCAGGGGCGTAAGCCCCTGGAATAGATAGCGCATAAATAATGAAGCCCCGGAGGGGCGACAGAGTGGCTGGCATCGAGTTTCTGTCGCCCCTCCGGGGCTCATTCGCCGTTGGATACCCACGACCAGGGGCTTACGCCCCTGGCTAACGACTGGCGCCCCTTCGGGGCTGAAGACGTGAGCAGCTCGCCCGTATTCAGGGCTGGAAACGGCAATCATTTGATCAACCGGACGTTGCCCCAGTCGGCCTGGTCCCCGATGTCGAGTTCGTCTCCGAACTCCACGACAAGTTGCAGCTTCCTGGTCCCATCGAGCGGCACGAGAATCGGCCGGGCGGCCTCGTCACCGGTGACCGGCCCGCTGTTGAAGACTTCTTTCCCGTCGGCAATCACGAGGAACACAACGTTGCCGCGCGGCCGCGCCGCCTGATCGATCCCGATCGTTGCCGCCAGATGCGTGAAACGGTCGGGCAGCTCGTAGGAAAGTTTCGACTGCGAGTGCATGCCGATCCCGCGTTCAAACGCCTGGTCGCCGATGCGGAGCGGCCGGTTGCTCACCGACCGGTCGCGGCGATAAGGCCAGCGCGTCGTCGTGAACGGCTCGAACTCATACCCGCTCGGCTCGAGATCGCTCAGAAACGTGATGCGCCCGCTCTGAAAACGGATTTCGCTCAGGTCGGCAACCGCGATGGTGATCGGCATGCCGTTGGTCAGTTCCAGCCGGATGGCGGCCTCATCGCCGCCGCTGATGGTTCCGGCCCATACGGAGCCGTCGCGGAGATGGCACAGTGCCGCGGGAACAGCCGCACGCTGCACGCCCGCCGCAAAGACGACGCCGTACGCGCTTTCCGGCCGGATCGGCACTGAGCGGTCCCGCCAGCGAAACGATCCGCCGTCGGGGCCGATGCTCTCGGTCACGCCCCTGAGCGGTGTGACTCGCCCTTCGCGCATCGCGACCAACACGTCCTGCGCGGCATCGCGACGACTCAGGGCTTTGCTGAACGCCTCTTCAGCCTCGGGCGAGCTTACAGCCGACGAGAATCGAATGGCCGCTACGGCGGACAGCGGCAGTTCCAACTTTTGAATCGCTGATGTTTCCAACGACAGGATGGTGGGGGTACTCGCGGTGATGCGGGCGGGAACCCGGCTGCCGTCGGACAGGTACACCATCACGGGTTGTACTGACGCCGGCTGTGAAGTGGCCGGCTCGGCCCAACGCAGGAGCATGAGGTCGGAGGGGGGCAGAACGTTTCTCTCGCCGCTTACAATCACGACGAGACCACCGGCCGATTCGACGCGCGACCAGTCGCCCTCGATCGACTTACCCTCGATGGTCACCGCCCGCACCGGCGCGGTGGCGGCCGGCGCCAAGCCCGTCAACATCACGGATAAAGCGCAAGCCGCGAGCACCAATCACTTCTCCTTGGCGAGTTGCTTGTAGTATTGTTCGACCAATTGCCGGTAGCGGCTGGGGAAATTCTTGCGCAATGACTGGAGGATTCGCTCGCGCTCTTCCGGCCGCATCTTGCCCCATTCTTCGCCGGGTTTGGCCCGTTCGCCGCGGTCGAGATTGCCGATTTGCCCTTTACCGCCCGGCAACGCGGATTGCTTCGCCCCGCCGTGCGGGTCCCAGGGGGCGCCCTTGGGCATGCCGCCGCCTTTGCATTTCTTGCAGCCCTTGCCCTGGCAGTCTTTGCAGCCGGTCCCTTTTTGCTGCTGCTCGCGGTCTTCGGCCTCCTTGATTAGTTTCGTCAGCAACTCGACCGCCCGGCCCTGCTTGATCTGCACCGGTTTGCCCGGCTGGCCGTTGGCCAGTCGCCGCCCGGCATAAACCATCAGGTCCGATACCTCGCCCAACCCTTCCGGCCGACGCACCTGAAGTTCCTGGAGCATCTGGCGGGCGGGCAGGCGGAAGCGGTCCGGCGCGTCCGCATGCTCCTGCTCGAAGCGCTCCAGGCTGGCCAGCGCCTCGTCGTAATGCAGGTTCGAGAGCTGGCAGTAGGCGAGCAGGAAATCGACCTCGGTTTCCATGAACGATTTGTCGATCAGGTCCGATTCCCTGGCCGCGAGCGGTTTGAGCAGTTGCTCGGCCTCTTCGAGCTTTTCCTGCTCGACGAGGCAGCGGGCCAGCAGACCGGTCGCATTCAGCGAGATATAGGCGTCTTTGGATTCGGCCAGCGGCTTCAGCGCATCGCCGGCTTTGTCATAGTGCTCTTCTTCCAGCGCGGTCAGACCGGTCTTGAACGGTTCGGACACAATAGCCAGCCCCGCCGAGAGGAAGCCCTCCGGCTCGCTGTCGCTGCGATGCGTTTTCCAACCCTCGGCGACGGCGGATTTGGCCGGCGGGGCGAACACCTCTGAGCCTTGGACATGAGCGACGAAGCGGTCGATCAGCTTTCGGGAGGTGTCAGCCCGCGCTTCCGGCGAGAGGATCGGCCGCAGCTCGGTCAGCGCCGGCTGAGTTGCCGGCGACTCCGCCGCTTGCGCCATCGCGCTAAATCCCATACCCATGACCACCATCAGGCATGTCATTCGCTTCATGATCGATCTCCAAAGTGCTCTTCCGAGCCGCGCCCGTCAGGAAGCGGTTTTTCGCACGCGCTCCCTGCCCCGCTCCCTCACGGTCGCGGCTCGGATGGATTGCGATTCGATTGATTCAACATATCGTTCTTATTGCCCCGTTATACGCTCATTCATCTTCCGTGCCATCTCCGCCACCTCGCGCTGTCGATCGGCGATGCGGCCCAAATCACGTTTATCGCCGGCGGAACCATTATCCTTCTCGAAATCCTCGGTCTGGCGGTTCACCCGCTCCTGGCACGAACGCAACAGCTTCAACTCCGCCGAGTTCGGCAGCAGGGGTGGGTTATTATTGTTGCCGCCGCCACCGCCACCCCCGCCCTGTGCGCCCTGCAACTCTTTGCGCAGCTCCTTGATCGCGTCGATCAATTCTTTGAGCGTGTTCACGATGTCAGTCTGCACGCGCTGCGTGGAATCGCCGGTCTTCTTTTCGCCCAGCCGCCGCGACACCTCGATCATATCCTGCTGAAGCTGGCCCACAATCTGCGGGAAGACAATCGTCGTGCCCTCCTCCTTCAAAATGTGCAGCGCCTGCCCGGCATCGTCCGCCAGCTTCGTTTCATCCTTGGCCAGGCCCGCCAGGGCCAGCTCATCGCCGTGGACCCACTTGGTCGGCCCCTTGTCCTGTAGATCGCCGGTGCCCTTGTTGATGATTAACTGCCGGCTGAGCATGGCCCGGAACCGCGATTCCAAACCGCGCAGGATCTCTTCCTGCTGCTCCTTGCGCAACTGATCGAGGGCCTCTTCCAATTCCTTCTGAGCCTTCTCCAGCTCATTGACCGCTTTCTGCTCGTCCGTGGCGGCCTTCGGGACGTTCTCTTTATCCAGGTCCTCGGCCGCATCCTCCATGTGCTTGCCGGCCTGCTGGACGTTCTGCCGGCCGGGCGTATCCGGCTGCGGCGGTTGCTGCGAATCGGCTTTCTGCTGGCCGGAATCCTGCTTTCCATCCTGCGGCTGGCCCTGATCCTGCTTACCCTTGCCTTGAGACGGTTTTCCCTGACCGGGCTGATCGCCGCTCTTGGGCTCACCCGGTTTTTGCTGATCGTTCTCAGAGTTCTTTTCGCCGGCAGCCGGTTTCTGCATGTCCTGACCGAGTTTGTCGGCTTGCGTTTTCAGCTCGCGCTGTTTGCGGGCGGCTTCCACTTGGTTCAGTTTCCGGCGGGCTTCGGCTTCCTGCTGTTTCAACTCGGCGAGCGCCTTCTTCAGCGATTCCGCCGCCTTCTGCTGCGAAGGCACGCTCTCGGCCAGATTTTTCTTCTCTAGCGTCTTTTCCGCCGACTTCATCTGCTCGCTGGCCTTATTCACGTCGCCGCCGGCCTTGCGGATGCCCGCCTCGATGCCGGCTTCGGCGGGAGGGGTTTGCTGAGCCGTCTCAGTGTCGCCCGAATCTGATGAGGGTTGCGTCGTATTCGCCGAGGGCGTTTCGGATCCCTTTGGCTCTTCGCCGTCTTTGTGCTGGGCGTGGTCGTGTGCGTGCTCAGCGTCGTCCTTCTGCGCGTGGGAATCTTCAGGTTGTGTCGTAGGGGTTTTCCCCGCGTCGCGCCTGGGTGTTCCATCTCCCGCATTCGGACTGCCCGTCTTGGGTTCACCTGTTGAAGAAGGCGACGCGAGCGGCCGGCTCAGATTTTCGGCCAGTGATTCGGCCTCCAGCCGGAGCTGCTGCTGGTCCTGCCCGAGTTGCGGGGCGGCCAGTTTATTGTCCTCCTTGGCCGCGGCAATGGTCCGATCGATCTCTTTTTCCTGCCGCGCGATGAGCGCTTCGAGCCGGGCGATGGCCGCGCGAACGGCGGCGAGCAACTGCTCCAGCCGCGGGGCCGCGTCGGCCTGCGCCTTCAGCTTCCGCTCCGCCTCCAGCAGCGATTTGATCTGATCCTTGAACGCCTGAAGGCGGTCGATCTCCTTTTTCCGCTCTTTGGAATTATCCGGATCTTCCAGGAGGAGCTTCAGCACCCGCTCCAGGTCCTTGGTGATCTCCGTCTGGCGATCGGCGGCGTCGGGCAGCTTGCCCGCCTCCAGCAGCGCCATGGTCTCTTCCATGTGCCGGCGGATCAGCAGCTCCCGCGCCTGCCGCAGCGCGCCCTCCAGCCGTTTGGCCTGTTCGGGTTCCGCCTTGGCCAGCTTCTCGGTCAGCCGAAACATGCGGTCCTCGAGCTGGATCATGCGATCGCGGACGATCTGCTGCTTGCTGGCCAGCGGGTCTTTCGCGGAAAGGGGAATCGACTCGGCCGCCCGCGCCGGTGGGACGAACGCGATCGCCACGAGAAGACTAACCGCGGAGACGCAGAGAACGCGGAGTTTTGGATTTCCAATTTCAAATCTCAAATCTCGAATCTGAAATCTCAAAGTTGAAATATGAAATCTCAAATTTGATATTTGAAATCCCCAATCCGGACGCCTCTGCACCTCTGCGTCTGTGTGGTTCAAATCACATCTCGGCATGTTTGGATCACCCCGTTACTTAGACGGCTCGCTCGCCGGCTCGGTGCCGAAAATCTCGGTCTCTAATCGTTTTTCGGTTTCTCGGCTGAGGTTCCCCTGCATTTTCAGGACCTCTCGTAGCAAAGCGACCGCCTCCTGAAACCCTTCCCATTTTAACATATTCGCCAGAATTCGCTGCATGTCCGCCAAAATCGCTTCCTGGGCGGCCCTGGCCGGCTGGATATCCGGCCTCTCCCGGCCCAGCAGGTCCAGCTCGTCGGCCGCCCCCGGCATCCGTGTGCGGCTCAGCACATTCAGCGGCTCGACGATCCCGTTGCCCAGCCGGGCCTCCGCCGTGGGGCTGGATAGCTGGTTAACGCGCAGCTCCGCGAGCACCTGCTCAAATTGTAGCCTCAGCGAATTGACTCGCCCCGCATAATCCCGCTGTAATCGGGCCAGTTGGGCGAATCGGCGGCCGCGGTCCGGCGAGGCGGCGGCGGGGGGGGCACTGAGCGTCAGGAAATCCGAAAACAGCTCCTCCTGCTGGCGGATCAGCCGCTCGAAATCCTGCCGGTACTCCTGCTCCCGGCGGTTCAGCTCGGCGAGCAGCTCCTCCCGGCTGACCACCCGCAGGGCGGTGGTCTGCGATTGGCCGAGGTTGGGGCCGGATACGTCATCGAAATCGGTCGCCTCCGCCCGCAGGCTGAGCCGATCGCCTTCCGCCAGCGTCCGCGTCGTCGCCGTCCAGTCGATCGCATGGGCAAAGGTCTTGGTGCCCGCCTCGAAGCCGGCGATCGGTTCCGTGACCGGTTTGAAATCCTTCCGCGACAGCTCGTACACCAGACGCGCCGACGCCAGCCCGTATACGTCGGAGAAATCGGTCTCGATGGGCAGGATCGCCTCCGGCGTGATCATCTCGCCGACGCCCTTGATCCTCATCTTGACGCGCGGCGGTCGATCCGCCACCAGCCGAACCGACATCCGCACCGGCGGGACACGCTCGCTCACGTTGGTCAAACCTGTCCCGTCGGTCATCACGAAATGGTAGGTCGCCGTCGCGTCCGGCAGATCGGTCCCGCTGTACTCCAGCTCGCTGATGCGCTCGGCCGCGCCGACTTCCGTTTCCTTGCCCGTCGTTTGCCGCACCAGCACCGCTTTGGTCAGCGGCTTGTTCGTCTTGATGTGCAGACGGATGCGGCTGCCCTTCAGCGCTTCGGCCACCGTCTGGCCGACGCGCAGCTCGTACGGCTCGATCTTGGCGTAGGCCGGCGGCGTGATGCCGATCACCACCTCGTTGATCCGCGGCCGATCGACCACTTCGATCGTAAACGGTTCCGTGCGGGCATCGCCGCCGCTGATGACACATCGCAGCGTCTCACTCACCCGCTCGAACGTGTGGCTGAACCGCGCGGTGCCGCGATCGGCATCGCTCTCGACGGCGGGCATCTGCTCCCGCTCACGGAGCCCGCCCGCGCCTTCATAATGGATAAAGACCTGCCGCGGCGCCGCGAAGCCCGGCTCCACCACGGCCGAAACGGTGACATCGTCACCGCGCGGCACCACGATCTTGCCGTCGGTCAGCCCTTCAACGATGAGCCGGTTCTGCTGCGGCCAATCGACGTCCTTCAGCAGCACATTCCGCTGGAACCAGAGTCCCATCTGCTGGTGGGCCGCAATCGCCGTGACGGCGATCGCCAGCAGGCAGCAGATGGTCACCGCCGCCCGCCGCCGAACGCGGGTGTGCGCGAGCGTCCTGGAAAAATCCAGACCGCCGGCGTCGGATTCCGCCTGGCGGACGACCGCTTCGATCATGTCCGACGAGCGCGGCGCATCCGGATGCCGCGACGCCGCGTCGGGATCGGCGAACTCGACCGCGCTGATCAGCCGGCTGTTGAGCTGCGGATAATGATGTTCGACCAGCAGCGCCAACTCCTGATGACCGATCGGCACGCGAAGTGGCCGGACCAGCGCCCGCCACGCAATCGCCGCCAGTATCAGAAATAGCGACACGAACTGCACCACGCGCATATCGCGCCCGAGCCATAGCGAGCGATCGACCGTGAACGTCGCCGCAATCGCCGCCAGGAGGGCGAGGCTCACGATCGCGGAGCCATCCAGCACGGCATAGAGCCGCAGCCGCCGGCCCAACCCGCGCAGCCGCGTCAGCACGCGCTCGTCAAACCGTTGTCGAACAGTTTCGTTGACCATCAGTCACCACAGTTTAGCCGCGAGCGCAGGCGAGCGCGGGGACGAAAACGCGCTCGCCTGCGCTCGCGGCTAAACGACGCCTGACTCATGATTCATTACTCTTACAACAATCTCGCTCGCTTCCGCACCGCCCACTCGACGCCGAGCAGCACGACCAATAGCGCGAACATCCACCACCGGTCCCACAACGTAATCGGCTGCCCGGTCAGTACCAGCGTAGCCGTCCGGCTGGGGATGAGCGACGGCAGTTGATCGACTTCATCGACGTTCAAATACTTTCCGCCGGCCGACTGTGCCGCGAGCGTCTCCAGCGATTCGCGGTCCAACTCGGGTTGCCGGAATTCCAGATCGGGCTGCCCGACGCGCACTTCGCCGCGCAGCGTCGCCGCCGGCATGCCTTCGCTGCCCGGCAGATCGATTTGCAGCACGTGCGTGCCAACCTCCGTCGGCACAAACCGCCCGCGATACCAGCCGGGGCGATTCTGCTGCGCCGCCAGCGTCACCGTGCGGTCCGTCTGCCCCTCGACGTGCAAGGTCGCGGACACTTGGTCCTTGTCCAGCGGGCCGGGCTTGCCGCCCACGATGCGGGCTTCCACGATGACGCCTTCGCCGACCGCATACGTATCACGCTCGAACTGGATCAACCCGCGCTTCTGCCCGCTGAGCAGCTTGCCCTCGACCATGTGCCGCAGCAACTGGATCCAGAACCGATTGAAATAGCGATCGCCAAAACGCCGCCACCGCCAGGTCGTATCGAAGCCCAGAAACCCGGTGCGCCCCGACCCGAAGAACTGCGACGCCAGCAGCACGTGCCCGCCATAACTGTTGCGCATGCGCGGACTCGAATGCCGCAGCATAACCGTCGCCACCGGCTTTTCACGCCGGACCGGATAATGCCAGTAAACGCCCGGGAGTCTCGCCCACATCTGCATGTTCTCGCCCGGCTGATCGGCCATCGCCAGCACCGGGTGACCGGCGGCCTCTGGCGGCACGACCACCGGCCACGCCGTCGATTGAAAATGCCCCTCGTCGTTGATGATCAGATCGGCCTCGTTGGGTTCGATTACCACCGGCAGCAGGTCGAGCAGCGATCGCGTGTTCGGATCGTGCGTGAATCGCGGCGTATTCTTGCGGCCGGCCACGTAGAGCAGCCCGCCGCCGTAGCTGCCGACCATCGCCTCGATGTGCGTGGTCCAGGTCGGATCGATATCGTTCGGCTGCGGGTCGAGCAGGATCACGCAGTCGTAGGGGAACAGTTCCTCCTGCGTGCGCGGGAAGCGATCGATCACTGTGTTGCCGTCGCGGACAGCTTCCTCGTCGGCCGACTGGAGCCAGCAGCTCAGGTTCATCGTCGCGTCGCGCTGGAGCAGCCGCGAGAGGTAGCGGTATTCCCACGTCGGCCCGCCCGACACCAGCAGCACGCGCATCTTGCCCTCCAGCGCGCGAACCGTCGTTTCCTTTTTGTTGTCATCGAGGAGCGTCTCGCCGCTCTCGGGCACCACGTGCACCTGCAACGTGACTTCGGAAGCCTCCGTGATCTGCCGGTTGAAAACAACGGGTTCTACACTGCCGCCTGTGCCCACATTTGCCTTCTTCGTATCGACCACGCGCGGCTGATTCGCGTCCCCCGAACGTTCGAGCAGTTCGACGTTCAGCGAGGCGCCGTCCAGCCCCTGTGCCCGCAGATGGGCCGTGACTTTGAACGGGTCCTTCACGAACACGTTCGGCGGTGCTTCGATCGTCGTCACGCTCGCATTGCGCGGCGGCGAAGGATCGCCGACGCCGACCGTGTGGATGGGTATCTTTTTGCCGCGGGCGTAACGCGCGACAACCTCCGCCGGCTCGCCCTGATTGAACCGCCCATCCGAGAACACCACGACAGCCGCAATCGGCGTCCCCGACTGCGACTCGATCGCCTGCCGCACCGCCCGTCCGATATCCGTCGCCGGCGCTCGCGCGGTCGCCAGCTCACGCTCATCCGTCGGCTGAGATGCATTCGCCCCCTCGCCCCCTCTCCCCCTCTCCCCCTCTTTCCCGCCGCGCACCTCCGCCAGCCGCGTCAACTTGTCGCCAAACTGATAAATCTGCACGGGATTATTCCCGGCCATCTGCTGCAATAACTTCTCCTGATCGCGGGTCAGCAGCGATTCGGTCAGTTCCGCCCGCGTCATTTGCGTGGCGTCCGCGCCGGAGACTCCCTCCAGCGCTTTCTCCACGTGCTGAGCATCGACGGGATTGGGATACCGGTCGCGCATGCTCATGCTGGCCGAGCCGTCCACCAGCAGCAGCGTGAGCGACTCGATCTTGCGATTGATATACGTGGCCAGCACCGGCTGAAGCCAGATCACCGCGAGCAAAATGATGACCAGGCACCGCGTACTCGCGAGAAACGCACGAACCGCCGGCGACGCCCCCGCCCGATATTCGCGACGGTAGAAGAATACCACCGCGTAGAGCATCATCAGACACAGCACGATCGAACCGAGCGCCAGCCACCCCTGCGGCCAATGCGCAAACTCCAGCCGCCGCTCGATCGTATCCGCAGCCAGGATGTACGGTGTTTCAGTCATCAGCACTCATCTCCGGCCTGATCCGAGCCGCGACCGTAAGGGAGCGGGTTCATGATTTCCGCTACCTTACGGTCGCGGCTCGGAATGCAGCCGCACGCATACCTTATGTTCTGCTCAATCGTCCTCCGCCAAACCACCATGCCAAGCCCTGCTCCGTCATCAATACCACCAGCAGCGCGATCAGCAGCGACGGCCACAACTCCCGGCGCGTCTGGATGTCCTGCTGGCGCGTCAGCGTCTCGCCCGCGACATATTCGGCCGGTAGCCCGCTGAGCGCTTCCAGCAACGTGGTCCGGTCCGCCCGCCGCAGATCGCCTTCGCGCGGATCGACATTGACGGCAACGGGTCGGATGGCTTCGCCGCCGCTGGTTTCATTGAGAGAGAATTGGTAAATGCCGGGCTGATCCGTCCGCGGCCAGAGGATCACCGGCGTGCCGGCCTGGGCATCCGGCTGCGCGTCGATGGTGATGGCGGGATCTTCGGGAAAGCTCGGCAATTTCAATATGGCGGCGGTCTGAAAATGTGCCGTATCGAGGGAGATATGAATCGGCTGACCGACGAGTTGCTCGCCGCCGCCCTCGGCCGGCCGGGCGATGTATTGGATCAACTCCATCGCCAGCACAAGAAACACCGGCTTGTCCGGCAGGCTGTTCCACTCCTTGTCCGCCGAGGTGGTGGTGAGCACGACCTTGCCCTTGCCCATCGACCGCTCCACGATGACAGCGTTCTTGTCCGCGTCGTCGAAACGCAGCAGCACCTGGGCGGGCCCGCGATCGGTTTGCGGCAATAAATTGCCGCGGTCCTGATCACTTTCAGACGGACGAGTGCTGCTGTGATCCGCCGGCGCGGTGGACGCGGCGGCTGCTCCGACGGCTTCGCTGGCGAAGTAACGATACGCGGCAACACCCGCGAAGTAGGGCACCTGCGTATCGCGGAACCGCCGCATGGCCGGGTGCGAGATATTGATCCCACCCATGCCGACGCCCGGCTTGTCCGCCGCGGGTGAAAGTATCTCGCCGAGTTTGGCCGGCAGCAGCCCCTTGCCGTCGCGGTACAGGATGCGGTTGTACAACTCCGCATCCACCTGATCGCCCAGAAAAATCGCCACGCCGCCGCCTTGTGCCGTGTAGTCTTCCAGCCGGGCCGCCGACTCTTCCGTCACGCGGTACACATTGGCCAGCACCACCGCGTGATAGCTGTTCAGGTCCGCCGCCTCGAACTCGTTCTCATCGACAACCGTCACTTCGTTCCCGCTGAACTGCGGTCCTTCGGGGCGAAGCGCGACGTTCAGCAGAAACACCTCATCCTGATAGAGGTCGGCGGAGGGTTCGCCGTTCACGACCAGGATGCGCATGGCCCGTGAAACCAGCACCACCAGCGACCGCGTGTTATCCGTCGGCAGCGCGTCCGGATCGAGCTCGACCGTCAGCGCCTCCGACCCCTCGTTGCCGAACGTGACTTCGACGGGCACTTCCACCGTCTGGCCCGGCGGGATGCGCGGCACAGGCACTGGCGGCTGAGCGGCGTCTCCGACATAGAGGTGCAAAGAAGTATCCTCAGACTCGATCTCGCTGAAATTGGTGATGCGCGCGGTGTAAGCGCCGCTGACGGTGGCGATGGCCTGCGCCTGCTGCGGCTCGACCGATGCGATGCAGAGGTTTTGCTTGATCGGAATGCCCACGTCCATGAGCACGAGTCGCACCGCCATTTTGTTCGGATCGTTGGCGACCAGATCGGCCAGCGCTGCCGCCGGGCTGCGATGGACCTGACCGCCGCTGGTATCGCCCCTTGTTGCCGGACTTGTACTGTCACCGCGCCCGCGCGACCAGTCGATCTGCTGGAAGTCGCTCACCACATAGACCGTTGCACTCAGGCTCGACTTGCGCCCCTCGAGCATCCCGCGCACCGCGGAAAAAGCCGCCGGCAGATTGCCGCCGCGGCTCGACGGCGCCAGGCTGTCCAGCTCCGCCCGAAGCGACGCGAGGTCCATCTGGCCGATGCTGTTTTCGACTCGCAGCGGCCGGTCCGGTCGCGAAGTGAGCACGACCGTCAGCGGATCGGCCGGCGACTCCTGCCGCAGCCACTGTGCCAGCCGATCGATGGTGGTCTTGCCGCGATCGAACACCGTCGCTCCTTTCCCGCCTTCATCTTTCGTAACTGTCCCCTGTTCCCTGTCCCCCATCCCCTGAGCCCTCACCCCCATGCTGAACGAATCATCGAGCAGCACGATGCGTTCGGTGCGGGCGGTCGAACCGAGCATGGCCATCAATGCTTCCGGCCGGATGAACCACCGCGCCAGCATCACGCCGATCAGCAGCATGGCCAGGCATCGCAGGGCCAGCAGGATCAGCTCCTCGATACGCACGCGCCGCCGGTTCCGCCGGTCGGCTTCCATGAGGAACTCGATCGCCGCCCAGCGAATTCGCCGAAACCGCCGCTTGCTGAACAGATGAATGAGGATGGGAATCGACGCGGCCCCCGCGCCGGCCATCGCCAGTACCGGTGAGACAAACGCCGCCAACATGAAGGAGTGAAACATTAACGCCCCGGTCGTGAAGCTCCGGAGGAGCGACAGTCGTTAGCCCGGGGCGTAAGCCCCGGGTAGCGGATCTCGAAAATACACCAGAGCCCCCGGAGGGGGCGACAGACGCATTGCTCGGATGATTCTGCCGCCCCTTCGGGGCTACATTATTTCTATGGCCGGTCTTTTCCGGGGGCTTACGCCCCCGGCTAAACACTTTCACCCGCGTTGCGGGTTTCTCTCACGCTTCGCGGTTCGCTCGCCGCGGCTCACCTCGACATCGAATGCATCCGCGCCGCCAGGAACGCAGACAACGCCGCATCCAGCGGGTCGCGCGTGGACAGCAGCCGGTAATCGATCCGATGATCCGCACAGGCCGACCGCACGCGGCTGATAAACGCCTGCACAATCTCGATGTAACTTTGCCGCAATGCCTGCGGGTCGGTCAGCAACTGGATATCCGGCCGCTCCAGCCCCTCGAACATCGTGTTGTCCTCGAACGGGAACTCGATCTCGTCATGATCCAGCACGTGCAGCACGATCACGTCATGCCGCGTATAGCGCAGCCGTTGCAGACCCAGGATGAGATCGTCAAGGTTGGTGAGCAGATCGCTGATGACGATGATGAGGCTGCGCTTCTTGAGCTGCTCGGCAAGCTGCGAGAACAGCATCTTCACTTCAGTCGTGCTGTCGGGCGGGTTGCGTTCGATCAGCTCGATCATGGATCGCAGTTGAGACGTGCTGCTGGTCGTGGGGATCTGCTCGCGGACCGCGTGATCGAACAGCAGCAGCCCGCAAGCGTCCTGCTGGTGCATGAGCAGATAGATCAAGGACGCGGCCGCCGTGCACGCGTAGTCGAACTTGGTCATGCGTCCATCGTGCTCGTGCTCCGGATACGCCATCGACCGCGAGCAGTCGAGCAGAATATGCGTGCGGAGGTTGGTCTCTTCCTCGTACTGCTTGATGTACAGCCGGTCGCCGCGGCCGAACAGCCGCCAGTCGATGTGACGAATGTCGTCGCCGGGCACGTACTCACGGTGCGTGGCGAACTCCACGCTGAACCCGTGGTACGGGCTCTGGTGCATGCCGCAGATGAACCCCTCGACGACCATCCGCGCCCGCAGCTCCAGGCGCGAGATCTTCGTGAGGACTTCAGGATCCAAGTACTTTTTGTAGTCGGCCATCCTGGGTCAACGAAGATTGGTTGGGCGGCGTTTGTGCCAGCAGTTCGTCAATGATACGGTCGGTCGTGTAGCCCTCCGCTTCAGCCGAAAAGTTGTTGACGATGCGGTGCCGCAGGACGGGATGAACCATCGCGCGGACGTCTTCCACGGAAACGTGATACTGCCCGTGCAGCACGGCCCGCGCCTTGGCGGCCAGCAGCAGGAATTGCACCGCTCGCGGCCCCGCGCCCCAGTTGACCATGCGTTCGATGATCTCCGGCGCCGGCGGCCCGCCATCGGAACTCGCGCTCAGCGCTCCCCCGGCTCCGCGGCGCGTCGGCCTTGTCCGCCGCACCAGATCGAGCGCGTGACTTACCACGTGCCGGGCGGCCGGGACGCGCCGCACCGTCTCCTGTAGTTGCAGGACCTCCTGCGCGCCGAAAATCGCCGGGATCGAATCGCGGGCCTGGATGGTATCCGACATGGTCACTTCGGCGATCCGCATCTCCTCTTCGTAACTCGGATAGCCCACGAACACTTTGAACATGAAGCGATCCTGCTGGGCCTCCGGCAGTGGATACGTCCCTTCCTGCTCGATCGGGTTCTGCGTCGCCAGCACAAAGAACGGCGGATCGAGCACGTTGCGCTTGCCGCCGATGGTCACTTGTCGCTCCTGCATGGCTTCGAGCAAAGCGGCCTGCGTTTTGGGCGGCGTGCGGTTGATCTCGTCGGCCAGAATCACGTTCGCGAACACCGGCCCCTTCAGAAACTTGAACGACCGCGACCCGGTGGCCTTGTCCTCCTGAATGACCTCCGTACCGGTGATGTCCGACGGCATGAGGTCCGGCGTGAACTGAATCCGCGAGAACGACAGGCTCAGCGAGCGGGCCAGCGTCGAGATCATCAGCGTCTTGGCCAGGCCGGGCACACCCTCCAGAATGCAGTGCCCGCCGGCGAACAGCGCGATGAGCAGCTCTTCGAGCACTTTCTCCTGCCCGACGATCACCTTGCCCAGCTCGGCCAGAATCTTGGCATGGGCCGCTCTCAGCCGCTCCACCGCCGCCAGATCATCCAAACGCATCTCCGCCGGAGCACGATCTACCGACGCGAGGATTTCCAACTCATTCATGCGAGTTCCTTCTAAAAACTGTTAAACCGCCAAGGCGCAGGAGTATAAAATCGCCAAGACGCCAAGAGAATTCAGATTTCAAATCTCAAATTTCAAATTCCGATTTCAAATCCCTCATCCTCTTCTTGGCGCCTTGGCGGTTCAACAACCGAACGTTTTGCCGATTCAGCGCTGAAGGATCGGCAACGTCCCATACGGCATCTGCAAAATCACCAGCGCGATCGCTGTGCCATACGTCTTGCCGACGCCGTCGCCTTCCCACGACCCGTCCGACGACTGCGTGGCCAGCAGCCGGTCGCGCATCGACGGAAAGTACCATTCCCACTCTTTCGGCCCGCTCAGCCACATCACCTGGGCCATGTAGAAGTGGGCGTAAAAGTAGTGACCCCACGTATTGTTCTGGCTGCTGCCCCGGCCGACGTTCGTCTTGATGTATTCGAGGGCCTTCTTGGCCAGCGGGTTATCGTAATCGCCCGCATTGTACCAGCAAGCGACCGCCGCGGCGGTGATGGGCGGGCGGCTGGGCGGCTGGCGGTCCGCGCGATAGGAAATCCCGCCGTCCGGCATCGCCGATTTCTCCAGATAGCCGAGTGCGTTCCTGATTGTCTCGCGAGGCACCGCCACACCCGCATTTCGGCACGCACGCAGACCCTGCAACTGCGTGATCGTCACCGAGCCTTCGTCGCCACCCGAATGAGGCGTGTACAGCCAGCCGCCGTCGCGGCTCTGACTGCGCCCGGTCAGCTCCACCGCCCGCTGGAGCACCTGCCGGATGCGGGCCTGCTTGGCCACATCCTCCTCCATCCCGTACAGCTCCCCGAGGAACAGCATGCTGAAGCCGTGCCCGTACATCGACCGGCTCTCCTCCTCCAAGCGTGAGATCAGCCCGTTGGCCGGATCGGAGCAGCCCAGCAGGAAGTTCACCGCCCGGCTCACCTGCGGCGCGTATTTGCCCTGCGTGGTGGTGTTGCCGTTGGACAGCAGCGCCACACCCGCCAGCGCGGTCATCGCCACCGGGTACTGCCCCATGTAGCCCTGGTTCCGCCACGCGCCCTCGCGGCTCTGCGAGCGGGCCAGATACTCCAGCCCGCGATCAATGGCCTGCTGCGTCTCCGGCGTGACCAGCGCCGGCAGCGGCGGCGGAAGGGTCGTCGATGCCGTCGACGGCAACGACCCAAGCTCCACCGGCCCCGCCGGCTGTGCCGTCGACGGCACCGTCGCCGGAGCCGCGCAAACAGTGCCGGTGATCACCAGTACCATCACGAACGCGTAGGTTCTCATCTCACCGAACACCGGCCACCTCCTCCGTCGGAGTCGGCTCTTCCTCTTCTTCCCAGTCTATTTGGCATCCACAGTTGAGTAATGTTCCGACATCAACGGGTCCTTGGGTCGTCGACGACCCTTGATGATCGAGCAATTTCCAGAGCCGCACCTTTTTTGAAGGGTGATGACCAGGATTATTCCCTGCGAGTCTGGACCTATCCGGGTTTTGGGACGCCCTGGCCTCCTCGATCCCAGTGCGGTCATCATCTTTCCTGGTTCCGCCGCCGCCCACCGCGCTGACCGGGAACGCGTACTGCACCGCGCCGCTCGTGACCATGACCTGGGCCGTCGACGGCCCCTGGGCCGGCCAGACCTGCACGTCCAGAATCCGGCTCGCTCCGCTGTCCGCGTTCAGCGAGACTTTTACCGGATCGCCGATCGGCTTGCCATTCGATTTGTCGAGCACGGTGAGTTCGATCTCCGCGTTCTGGGAACCGCCGCTGTCGCGGGCGGGCCGACTTCCGGCCGGCAGAAAAACCGCCACCGGAATGGCATTCGATGAGCAGCGCAAAATCTCGTCGGACAGAAATGTTCTCGGCTCCATGTCCCCGCGCTGCCACAGCACGCTCCCGTTGTCCATGCGGATCGCGGCCAGCGCCCACCTCTGCTTCTCGAACTCGCTCGTCTCGATGACTCGCGTCTGGAACCCGCAGACGTACAGAACGCCGCCTGACAGCGCGCCGTCGATCACCCCATGGGCACACTGCGTGGCGTGTGCCTCCATGAGCTTCTTTCCAGTGGCTGGGTCGATCACCTGGACCCGTCCGCCCCGGTCCGCCACCGCCAGCACGTCCGCCCGCGGCTTGAAGATCTGTGAGATCGGCTCGGGCATGCTCACCCGCCACCGTTCGACGCCCGGCGTCGCCAGCTCCAGCGCGACCACCTCCCGCGGAGAAGCCGGCCCGCAAATCACATCGTCATACAGCGTGATATTCACCTGCCGCAGCGGCGAGGGGTCCTGCTGAAACCGGCATTCCCCTTTATGCTGCCCATTCGCCAGATCGAATATGTCCACCTGCTCCAGGGCCGCATCCACCGCCACCACATACGTCCCGCGGGCACGCACCGCCGCCCATTTCCGATCCGGCTTCGTGCAGCGCCACAGGCGGCGGTCGCCCTGATTGATGTCGGCCACATCGAGATGCCGATTGGCGTCCACGCTCACGATGTAACCGTCGTGCGCCCATATCCACGCGTCGGACGCGCTCGGGTCTTGCGCGCCGACATCCGGCGGATCGAAACGCCGCGACCACAGCCGCCGGCCGCCGGTCAGCAGCCCGATCGCGTGCAGCCCGTATTCGCTGTTGACCACCAGCGTCTGCCCGTACGTGATGCACCGCCCGCGGCCGAGTGAATCACTCCGGTTGTTCGGGGGGTTCTGTGCCCAGCCGGGCGGAGGTTTGTCCACGGCGCCATCGCCGAGCAGCCGCAGCTCGGCCGGCCAGAGGATCATGCCGTCAGCGAGCCGATGCGCCTCCAGCTTGTTGCTTTCGATCAACAACATCGTTTTGTCGGCCAGCGGCTCGACCCGCTCACCGCGCGCGGAGAGCGGCCGCGCGCTCGGGCACGGACGCTGTGTCGGATTACCGGGGCGTCCGAGCGGGATCGGCGACATCGCCGCACGATGCTGGGCCAGTGTCTGTGCGTTAATGCGTCCGCGCAAAATCCGGCTCACCTCGATGCCGGTCAGCAGCGGTTGATTCTTATTGTCCACCGGGCGGGTGGTGGTCGCATCGGAAACCGTTACTTCTTTCGGGAGTTTAACCGTGCCAAAATCGTGTTGAAGCCGATCGAGCAGTTTCACCGCCGAAACCGGCTGATGCATCTCGTCGGGTCCCAGGTACAGCGCCGCCAGCCGCGCCGTGGCCTCGGCCAACAGCTCCGGCGAGCGGGCCCGGCGAAGCACGCGAAGGAAATGGCCCTCCGCCTGCTCGAAACGCAGTTCATCAGTCGCCCATTTGCCGAGCACCAGCGCCGCCTCATGACTCTGTTCGCCGAGGCTCGGATTCTCCACCAGCCACAGCAGCGAGTCGGCTTCGCGCCGGCTGACCGCCTGCCGGAGGAATTGCCGGATGCGCTCCTCAACCGTCCGCGCGTCGTTTGCGGTTAATCCTTTCGAGGCCTCGGTCAGTCGCGCGGCGGCGATGTTTCGCGCCCGACGTGAAGTTCCCACGTCGTCGGCGGGCATCATCTGCTCGCCTTCATCCGAGAGGATCATCGACAGATACTGAAGGCAGGCCTCTCGCCGTTGCTGTTTCCCGCTGAGATAATCGCCCAGGGCCAGCGAACTCTCGATCGCATCCTCCGGCAGCTCGGCGATCTTGCGGGCATCCCGCAGCAGCTTGAGTGCCGCATCGGCGGTGACGCCGTTTACGTTTAATGAGACCATTCTCAGCATGGCCCGAACGCGAAGGTGAATCACGTCGGCATGTTGGCCTTTATCGCCGGCCTTGGAATCATCAGCGACTCCAGACAGCGCGGCCAGGGCCTTGTCCGGCTGGTCCTTCAGCAATTCCAGACTAGCCAGCCGTATCGAACGCGAGGCGTCGCCGGGGCTGGCCGCGTGACGGGCGACGGCCTGCTCATAGCCCTTGGCCAAATCCGGATACCGGCTGACCTCGAACGTCGCGACGTTGTACAACGAGCCTTCCCACGCCAGCAGGTTGCCGAGGATCGCCGGCTTGATCACCGCCGGCATCTTGATCTCCTCGCCGGTCAGGGCATTGAACACCCTCGCGCCTTCGACGGTAGGCAAATAGATGCGATCACCAGCAATGGTCCCGCGGCCGGTCGGGTCCGGCGCCGTCGCCCGCCACTTCCGCTCCCCCGTCTCCACCTTCACCATCTGGAGGTCATGTCCGCCCATCCACACGTGCTCGTCGTCAGCGCCCAGCAGATAGCTCGAGTTCTCGCGCTCCAGTTTCCAGCGCAGCTCGCCCGACGAGCGATCGAAGCAGAACAGATAGTCCGCATCAGTGGGGGCCAGCAGCACCACGTCGGCCACCGCGATCGCCGGAGTGGGCAACCAGCCGCGATCGGTGCCGTATTCCTCCAGATTGTCGTACCGCGACGCCCACCGCACCGACCAGTCCGATGTTTCCACCGCCACCAGCAGCCCGCGGCCGGTGGGAATGAACACCGCCCGGTCGGCAACGCAGGGCTCCAGCGTGTCGAGTGAGTTGAACGGGCCGCCGCCCGTGCCGCACAGGTAAACCTGCCGGATGAGCTTGCCGTCCTTCGGATCGAGCACCGCCGCATGAAGATCGCTGTTGATCCGGCAGGGGGCCAGCAGATAATCGCCGACCGGTATTGGCGCCGAGAGAAACTCGATCTCATTATCCGCTTGCGGGACCGCCCCGGGGACCGGGGGGAACACAATCTGGCGGCGCTCCCGCGGGCGCTCCGCGGGCGGGTTGACCGAGCTGTCGGTCCGCCAGAGGAACGAACCATCCGTCAGCGAGTACGCGGCCACGCGATTCGGATGCGTGATGGAGAACGAGTCGCGCCCGGGCATGCCGCCGGGAAATCGCCGCGCCATATTCTCGGAAAGCAGCGGCGGGGGGTCGGCCGGCCACTCCACCGTCAGGGCCATGTTGAACGCGATCGTGACGCCCGCTCCCACCGAATCGTGGAGCAACCGAAGGACCAGCGGATCGCTCGCCAGCTTCGCGTCCGCCGCCCGCGCATCCTGCTCGTTCACGCCGATGAAGATCTGACCCTGGTTCATCTCGTCAGCCGGGCTGAGCTGAGCATCATCATGCCTTTCATTACTTCTCCAAACCTCCCTGAAACTATCCACGTCCAGGGCCAGCAGTTCCGTCTCGGCTTTGACCAGCAGGATATTTCCATCGGTGACCATCTGCCGGACCGGCAGCAAGTGGTTGCGCCGGGCGTACTCGTTCACGGCGACGACTCCCGCTTTCGGGTCACTGGCCAGTTTCTTCGTCCAGGGAGGGTAATCGACAAACGTGGCCTCGACCGCCGGAAGCTTGCCGTTGCGGCAGGTGTTCCCCATCGGCAGGGGCCAGCCGCCGCCGCCTTCGCCCGCGGCCCGCACCGCCGCCCGTGAGAGGTAGGTTTCGATCTGTTTGATGCGCGCCGACGCCGGCATTGCCGTCGACGGCATCGTCGAGGCGGATCGCTCGCTTCCCGGACGCGTCGTTGCCGTCAACGGCATCGCCGGTGCGCCGGTTCCGTCCTCGCCCGTTTGCGTCGCGGCAGCCTTCAGCAGCGTTTTGGCCCGTTGCTTCTGGCCGGTCCCCGCGGCACAGATCGCCAGGCGGCTGGGAACCACCCAGCCGGGCAAATCCGACACGGGATGGAGGCTCTGCACCTGGTGCAGCAGTCCGGCTGCTTCCGAATACCTCCCTTCGTCCACCAGCCAGTCCGCCAGCGTGACCGCCGCATCATCACCCACATGCGTGCACAAATACCTCTCCACGACCGTGTGCAATAAAGACGGGTCGTGCTGTTCCACGCCTTTGTTGAACAGCGCGGCCGCTTCGCCATCATAAATCAGGCGGTATGCCTCCAGCCCCGGTTTGGGCAGTGAGGCGATGAATCGATGGGCCTGCCGGCGGGCGGATTCATACGTCCGCCCATCGGAGGTCAGGACGTGTTCGCCGGGCAATTCAACCAGCCGCTGAAGCGAATCGACGGCCAGCTTCCAGTCGGCGCGTTCGATGGCCTCACCCGCCCGCCGTAGCAGCGTGCTGGCCTCCTCCGACGGCTGAATGATCGCCGAGAAGGGGTTGTTCCCCGTCTGAGCGGACCCGTCCTGAGATCGTACCACGCGCCCGGTCCGAACCTGTGCCTGAGCCGGACTGCTCGCGGCTGAGCCGATCAGCCATCCCGCCAGCACCAGCGCGAACGTTTCCAGCGATCGCCCCGCGAGCCTGCCACGGGACGGCCCGTGGCCGTGCCAGGGTGGGCCGTCGGCCGCTGCGGCATGCCGCGCCTTGAATAACCCCACTGGAAAACCCCTCTTACGCCACGAGCGTGGTTTCACGCACATCTTCGAGCGGGGAACGAAACATCTCACCCGCCCGACATTTATCAATAATAGCCCTTCGTTTCCGCCCCTGCCAGCTATCGGACCTGCGCGCACGCATTATCAATACTGAGAAAGAGGATCGGTCGTCATGAGACGACTCATGACCACCTCTGAATATTTGTACATATCGTCCGAAAAGAAGTTCCCTCGAAAAAACAAACATGACATTAAATGCGAACCGGACCGCTCTTTTGGCCGATAATCCAGCCGTCAAGGAAAGTCACCAGGCGCTGCCAGGGTCGTCGATGCCGTCGACGGCAACGACCCAGGCGCCGTACATGAGGGATTTTGACATGCCGAGAACCAACGAACGAACAATGGGGCGCTCTTTCTCGCGAGGTCTCATGGCCGCCATGACCGCGTGTGCGCTGATCGGTTGGGGTTGCTCCGAACCCACCCAGCGGTTGAACGCGCCTCCGCAGGGGCATAGCGATCAGCCGCATCAATTGCAGGAAACGTTCGTACCCATGACCGACAACACCGCGCTGGCCGACATGTCCATGTCGGCGGTCCATTTCGTTCCTCACCAGGCGGAGCTGAACGGCACGGGCGTGCGGCGGCTGGATCGCTACGTTTCCATCATGAAGATCTACGGCGGGACGTTGAACTACGACGGCGTCAACGATGAACCGCCGCTGCTGAAGGACCGCATGAAGCGGATCGAAGATTATCTGGCCTCCGCCGGCCTGGAGCGGCAAAAGTACACCGTCAAGCAGGGGCTGGCGGGCGGCGCCGGAATGAACGCGAAGGAGGCCGGCGAGATCCGCCGCGCGACCAATTTTTCGGAAGAGCAGGCCAAAGCGGATGCGTCCTCTCAGAAGCAGGCCGCTCCGGCCAACTCAACCTCCAGCGGCAGCACGCCCAAATAGCTTGAACGCAAAGGGTCGTCGATGCCGTCGACGGCAACGACCCAACCCGAATGGCCGATAGGGAGATCGTCCCATGAATGCATGGATGCATAAGGGTCGTCGACGACCCAAGAGCGCAGCGATGACCTGCGGCCTGGCGATACTGGTCTGGCCGGGTTGCAGCATGAACACCGAGCTGGCCAAGAGGGACTCCAAAGAGCACACGTCCGCGTCGGTGGCAAAGCCGTCCCCCAATCCGGACGAGGTCCCGGAAGCCAAATCCCCCGAGATCCTCCCCATGACGCACCTGTCCGCCGCCCGGCTCCACGAGAGCAACGGGCACCTGCCCCGCGCGGCCGAACAATATCAGCAGGTCATCGCGATGAATCCGAACGAGCTCGAAGCGCACAACCGGCTCGGCATCGTGCTGGACCGTCTCGGCCGGTTCAAGGAGGCGGACGACGTTTTCAATAAAGCCATAAAACGCTTCCCGAGAGAGGCCAGCCTGCGCAACAATCTGGCGTTCAGCTACATCATGCAGTCGCGCTGGCGCGATGCCGAAACCGAGCTCAACGAGGCCCTGTCCATCCGCCCGGATTTCGCGCGGGCCCGCGTGAACCTGGGCATGGTCCTGGCCCAGCAGGAGAAGTATGAACAGGCACTCGATCAGTTCAAGGCCGCTCTGCCCAGGGAAGATGCTTATTACAACATCGGCCTGATGTACCAGTCGCAGCGTCGGCCCGAGGATGCCGCCCGCGCGTTCCAGAAGGCGCTCCAGCAGAATCCCAAGATGGTGGCGGCCCAGAAGCGGCTGGACATGCTCCCGCCGGAAGTGGTCAAGGCGGTCAAAGAGAGTGCGGCCGCGACGGCCTCGCCTCCGGCGAATGCTCCCGCCGTGCCGTCGACGGCACCGCCGGCGTCGGCTGAAAAGATCACCCGGGTCGTCGACGGCCCCCGTCTCGACGAGAAGACGAATGGAGCCGCCACGCGGCCCGCTCCCTCCCGGGTCGTCGATGCCGTCGACGGCAACGACCCCCGGATCGAGAGCGAGAAGCCGCAGACCGCCAAGGTATCAGCCGCGGCACCCAAACCGCCGCCCGCGCCGGTGAAAGAACCGCCACCCACCGTCAAAGAAGCGCCTCGCGCGGCCATCGAAGGGTCGTCGACGACCCAATCGCCTCCCGCGGCGAAGACATCTCCTGTTGTCGGGAAAGAATCGGCCCCGGTTATCAAAGGCGCGCCGGCACCGGCGAAAGAATCCCCGCGCCCCGCGAAGGAAACACCGCCGGTCGTGAATGCCGTCGACGGCAACGAATCGCCGCTTACGCTGAAGCAGTTCCACCGGACCCGGAAGAAATCGCAAACTGATGAAACGGAAACGGCTCGCGCCAAACCGGTGACCACTGCTCCGGAGGCCGCCACAGTGCTACCCGCGACGCCGGCCAAAGCTATGCCCGCGACGCCGGCCAAACCTGTGATCGCCACTCCCACCAAAGCTATGCCCGCAACGACGGCCAAGACCAGCGCAGCGACACCGGGTAAAAGGGTCGTCGACGACCCAACTGTAGCCGCGACGCCCGCTAAATCTGTGGACGGGACGCCGGCCAAAACCAGCGCCGCGATGCCGGCCAAACCACTGGCCGCGAAACCCGCGGCGACTCAGCCGGCCGCCGATGACATTTGCGGCCCCCCGTTATCAGCATGGCGGGAAAGGAGCGGCCCGCTGATGTTCTCTGTTGAACCCGTCCATACGTCTTTCTTATCGCCGGCGGCTCCAGAGTTGATCGCCCCCGGCAGTCATCACCAGCAGAATTTCGGCTGGTCCATCCGCCCCGATATCAAGCGGAGCATTCTGAACCTCTGGGAATCGATGGCCAAGCCGCTGCACCGCATGTTCGGCCCGCCCGCCTACGACGCCGAATGTCTCCCCGACACAATGGGATCGCCCTATCCGCCGTTCGGGCCGCCGGCGCCTGAGTACGGTTTCTCTTCGATGGACGATGCCCCGTACTTCCTCACGAAATAACCCGCAACGTCGGCACACAGAGCCTGCGGTAGGCTTGCCGTCGGCTGCAACACCGTTCATTCCCGTTTCGCGATCACTGATTCTCTGCTAGATTTCCGCTTCCGGATTGGCGACTCGAATCGGTGAGGCGGCAGATGGTAGGGTCCGCTGTGCGGACCTTGCAACCTTATTTTTAAGTGGGTGTTTGAGAAGCGGGCGAACTATCCGAGCCGCGACCGTAAGGGAGCGGTTTCTTCGGTGATGGGTGGACCGCTCCCTCACGGTCGCGGCTCTGAAACGGCTTATCAAACACTCTTTAAGATCGAGACGGTCCGCAAAGCGGACCCTACGTTCTGAGGCGGCAGTGTCCGAGCAGCGGCTCCTGATGCGGAGAATGGTCAAGGCTTACGGCGGCGTTCGCGCTTTGGACGGCGTCGATTTCGAGCTGCGTCCCGGCGAGGTGCACGGCCTCATCGGCGAAAACGGCGCCGGCAAAAGCACGCTCATTCGCTGTGCCGCCGGAACGGTCATCCCCGATGCCGGCCAAATCTTCGTCAGCGGCCGGGCGGTCGAGATCCGATCGCCGAAGGACTCACTCGCCGCCGGCATCGCCGTCGTCCACCAGGAGGCGGAACTATTCGGACATCTCTCATTAGCCGAGAACATGCTGCTCGGCACCGGCTTGCCCCGACACGCGACGGGCTTCATCGACTGGCGATCCACTTACACATTGGCCGACGAGTGCCTGAAGCGGCTCGGCGAGCGAATGGACGTTCGACAACCGGCCGCACACCTGAGCGTCGCCCAGCGGATGATCGCCGGCATCGCCGCCGCCATTCATCATCAGGCGTCCGTCCTCTTTCTCGATGAACCCAGCGCATCGCTCACGCGGCGGGAAGTCGAGATGCTCTTCGAGCACGTGCGGCGGCTCCGCGGCATCGGCGTATCCGTCGTGTTCGTCAGTCATCGCCTCGAAGAGGTCCGCCAGCTCTGCGACCGCGTCACCGTCATGCGCGACGGCCGGCGAATCTGGACGCGCGATGCTGCGGAAGTAAATACCGACATGATGGTCTCCGCCATGGTCGGTCGCGCGGTGGAGATGGGCCGGCGGCGTGTGAACCGCGGCACGGATGCGGTCGCGCTCGCCGTAGCCGGCCTGACCGATGCGCACGGACGCTTTCGCGATATCGCATTCGAGCTGCGGCGGGGCGAGGTGCTCGGCGTCTACGGGTTGGTGGGCGCCGGCCGGACCGAGATCGCCCACGCGCTGTTCGGTTTGCGCGACGCGAGCGGCGGCCGAATCGAGTTGAACGGCTCGCGTTATCGGCCGTGCTCGCCTGGCGCGGCGGTTCGAGCCGGCATCGCCTACGTGCCGGAGGATCGGCTCGTGCAGGGCGTCTTCGGACGGTTGGCCGTTCGATTCAACGCCGGCGTCACCGCCCTCCAGCGGTGGTCCACGCTGGGCCTGATCTCGCCGCGTCAGGTCCGCGAGCGCAGCCGCGCCACCCTCGACAGCATGCGGGTGAAAATGGCCTCGCCCGAGCAGCCCATTCGCACGCTGTCCGGCGGGAACCAGCAAAAGGTGGTCTTGGGCCGCTGGCTGCTCACCGATCCGCGGGTGCTGATCCTCGACGAGCCGACCCGCGGCGTGGACGTCGGCGCCAAGTCCGAGATCCACGCCCTCATCGACCAGCTCGCCGCGAGCGGCCAGGCCGTCCTGCTCATCTCGTCCGATTTGCCGGAGGTGATGCAGACCAGCGATCGCGTAATGGTCCTTCGCCAGGGCCGCATCGCCGGCTGGTTCGATCCCGACCAGCACACCGCCGAACAACTCGCCGCCGCCGCACTCCCGGATGTGGAGAACGCCGAGAATTCGCCGATCCGAACCCCGCACGCCAGTGCGGGGTCGGGCCCCGCACTGGCGTGCGGGGTTCGGATAGACACTCGAAAATCCGCAATCCGCAATCCGCAATTCGCAATCCGCGAATTCGGTCTCCTCGCCGCCCTGATCCTCCTCATCATCGCCATGTCCATCGCCCGGCCCGACAGTTTTTTCAGCATCAGCAAGGCGCTGGACATCGCCCAGTACGCTTCGATCCTCTCGCTGCTGGCCATCGGCGCGACGCTCGTGATTGCAGCAGGTGGAATCGACATTTCCGTCGGCTCGATGCTCGGGCTGATCGCGGTGATCGCCGGGCAGATGGCCGAACGGGGTTCCGGAAGTATCCCCATCCTGCTGGCCAGTATCGCGATCGGTGTATGCCTCGGCGCCGCCAACGCCGGCGCGTCACTCATCGGCCGCGTGCATCCCATCATCGTCACGCTCGCCGGGCTGAGCATCTACCGCGGCCTCGCCCTGTGGATCCAGGAAAAGGAGATCGTGACGCTCCCGCCCGCGTTGCGGCAGATCGGCCACGGTACCTGGGGCGCGCTCCCTTCATTCAGGCTGGGGCCGGCAGGGATCGAGTTCAACGAATGGGTCGGCGTGCCGAAGACAGTCTGGTTCGCCGCCGCTGTCGCGGTGGCGACCGGCGTTTTCCTGCGCCGCACACAGACCGGGCGCCAACTGCTGGCCGTCGGCGATTCAATCGCCGCCGCCGACCTGATCGGCCTGCCCCGACGCCGGCTGCAACTGCTGGCGTTCGGATTGTCCGGCGCACTCGTGGGCTTGGCCGCTGTTCTGACCGCCGCCTACGAAGGCGCCGTCCTGCCCAACGGAACCGGCGCCGGCCGTGAACTCCAGGCCATCGCCGCCGCCGTCATCGGCGGTGCCGCCATCACCGGCGGGCGCGGCTCGGCCCTCGGCACCGTCACCGGCACGCTGCTCATCGCGACGATCTATTCATCCCTTGTTTTGCTGGGAATTCCCTCTCACTGGAACGACCTGGCCATCGGCGCCATGATCCTGACCGCCGTCATCCTCGACGCCGCCCTCCGCCGGGAGGAATGACGCGCCACAGAGACGTAAAGATCGTATAGAAAAGAGTTTATATCTCTTTTATTTTCCGTTCTGCGCATCCGCTGCGCCTCTGAAGGTAAAGGGGACATTCTACTTTATTGACAACGGATTGCGCTGGTGGTAAGTTCAGTACATGCCGAGAACTGCCCGAGCATCGATTGGCGGGATTTGCTACCATGTTTTG
>CAYLLT010000042.1:36473-42597 GCA_964384465.1 uncultured Planctomycetales bacterium | reverse complement strand
GGCTTCGGCATTCATTGGCCCGACATCGATGAGGATCTGAGCACGCAGGGTTTGCTGGAGGGCGCGCCGGCTCCTCGCCGAGCGCAGCCGGCGAAGTGACGAGCCCGTAGCGGGAGGCTATGTCGATCATGGATGATATGTCAGCACTCACACCAGAACTCGTCGCCCTCGCGCGCAGCCTTGCTGAAAGATGGGACGCAGGCGCCACCCACTTTGACAGTTTTGATACGGACTTGGCAGATTTTCGGTCACAGACCGAGAGTCTCGCGGAGGATCCGATCGCGCTCGCGCGGGTGATCGCGGCGTGGTCCGGTGGCATGCCCCACCGCCGTGCGTGGCGTGCAAGAGCGTGAAGGCTTCAGGCGATCGCGGTGCTCCGAAGGCAATAACTCTTTCGCATGGCTAGGCAAACAGCCGTCGCCAGGCCACGCAGCCACGCAAGAGGCGAAGATGGCCCTTCACCGCCTGACCTCACCCCCAGCCGCCAAGCCGCTGTAAGGATAGAGCTCTTGCCAGGGAGGTACTTGGTCTGATACCTGCCACCTCCGATCACAAGATTCGCACATGTAGAAGTAGTTCTTGTTTATGGTCTTGATTTGAAGATGGCGTCCGCACAAATCGCAATCGAGCGCCGGCAGTTCTTCCCTTCTGACGTAGTGCGGCTTGCCGCACTTCATACAGTTTCTCGAGACCATGCCTCCGTCCCGAGATCGGACAATTAGGCAGCGCTCATTGCAGCATTCAGAACGAATGGTGGCGATCAAAAATCGTGTCGCTTTCATCTGGCAGTCCTGCACTAACGCGACCCGCGTTGCCAAGTCGCACCAAAAGGATACACGTGGGTGCTCATCGCGGCTAGCCTCCCGCGATGGCCCCCAGGATCACGAACGGCTCGGCGCCCGCCGCGACGGCGGCGGGCACTCGCCTTCGTCGCGCTACGGCGTGGCAAGGCGGGTGTCCGGCGGGCCGTGGGAGAAGTTCCGCCGCGGCGGACGTAGAAGCGCACGAGCGGGCGGCGCTCGGGCGGAACCACAGATTTGAGATGTCATATTTGAGAAAATGCGAGGCGATCAGGTGCTGCGCAGCGTGTCAGGGCAGTAAGGGACTGGATATTGCTCAGGCGTATTCCAGCAGAGGCGCGGTGGCGGCCGGGTGGCTTGCGTCGGCCGACAGCTCCTCGATGCGGCGCACGGTGTCCGGATGAAGCAAAACGTCGCCGCAGATGGAGCACACCTCGGCCGGGACGTGGTCGATCACCAGCACCTGCCCGCGCACGCGCACGGGATGGATGATCAGCCGGTCCTCGTAGTCTCCCGGGCAATCCTGGATCGAGCATTTCATGGCGCTGCGCTCCGCTGTGTCGGCGTCGGCCATTTCGGCGGCTTCGGCAAGTATACCGTTATGATTATAAGCGTCGGCACGACGGTCGTACACACCACATGGATGGGCCGCCCGGCGGAATCCTGGCCGTTCAAAAGACAACACGGACCCCGGCGGTGTGTTGGATAGTCTTCCAGAATCTCTCCAGACGCGATGGCGCTCAGTACGTCGTCCAAGCTGATGTCCTCTTCAGCCATCGCCTGCTGCGCGTGCTGCGTGAGGCGCATTTGCTCCGTCACGGCGAGTTGCTGAATGTGCGAAAGCGCGTCGCTCGCGTCCATGGACGGAAGCGTACCGGGCAGGTAGCTGCCAGGCAACGGTCGCGCGCTCGTTTTCGGACGGATTCGCGAGAGGCGCCGGTCACTTCGAGCGCCCCGCCGCCTTCAGTGCCTTGCGCGCCTTGGCCTGTAGAATGGCGATCACGTCAAGCGCTTCGACGCACGCTTCGTATTCGGCTTCTTCCCGCGGCGTCAGCCTGCCCTCCGCGTTTTTCTCAGCCAACTCGTCCAGCCGATGTTGCATGCGGGGGTCGGCCCGAAGGGCTGCAATGCGCGATGCGACCGCGGGGGTCAGGCACTGACCCACTGGATCCAGCATCTGGTCGAAGATGCGATGGTCGGCAGTTGTAGCCATAGAGCCATTATATCGCCCCTCCGTTGCTGATGCGACAACCCTGCGAAGCGGCGGAGAAACGGGCCAAGCTGGCGCGACCAAGCGCAGCGTGGCGGGGCCGGCAACCTGGAGCTGCACTTCACCGCCGACGCCGGCCAGCGTACGCAAATGGGCGGGAGGACGACTCGGATCATGGCAGCCTCCGCACACAAACGAGCAAGAGCAGGATGAAGAGTAAGATTAGGAAGATGATTCCCGGTCGTCTGCGGTTTGTCGCCGGGGCGTAACATGGATGGGCAATACTGTCCGCGCGCTGAGCTTGTTCCGCACGCCGGCCTCCGAGCGGAACGCTTGGTGTGATACATACCGATGGCGCGGAGCGCGTACTCCGCCAGGGGGCATGAACATGCCGCAAGGAGCGCCACGACGAAACGAAGCAAACCCCCGTGGGCGCCCTGCGATGCGGGTTTCACGCATGGGGCGGTGCCCGCCGAACCGCGGCCGATCTCGCAACAGAGGAGATCTTGTCGATGACCATCGTCGCGCCTGAACGGATGATGTTGCCAGGGGGTACGCACAGACGCAAAGAGAAAATATACAGAACAAAGCCATTCGTCAGTCCCGACGTGACGCGCACAACTGCTGTTTCTGCCGCTCCTTGCGTCATCTTTTGTACAGGGACGACGCAGGTCAGCCGGGACAAGCGAACCCGTGAAAGCCATCGCCCACCCCGCCACGCGGGTTTCAGGGACATGAACTCGGTTTGGATCACCCCCCAGTCCGAAGCACTCGGCGACAACAGGCTTTCTCACTTCTCACTTCTCACTTCTCACTTCTCATTTCTCAATTCGCACTTTCCTCCAGAACGGTCGTCGTGTTCTCGGATGGAATGTGGCCGCCTGCGGAGCCGGGCCGCCAAATCGCCGCGGGTTTCGGGTATCCTGTAGTCATGAGGAAGGACGCCCTGATGTCACCAGCCCCCGCCGCCGGCGTCTTGATCTGCGCGTTTGTTTTATTGTCGTGTGCCTCAATGATCGCGTCCGCGGCGCCGACGACCACTCTAATCCGCCTGGAGGTGAGAGACAGCCAAACCGGCCGGGCCGTCGTACCCGATCTCTTGCAGATCGACGGCCGCGACATGAACGACCTCTTCGACGCTGCCGGGCGGGGCGACCTGGTCGTGGCGCCCGGTCGGCACACCATCCGCGTGCGGGCCAACGGCTACCACGAGATGAACACCCACCAGTCCCCTGAGCCCGGGCAACAGATCACGAACGTGCTGCTGCTCGATCCGCTGACGCCGCCTCAGGCGCTGACCGCCGCGCTGAACTGCTGTTCGGAGCCGGGTAGCGCCCGCTTGAGCGGTTACGTGGTCGATGAAGCTACCGGCCAGGGGGTGAGTGGCACGACGGTGACCATCGCCGCTGCGGACGCATCGGCGACAACCGACATCGAGGGGTTCTACTCCTGGGACCTGCAACGTATGGCGGAACCAGAACACCGGATCCACGATGTTGTATTCACGAAGGCCGGTTATCAACTCAGCGTTTTGCGGAACGTCCTGATCGAGTCCGCTTCTCAGAATGTCGTCAATGTGCGACTGGCGCCCGGGTCCGGAACGCGCGTTGAGGACCACAGCGCACGACGTGGCCGCATGCAGGCCACGCAACTCGATGGCCAACCGCCGCTGGACGAGAGCGCGGGCGGCGAAGCGCCCAAGGTCTCCGCTTCATCCATCCCGCAGCCATTGACATTGCAGGCCGCGCCGACCTCGATTCGCGTCGGCCACAACTGTAACACCAGCACCACCTGCACGACGGTCGAGACGGTGAGCATGGAGACGTACGTAAAGCACGTCCTGCCCGCCGAGTGGTTCTCCTCGTGGACCTCCAACTCGCTGAAAGCCGGCGCCATCGCCATCCGCAGCTACGGCGGCTACTACGTCTATCACCCGATCGTGCCGGCCTCGTATGACATCTGCGACACGACCTCATGCCAGGTGTACGGCTCGGGCACCGCCTCCTCCACCAATACCGCCGTGGATGCCACCGCCGGGCTTTACGTGGTGGACGCCAGCGGCAACATCGGCCGGGCCGAATACTCCGCGGAGAACAACGATAGCGGCTCGTGCGCCGACTGCTTCACCATCAACAATCCGAACGACGCGATTTGCCTCTCGGACTCGGTCTGCTGCGGCTTCCCGACCAACGGTCATGGCCGCGGGATGTGCCAGTGGGGCACGCAGCGGTGGTCGCAGCAGGGACAGGTCTACACCTGGATCGTCGATCACTACTACAGCGCCTACGGCTGGACGCAGGCGGACCTCACGGCGCCGCCCGTGATTATGCAGCAGCCGGCATCGCAGGAGGTTTGCGCGGGCACGATCGTGATGTTCCAGGTGGTGGCGACAGGTGGCGGCACGTTGACGTATCAATGGCAAAAGAACAACGTCAACCTCACCAATACCGGCCACTATTCGGGCGTCACCACCGACACGCTCACGGTTTCCTCGATTGACGGCGCCGATGTCGGCAGTTACCACTGCATCGTCTCCAACGGCGGCAGTGTGACTTCCAGCGACGCATCTCTGACGCTCAAGCAGCTCGTGGCCGCCGATTTCGATCAGGACTGCGACGTTGACGACCAGGACGTGCAACTGTTTCTGCCGTGTCTGACCGGCGCGAATCAGCCGATCGCCGGCGGCTGCGCGCTCAAAAACATCGACGGCGACACCGACATTGATGCAAGCGATTTCGGACTCCTCCAGCGCTGCCTCAGCGGGCCCGGCGTAACGCCCGATCTGAACTGTGCCGACTGACCGGCCGTGGCATCCATGGTGCGGTGCTGTGCACAACACGCCGTTCGGGTATCGTGCCGGATTATGAATACCGGAATGCGGCCCATCGTCCTCCGAACACCGATTTTCTCGCTCATCGTGGCTGTCGTGCTCTCGCCACTGGCCTCCATCGCGCGGGCCGCGCCGCCGCCCAACGTGGTGATGATCGTCTCCGACGATCAGGGCTGGACCGATTTCGGCTTCATGGGTCACCAGGTCATCCGCACGCCCAACCTGGATAAGCTGGCCTCCCAGAGCACGGTCTTCGTCAACGGTTATGTGCCCACGTCCTTGTGCCGGGCCAGTCTGGCGACGCTGCTCACCGGGCTCTACGGGCACGAGCACAAGATCTGCTGCAACGATCCGCCGCAGGGCGTCGATCGCAGCGCCATGCTGCCGTTCATGCGCGATGCTCCGACAGTCCCGCGGCTGCTCGGCGAGGCGGGGTATCGCAGTCTTCAGACGGGGAAGTTCTGGGAGGGCCATTACTCCAATGCCGGGTTCACGAACGGGATGACTGAAAACAAAGAGCACGGCCGGCACGGCGACGCCGGACTGGTCATCGGCCGCCAGACCATGAAGCCGATCTTCGATTTCATTGATGAGTCCGCAGATAAGCCGTTCTTCATCTGGTACGCCCCGATGATGCCGCATAACCCGCATGACCCGCCGACCAGATTACTGCAACAGTACGCGGTCGAGGGCCGTAACCTCGAGCTGGCCAAATACTGGGCCATGTGTGAATGGCTCGACGAGACCTGCGGGCAACTCCTGGAGTACCTCGACAGGAAGGGTCTGGCCGAGAATACGCTCGTCGTCTTCGTCGGCGACAACGGCTGGATTCAGGAGACGCGGCCGGGGCACAAAAGCCTCAACGGAGCGGCCGACAAGAGCAAGCTAAGCCCCTACGACGGCGGCGTGCGGACGCCGATCATGCTCCGCTGGCCTGGCCGCATCAAGCCGGCGCGCTATGACCATCTCGTCTCCACCATCGACATCGCGCCGACTCTGCTGACCGCGTGCGGCGTCAAACCCACGCAGCGCATGTCGGGAATGGACCTCCTCGCGCTGGTGGCCGGCAAAGTACCGCCGCGTAAAGCCGTCTACGGTGAAATCTTTCTCCACGCCGCCGCCGACGTGAAGGACCCGGCGCTCAGCCTGACCCATCGATGGGTGCGAGAAGGCAACTGGAAACTCATTGTGTTTGAGGACGGTACCCACGCGCCGCAGTTGTACGATCTGGCTGCCGACCCGACCGAGGAGCATGATCTCAGCAGCGGTCATGCCGACAAGATC
>CAYLLT010000042.1:32096-36373 GCA_964384465.1 uncultured Planctomycetales bacterium | reverse complement strand
ATCCACATTACTTCCCAATTCCCTCTATGATCGAGCCTGTACCCGCCGGCTTCGACGCGGCATCCTCCTTCTTCTCGAACAGCACCGGCCAATCGCAGCTCAGGCATTTGGCCTTGTCGTGGCAGCACCACAACACGATCTCGTCGCGATTCGGCGATCCCCATTTCGATTTCGGCGGCACGACAATCGTCAGCTCCTCCGAGTTGCGCCACGCCGGCGCACTCTTGACCTCGGCGTCCGGCTCCTTGAGCACCTCCTGGACCTCACCTGTGGCCAGTATGATGACGGAGACGGTGGCCTTCGTGCCTTGCACCGCGATCCGCTTCTCATCGGGGCTGACTTCGAATATTCCGGCGGAGAGGCCGTCGGGCAGGCTGGCTTCCGAGCCTCGCGGGATCACGCGGCTGACCGTCGGCTGCTTGTCCGGATCGAACGAAAATAACGTCGCTCGCTGCGGCATGTCCTGCTTGGTGGCCGGCAGATTCACTTCCATTGCCGAAAACAGTATTCGCCCGTCACGCAGGCAGCGGATGGTCATCTGTGGCCAGAACACCACGCCGATGCGTTCGTCAGGAGCAGCAAACTCCTTCAGCAGGGCGCCGGATTCGTCGCGGACTTGGCGCAGCGCGATTGTCCCCAACTGGAGCGAATCGCCCGCATCGGACGGCTTGACGCGCGTGGTGGCGTAAACCAGACTCCGATTGTCGCTCGTCCAATCGGGATAAGTCGCTACAGGCTCGGCCACCGTACGCAGCGCACCGCCGCTCACCGGCAACACCGACAGGCGTTCGCCCTGTACACACGCGAGTGTCTGACCGTCCGGCGAGAGGCGCATCTCGCCAATCTTGCCGAGCGTTTTCGTCAGTATCTGGCCCGGCGTGGCACGCAAATCCGAAACGTCATAGATCTGAAGAAGATGCACTTCGGCCGTCATCTTCTCGAAGTCTTTCCACTTTTCGCCCAGCTTCTCGGGCAAGCCTTCCCGGCGATGGTCGCGGACGTACAGGAGCAGCGCCAGGAACTCCTCATCTGACATTCCGGCTTTGGCGCTGGGCTCGAACTTTTCCCAGTCGCCGGAATAGGCGAGTATCTCCTGGCGAACGCGGTCGGCGAGTTGGAGCAGCTCTCGCCTGCGTTCCTCGGGCAGGACGACCGATGCTTCTTCCCACGTCTTCGCCGGCATCATGAGTTCGGCAACGAAGCGGTGCGAGTCCGGAAGCCAAGCGACCAGTTCCACGAAATTGGCAATTGGCTCGGACAGCTTGCCGCTGGGATCGGACAAACGCAGGCCATCCTCCGTTAAGACGGCGAGGCGCTGACCGTCCGGCGACCAGAACAATCGCCGCGGGATGCACCCGCCTACTGTGATAGCCACCAGAATGAACCCAATGATAAAAGACGTGCGTTTCATGTCGCATCTCCAAGCTGGGGAAATGATACGGGTGAATGCCAGATGAGATTCTTGCCGGTTTGCTGCCGTGCGCCCGCGGCCCGCTGATAGAGCCGCCGGGCTGACCAGAAGCCGGCCTCGTCTGAACTGCCCGGCGGGCCGGGCTCCGAACCGACGTGAGCGGCAACGAGTAAATCGCGCGGTTGTGAGAGTGACGGCGCGCGATGGAACCATAGAGCGTGAGCCGCGAAACCGAGCGCGATCGCAGCCGCGATTCCCGTGATGCGCCGGGCGATGTTCCATGTCCTGTTTCCGCGTTGTGCGCGAAGCAAGCGCTCGGCGGGAAACTCCGGCGGCCGCTCAGCCGGTGCTTGTGTCAGCGCGATCCGGGCCGAACAGATCGTCTCTTCGATCCGCTGACACGCCGCTGCCGCGTCCGGCCGCGTTTCCAGGTAAGCTTCCAGCAGAGTGTCGCAATCTGTCGGAAGCGCGCCGAGCCCGCGGTCGAGCATCAGTCTCTCGAGTGTTTCGTCGTCCATCTCACTCCTCGGTTCGGTTCAACGTGGCTCGCAATAGCTTGACGGCATTGTGCAGCCGCGATCGCACCGTGCCCACCGGAATCCGCAGGACTTCGGCGATCTCCTCATACGACAGCCCATCGCGGAGCCGAAGCTGGAGCGCTTCGCGCTGCGTTTCCGGCAGATTCGCGATCGCCTCCAACACGTGTTCTGTGCGTGCGTCGCCATCACGCTTTTCCGACGCCGCTATGTTTTCTGGGAGCGGCAGGGTGGCTCGCCGGCGGCTCACGGCGTTCAAACCCAGGTGACGGGCGATCGAAAACAGCCACGCCCGCGGCGAATCGGCCCGGCGGAGCTGCTCGAGCCCTTTCAGCGCCTGCACGAACGTATCGTGCAGCAGGTCCTCGGCGGCATCCGGCCGGCCGGTCAGGCCGCGCAGATAGCGCAGCAACGCCCCGCCGTGCTCGTTATAAAGCGCCCGCACGTGCATCATCGGCTCGTCCATCAGTCGTCCCGCGTTCGGCGGCCCCATGGCCCGCCACTTATACGTCACAGAAGGGGCGGTAAAAGTTCATCAGAGGCTGGGCTGGAAGAACTGTCAACCCGACCGATGCGGGGGAATCTTATCGACCTTGCGGAATAATCCGGCGTAGCTGCTTGATTTTTATTCCTAGACAGTCTATGTTTAAGGTATGGGAGTCATCAAAGGAGACAAGATGAGGGGCCATCTGGAGACGATGATTCTCTCCGTGCTCGAGCGCGGCGAAGCACATGGCCTCGAGATTCTACAGCGTCTCGACCAGAGGGGCTGCGGCCTCCTGCGGTTCAAGGAAGGTTCCCTTTACCCCGCTCTGTACCGACTGGAGGCCGCCGGGCAGGTCGAAGCCGTCTGGGAAGCCGAACGTCACGGCCGGCGCGGCGCGCGTCGGCGAATCTATCGGCTCACGGCCAAAGGCAGGCGAGATCTGCACAAAGGCCGGGCCGATTGGCAGCAGTTCGTTCAGGTCGTCGGGGGAATTCTCGGAGCACCAGCATGAATGACATCACGCTGACCCAACTCAAAATCATCGTCGAGCGAGCGGTGCGACCGGTTCGCGCGCGAAGCTCCCGGCTGCGACGGATGCGAGAAGACCTTTTGGCGCACGCGGTTGCAGTTTTTGAGGAGGAGTTCGAACAATGGCATGACGAGCAGGCGGCAGCACGTCGCGTTGAACAGCGCATGGGAGACGCAAATGTCTTGTCGCGACGGCTTCAAGAGTCCGTCCCGGTAACCGAACTGCTGACGTGGCGCTTCGAGCATCTGCTCCGCATGCGTCACGGCGAGCGACCCATCCGGCGGGCCGCTCGCCATGGTCTGTTGATGTTCCTGACGTTGGGAACAGTGCTTTTGGTAATCGTTGTTCCCATCCTGGTGGCCCAGGATCGGACACGCGAGTTGCCATTGCTTCTGGCGATTACGATCGTTCACGGAGGCTTGGGGTTCGCCTTTACGCTGCTGACCCACGGTATGCGCGAGGCGCTCTATCGGTCGTCCGCTCGTTCCTGGTGTCGTGCCATTCTGCTTGGGGCGACCTCTTGCCTCTCCATCTTCGCTGGGATGGGATTGTTTTGCTTGACGGCTCTCCACGATGCACGGCCCGTTCTCACGGACCCTGTGCTCCTGCGTTCGACGCTGGCACTGGCCGTCCTGAGCCCGATCGGCTTGATTGCACTCGCGTGGCAGACCGCAAAGGATATTCGCTACGCGGAAGAATGGGGCTCGCTTCAGATCGGCGACTGAACAACCCGTAACGGCGGTCAGGTTGAGATGACGGAAGGGGCCAAGCGCGGGCGGAGGAATCGGCCGGTATAACTGCTGGGATTCTCGGCGATGTCTTCGGGCCGGCCGGTGGCGACGATTTCGCCCCCCTGCTCGCCGCCTTCGGGGCCGAGGTCGATGATCCAGTCGGCGTTCTTGATCACTTCAAGGTTGTGCTCGATCACCAGGATGGTGTGGCCCTTGTCGGCCAAGCGGTTCAGTACGCGGAGCAGATTGTGCACGTCGGCAAAGTGCAGGCCGGTGGTCGGCTCGTCGAGGACGTACAAAGTGTGGCCGATCGGCGTCTTGCCGAGTTCGGCGGCGAGTTTCACGCGCTGGGCTTCGCCGCCGGAGAGCGTCGTCGCCTGCTGGCCGAGCCTCATGTACGAGAGGCCCACCTCGTCGAGCGCGAGCATCATCTGCTTGATCGCGGGAAAGCTGTCGAAGAACGGGATGCTCTCCTCCACGCGCATGTCCAGCACGTCGGCGATGTTCCTGCCGCGGTAGCGGATTTCGAGCGTCTCGCGGTTGTAGCGCGTGCCCTTGCAGACGTCGCACTCGACGTACATGT
>CAYLLT010000042.1:0-32086 GCA_964384465.1 uncultured Planctomycetales bacterium | reverse complement strand
GCTTGGTGCCCTGGCCCTGGCAGGCCTCACAGCGGCCGCCCTTCACGTTGAAGCTGAAGCGGCTCGGCGTGTAGCCGCGCAGTTTGGCTTCGCGCGTTTTGGCGAAGAGCTGGCGGATGAGGTCGAACGCGCCGGTGTACGTGCTGGGGTTGCTGCGCGGCGTGCGGCCGATGGGCGACTGATCGATCTCGATGACCTTGTCCACGCGCGAGCCGCCGATGATGCGGTCGTGGCGGCCGGGGGGTCCTCTGGAATTGTACAGCCGCCGGCGGATGGCCTTCAGGAAGATGTCGTTCACCAGCGTGCTCTTGCCGCTGCCGGAAACGCCGGTGACGACGACGAAGCAGCCGAGCGGGATGCGTACGTCGATATTCTTCAAATTGTTTTCCGCCGCGCCTTTGATCTCGATCGACTGGTTGAGGACGACTTTGCGCCGCTCCTGCGGCAGGGGTACCGCGATCTCGCCGGTGAGATACTTGGCCGTGAGGGAAGTACCGGTACGCAGGATGGCGTCCAGCGACCCCTGCGCGACGATTTGTCCACCGTGAGCGCCGGCGCCCGGCCCCATGTCGATGACGTGATCGGCTGCGCGGATGACGTCCTCGTCATGCTCGACGACAAGCACGGTGTTGCCGATGTCGGCCAGGCGGCGGAGCGTGCGAATGAGCTGGGCGCTGTCGCGCGGATGCAGGCCGATGGTCGGCTCATCAAGCACGTAACACACGCCGACCAGGCCGCTGCCGACTTGTGTGGCCAGACGAATGCGCTGGGCCTCGCCGCCGGACAGCGACGTGCTCGTGCGATCGAGCGAGAGATACCCCACGCCGACCTCGGTCATGAACCGCAGGCGCTGCACGATCTCGCGGAGGATCTGCTCGGCGATCTTTGCACGCTCGCCGGTGAGCTTCAAAGTGCTGAAGAACTCGTGCGCCCGCTCGACGGACATCTGCGTGACCTGCTGGAGGTTGGTATCGGCGATACGGACGGCTAGTGCTTCGCGGCGCAGGCGGGAGCCGCCGCAGGTTTCGCAGGGCCGCTCGCTGAGATAGGCGTGCAGGCGGTGTTTTACCGATTCCTTTTCCGTGTTGAGCCAGCGGCGTTTGAGGTTGGGCAGCACGCCCTCGAAGGCGGCGCCATATTTTGCGGCGGTTTCCGGCATCGTGCCGTTCATGAGGATATCGCGCAGCTCCGCGGGCAGGTTCTGAAACGGCACATCCGGCGAGACGTTGAACTGGAGGCAGAAGTCTTCGAGCAGCTTGCGGTAGAACATATTGAGCCGTTTGCCGCTGTGCCGCCAGGCGTCGATCGCGCCCTGCGCGAGTGGGAGCGACGGCTCTGGCACGACGAGCTGCGGATCGAATTCGAGGATGATGCCGAGGCCGTCGCACGTCGGGCACGCCCCATGCGGCGAGTTGAAGCTGAACAGCCGCGGCGACAGTTCCGGCAGGTTCGCCTCCGGGTGCTTCGGGCAGGCGAAGCGGGCGCTGAAGATGTGATCGGTCCAGCGAATTTGAGTGGGCGAGTGGGCGAGTGGGCGAGTGGGAGCGCGGTCCTTCGCCCCCTCGCCCTCTCGCCCAGTCGCCCCCTCTCGGATCGCCCTTTTGCCTCGGTCACCCTCCTCATCGACCTCGCAAGTGGCAATGATTACCGTGTCATCGCCGGTCTGTAGGGCGACCGCGATGCTCTCCGCCAGGCGTGAGCTGATGCCGGGTTTGATGACCAGCCGATCGACGACGACCTCGATGTTGTGCTTGCGCGTCTTGGTCAGCTTGGGCAGGTTCTTGATGTCGTACATCTCGCCGTTGATGCGGACACGGACGAAGCCCTGCCGCTGAATCTCGCGAAAGACTTCGTGGTGCTGCCCGCGCTGCCCGCGGACGAGCGGGGCCAGCACCATCAGCCGGGTGTTCTCCGGCATCGCCATCACCGCGTCTACGATCTGCGACGTGGACTGCCGCTCGATCCGTCGCCCGCACACCCAGCAGTGCGGCTCGCCCACCCGTGCGAACAGCAGCCGCAGGTAGTCGTAAATCTCAGTGGTGGTCGCGACGGTCGAGCGCGGCCCGCCGCCGCCCGCCCGCTGCTCGATCGCGATGGTGGGCGGCAGCCCCTCGATGTGATCGATATCCGGCTTCTGGAGTTGTTCGAGGAACTGTCGCGCGTACGCCGACAGCGTCTCGACATACTTTCGCTGCCCCTCGGCATGAATGGTGTCGAATGCCAGCGAGCTCTTGCCCGACCCGCTCAGCCCGGTCAGCACCACCAGCCGGTCGCGCGGAATCTCCACGGTGATGTTCTTCAGGTTGTGCTGCCGGGCACCCTGGATGCGGATGTGACGGGCCGGTTCCACTGTTGACCATCCCACCGTTCGCATTGGCGACAAGCGAATTTGACGCCGCGCGCCAATCAATGAGCGTAGGAAGCGGGCGGTGGAATAACAAGTCGGCCCGGCCCTTTTGCATCCGGCCCTGCAGCGCGTGATAATCCGCCGTTCGATCCGTTGAATTCACGAGGACCAACAGACGCCATGAGTGACCCATATTTCCAATCTCTCTTCGCCGACCGCATTGGCGGGCCGCAGTATGGCATGGGGACCGCCATCTACAAGTTCGAGAAGATCAAGCGGGCCAGGCGGGCGGCGATTGCCGACTTTCCTGACCGGCCGCTGCTGGATTTCGGCATCGGCGAAAACGACGACATGGCCGACGCTGACGTGCGGGAGGTGATGAAGCGCGAGATCGACGATCGCGAGAACCGCGGGTATGCCGACAACGGCGTACAGCTCTACAAAGATGCGGCGGCGAGCTTTCTGCAGCGCGAGTTCGGCGTGACGCTCGATCCGGTGAGCGAGATCAATCACTGCATCGGGTCGAAGACGGCACTGGCGATGATCCCCGCGGCGTTCATCAATCCCGGCGACATCACGCTGATGACCGTCCCCGGCTACCCGGTGGCCGGCACGCACACGCGCTACTACGGCGGGCAAACGTTCGCCATGCCGCTGCTGGAGGAGAACGGGTTCCTGCCGAATCTGGACGCGATCCCGGAGGACATCTGCCGGCGGGCCAAGCTGATGGTGCTCAATTATCCGAACAGCCCGACCGGGGCGCTGGCGGATGAAAACTTCTACCAGGAAGTCATCGAGTTCGCGAAGGCCCAGCGGATCGTCGTCATCCAGGATGCCGCCCACATCATGCTGACTTACGGGCGAAAGCCGCTGAGCTTCCTCCAGATCGAAGGTGCGAAAGAGGTCGGCGTCGAGATTCACTCGATGAGCAAGGGCTTCGACATGATCGGCTGGCGGCTCGGATTCGTCGCGGGCCACGAGCGGATCGTCCGCGCGTTTGCCGACATCAAGGACAACTGCGACAGCGGCCAGTTCATCGCCATCCAGAAGGCATCCGCCGCCGCACTGGGCAATTCGGACATTCCTAATCGCATCCGGGCCAAGTACGAACGCCGCTTGCGCAAGCTGTTGGCCGCGCTGACCGCGATCGGCTTCACCGTGCGAATGCCCGGCGGGACGTATTTCCTGTACGTTCGTGCGCCGCGCGGCATCAAGGACGGTGTCACCTTCGCCACGGCCGAAGAGATGTCGCAATTCCTGATTCGCGAGCGGTCCATTTGCACCGTGCCGTGGGACGACGCCGGCCCGTACCTGCGATTCTCGGTCACGTACCCGGCGGCGACGGAGGCCGATGAAGATGCGCTGATGGGCGCGCTGCGCGACCGGCTCGCGGGCGACCGGTTTATATGGGACAAACGATGATGATGATCTTCGCCAGCGCGTCGCACCATCCACAACCCCAACAGGGTTGTGACACAACCCCGTTGGGGTTGTGCCGTTCGTCCGCTTCGTGTCCCAGGGTAGCCGCTGCGCGGCAACCCTGGGCTGGAGGACACAACGCCTTCGGCGTTACTATCCTCGTTAGACTCCTGGCACTGCTTATTGTTGGTGAACCGGCGAAAGCACAAGCACCCGCCATCAAAGCCGAGCAGATTGAGATAATCACCCGCATTGTTGATGCGCAATACAAATCGCTGCTGGACGTGTATCAAGATTTTCACCGCAATCCCGAGTTGTCGCTCCACGAGGTCCGTACAGCGAAGACTTTGGCCGGTGCTCTGACCGACGCCGGATTCGACGTGACCACCGGCGTCGGCGGGCAGGGCGTCGTCGCACTCCTGAAGAATGGAGCCGGCCCAACCGTCATGATCCGGACCGATCTGGACGCCCTGCCGGTACGGGAGAACACCGGCCTTCCGTACGCTAGTACGGCTACAACCAAGGATGACGAAGGCCAGCAGGTCCCCGTCATGCACGCGTGCGGGCACGACGTTCATATCACTTCGCTGATCGGCGTGGCCCGCGTGATGTCGAAGCTGCGCGATACGTGGAGCGGTACGCTGATGCTGATCGGCCAGCCCGCCGAGGAAGGCGGTACGGGCGCGCGAAGCATGCTGAAGGACGGCCTGTTCACTCGGTTCCCCAAGCCCGACTTCGCCCTGGCCATGCACGTCGATGCCACCATTGAAGCGGGCAAGATCACGTACTCCCCGGGTTATATCACCGCCACCGCCGATTCCATCGATATCACCGTTCGCGGCCGCGGCGGGCACGGATCGGCTCCGCACACCACCATCGATCCCATCGTGACCGCGTGCCGCATCGTGGTCGATCTCCAGACCATCGTCGCGCGGGAGATCGATCCGCAGGAGGACGCGGTGGTCACGGTCGGTTCGATCCACGGCGGCTCCAAACGCAACATCATTCCCGACGAAGTCAAGCTCCAGCTCACCGTCCGCACCTACAAGGACGACGTGCGGAAACATATCCAGGAGGCGATCAAGCGCATCGCGTCCGGTGTCGCCGAATCCGCCGGCGCCCCGAAACCCACGGTGACCATCTCGGAAGGCACGCCCGCGACATACAACGATCCCGCACTCGTGGCCCGCTGCGTGCCGGTGTTCGAGATGGTCATCGGCAAGGATCACGCGGTTAAAGGCGAGCCGGTCATGGGCAGCGAAGACTTCAGCCGCTACGGCCAGGCAGGCGTGCCGATATTCATGTTCCGACTGGGCAGTGTGAGCGCGGAACGCCTGGCCAAAAGTAAAGCACCGCAGGGCGAACCGCTCCCATCGCTGCATTCCGCCCTCTTCGCCCCGGTACCCGAACCCACAATCAAGACCGGCGTGCGAACCATGTCCGCGGCGGCACTTAACCTGCTCATAAAATGAATTTCTGGTAGAATAGCGAATACGACTGTAGGAAAGTTTCAAGATGTTTGGCGATGGAGCATTGACATTTCGGGAGTTCGCCATGCGTGAGCCGCTGCCGCTCGCCACGATTCACGACGCGGTGCTCGAGTTTCTCCGCGGCCGCGACGATGCCGTCCTGTTCGGCGCCCAGGCGGTGAATGCGTACGTGGATGAATCACGCATGACGCAGGATGTGGATATATTATCCACTCGTGCAGAGGAGTTGGCTGAGGAAATCCGCAGGTTCCTGCACCAGAGATTTCAGATTGCCGCGCGTATTCGACGCGTGAGAGAGGGGATTGGGTTCAGAATCTATCAGGTGCGTCAGCCGAAGAATCGGCATTTGGTGGATGTGGTTTCGGTCCAATCGCTGCCGCCGACTCAGCGGGTGGACGATGTTTTGGTTCTTACTCCGGCCGAATTAATAGCCAGTAAAGTCATTGCTTACGCCCGGAGAAAAGGCAAACCCAAGTCCGGGACCGATTGGCGGGACTTGGCCATGCTGCTGCTGACCTTCCCGGAACTCAAGACTGATCCCGGCCCCGTCCGCGAACGTCTTGAATCAGCAGGTGCAGGAGAACAAGTTCTTTCCGCCTGGAAAGATATGGCTGCCCAGGAAATCCTCCCGGAAAATGAGGACGACGAATTCCAGCAGGACAGATGATCCATCAACCCACCGCGCATGGAACACTTTCTGCCGATCTCGAGGTGGAAGGACTGACCGTTCAGCGGTTGCGAAGACTGGTGCTGCGCGATGTGTCGCTACGTATAGAAAAAGGGCAGTGCGTTTCGATCATCGGTCCGAACGGTGCGGGCAAATCGACGTTGATGGCGGCCATGCTGGGGTTGCTGCCGGCGGCGGGCGGGACGGTGACGCTCGATGGGACGCCGATCGGCCGGCTTCCTCGGCGAGAGATTGCGCGGCGGATCGCTTATGTGCCGCAGATTCATGACGGGTATCTCGGGTTCTGCGTTCGCGACGTGATCGAGTCCGCGCGTTATGCCCACGTCGAACCGCTCGACCCGCTCACGGAAGCCGACCGGCAGGCGATCGACGCCGCGGTGTCTGCCACCGGCGTTGGGCCGCTCCTGGAACGGACGGTGGACACACTCTCCGGCGGCGAGCGGCAGAAGGTGTGGATCGCGGCGGCACTGGCCCAGCAGTCGCCGATGCTGTTTCTCGACGAACCGACCAATGCGCTCGATCCTGCACACCAAGTCGAGCTGATTCGGATCATGCGGCGGTTTGCGGCTGACGGGAACACGTTGATGGTGATCTGCCACGATCTCAATCTGGCGCTGGCCTTGGGTGGCCGCGTTGTCGCACTGCGTGAGGGAGCGATCTTTTTCGATGAGCCGGTAACTGTACTGCACAAGACGGATCGACTGGCCGAATTGTTCGGCACGTCGTTCGTACTGCATCACGACGGCGATGGAACCGCCGTATCCATCCATCTTCAGATATGAACAGAGTGAGCAGACTCACTCCTATTCCGAGCCGCGACCGTAAGGGAGCGGAATACGTTGAAGACCGCTCCCTTACGGTCGCGGCTCGGATCAATCTTATGCTATCTTTTCAGCATCTCGCGCAGCTCCTCGCACCGCAGCACCCATGCCGCCGCGATATACGCGGAGGCACCGACGATGACGAGGAGCATGAGCCGCATGGGCTGTGAGATATCGCCGACCAAACGATCCGTGGCGTAAACGACCCCGCCCATGACCAGTGACGCGATCAGTGTGCGGAGGATGCTGCGTTGCGTGTCCCCCCACGGCAGCCGCACGTGCCGGCGGTCGAAGCGGATCAGCAGCACCGCGACTTGAAGCGTCGAGCAGACCGAGGTGGCCAGCGCCATCCCCGCCTCGCGCAGCGGCGTGTGTACGAGGATGAGGTTCAGCACGAGGCTGAGGCTGACAGTCCGCACCGATATCCACAACGGCGTCTTCGCGTCCTGCACGGCGTAGTAGGCGCGGACGATGATTTGATTGACACCGAACGCCCAGATGCCCAGCGCGTACATGAACAGGGCGGTCGAGACGCGATCCACCGCGTTCGGATAATTCATGAACTGCCCGTGGGCGAAGAACGTGCGGATGAGCGGCCCGCGCACGGCGATCAGTCCGACCAGGCATGGCAACCCCTCGAAGCTGGCGACGCGAATCCCGCGGGCCAGCGTCCGCGCCAGCCCCGGCAGATCCTTCTGGGCGGCAAATCGGGACAGCGCCGGGAAGATCGCCGTCGCGAGTGCCGTCGTGAACACGCCCAGGGGAAACTGGTACAACCGCTGCGCCAGCGAAAGGATCGCCGGCCCCACCTTCTGCGCGGTGGATGACCCGTGGGTAAACTCCTCCGGCACAAACCACCACGCGATCAGGGAGTCGAGCAGCGTGCTGATCTGCACCGTCGCCAGCCCCAGCAGCATGGGCAGCATGGTGACGGCGATGGTACGGATGGCCGGATCGCCGGTGTTCATGCTCAGCGGCAACTTCAGGCCGCATCGGCGCGTCGCCCACCACTGCCACGCCATCTGAAAAATGCCGGAGACCACCACCGCCGCCGAGACGACCACCACCTCGCGGCGCATGCCCTGCACCAGCCGCGGCGCCCCCAGCGTGGCCGCGATCATGAACACGTTGAGGATGATGGGGGCCGACGCCGCCGACGCGAATCGCCCGTACACGTTCTGTACGCCGCCCAGGATCGCCGCCGAGCAGATGAAGATCAGGTACGGCAGCATCAGAGCGGTCAGGGCCAGCACGAGCGCGGAGTCGCTGTCCCCCCGATATCGCCAGTACAGGCCGGCAACGATGCCCTCACCGACCACACACATCGCGGTCAGCACGATCAGCAAAAGTGCCATCAACCGGCCGGCCAACTGATCGGCGCGTTCGTGACCCTCGCGCGAGAGGGTCTCCGTCAGCACGGGAATGCTGGCGGCCGACACCGCCCCCTCGCCGAACAGCCGCCGAAACAGGTTGGGAATCTGGAACGCGGTCCAGAAGGCCGACGACACCGAGCCCACGCCGAAGGCATGCGAGATGGCCACGTCGCGGGCCAGGCCGAGGACGCGCGAAACAAGCGTCAGAAGCCCGATCAATCGGGCGGATCGCAGAAGACTGGACGACACGCCGACCGACGATACCGACGGTCCCTTTCGCTGCCAACCCGATGATGTCGAGATGGTGGTCATACAAAGCCGCCGACGGTATCGGCGGACCCGATGTAATCACCGTCGGGTTGCGCGCACCGACAGCGTCCGTCGCACGAAGACGGTCCGTGCTCATCGGCAGTTTTTGTTGATCCCCTGTAATCTACTGCGGCTGCGTTTCTGACGTGTGCGGCAGGAGCGGGCGATGGCCGGTCTCAGCCGGCGCCGACGCCGCAGGATTGGCCCGTGATATCGCAAACTCGCGCAGGCCGGCTGCGTCGGGGAATTCTGATGCGAGCCGCTGGAGCAGGGCCGACATCTGCTGCGGATCGTCCATGATTTCGTCCAGTGCTTTCAGGTGTTCGACGGCCGCGGCATCCCGCCCCATTTCCAGCGCGGCGCGGGCCGCCATCATCCGGCTCATGCCGTAATCGGGAGCCAGTTGCAAAGCGCGTTTCAACCAGTCGTCGAATTTCTCCGGCCGGATCTGCGGCGGAAGCATCATGAAAACCTGGCACAGCTCGGCATAACCAGAGCCAATGTTGCTCCGCATCACATCCGCCGAGGCCGGACGGTTCAGCAAAGACTGAATCACCTGCCCGGCGCCGTCTTCGTCACCGGCGGCCAGCAGATACAGCGACAGGGCTTTTCTGAGTTCCTTCGGCTCTGCGTCCGATGCGGCGCCCAGCCAGGCACTCAAAGCCATCTTCGCCGCCTCCACCGCCCGCTCCGCGTGGCCCGGGTCGGCCAGCAGCAGATATTTTGCCTGATCCTGGCGGGCGAAGAAGACGGCCCTCGGGAAGCGCAGTCGGATTTGTTCGGAGAGCCGGGCCGCACCGTCGGCCAGCGCCGCCGCTCGCTCGAACTGGCCGCGAAGCTTGCTGGCCAGCGCCGCCAACCGCAGCGTCTCCGGCACATACGCCTCGGCGACGGCCTGCCCGCCGGAAGCGGCGATCTGCTGCCCCTCCGCGAGCAACTGGTTCATCAGCGGCTCGAACGCCCGATCCTGCATGAGCGCCGCCAAAGCGGGCTCGAGCGCGGGGTGGATCGGTCCGCTCCGCAGCGGCAGCCGCAACAGGTTCAGCCGCTGCGGGAGCGGCTGTTGCCCGGATAATTGCAGGAGCCGGAGTGCGAGTTCCGCATTCAGCCGGTCCGCCAAATACGCCATCGCCAGCCACTGCCGCGCCTGATCCAGACAGGAGACGCCCGGTTCCCGCAAGCCGAATCCGCCCAGGCTCGACGCCAGCTCGGTCATCTCCTGCCGGTACAGCCACACGTCGGCGATCCAGCCCGCCACATTCGGATACGCCGGCATGACGCGGAGCAACTGCGAGCCGGTGTTGACGCAGACTTCGAAATAATGCTCGAACGCGGCCGCATCCTCCGCCGCAAGGCGGCGAACCGCCGCGGGCTGTTTCCCCTGTTGGCGAGCCGGATCGAGCATCTCGCGAAGCTGCTGCAACTGCCAGCCGGCCGCATCGTGCGCCACCTGAACGAGCTGATAGACCGCCGAGAGCTGCCCCTCGATGGCCAGCCGCCCGCGAGCAGCCACCGACGCCGCCTGCATGGCCTCTTCCCACTGGCGCTTGCCCGCATAGGTCGAGATGCGTGGATCAGCCAGAGCGCCGCTCCAGTCGCGCGAGGCGATCGAAAAAATAATCGCCGACCCCACCAGCCCGGCGGCGAGACCGCCGAAGCGAACGAGGGTGGGGATTGCGGATTGCGAATTGCGAATTGCGGATTGATCCGCCGGTTCGTCTCCACTGCTCAATCCAGAGTCATCAGTCCGCTTTGGGATTTTTGATTGCTGCTGCCGTGACATCGCCCAAAGCAGTCCAATCACGGTGTAAAAGATGATCGGCAACCCCGGCATCCGCAGCGCCACGTCGATGGAATCCTCGACGATGATGGCAACGAATGCGGCCAGCAGCCCGACGAGCAGCCACCAATGGGGAATTGCGGATTTCGGATTGCGAATTGCGGATTGTTGGTCCGCCAGTTCTTCATTCCGCAATCCGCAATTCGCAATCCGCAATTTCCTGATCGCCACCACCGCCGCCCAGAACGTGATGCCTAATGCGGTGACGATCAGACCGATGCCGACTGCGCCGAGATCGGCGAGGATCTCCAACCATTCGCTGTGCGCGTGGCCCAGCAGTCGCGGAAACGCCATCGGATCGCGCTCGGCATCGGCTCGGGAGAACCGATGCGCGAGCAGCATAAATCCGCCCTGACCCTTCCCGATGTCCGGCCGTTCGAGAAACAGCTTCAGGGCATAATCCCACGCATACAGCCGCACGCGCAGCGTATCCGGCCGGTTCGCCAGCCATGACATCGGCCACAACCGCAGCGACCACACTGCGACCGACAGCACCACACCCGCGGCAAAGATTCCGATTCGCCATCGCCACGACACCAGCAGCAACACGACGACCATGACACCAATCGCCAGCGCGATGACCGGCCCGCGCGAATCGGACAGCACGAACGCCAAGCTGAGCGCGAGCAAGCTGATGATCGCGCCCGCAATTCTGACCGCCCGCCACTGCATCTCGCGCTGATGAGATTGTCGATTTCCGATTTCCGATTTCCGATTGTCGGAGTTCCAATCGGAAATCGGAAATCGGAAATTGGAAATGACCATCGCCCCCGCCAGCGTGAAGCCCGGCAACAAACACGCGCACAGAAACAGCGGGTTCCCGATGGGAAATTTCAGCCGCTGTCCCGGGTTCCGCTCGAAGTAGTACCAGACGCCCAGCGCGGCCGTGACCGCCAGTATCGCCAGCAGGATTTCCGCCGCCCGCCGCGCCGCCGCCCGCGAGAGCGAGCGCCCCAACGCGATCGCCCACACCGTGACGATCGCCTGACGCATGCCCTCGCCCAATGCCGCCCCCGGCCAAGGCGCCCACAGTGCGCTCAACATCATCCACACGGCAAACAGCACGAACGCAGCCTGTGCCGCTGTAGTCAGGTCCATCGCCGAGAAAAACCCACGTACGAAGGATTGTCGTTTTTCGGAATCTGCAATTCGCAATTCGCAATCCGCAATCCGCAATCCCCTCCCAAGGAACCACCCCATCACCGCCGCCAGAAGCGCCGCCGCCGCCCCCACGCCCTGTACCAGCCACTTCACTTCCACACCCCGCGGTGTCGGGTACTGATGATTCAGATTCATCAGTGCGGTCACGATCCGCAGAATGGAGCCCGGCCGCCACGGGACTTGCCCGGGTTCAGTCCCCTCAGACGCACTGATCAGCAGGCACGTCCCGGCCAGCGTCCCGGCCACAATGATCAGCATCACGCGATCGAATGCAGTCAACGCGCCGGCATCTTCCGTCATATAGCCCCCCGCATGCGGGGGGAGTTCAGTGTGTTCTGCCGGAATGGGAGTTGGCGAAGACGTTTGACTCACCGCTGCGGCACCCAGAGGACATCGGGGCAACCGGCCTCGCCATTGGCCTGACGAGCCCAGGCAAAGAGCAGATCGCCCAGCCGATTGAGATAGATGATCACTTCGCTACGCAGCGCTGTGGACCGGGCCAGCGTGACCACCGCGCGTTCCGCCCGCCGGCAGCAGGTGCGCGCGACGTGCAGGCGCGACGCCAGTTCCGTCCCCCCCGGTAATACGAAATGTCGCAGCGGCGGCACACTGCTGCACGCCTGATCGATCCACCCTTCGAGGCGGGCGGCTCGGTCGGCCGCCAACATCGGGATCTTTCCGGCGGCCGGGCTGTCCGGCGGCGTCGCCAACTCCGAGCCCACGACAAAGAGATCTTCCTGTATCTCTACGATCCGCTGCTTGAAAAGATCGCCCCCGGCCGCACACCATCCGAGGACCGCGTTCAGTTCATCCACCTCACCGTACGCCGCCACGCGAATATCATCTTTGGCCACGCGCGTCCCATCGAACAGGGAAGTCTCACCGGTATCGCCGCCACGGGTATACAGCTTCATCAGGTGACCCTCTTGGTTTCGGTCGGACGCATTATATAGCGGTTTTCCAAACCGCGGCTAAACTGTATAGCCGTGGCTTGCATACGTGTTTAACGTGCCGGAGGCACGGCTTGGCAATAGCCCAGCACTTCAGCTGGGTTACGATGCGAGTGTAGCCGAAGTCCCGGAGGGACGGTTGTATGCCGCGAATCCAGTCGTCCCTCCGGGACTTATAAACTTCAATCGCGTCCAAGCCCCAGCACTCAAGTGCTGGGCTATTGTCGGATGTCCCTCCGGGACACCACGAAACGCTAAACACGTATCGGCTTGCAAAGCCGCGAGGAAACGCCGGGAAATACTGAAAGATCCAACATGCCCAATCAGAATGTCCTCATCCGTGGCGGCCGAATCATCGACCCCGCCTCAAATCTCGATCGTACCACCGATCTGTTGCTCTCCGGCGGCAAGGTGGCGCGAATCGACGATCACATCACCGACGCCGGCGCGACGGTGATCGAAGCTGCCGGATTGATCGTCGCGCCGGGCCTCATCGACATTCACGTCCACCTCCGCGAACCGGGCGACGAGGATGAAGAGACCATCGCTTCCGGCAGTGCGGCCGCCGTCGCCGGCGGGTTCACCAGCATCGTCTGCATGCCCAACACGCGGCCGGCCCTCGACGACGAAGCGGCCATTGAGTTCGTCTACCGGCAGGCATCGCGGGCGAATCTCTGCAACGTATATCCCGTCGGCGCGGTCACCAAGGGCCGGCAAGGGGACGAACTCGCCGAGATGGGCCAGATGGTCCGGGCTGGAGCCGTCGGCTTCTCCGATGACGGCGTCGGCGTCGCCGGCACCGGCGTGATGTTCCGCGCCCTGCAATACGTTCGCATGTTCGACAAGCCGATCCTCCAACACTGCGAAGACCCGGACATGGCCGCCGGTGGGGCGATGAACTCCGGCGAGACTTCCACCCGTCTCGGTCTGCCCGGCATCAACCCCATCGCCGAAGAACTGATGATCCAGCGCGATCTGTCGCTCGTCCGCCAGACCGGCAGCCGCTATCACGTCTGCCACATCTCGACCGCCGGCTCGATCGACCTCGTCCGCCGGGCCAAAGCCGCCGGTTTGCTCGTCACCGCCGAGATCTGCCCGCACCACCTGCTGCTCACCGAGGAGGAATGTGCCGACTACGACACGAATTACAAAATGAACCCCCCGCTGCGCACGCGCGCCGACGTCGAGGCCTGCCTCCGCGGCGTCGCCGACGGCACCATCGACTGCCTGGTCAGCGACCACGCCCCGCACGGCATTCAGGAAAAGGAGTTGGAGTTCGTCTACGCCCCCTTCGGTATCATCGGCCTGGAGACGGCCATGCCGCTGTTCATCAAGGCGCTGATTGAGCCGGGTGTGATCGATTGGCCGGCGCTGATCGAGCGCCTCACCATCCGCCCTGCCCGCGTATTGTCATTGAACAAAGGCACGCTCACCCCCGGCGCCGACGCCGACGTCACGCTGATCGACCCGGATATGGACTGGACCATCGACGTGAAACAGTTCAAATCCAAATCGCGGAATTGCCCGTTCGACGGCTGGACCGTCCGCGGCCGGTCGGTAACGACCATCGTCGGCGGCGAAGTGAAGTATGCGATCAGAGTCCCAGCAGCTTGAGCAGTCGCGGCGCCGGAATGTAATTCCCCACCTCGATCAGTCGCCCTTTGCTGTTGGCGACCACGGTGACCGGCACAGCATTCGTGCCGAACTGCTGATAGACCTCACCACTCCCGTCCAGCAACGTCGTGACCGAGCTGCCGATTTGGGCGGCATGCTCTGCCACGCGGTAAGCCGGCTCACCCACATTGACTTCCAGGATGGCCACCCGATCGCCGACTTTCTGCTGCACCTCCTTGAACGCCTTCATCTGAAGCGTGCAGTACGGGCAGCTCGTCGTACCGAACGAGATCACGATCGGCCGGCCGGCCGCATAGCGCTTCAGGTTGACCGGCTGGCCCTTCAGATCGGGCAGCGTGAAGTCCGGAATCGTTCTCCCGCCGGCATCGGCGGCCGCACCCACGGCATCACCGGACGGCATCGACTTGATCAGCAGGGCGGTACTCACGCCGCCGACCGTCAGCAGCAGGAGGACCATCGTCGTCCACTTCAGCGGTGTAATCCGGAATTCGTCCACGTGTCCTCCACAACGGGGGCTGAGGCTCATCATGTATGCTCTATTGATGATAATCCCGGTCCGCTCACGAACCAAGTTGACGTTACGTCGGGAGGTATCGTTACAATAGTATGGAACAAGGGGGTATCGTTTCGCCATGTTCACCGGGCTGGCCTTTGAGACGGTGCGTCTGGGCATCAAAAACATCCATCGGCACAAGCTGCGCTCGTTCCTCACCACGCTGGGGATCATCTGCGGCGTGGGGGCCGTCATCTGCATGCTCTCCATCGGCGAGGGGGCTTCCGAGGCCGAGATGGCCCTGATCCGGCTGCTGGGAACGCAGAATGTCATCGTGCAGTCGGTCAAACCGCAGATGGAGGGCGTAGCCGAAAGCCGCTCGCAACTCCTCGAATACGGCCTCAAGTCGGCCGACTTCAAACTCATCCGCGAAACCATTCCGTCGGTCGATCGCATCGTTCCCTTGCGCGAGGTCGCGTTCGAAGTCAGCTTCGGCCAGCATCGCTTCGCGGCCACCGTCCTGGGTGCGGAGCCCGCCTTCTTCAACACCGTCCATATCGGGATCGACCGCGGCCGTGCCATTCAGGAAATCGACCAGCAGCGATCGGCCAACATTTGCATCATCGGCGACGATGTCCGAGCCGCCCTTTTTGCGTATGAAGACCCCATCGGCCAGTCCATCACCGTCAACAGCGAAACTGCCGGCCTCGTACCGTTTGAAGTCGTCGGCGTGCTGAAGCGGATCGACACCGCCGGGCTGCCCGCCAAAGGCGTCAACGAGCGCAACCTCAACGTCGATGTGTTCATCCCCCTCTCGACGGCGGACGAGCGGTATAGCGATCTCCGCGTCAAACACACCACCGGCTCCAGCGAGTACACCCGCTGCACCTACAGCGACTTCTACGTCGAAGTCAACGCGCTCGAAAACGTGATCTCGGTCTCCAAGATGATCGGACAGGCGCTCGAACACCGGCACACGGAGCATGACTACGTCATCAAGGTGCCGCTGGAGCGGCTCCAGGATGCCGAGCGGGAGAAGCGCCGCCGACAGATCACCCTCGGCTGCATCGCCGGGATCTCGCTGCTGGTCGGCGGCATCGGGATCATGAACATCATGCTGGCCACGGTGACCGAGCGGACGCGCGAGATCGGCATCCGCCGGGCGCTGGGGGCCAAGCGGCGGCACATCACCTTTCAGTTCCTGATAGAGGCGGTGGTCCTGACCACCGTCGGCGGGTTGATCGGGATCATGGCCGGTTCGGCCGGGGCCCGCGTGATCACCCACTGGGTGGGCTGGCCGACCGTCATCCACCAGTGGACCATCCTGGTGAGCTTCGGCCTGGCGGTTGGGGTTGGCGTGTTCTTTGGGATCTACCCAGCCGCGTCGGCCGCCCGCCTCGACCCCATTGAAGCCTTAAGGCATGAGTAAGTTGACTGGAATCGGACGCTTGAGTCGGATAAATGAGACACTTTCTCCAGACCCACAACTTTGTCGATAAACGTCACAATCATTTAGGGACGCTGCAAAAAGAAATGCACAAAAACCGATGATTCCGGGCAGATAGCCGCTTGACTCGGTTGCCGCTGAGTTAATGTGTTGTATACTCATAGTAGCAGTTGACTCCCCGCTATTGAAACTCCCCCGTGGCAGGGCCTCCACGAAGGTTGGCCCGCAGAAAAACCAACTGAAGAACGAATCATTCATTAATGATTCGGGCGGTTCGATCGGTTCGCAGAACGGAGCGATCCAATTGGTTCGACCCGCGAAGTTTCACTTGGACCTCTGCTCAGACGGGCGTTGCCGTCTGAACAGCCTGTAGCCCTGGGAGTTGTAACATGACAGCAATCAAGACAATCCCCCTCGCACCACAGACCCAGGCCGGAAGTTGCACCGTGATCACACCCGATCTGCGGCCTCCGACCGAGCGGCAGTTGGCCATGTTAAATGAGGCCGACCGCGACCTGTTGCTCAAAGCGCTCGATGAACCCGCCGAATTCGTCGATCACGCCCTCTTCAAGCGCATTAATGTCGAGAAGATCCTGTTCGGGCAGAAGGCCGTGCTCAACAATGACGCGACCTATTTCACTGAGAATCAGTCCCTGGACCCCACGCACGGGACCGCCGGTGACAGCCCGACGCTCAACACCGCGCAGGAAATACTGCTGTTCCAGCGGTTCAATTATGCCCGGATGCGCGTTGCCCGGCTGTTCGAGAAACATCACGGCAAGAGCATGAGCTTCGACGCCGTGCGGGAGCTGCTGGCATGGGCCCATCGAGCAACCATGGCCCGGGCACAGATCGTCCAGGCCAATATCCCGCTGGTACTCGCGATGGCCAAGCGCACGCGATTGAACGGGCTCGATTTCAACGAGCTGATCAGCGAGGGCAACTTCGCCCTGCTCCGCAGCGTGGACAAGTTCGATTGTTCGCGCGGGTTCAAGTTCAGCACCTATGCCTGTCGAGCGATCCTCAAGAGCTTCTCCCGCGTCGCCCTGCGGACCAGCCGTTATCGCGGCCGGTTCCCGACGGAATTCGACCCGTTGCTGGAAAAGAGCGATTTCATCGATCGCAAGCGCGACGGTGTGGAGGCCGACTGCGTCGATGAAATCCGCGAGATCCTGGCCGAGAACCGCGCGGAGCTGAACGACATGGAGCGGACAGTGATTCGCGAACGCTTCGCCCTCGATGCCAACCCCGAATCCTGCCGGCCCAAAACGCTCGAACAGGTCGGCGAGCTGATCGGGGTCACCAAGGAACGCGTGCGGCAGATCCAGAACAAGGCCCTGCGCAAGATTCGTTCAATTCTCGAAGATAACTTCCTGGCGGCGTAACGCCGCCATTCCTGGGGTATGAGAGTGGTAATTGACGGCCGGCCTTCGGGTCGGCCGTCGTCGTTTATGGGCTTTATATGCGCGCCCCCCCGGAATTCACGCGGATTTCACCGCGTTGACCCTCCCCCGAACGAATCCCTATAATCGGACCGCAAGAGGCAAGTCCGGCGGCTGAATTCGGAGAGAAGATCGGTGCGCGTGGTCATCAACGGTAACCAGCAGGACATCGAGCCCGGCACCAGTGTCGCGACGCTCATCGGACGCTATCGACTCCAGCCGAACCACGTCGCCGTCGAGATCAACCGCGACCTCGTACCGCGCCGCAACTTCGATTCGACCCAATTGACCGAAGGCGACCACGTCGAAGTGGTGACGCTGGTCGGGGGTGGATGATGTCCGCTGAAATCATTCGCATCGGCCCGTTCACGTTTCACTCCCGGCTCTTCGTCGGCACCGGCAAGTACGCCGATTTTGACCAGATGAATGCGTGCCTGTCGGCATCGGGTTGCGAGGTGGTCACCGTCGCCATCCGGCGGGACGTCCTCGATCCGCAGGGCGGTGCCCGACCACGCAACCTGCTCGAAGCGCTCGACCTGAGTCGATACACGATCCTGCCTAACACCGCCGGTTGCTTTACGGCCGAAGATGCCATCCGCGCCGCAAGACTCAGCCGCGAGCTGCTCGAAGGCCTCGACAATCCCGGCGCGCAGTGGGTCAAGCTCGAAGTCTTGGCCGACAAACGCACGCTGCTGCCGGACCCGGTGGGCAGCCTGACCGCCACCGAGAAGCTCGTCAAGGAGGGCTTCGCCGTCCTGGTCTACACGTCGGACGATCCGATCATGGCCAAGCGACTGAAGGAGGCGGGCGCCGCCAGCGTCATGCCGGCCGGATCGCCCATCGGCAGCGGCCAGGGCATCCTGAACGCCAACAACATCCGCATCATCCTCGAATATCTGAAGGAGGGCGATCCGGATTACCCGGTCATTGTGGATGCCGGCGTGGGTACCGCTTCCGATGTCACCATCGCGATGGAGCTCGGCAGCGACGGCGTACTGCTGAACAGCGGCATCGCCGGCGCGAAAGACCCGGTCAGCATGGCCCACGCCATGCGACACGCAATCGAAGCCGGCCGGCTCGCATTTCACGCAGGCCGAATACCCAAAAAACTCTACGCCACCGCTTCGAGTCCGACGGAGGGCGTCATTGCCTCCGCAGCATCCGGGTGAAACAGCATGCCGCTTCAGCGACGCACGCGTAATCAGATCTGCATCTGGCTCATCTTCGGCGGGCTGATCAACCTTCTCGTTTACACGGTCATCTATGCCCAACTCGGCGGAGACGCCAAGAACGGCGGCCACGGGCCGTACCTCAACGAGCGCGGCGAACGCGTCGATGGCTACTACCTTCGCGGGCACTTCATCCACGGCTCGGCGGGCCAGAGCAAGCGCGTCTCGAAGGGCATCTGGATTTACAGCTATCTGCACTCGATTTCGTTGTGGCCGACGCAGGCGGCCATGATCATCTCGATGCTGATCCTGGCTCAGCCGCACATCATCGCGACCATGCGGGAGGGCAGTTGGATCCGCGGCCCGACGTTTATCACGATCGTCATGACGTTGACGGCGGTGCTGTATTCGGCCATGACCGCCTGGTTCATCATGCAGTTCGTCGAGGCGATGTGACGGTGTTGCATGACAGGGTTTTACCGAGCCGCGCCCGTAAGGAAGCGGTCGCGTGCCGAGGGGGCACCGCTCCCTCACGGTCGCGGCTCGGAACGGAGCATCTGAGATGAAAGTCGCCGATTTGCTCGGACCGGAAGGCATTGTCGCCCGGCGGCTCAGCGGCTACGAATCGCGACCCGAGCAGATGGAGATGGCTTCGGCGGTCGAGCGGGCTTTCGCCGAATCGAAGCACCTGATCGTCGAGGCCGGAACCGGCGTCGGAAAGAGCTTCGCCTATCTGATCCCCGCCATCCAACGGGCCACCGCCGCGAAAGAACGCGTGGTCATCAGCACGCACACCATTGCTCTCCAGGAACAGCTCGTCGGCCGCGACATCCCGTTCATGAATGCAATCTGGCCGGATGAATTCACCGCCGTGCTGGTCAAGGGCCGGCACAACTATCTGGGCATCCGCCGCCTCCGCCAGACCAGCGAGCGGCAGAACCTTCTGCTGGCCGGCGAGAGTCACCTGCACGAACTCTGGCGGATCGAGGACTGGGCCTACAAGACGGAGGACGGCTCGCTGGCCGACCTCTCGCCGACGCCGGACTCGCTGGTCTGGGAACTGGTCCGCAGCGAGCATGACAACTGCATGGGTCGGCGCTGCGCCACATACGAGAAATGCTTCTACCAGCGGGCCCGCCGCCGGGCCGAAAATGCCAACATTCTCATCGTCAATCATGCGCTGCTGCTGTCGGACCTGGCCCTTCGCCGGCAGGGCGCGTCCATCCTGCCGGATTACGATCTGGTCATTCTCGATGAAGCCCACAATGTCGAAAACGTCGCCGCCGAGTACCTGGGCCTGAGCGTGTCCGAGAGCCAGATCCGCTTTCTGCTCAACCGGCTCTATAACGACCGCACGCACCGCGGCCTGCTGGCCACCTGCGACGCCGAGCCGGCCATCCGGGCGACCGAGCATGCTCGCCGGTCCTCGAATAACTTCTGGAAGGAACTGGTGAACTGGCAGGAGCGCTGCGGCCGATCCAATGGGCGGATCATCGGCCGCGTGCCGGTCGAGAACCCGTTGGGTGACGCCCTTCGCGACCTCCAGCGCGAGCTGCGCGCCCTCCGCAGCAAGTTCAAAGCCGAGGAGGAAGTCTTCGAGTTGAACAGTCTCCTGGACCGGGCCGGGCTGATCCGTGAGCAGATGGAACTGCTGCTTGCCGAGCAGAAGGAGGAGGATCAATCGGTCCGCTGGATCGAGGTGCAGGCCGGCCATCGCCGCACGAACATCTCGCTCTGCGAGGCGCCGGTGTCGGTCGGCGATGCCCTGCGCGAGGTGCTGTTCGACAAGATACGCAGCGTCGTCCTCACCAGTGCCACGCTGTCCATCGGCAAGCGCGACGGCTTCAGCTACATCCGTTCGCGGCTCGGCATCAACGAAGCCGACGAGCTTCAACTGGGTTCGCCGTTCGATTACCGCACGCAGGCTGAGCTGCACATCGAAACGGGTCTGCCGGAGGTGGAGAATACGCAGGACTTTTTGCCCGCCGCTGCCGACGCGATCCATCGTCACGTGAAGTCCACCGCCGGGCACGCTTTTGTACTCTTCACCAGCTACGAGATGATGCGGGACCTGGCCGAGCGCCTGCGCGAGCCGCTACAGAAGGATGGTCTTCGTCTGATGGTGCAAGGCGAGGGCGTTCCGCGTTCGCTCATGCTCGAGCGTTTCCGCAGCGAGCCGGGCTGGGTGCTCTTCGGCACGGACAGCTTCTGGCAGGGCGTGGACGTGCCCGGCGAGGCCCTGACCAACGTCATCATCGTCAAGCTGCCGTTCTCGGTCCCCGACCGCCCGCTGGTCGAAGCCCGCATCGAGCAGATTCGCGCCGCCGGCGGCAACCCGTTCATGCAGTACCAGCTTCCAGAAGCAATCCTGAAATTCAAACAGGGCTTCGGCCGCCTGATCCGCTCCCGCCGCGACCGCGGCAAAGTCGTCGTCCTCGACCGCCGCATCAAAACCCGCCGATACGGCAAAAACTTCCTCGACGCCATCCCCGACTGCCGCGTTATCATCAACGGCCAGGCGTGATTCACAAATGAACCGCTGATTTTCGCCGGAGAGACGCAGCTACGCGGAGATGTGTGGCACCGGCATCCCGCCTCTGTGCTGGTTGGCATGCCCGCTCCGGCAAGTGCATGTACAATGCTTGCCACTGTGAGTTATCGGCCGGTCAAGAGGTTATTCGACATCGTCGCCAGTGTATTGCTGATCGTGCTGCTCGCGCCGGTGTGGCTGTCGGCGGCGGCGGCGATCAAGCTGACCTCGGCGGGGCCGGCGCTGTTTCGGCAGACGCGGGGCGGGCGCGGCGGGCGGCCGTTCCAGTCGTTTAAGTTCCGCACCATGCGGGCCGGCCACGTGCACGATCCGGGCGAGATCGTGCCGCTTACGCACAGCGCGGTCACGCCGGTCGGCCGCCTGATTCGCCGGTTCAAGATTGATGAACTTCCGCAGCTTTGGAACGTGCTAAGAGGGGATATGTCGCTGGTCGGCCCGCGCCCGACGATCATGGAGCAGGTCGAGCGCTACGATGCCTTTCAGCGCCGTCGGCTCGAGGTCCGCCCCGGCATCACCGGGCTGGCCCAGGTCAACGGCAACGCGGAGATCAGTTGGGACGAGCGGATCAAGTACGATGTTTACTATGTGGATCACATGAGCCTGTGGCTGGATCTGTCGATTCTGGTGAAAACCGCGGCGACAATTGTGCTGGGCGAGTCGCGATTCGCGCGGCCGTTCGAGACCAGCGCCTACGGCAGGCAAAAAACTGGACGGCGACTCACCTGAGCACGATCTGACCCCGGCGGAAATCGATTCTCAGGTCACGACCGCGAAAGAAATCCAGGCCGAGCAGACCATCCACCGAAGCGGAGGGCGGCAGCGTATGGGCGATCAAGGGAAAACTCTCTCGTTCCTGACCGAGCGCCTGAATCTTCTGAACTGTCAGGCGTGGAACGAACTCGATCCCACTGCCGGTGGTCACTTCCACACGATCATGGCTACTCGCCGGATCATATCCGATGGAAACCAATTTGGCCGTATTGATCATGGTGGTAGTCGCGCCGGTGTCGAGGGCGAGCCAGGCGTAGCTGAAACCTATGGGACCCTCGATCCGTGCGAAGAGAGTGACAAGCCCTTGGTTCGAATCAAATGTGAACGGCGGGTTCATAACACAATGGCAGTGTTTTCCGGCATCTTGCCCGTGAACAGGGTTGCCGAGCTTTTCAAACGCAGGTCAATCGCTTTCCGATAGACCTCATCACGGTCCTTGCTGTGGCAGACCACTTTGCCGCGGACGACCTCCATGTGCTCGTTCACTTCCGGATCCGCGATCAGGATCCATTCAGAATCGTAACGGTCTTTGATTTCGTCCAATGTCAATACCTGGCTCATGGCTTTACCTCCATGTCGATCACGACTTCATTGTATCGCTGTCGTTTCCTGAGTGCCAAGTTGGCGTATACTGAAGTATATGAACGCCGCGTTGATCGGCAGTGTGAGTTCGAGTGCCGCCGCCTTGCAGGGCATGCTCCGCGGCGGGTTGGAGGTGGTCGGCGTCTGCGGACTCCTTGCGCGCCCCGGCCAGCCGGTGAGTGATTATGCCGGCGGCGTCCTCGACATGCTGGCCGATCAGGCGGGGATTCCGTTTTTGCCGTTCGAGCGGGTGACTGAGCCGGCGGTCGTTGAATTCCTGAAGGCCCGCCGGCCCGACTGGCTGTTTGTGATCGGCCTGTCGCAACTGGTGCCCGCGGAGATTCGCAATCTGGCTCCCGCGGGCGCGATTGGCTTTCACCCCACGCCGCTGCCCGAGGGCCGTGGTCGGGCGCCGGTCGCGTGGACCATCCTGCTTCAGCGGCCCGCCGCCGCGAACCTGTTCTTTCTGACCGACGAGCCTGACGCCGGAGACATCATCGCTCAGCGTCCGGTCCCCGTGCTGCCGGACGATTACGCGGCCGATCTCATCGCGCGGACGAACGAAGTCCTCGAAGAAATGGTGGCGGAGCTATCACCCGCATTCGCTTCGGGGAATGTGCCGAGAACACCGCAGGATCACAGCCGCGCCACGTACTACGCACGCCGCCGGCCTGAGGACGGCCTGATCGACTGGAATAAGCCCGTAGACGAGGTTTATCGGCTGGTGCGCGCCGTCAGTTACCCCTATCCCGGAGCATTTACCTTTTGGAACGGGCGAAAGCTCATCATCTGGCGCGCGCTGCCGATAACCGTTACGGCGGACGCCGCTGCTCCGGGTACGGTTGTTGATGTGTGCAATCGTCTTCCGGTTGTACAGACGGCCAGTGGACATCTGGAACTGACTGGTATTCAATGGGTGGAAGCGCCGGGAACTGAACTTCGCGCGGGAGCCAGGTTAGGTTGACGCGTTTCCCGCCGCATGCGGCGAGCTATATGTCGAGTGCTCATGTCGAACGTACTCATCATCGCTCCTCACCCGGACGACGAAGTGCTCGGCTGCGGCGGTACGATCGCGCGGCTGGCCGCTGAGGGCAGCGACGTTGCGGTCGCGATCGTCACCAAAGGCACGCCGCTTTTTCCCGCCGCACAAGTCCGCCGGGTGCGGGCCGAGGCCCGGCAGGCCGGCAAACATCTCGGCGTCAGGCAGCTTCTGTTTCTCGACCTGCCGGTCACGACATTGCATCTCATCCCCCGGCACAAACTCAATGGCATCTTCGCCGATTTGATCGGAAAGACGGTCAAGCCCGACACGGTGTTCCTCCCGTTCCCCGGCGACCGGCACGAGGACCATCGCCAGGTCTTCGACGCCGCGATGGTGGCCATGCGCCCGGACGGCCGGCGGCATCGCGTGGACCGCATCTGCTGCTATGAAACCGTGTCCGAGACGCACTGGTCCGCTCCCGGCATCGAGCCGGTGTTCCAGCCGAACTGGTACGTGGACATCAGCCGGACATTGGACGCGAAGCTGGCCGCGATGCGGCGGTATGCTTCGCAGCTCGAAGACGGCATCCCCGCCCGTTCGCTGTCGGCACTCGAAGCACTCGCCCGCTTCCGCGGCAGCATCGCCGGCATGCCCGCGGCGGAAGCGTTTCAGATCGTCCGCGATCTCTGGCCGGCCAAGCCCTCCCTCTCGAAAAAGTAAAACGCCCCGCCCTTGCAGGGGTGCATGTCCGTATATGTAGTGCGGTCCGGCCGTATATGGAGTGCGTCGCCGGCGGCGGCGCTTTGGTTTGCGGCGAAGCCGCGTCGGGGATGAGAGACTCTCCGGCGTCCTGAGCTGTAAAGCGCGCTTCGCGAAGCCAAAGCGGCGTCGCGGCCGCCGCACTCCACAAAGGCAGCCCACGCTGGTACGGACATGCACCCCTCTTGCAGTGCGGGCCTTCCGGGAGTTAAATAGCAGTTTCATCCGGGTTTTCAGCACTTCACCCGCCCCGGCCGGTTTCCAGACGAGGGACGTCCGCCGCCATGCAATCCTGCCCATCCGATGAGCAACTCCGGCTGCTGCATGAGGGCGCACTCTCCACGGAGCGGGCGACCCAGCTTCGGGCCCATGTGGAATCTTGTGCGCAGTGCCGCCAGCGCGCGGCGCGCCCGGCTATGCCCGGTGGCTACGCCGGGGTGGACACGCAACCGGTTTCGCCATCCGGGTTGAACCGTCTGGAGGAGGGGCTCGACGAAGTATCAGACCGCCCGGCCGCTGGTATGGATGCCGGCGAGCAACCCAGGCCGCTGGCGGATTCCATCACCGGCTACGAACTCACGCGCGAGATCCATCGCGGCGGTCAGGGCGTGGTCTATCAGGCGATCCAGAAGACCACCCGGCGCAAGGTCGCGATCAAGGTGATGCGCGAGGGGCCGTTCGCCGGCGCTCGCGATAAAGCACGCTTCGAGCGCGAAGTCCAGATTCTGGCCACGCTGAAGCACCCCAACATTGTGGCCATCCATGACAGCGGCGTGGCGGGCGGGAACTTTTACTTCGTCATGGACTATATCTCCGGCCAGCCGCTGGATGTGTTCATGTCGAGTGGGCAGCGCAGCATCGACGACACGCTCAAGCTCTTCGCCAAAATCTGCGAGGCGGTCAACGCCGCCCACCTGCGCGGCGTGATCCACCGCGACCTCAAGCCCGGCAACATACGGATCGACTCCAAGAACGAGCCGCACGTGCTGGATTTCGGCCTAGCCAAGATGGCCACCGGCAGCGTCACCGCCGACTCCCGCCCGCAGGTAATGACCGTCACCGGCCAGTTCATGGGCTCGCTGCCCTGGGCCTCGCCCGAACAGGCCGAAGGCATCCCCGACAAGATCGACATTCGCACGGACGTATATTCGCTCGGCGTGATCCTCTACCAGATGCTCACCGGCAAGTTCCCCTACGAGGTGGTCGGCAACATGCGCGACGTGCTGGATCGGATCATGAAATCCGAGCCTGTCCGGCCGAGCACAGTTTCACGCCAGGTGAACGACGAAGTCGAGACCATCGCGCTCAAATGCCTGAACAAGGAGCGCGACCGCCGCTACCAGAGCGCCGGCGAACTCGCACGCGACGTCCAGCACTACCTGGCCGGCGAACCCATCGAAGCCAAGCGCGACTCCTTCAACTATATGCTCCGCAAGCACCTCCACCGGTACAAACTGCCGGTGGCCATAGTGTCGGGATTCCTCATTCTGATTACCGCCTCACTGTTTGTCTCGCTGGGCCTATGGCGACACGCCGTAAGGGAAAAGGACCGCGCCCAAACGGCCGAGCGCCTGGCCACCTCCGAGCGCGACCGGGCGGACCGCAAAGCCTCGGAGGCCGCGGCTGCACTCGCCACTGCCGATCAGGCTCGCCAGGCCGCCGAAGCCGCCAAAGCCCGCGCCGATGAACAAGCCCACGCCCTGCGCCGATCGCTCTATTGCAACTCGATCGCCCTCGCCCAGAGCGCGATCGAATCCAACAGCATCGGACATGCCAAGGAGCTGATCTTTTCCTGCCCCCCTGATTTGCGGAATTGGGAATGGTACTGGCTCGCCACCCGCTGTGACCAGAGCCGCAACACAATCAGAGATTTCAACGGATGGCCCGGCTCGGTCGCGCTCAGCCCCGACGGTACAAAGCTGCTTTCGGCCACTCACGATAACACCCTCCACTTGCGGGACGCTCAGACCGGCAAACTTCTCAAGGTGCTGCGCGGACCTGCGAACTATAACTTTGTGACGTGTCTGGCCTTCAGCCCGAACGGCAAACGGATCATCTCGGGGGGCACAGACGGTGTGTTGAGGCTCTGGGATGCCGAGGCCGGTAAGCAACTCCGGACGCTGAGCGGCCATTCGCGTCTGCTACGCTCTGTTGGATTCAGCCCGGACGGCAGGCGGATAATCTCGGGGGGTGACGACGCCCTGAGGTTGTGGGACGCCCAGACAGGCAAGGCTGTCAAGGTAATGTATGGTCAGGCCACACGCGCTGCCTTCAGCCCCGACGGGAGACGGATCGTCTCAAGCAGTGAAGACCAGACGCTCAAGCTGTGGAATGCGGACAGCAGTGACCAGGCCGGCATGCTGGGGCAGCCACCGTTGCTCCGAGATATCCTGACCGCGGCTGCAAGCTGGATACCCGGCAAAGAACTTCGCACGTTCAAAGGCCACACGGGTGGGGTTACGTGCGTTACTTTCGCTCCGGATGGCCGGCGGATCCTCTCGGCCAGCGACGACGGGACGATGCGGATCTGGGACGCTCAGACGGGCGGCGAGCTCCAGCGGCTCCGAGGAGATGCCGACATCGTCCTCAGTGCCGCCTTCAGTCTGGATGGCAGACGCATCGTTTCGGGCGGCACCGACGGTGCGGTAAAGGTCTGGGACGCGGAGACCACCCAGTTGCTGGGAACCTTTCGCGGGCATTCTGGATTCGTCGCTTGGGTCGCCTTCAGTCCGGATGGTCATCGCATTCTCTCAGCATGCACTCAGGACAGCACATTGAAATTCTGGCACGCCGATGTCAGTGACCGGTCGCAGGGCATCCTCGGCCGTATTCAGAACTTGGGGAGCGCCGCCTTTACGCCGAATGGCAGGCGGATTGTCGTTTATCATGGGAGCGACGTGCACATGTTATCGAGCGTGGAGCTGTGGGATGCTGACAACGGCACGCCTCTCTGGACGACACCGCGCGCTCACTTATATCCGATTAGCTGCTGCGCCTTCTCCCGGGACGGCATCCATATTGTGATCGGTCTTGGGGATTCCAAGATCAGGCTGTGGAACTCCCAGACCGGCGAGGAAGTGTGGACGGTCGTCGGCCACAAGAACGGTGTCCAGCACATTGACTACAGCGCCGACGGCAAATCGATCATCTCCTACGGCGACTGGACAGTGAAACTCTGGGACGTCGAAAGCGGGAAGGAACTTCGATCCTTCCCGTGGCGTTCAAATCTTAGCCAGCTCATTTTCACACCGGATAGCAGACGATTTATCGCCGCTCCCACGGGCGAAGGTACGCTCGTGATGGCGGATGTATAGATACCGGGAAAGAACTGCTCACCCTTTCGGCCGTAGAGCGCGGATGGATCTCGACCATCGCGTTCAGCCCCGATGGCAAGTTCGTGGTATCCGCCTGCGTCACAGTGGCGGGCGGCTCAAGCATGACTATCTACGAGATGGCAACCGGCACAAAACTACGGACCCTCTCGAGCGGTACGGGCGTAATCATGTCGATCGCATGGGCTCCCGACGGCACGCGGATTGTTTCCACTGGCAATCGGGGGATGAAGCTGTGGGACGTGGGGACGGGCGCCGAACTCCTGACGCTGGGGGCGGAAGGCGGACGGATCAGCGCCGTCGCCTTCAATGTCGACGGGAGGAGCATCAACTCCGTGCATGGCGACGGGACCATCCGAGTCTGGAGGCCGCGCACCAAACGCGAGATGGAGAGTGATCCCGAAAGCGCCTACTCGCTTGCGGACGGGGCGGGCCTGCTCTGGAGTAAGCAGCAGTATGCGGATGCACAGGCTCTGTTTCTTGAAGCGATCGGCGCATTCGGAAAGCTTTTCGGCGACGGGCACGAAAAGACTTTATCATTGAAAGCTCACTACGCATCGCGGCTCCTGCTGCGCGGTCAGCCCACCGACCGGGCGGAGGCTGAAAAACTCCTTCTGGAAGCATACGCCTCCGCAACGACGAATCTCGGACGGGCACACGCGAATACGCGCGACATCGCCGCGAGGTTGTCGAGCCTCTATCAGGACTTGGGCAAGCAGGAGAAGGCGAAGTCATACGAGCGTCTGAGCAAACCGTGGTTCGAAGCGGCGAAGGAATCGGTGGACAGCACCACCGAAGCGGTGAGCCTGGTCCGGTCGATCAAAACGGAGGGCCTGCCGGCTCTGGAACTGTTGGTCTGTGGCGAATACCTGCTGCTGGGGGAACAAGCCGACGCGGCTGCCGCGGCTATTCAAACGGCCATTGACGAAGGATCAGGTGAACATTTCTATTTCAAATCACTCGGTTGGGCGTTGCTCAAGGCCGGGCGGCGCGAGGAAGCTCGAAAACAGTTCGGCCACGCGGGTGCCTTGCTGGAAAAAAGGTTGACCCAGGCTAATGCTAGGAGCGACCCGGATTACTGGACGTGTGAGTATTTCCTGGATCGTGTGACGACCGAGCAGTATGTGGAACGGTGGCGCAACGACCCGAAGTTCAAGCAGAAGTTCGCGTGCTTCCCCTGGTTCTACATTGGTCAGCGGATGGAGATCGAAGGCAAGCGCGAGGAAGCCATCGCGGCGTATCGCAAATCCGTCGAACTCGGCAAGCTGCCGGACGCGCATTACATCCACAACTGGTCGGCCTACCGGCTGGGCGTCTTGACCGGCACGATTCAGGCGCCGTCGTCAGCGCCGGCGACTCAGGGCCAATAACGATTCACATATTCACATGTCGCCTGGTCGGTCATTTTGTGATACGATCAGGTGCAATGCAGGGTCTCTGATTCGAGGAAACGAAAGATGTCCACAACCGGCGTGCTCCAGTTGCCACGGCTGGGCAAGCGGAAAATGGCGGCGCTGGCCCGCAAGGCAAAGAGTCTGGGTCTGACACCGCAGCGCTATATCCGGCTGCTCATCGAGGAGGACCTGGCCCTCGACCGCAAGGCAAGGACGACCACATTCGCCGAGTTGATGGGAGCGGGCCGGTCTGTGGATGAGGAGGAGTTGGATCGCCTGGTTGATGCCGCCCGGACCCGGCACCACCGGCGGAAGACGCGGAGCACAAGGTGAGCACCCGTGCCGGCCTCAAGCATCCGCCTTATTCTTGACACCAACATCGTCTTGCGGGGGCTGTTGAACATCCGCTCGGCATCGGGAAGAATCATCGAGGCGGTTGAGCGGCGCTCGGTCGTGTTGCTGCTGAGCAGACCGGTGTTGGCGGAGTACCGGGCGGTTCTCACCGCCCCGGCCATTGTCGAGCGGTTTCCTGAGCTGACCGCAGAGAAGGCGGAAGTAGCGCTTCGCCGCTTTCGATACCTCGCCGAGTACGCACGCACGGTCGGGGCGCGATTCAGCTTTCCGAGAGATCCGCGGGACGAAAAGCTGATCGAGCTGGCCATCAGTGCAAGGGCGACGGACATCGTGAGTTCGGATGACGACCTGCTCTCGCTTCCGGCCGGCCATGGCGAGGCGGCCAAGCGGTTCAGGCAACGATTGCCGGGAGTTCGGGTTCTGAATCCGGCGGAGTTCGTGCGGTTGCACGCGCGGCAGATCGGAGCCGAGTGATTCATTCAGTTTGCCTGTTTCGCCTTGTTCTACGTCAGACAGCGGATGGAGATCGAAGGCAAGCGCGACGAAGCCATCGCGGTGTACGAAAAATCCGTCGAGTTAGGGAAGCTGCCGGACGCGCATAACATCCACAACTGGTCAGCGTACCGACTGAGGGTCTTGACGGGAACTGCGTCAACCCCAGCGGCGGCTACCTCGGCCCCGGCGGGGACGGCCCGGCCGGTTGGAAGCAACTGAACAATTTGCGGTACTGGTAAAGCTTCAATCCATCAGCCCGATTAGCTCTTCCAGCGTCCAGCAATGATCGGCCAACCCGGCAACCTGCGCGGGCGTCTTGCCTTTCAAACTACTGTGTTTCCGGCAGAAGTTGTAGTAGGCGAAAAACAGCGCTATTGCATGGCCGTGGTTTTCTACCTTTTTGCTGTGGCCGTTCGTCAGTCGGGTAAATCGCCTCATGCTCATGCGGATCGTCAAGTTGCTGCGTTCAACGTGGCTCGTGCTCGTCAGATCGGAATTCGGGAAGCCCTGAACCCATCGCTTCTGACAGCCGACGCACGCGGCCGGGCTGTAGCGGGCGTGGTCCGGTCGCACAGCCGTATAGACCTTGTGAATCTGAGCGTAATCCGCCATGTCACCAAAGGCATTGCGAACGGCATCGGGATATGAGCCCAGCCCATCAGTTGAGAGCTGCGTGATGTTGTTGATCCGGCCCGACAGGTCCAGCATGAATTCGCGGGCATCATCAGGCGTCCGCAGCCCCACGTGGTAGGTGATCATCAGCTTGGACGCCGGATCGATGGCCGTCCAGGTCCACACGTCGCCCCAACCTATCGCCTGTTTTTCCGGGGATGCGTTCTTTTGCTTCGCGCCGACGAAAGCCCAGACCTCATCGCACTGGATGCTGACGGGTTTCAGCCCTTTAACGTGGTCGCTGTGGTAGGCCGCACAGGCGCAACCCAAATCCTTCAGCAGTTTCAAGATCGTCGGCTTCGACACGCCCGTCATTCTGACGGTGCTGTTGATGCTGTTGCCTTCAACTAAGGCTTGAACCACTCTAACCCGCTGGTCTGTCTTCAACTTATTCATACTTAACAATTATACTTGCTCGCGCATGCACTGTCAAGAAAATACTTGAGATCAAACGCAAATTCGGTGTCTTACAAGAATTACCCAAATACTGATGGGGCAGATATTTGCGTATTGATCGTTAACTTGTGGGACGTTATAATATTAAACCATGAAGGCACGACTCATGCTTGCGGAGGCGGCGACAGCGCATCCGGACGGCACAATCAGTATGCTTCGGGCAGGGATTACGAGGATACGCGGAAGGAAGAAGCCGATCATTTTTCGTGGGTGCCTAGTCGTCGGCGTCGAAGCAGAAATGTCCGAGACAGGGCCGCACCAAGTAGATGTGCAGTGCCTAGATGTTGACGGCAAGCGTGTACTTCCAACATTAACGGCCCAAATGGTTGTGGCGGCCGGTGGTGCCAAGAGTTATCTTATTCTTGGTTTGAATGTACGTTTTCAGGAGTTTGGGGAGTACCAATTCAGCGTCAACGTGAACCGATCAGAATTGGATACGTGGAGTCTCAAGGTCGCTCAAGTCGAGGCGCCAGATGGAACCGATAAACCAAATGATCCCAAGCCAGAGTAACGAGGATGATGCCGCAGCGAGCATCATTGAAGATGAGTTCGGCTTTTTTATTCTGGATTCACAGTGGCCGATAGAACCGCCACCGCAGAGGTCTGCCGAATTCCATCGTCTGGCGCTAGAGTGGAAAGAGGCAACCGGAGGACTGCCTAGAGTCATAGACAAGTTTAGGCATCCAGCTTACCGAACCATTGTAAACTGGGGATGGGATGCCGTACCATTTATCTTGAGTGAAATCAAAAACGGATCGGGCGGTCACTGGTGTGAGGCCCTACGCGAGATAACTGGGGCAAATCCGGTTCCACTAGACCAGCGAGGCAATCTCAGCGAAATGAGCGAGGCCTGGATCAGATGGGGCCGAAATCTGGACCTGATAGCATAGACGCCCACTCCAGAATAAAGACCCTTTTCCCCTCCATTCAGCCGACTGACTATACAGTCACAAGCAAATCTACGAGTGATTACAACTGCGTCGCCTGGGTGCTCGACGATACAAGTAATTGGTGGGAGCCAACTCCTGGAGGCCAATATTATTGGCCACTTGGTGAGAGTCGGGATTATTCTTCGGCTGCTTATGTCGCCATGTTCCGAGGGTGTCGCCGGGCGGGCAAAACCAGCCAGGTTGGGGCGGGTGAAAACCAGCCAT
>CAYLLT010000041.1:42501-42744 GCA_964384465.1 uncultured Planctomycetales bacterium | reverse complement strand
GTCCGCCGCCGCCGGTTGGCTGTGGGGTCTGCGCGGCGAGCAGCTCGCGCACGCCATTTCACTCGGCACCATCGCCAACATCGCCATGCGGCAGACGCGCGTCGGGCAGCTCTCGCACTGGAAGGGGTGTGCGTTCGCCAACGCCGCCCGGAACGGCGTGTTCGGCGTGGACCTGGCCCGCCGCGGCATGACCGGTCCGGAAAATATCTTCGCCGGCCAGATGGGATTGTTTAAGCAGGTCAG
>CAYLLT010000041.1:38697-42491 GCA_964384465.1 uncultured Planctomycetales bacterium | reverse complement strand
CTCGACATCTGCCTCGCACCCGACGGCGATTTCATGATCCTCAAAACGTACATCAAATTCTGGCCGGCCGAATACCACGCCCAGAGCGCGATCGACGCGGCGCTGCGGCTGCGGCCGAAAGTGGGGGGGGTGGACAACATCGAACGGATCGACATCGATTCCTTCGACGCCGCGGTAGACATCATCGGCTCCGAGCCGGAGAAGTGGCAGCCGACCAGCCGCGAGACGGCCGACCACTCGATGCCGTACTGCGTGGCCGCCGCACTCACCGATGGCGACGTGACGCTCGCCAGCTTCACCGACGAGCGCATTGCCGACCCGAAGCTGCGCGGCCTCGTTCAACGTGTATCGATGCATCGCGACGCCGAGCTGACCCGCGGCTACCCGGCGGGCATTCCGAATCGCCTGCGGATCAAACTGAAGAACGGCGTAGAACTGGTCGAGCAGGTCCATTTCCCGCGCGGCCACGCCGGCAATCCCATGACCGACGACGAGGTCGTCGCGAAGTTCACGAAGGCCTCCTGCGAGCGGTTACCTGCCGCACAACGGGAAAAACTATCCAGCGAAACCTGGCGACTCGAAAATTTGCCGGACATGGTCAGGCTTTGTGAGCTATTGGCACTTTCGGCCGTCTGATAATCACCGTTAAACTAAATCACCCGGCGAATTTGAGAGCTGCCGGTGAGCACGTGGAACATCCATCAGGATCTGCGTGCGCTCCAGGTCTTCGCGGCTCAGAACGCGACTGAGGTACCTCTTGGCTGCCCCGATCCCCGTCCGGCGGCTCACGTGGGTTAAGACAATGTGCGGGTTTTTCACGCGCTGATACAGCTCCGGCAAATCGTTGACGTGCGTATGCTGCCCTTTCCGCGCCCGCTCCAGATGATCAGGCTCGAAAAATGTGCACTCGACGAGCAAGACTTCGGCGTTGCGCACGTATTCGTGATCGAGATAATTGCCGACGGCCGAGTCGCCGCAATACGCGATGCGCGGCACCTCCAGCCGATACTCGACGGTCTCACCTTTGTTCTTCAATTCGACGATCTGCTGGCCGGACAGTTTGGCATATTCCGGCTTGAGTTTCTTCCGCACTTCGATCAACGCAAATCCCAGGCTCGGCGCGGCATGGCGAACGCGGAACGGCCGCACCACCAGCCCGCGGTGCAGCTCGAAATCCTCGTCCTCGTCCACGCCGACAATTCTGGCCGGCGAGACATGCCCTTCGATCCGGCCCCAGACCTGCATCAGGTCGCGAACCGCCGGCACGAGCTGGTGATGCACCAGCGCGCAGCCGGCCGGCAGCCCCTGAAAGTTACGTTGAGAAAAGTAGTACGCCAGCCCGGCGGAGTGATCCATGTGCCCGTGCGAGAGGCACACATAGTCGATGTTGACCGTTTCCCGCGGTGCCCGGCCGATATCGAACGCGACGTTGAATTCGGGGGCGACGACGACCGTCTCCTCGCCACCCACGGTGAAGCCCTGGAGGCGGACGGAGCCGACCGTTTTTTCGACGACGCGAGCCATAGTGACACTATCCTCTGAATCTTCAGCGTTGCCAAGCTTCTGCAGTAGGTCCTGTCTGCCGGACGGGACCACCGAATGTGGTCCCGTCCGGCAGACGGGACCTACCCAAAGGCGGCCATGCCCGCACTATATCTGGTGGTTTGATTTGGTGTATACTCCAGATGTCCGCCCCAGGGCGGTGAGATCGTGCGGTCCGATCTCTGAGGCATCTCCAGCGTGAACGGCCGGTATGCGTTGCCCTTACTGCAAAGAGATTAATCAGGACAAGGTGATCGACTCGCGGCTGAGCGAAGGCGGCGAGGTCATCCGCCGCCGGCGCGTGTGCATGGGTTGCAACAAGCGCTTCACCACCAAGGAGCGGACGGAGCAGGACGTCAAGCTCATGGTGGTCAAGCGCGATGGCGGCCGCGTGCCGTATGACCGCAGTAAAGTGCTCGCGGGGATTCAGCGGGCCTGCTACAAGCGGCCGATCAACGAAGAAGTCCTGGTTAAACTGACGGATGAGGTCGAAGACATCATTTTCAAACAATACGACCGCGAGGTCAGCAGTCATGTCATCGGCTCGGAGGTCGGCCAGCGCCTGCGGGAGATCGATCAGATCGCCTACGTTCGCTTCGCCAGCGTCTACCGGCAATTTCAGGATCTGGGCGAACTCATCGACGAAGCCAAGGACGTGATCGACCGCGAAAACGAAAACGCCCCCGGACAGCAGCGGTTGTTCGAATAGCGGGTCGGATGATCTCCATCCAGCATGAGGGAAGGCCGCAGCAAGCGTGATTCGACGTGTTGGTGGTAGACCTGTGTTTCCGCTACAATCATCGTATGCGGACTGAGGAAATCACCATTCGCGTAGATGCGGAGGCGGCCCAGGCTTATCGCGAAGCGTCGCAGCAGGATCGGCGTAAGCTTGACTTGCTGCTCAGCCTGCGCCTCCACGACGCCCTGCGCCCCGGCGGCTCGCTCAAGGATTTGATGAGTGAGATCAGCCGCAAGGCCCAAGAGCGCGGGTTGACGCCTGACGCGGGACCGACCTGAGGTGACGTATGCCCGAAAGCAGCGACTGGAGACAACGGATTAGAATTGACCCCGCCATCCACCACGGTGATCCTTGCATCACCGGTACGCGCGTGCCGGTCAGCGTCATTGTGGGCAGCGTTGCCGAAGGCGACACGTGGGAAGAAATCCTCGCCAGCTATCCGCAACTCAAGCGTGACGACATCCAGGCCGCGCTCCAGTACGCCGCTGGACCCGATAGCAATGGGCCTTCGAATCCGCTATCCTGAAGAGAATCGGAGATAGACTCTATGGACATCGCTCTCAGCCCCGAGACGCAAAAGCTTTTGGAGGAGAAGCTAAAGAATGGCGGCTATCGATCGGCCGACGACGTTGTGCACGCCGCGCTGGAGGCACTCGACGAGCTTGAAGCACACGGCCTCGACGAGGAGACGCTTGACGTCATCGATCGAGCCGAGGACCAAATCGAACGGGGCGAAGTTCACGACTGGAAGAACGTGCGGGAGCAGGTGCGGACCAGGTTCCTTGCTGATGGCAGTAGTCCTGCGTATCCGCTAGAATCAACGTATGCAGACTGAGGAAATCACCATTCGCGTAGATGCGGAGGCGGCCCAGGCTTATCGCGAAGCGTCGCAGCAGGATCGGCGTAAGCTTGACTTGCTGCTCAGCCTGCGCCTCCACGACGCCCTGCGCCCCGGCGGCTCGCTCAAGGATTTGATGAGTGAGATCAGCCGCAAGGCCCAAGAGCGCGGGTTGACGCCCGAGATCTTGGAGTCGATCCTTCGTGAACCCTGAACACCGCTTCGTCTTCGACAACAACACGCTTGTCAGCGCCTTACTCTTCGCGCAGTCGCTGCCCGGCAAGGCATTTTACACGGCGCTGGAGCAGGGCCAAGTTCTCGTTTCGCCGACAACGTTCGCCGAGTTGCAGGACGTGCTGGAGAGGGAGAAATTCGACGTATACGTCACACCGGAGGAGCGCGAGCAATTCCTTGCCATGTTCCTTCGCGAGGCGACCCTGGTGGAAATCACGGAGGAGATTCGTGCGTGTCGTGATCCGAAAGACGATCAGTTTCTGGAGCTGGCGGTCAGCGGCAATGCTTGCTCCGTCGTCACCGGTGATCAGGACCTGCTCGTTTTGCATCCGTTCCGCGGAATCCCAATCCTGACGCCCGCTCAGTTTCTCGGGTCATTGGCGCAGCGTGAGGGTGGGTCCTGACGATCGCCCAGGCCCGAAGCTCGGAGATTCGTTGTTG
>CAYLLT010000041.1:31803-38687 GCA_964384465.1 uncultured Planctomycetales bacterium | reverse complement strand
CAGCGGGTCATATTCTCGCTGGAGGCCGATCACCTCAAAAAATCCGGCCGCTTCGCGAAAAAGCACGGCCTCGGCCGCTCCAAAACATGATCCTCATTCCCCGCGGCCTTCGTAGATGCTCTCGCGGCTGTCATCGGCCTCATGGGGGAGCTTGGCGTGGCCCGCCGCCCAGGCCCGAAGCTCGGAGATTCGTTGTTGGGCGGAAAGTCTCACGTCTCGATCGCTCGCCGGGAGCGTTTCGTCAGCCGCAAGCTCCTCCTCGACCACCTGGAGTACAAAGCTCACCGGGTCCTTACCGGCCGCAGCGGCCCGCTCGTGGAGCTTGGCCTCGACCTCGGGCGAAAGCGGAATCTGAAGCGTCATCGTACCGGCGTCGTTCGTCCTTGCGGAGCACAGCGCGGGTGTGATACCATCCGCTCGCTGCCCGTCCACAAAGGGATATCACAGAAGGGCTGAAAAAGCACGGCCTCAGCCGATCCAGCGAACGATCCTCACAGCGGACCCTACGCGGCTGGGCCAAACGATTCGCGGATGAGCATGAATGAGTATTCGAAAAGTCAGTAAGCGAATCCTAGTTCAGAGTCCGGCAGGAGAGGCGCGTATCCGTGAGAAGCACGAGCGGTGCATGACGGCGCTCGATTGTTTCCCCATCATCCGCAAGTACATCCATCATCAGCGCTGGGCAAACGAATTCCTGAACCAGCAACTGAGCGGCCGAGGTCACACGGATGAGTTAACCTACCCGGTGCTGTATCTCGCCAGTATTCGAGAGGGCATGGCGTGCATACCCCATGGGTTCATGGCAAAGATCGAGTCCGGCTTGTCATTCCTCATAACTAGGGCTCCGAAGGCCAACCGCACCGATTTGATCGGAAATCTTCAGAAGGCGAATTCACTGGCGGCGGTATTCGAAGTGCTTTTGGTCAGGGTCCTGATCAACGAGTTCGGTCTAGACAGTGTGGAACCCTATCCGCGAATTGCAGCGGGGAGTAAAAGGACCCTCGATTTTGCCTTGACGGTTCAAGGCGGGCAGTTGTTTTTCGAGGCGACCGCACTGTTCGATGACACCTCCAATCGGGCCGCCACCATGTACGACATTCGCGAAGGCGTAGCATGTCGTCTTGAAGGCGCATCAGAAGACGACGGGCTCCTCAGGCTTGAGAGGACATGTAAGGCAAAAGCGAACCAGCGGTGCGTGCCAGGACCGCTCGTCCTCTGCCTCAATCAGTTTTGCAGAGATCCTGAATATGCCGATCAGCCCATGGAGAACTTGAGGCAGTGGGCGAATGGCGAGCCTGGTTGCCGTATGGCTGGAGTTGCTTACTTTCAGTGGAATCGATTCGTCATGTCAGCATGGGCGGACAGAGTAACCAGCCATTTCGGACTTTCCCCCGATACCATCAACCGGGTCGAACGCGCGCTCCGGAGCCTATGACGGCTGTGTGCGGGCCTAGTCGCAACGTAAGTAACAGGATAATATGAGTGTCGAAGCATCGCTCGCGAGGTCAGCAAAATGGGTATCTTCGGACCGAAAGTCATCGAGGCAGACGCCATTTATACAAAGAATCTCATTATCCGTGACGGAGATGGCAAGATACGAGCATTTCTCGGTGTCAACGATGAGGGCCAGTCCTTTCTTGAGCTGGATGATAAGGGCGGACGAAGGCGAGCCTATCTTGGGCTCCCAGCCGATGGTCCCGCAAAGCTCACCCTTTATGATGAAGGCGGTAAGGTTGTCATTATAATAGGAGGTGTGCGCGATGCTCCTTCGATTATGCTTTTCGACAAGAATGGCAAGCCCAGATGCTGCGTTAGCGCGGATCAAGAAGACGGGCGCATCGACGTGTATGGCGCTGAAGGTAGAAACACACTTACCGTCTCCGCATGGGCCAGTGGATCGGGCATCCAGTGCCGGAATGAGGGCAAGGTCGCTCTCGAAATCGGCGCAAATGAGAGTCCCTTTATCAAACTCCTGCAGGATGAGAAGTTAGGTTTCGGAGTGATCCTAAGCGAAACGGGCGAACCAGTTACGCTCAAATTGAAAGACGGTAAAGTGGTGAGTGATTAGCCAGGGCAGGTTAACGACCTGCCGCGGCTATCTGGCCGCGTGGAAGAATGACGGCAGGTCTGACGACCTGCCCTACCTCGCTGATGATAGCCAGCCCAAAACCGCGGTGAGGTTCGATGGTTCACAGGTCGGTGCAGCGCCCCTCGCGAAAGTCTTTGATGGCTTCCTCCGCCAGGTTATCGAGCCTTCCTGCGGCCACGTCGGCCTCAAACTGCCGGTCCCAAATGGCGGCGTCGAACTCCGCGAACCAGGCACGCAGCGCCGCAAGCTGCTCAGCCGAGAGCTGCTGGATGGCTTGTTCGATCTCTATCACCGTGCTCATGGCTTAAGTGTAATGAACCGAGCCGACGCAGGCAACAGAGGATGGCCGGACCCAAGGGGACGGCCTAGCTTCCTTTGCAGTCAATTCACGAGGAACGTGTCGGTCGCGCAGGTGGGCTGCTCGGTGCCCTGATAGCGGACCACGCGGCCGGCTTGGTAGATGTTGTCCTGATCGACGCCGATGGTGGGCTGCGTGTCCCAGCGGCCGTTGCCGGCGATGAAGACCACGTTCTGGCCGGCGCCGCTCTCGTGCGAAAGTGAATTGGCGGTGGCGTCTTCGTACGGGTTGAGCTGATGGACGGCCTGGCCGTCGAAGAACGGATTGCGGTCGGCGACGAGGACCATGCCTGCGTTCATCTTGTTCAACTTCCTGCCCTGCGGCACGTTCATAAATTGGAAGCTGTACGAGATATTGGCAGGCTCGGCGAAATCGTTGAAATCGCGGTAGTCGTCGGCGAGCATCGGCCGGCTCTGCGGCATCGCCGGGCACACGAAGATGCGGGCGTCGCGCACGTGGCCGGTCCGCAGCAGAGTGAACAGCGGCTGCGTGTTGGATACGCGGCGCACGTTCGGAACGCGCGTCGGCAGCCACGAGCCGTTGGGGACGAAGCCGGCATAGCTGATGAAGCCGTTGTTGTCCTGAGCGTAGCTGGCCATACCGGTCCAGACCTGGCGCAGATTCTCGCGGCATAGATTCCGCCGAGCGATGTTGTGGGCCTTGAAGTATCCGGGCACGAAGATGCCGACGAAGAGCGTGATGCACGCCGCGATCGCCACCAGCTCGCGGAGCGAAAGCACCGGGCTGGCGGACAAATCGTGAGCGGTGCCGGCCGGGATGGCCGATGCGGCCTCGCGGAAGGGGATCACCTGGGTCTCGTCTCTGATCCGCGCCAGGATGTTATCCGCCAACTCCACCGGCGGCTCCGGCGCTTCGTTTCGATCGAGGAGTGAGAGAGTTTCGCGGAGCACCCGGCTGCGGTTGGCCAGTTGAGGCGATCGCGACACCGCCTCTTCGACCTCAAGCATCTGCCCCGGCGCCAGCCGATTCAGATGAAGATCGAGCAGTTGCGACTCAATTGATTCCGGTCCGTCAAACATCAGAAAAGCTTTCAGTTGTCAGCTATCAGCTCTCAGCCGGAGAGCACTCATTACTCATTCACTTGCCGACGCCGGCTACGGGGGGCCGGCGCTACATGTCATCGTTCGGCATTCGCCTTCGTCGCCGCACGATACGCCTGACCGAAGTGGCCGACGGCGGCATGCAGCCGGCTCTTGACCGTCCCCAGCGGGACCTTCAGGATTTCGGCGATCTCCTTATACGGAAAGCGATGGTAATAACTCAAGACCAAAACTTCCCGCAGACGCTCGGGCATTCGCCCCAGCACCCCCCGGACAAACGCGCGCTCCTCCTCCTGCTCCAGCGCGCCGGACGGCGGGTTATCGGAATCGGCGAGGAAATCAAGAAATCGCTGCCCTTCCTCCTCAGCCACCCCGATATGTGCATCCAGCGGCACCTCCGGCCGCCGCGACCGGCTCCGCAGCAGATCGCGCGCCTTGTTGGCCGCGATGGTGAACAACCACGGCTTGAACCGGCGCGACCGGTCGAAGCTCGACGCCGACAGGTGCACCTGGAGGAACGCTTCCTGCACGACATCTTCCGCCGTGGCGCTGCTCCCGGTGAACCGTACCAGGAACCGAAACAACTCCTGACTGTGCCGGCGGACCAGCAGCTCGAACCCATCCGCCTGCCCAGCGAGGTAGTCCGCCAGCAGCTCCTCGTCTGTTGGTATGTTCACCGCTGCCGTTGTTCCTACGGAGAATGTACCGGATCGGTTCGTCCTGCCCACTGGCAACTCGAGCTTTACATGATAACTTGGCCCGGCCCTCCGTCAAATTCGGGCTTGACACCCGACGCGGCGTAAACTTAGCTTGTACCGGCACTTGACCCAGCGGAGATGGTTGCCAGGCCGCCGCAACGTCCGATAGTCCGGCACGTCTTGCCGAGCCGGGGTATGACGAATCAGAGTCTCTGGAAGTTCGATCCATGTCCATAAAAGAACATGGCCTGCCCGAGAAAACGCTGTCGGCCCTGGTCGAAGCCTCGGCCACGATCAACAGTTCGCTCGACCTCCAGCAGACGCTCCAGGCGATCGCGCGCACGGCCGCGACCGTCATGCAGGCCGAGGCCAGCTCCGTGCTGCTGCTCGATCGCGGGCGGAACAAGCTGGTGTTCATGGCGGCGGTGGGGGACCGTGCCGACATCCTCCTCGGTGAGGAATTCGATGCCAATCTCGGCATCGCCGGCAAGGTCGCTCGAAGCGGTGAGGCCGTGCTGGTCACCGACGTTCGAAACGAGGAAGCGTTTTTCAAAGGCATCGACGACAAATCGAGCTTCACCACTCGCGGCATGGTCGCCGCGCCGCTGGTCTCGAAAAAACAAATCCTCGGCGTGGTCGAAGTGCTCAACAAGATCGGGCAGGACAACTTCACCAACGAGGACCTCGATCTGCTTCAGGTGTTCGCGAATCTGGCCGCCAGCGGCGCGACCAACGCGCAGACGCACGAGCGGCTCAAGCTCGAAAACCGCGGGCTGCTCGCGACGATGGACACCGACCTGCCGATTATCGGGCATGCGCCCGCACTCCGCGAGGTGCTCGATCTGTGCGCCCGCGTGGCCGGCAGCAACGCCAGCGTGCTGCTGCTCGGCGAAACCGGCAGCGGCAAGGAACTGATCAGCCGGCACATTCACAATCATTCGCCGCGGCGTCAGAAGCCGTTCATCGCCATCAACTGCGCTGCGCTTCCCGAGACATTGCTGGAGAGCGAACTGTTCGGGCATGAGAAAGGGGCGTTCACCGGCGCGGCCGCGCAGAAGCTCGGCCGGTTCGAGTTGGCCACCGACGGCACGCTCTTCCTCGACGAGATCGGCGACATCAGCCATTCGACGCAGATCAAGCTGCTGCGCGTGTTGCAGGAAAAGGAATTCGTGCGTGTCGGCGGAACCAAAACGGTCGCGTGCGACGTGCGCATCATCGCCGCCACCAACCGCGACCTTCAGAAGGCGATCAAAGACGGGGCGTTCCGCGAGGACCTGTACTACCGGCTGAACGTGTTCCCCATCCGCACGCCGCCGCTGCGAGAGCGGCGCGAGGACATCCCGCTGTTGGTCGAACATTTCGTTCATCTCGCGGCGAAGACGCTGAACCTCGCTGCCCCGACGATCTCCAACGAAGCGATGGCCCTGCTCACCGGCTACAACTGGCCGGGCAACATCCGCGAGCTTCAGAACATCGTCGAACGCGCGGTGCTGCTGTCCGACGGCGAGACCATCACTCCGGCGCAACTGCCCAAGGAAATCGCCGGTGAGACCGCCGAACAACCCGCCGAGAAAACAGACTCCAGCCTGTGGGGCTATGAAAAAGCGCTGATCGTCAAAGCGCTCAAGGACAACGGCTGGAACCAGACCCGCGCCGCCAAATCGCTGGGCATCTCGCGCGACAACCTGCGCTACCGGATCAAGAAGTTCGAGATCGGAAAACCGGAATGAGCAGCGGAACTCGGAACGCGGAGTAAATCATTCCAATTTGGTTCGCACAGCGGACCCTACGAAGCTTGCGCGGCCGAAGTCGCTTCAGCGTGGCGAAGGCCCGCTTTCGCCCGTTTGCAGCCAGAACGCGGCCGGGCGCTGTCCCCTTCGTCGCTGACAGCTCAAGAACCGACTTGTAATCGAATGCTGTCGTCTCACAATGACCTGAGTTGAGGCGCATGAGCTGCGCGCCTTTCAGCAAATCGAATGGCGTCGCGTTTTCTTGTCCCGGCCATGTTACATGTTCATCGCAGCAGAAAGAAGATGCGGGACGCGACGCGGAGGCGACCGGCCGGTCAATGGGCCGATCCGGAGCGCCTACTCATCGGCGCATCGTCAGGAAGTGATGTGTAGGACCGACGAAAAGATCGTGATTTCGGTTGACGGACAGCTTTCATACTGGAAAGGAGCGCACGATGTGCCATCGGCGATGGTTTGGATTAGGTATCGGGTTGGTGTTGGCTGCGAGCAGTATCGGCCCACTTCGGGCGGCAACGATCACCTGGACCGGTGGGGCGGGGACGAATAGCTGGCACACGGCCGCGAACTGGCTGGACGATGTCGCCGTGCAGCGTGTCCCAACGACGGGCGATGATGTCGTCATTCCGAGTGTCGGCGCGGCCGCGAACGTGGCCTACAGCAACGGCACAACAACGAACATCAACACGCTAAGCGGCAGCAAGCCGTTGATCCTCTCGAGCGGCACGCTGAGCATCGCCGCGGCCTCGAGCTATTCCGGCCCCTTCACGCTCAGCGGCACGCTGACCGGCTCCGGCAATGTGGAGTTCACCAATTCGCTCGACTGGACCGCCGGCACGATGTCGGGCGCGGGGACGACGACCATCGCCAACGGCGCGACCCTGACGATCAGCGGCGGCGGTACCAAACCGCTCTCGCGGGTGATCGAGA
>CAYLLT010000041.1:0-31703 GCA_964384465.1 uncultured Planctomycetales bacterium | reverse complement strand
ACCAACGCCTTCAATAACGAGGGCCTGTTCACCAAGACGCTGGCCACGAGCGCAAGCTTCCAGACCAGCACCACCGCGGTGGCCTTCAACAACCTGGCCGGCGGCACCGTCGATGTGCAGGCCGGCAAGTTGGCGCTGATCTGCGGCGGCAGTCAGGCCATCGATTTTACCGTCGCCGGCACCGCCACGCTGGAGTTCGGCGGCAACCACACGTTCTCCGCCAACAGCGACATCACCGGCGCGGGCAACCTGACCTTCTCGTCGGGCACGAGCACGCTGGCCGGCACGGTCAATATCGGCGGTGGGACGGCCACCTTCAGCGGCGGAACCACGACGCTCAACGGGCCGTTCACCTCCGGCCCGGTGACCATCAGCGGGGGAACCACGACGCTCAACGGGCCGTTCACCTCCGGCCCGGTGATCATCAGCGGCACGGCCGTGTTCAACACCACGCTCCTGACCACCACGCTGACCCTCTCCGGCACGCTCTCCGGCTCCGGGGACGCGACGGTGACCAATTCGCTCGACTGGACCTCCGGCACGATGTCGGGCGCGGGGACGACCACCATCGCCAACGGGGCGACCCTGACGATCAGCGGCGGCGGTACCAAACCGCTCTCGCGGGTGATCGAGAACCACGGGGCGGCCAGTTGGACCGGCGGCCAAATCCAAGCCAACAACGGCACGTTCAACAATCGATCCGACGGCACGTTCAACGCCGCCCTCACCGCCACAAACGCCTGGCTCGGCACCGGCGGGACCAACGCCTTCAATAACGAGGGCCTGTTCACCAAGACGCTGGCCACGAGCGCAACCTTCCAGACCAACAGCACCGCGGTGGCCTTCAACAACCTGGCCGGCAGCACCGTCGATGTGCAGGCCGGCACGCTGGCGCTGATCAGCACGTTTTCCAACTTCGCCGGCACCACACTGACGGGCGGAACCTACATTGTTACGGGTATATTCAAGTTCAACAACGCCAACATCGTCACCAACGCCGCGACGATTGTCCTCGACGGGCTAGACTCGCAGATCGTCAATCAGTCCAACGCCAACGGCATCGCCAACTTCGCGACCAATACAGCCGCCGGCAGCTTCACGCTCAAGAATGGCAAGAGTCTCAGCACGGGCTCGTTCAGCAACGCCGGCGTGCTCGCCATCGGCCCGGCCAGCACGTTCAGCGTGAGCGGGAATTACACTCAGAGCAACACCGGCACGTTCAGCGTCCAGTTGGGCGGCGCGCCCGGCAGCGGGCAATTCGGCGTGCTGGCGGCCACCGGCAGCGCCACGCTGGATGGCGCTTTGACGGCATCGCTGGTCAACGGCTACGACCCCGGTCCGGTTGACACGTTCGACGTGCTCACCGCCAGTCCGCGCACGAGCGTCTTCGCCGGCCACAACCTGCCGGTCTGCGGCAGCTCGAACTGCCTGGGTCTTTTCTATAAACCGGGCGCGGTCACGCTGGGCAACTGCACGGCCGGCGCCGCCCGGACGGTCGCGGGCCGGTTCGTGTTCTACAACAACTCGTTCTACGACTCGGCCGCGGCGGCGTGCACCACGCTCACCGGCGCGAATCCGTGCACCGACAACACCGCCATCGCCACGGACAAGACGGCGCTGAACCCCGGCCAGGTGGCGGGCACGAACAACTACATCAGCTTCAACCGGGGCATCAACGGTTTGATGATCGACGTTGCGCAGGGCGCGAACTGTACGCCGCTGCCGGCCGGTCCGCTGGCGGCATCGAACTTCGATTTCAAAGTCGCCAACAGCGCCAACCTGGGCTCGTATATCGCGGCGGCGGCGCCGCTCAGTATCGACGTCACGCCCGGCGGCGGAGCCGGCGGCTCGGACCGGATCAAGATCATCTGGGCGAACAACGCCATTCCGAACATCCGGTGGTTGCGCGTGGTGGTGAAGTCGAACGCCAGCGGCGGCGGTATCGATCTGGATGCCGACAACATCTTCTACTTCGGCCTGGCCATCGGCGACAGCCTCACGCCGGGGACCACGCGCGTGGTGGTCAGCTCGACGGACGAGATCGACGCCCGCAACCACCCGCACAACAGTCTCTCGCGCGTGCCGGTGGCTACGAACTCCAGCTACGCGGTGGCCAACGCGCCGGACGCGAAATTTGACTATGACAAGAGCAGCACGGTCAGTTCGACGGATGAAATCGTCTCCCGAAATAACCCGGCGAACTCCGTGAGCGGTCTACTGTTGCTAAACCCGGCGCCGTGAGAGGATTCAGGATTCAGGGTTCGGGGTTCAGGGTTTTAGGTGGCACACGCTTGCGCGAACCGAGCCGGATGATTCACCACGGCCCGGTTACGCCAATGGCTATGCCGTGGCGAGAGCCACGGAATTCTCGGAGAAGAAAGACGAACCCCAAAACTCAACAGGAGCAAACAGAGAAAACAGAGACCGAAAAGATAATCTCCGTTCACTCCGTTGCCTCCTGTTCAGCTTCTTCCCGGAGCGAACAAGTCGTGTAGGGTGGGTCTTGACCCACCTTCGACAAATCACCCATCGCTGGTGGGTCAAGACCCACCCTACAAGCTCAACATGGCCCCAATTCCGCAAATTGCGGTCGGACGCTGCGGCCACTCGTCCGATAAGTTATATCACCTTGTCCTGTGAGTTTTGTTCTGGTATCTATTCACTTTCTGTGTCGTTCACAAATCCTCAATTTTGGTCCTGATCGGAGGTTATGACATGATTCCCAAGCGGAAAGGTTGGATCGCGGCCGGTTCACTGGTCCTGGTGCTGGCGGTTGTCGCGCTCACGGTGAACGTGCGTGCGGCGGAGGATCCGAAGGCCACGCCCGGCCGCATCGTGGCCATCAAGCACATCATGGCCGGCATCCACTTGCCGAATTGCGGCGCGATCGGCGAGATGCTCAAAGGCGACGGCCCGAAGGATGACGCGGCCTGGTCGAAGCTGGCCATGCACGCGGCGCTGCTCAATGAGAGCGGTTTCCTGCTGATGCAGAACAGCCGCTGCCCGGACGGCATCTGGGCGGACGCCACTTCCAAGCTGCGCGAGAGTACGTCCGGCGTTTACGCCGCCGCCAATAAGAAGGACCTCAAGGCCGCGCAGGATGCGTTCAAGAATGTCGGCGCCGCGTGCGCCGCCTGCCACGCGAAACATAAGAACCCGGCCGCAGCCGCACCGGCGGCCACCGCGGCGCCGGCCCCCGCAGCGGCCGTGCCGGTCGCAGCGCCCGCACCCGCTCCAGCGGCCGCGCCTGCCGCCGATGCGCCCAAAGCGCCCGCTCCACAAGAGGCGCGGCTGGCCGCCGTTCGCCACATCATGGCCGGCATCAATGGTCCGACTTGCGGTGCGCTTGGTGAAGCGCTGAAAGCCGAGGGGCCCAAGGACGACAAAGGCTGGCAGGATGTCGTGCGCTTGGCGGCACTGCTGAACGAAGTCGGGTTTCTACTAATGGAAAATAACCGCTGCCCGGACGAGGTTTGGAAGAATGCCACGCGGGGATTGCGTGAGAACGCCGGCAAAGTCGCAGTGGCCGGCGGCGTGAAAAATCTGGAAGACGCCCGGACAAGCTTCAAGGGCGTCACCACCGCTTGTGGCGATTGCCATAAGGTACACAGAAAACCGCCCGCTTGAGCATAGACGGTTTAGCGGTGCCGTGTGTCCCAACGTAATACGTGTTTAGCGTGCCGGAGGCACGGACTGGCAATAGCCCAGCACTTCAGTGCTGGGTTACGATGCGAGCGTAGCCGAAGTCCCGGAGGGACGGCTGGAACGCCGCGAGTCCAGCCGTCCCTCCGGGACTTAGGAACCTCAATCGCGTCCAAGCCCCAGCACTCAAGTGCTGGGCTATTGTCGGATGTCCCTCCGGGACACCACGAAACGCTAAACACGTACCCTATGTACGTCGGGATCGCACGCGACGGGACTAAACGGTATACTTAAAGATCTATGCGGGGAGGCGGTGCTTTGAAACTGCCGCGAGACCACTTTCCTGACTCCTCCGGCTTGACCTGGAGAAATCACCCATGATCCGAGTCGATGCCCATAAGCCGGTACACTTTTGTGACGGGCTGACCCGGCGCGACATCCTGCACGCCGGTTCGCTGGCCTTTCTGGGCCTCAGCCTGCCGGAGCTGTTCACGCTGAAGGCCGAAGGCGCGGTCAAGAACGACACCGACCGCAACTGCATCTTCCTCTTTCTGGTCGGCGGGCCGAGCCAGGTGGACACGTTTGACCCCAAGCCCAACGCTCCCGCCGAAGTCCGCGGGCCCTACAAACCGATCAAGACCAACGTCCCCGGCATCGAGATCAGCGAGATTTTTCCGCAGACCGCCAAGCAGGCGGACAAATTCGCCATCGTGCGTTCGATGTACCACACCGCGGCCGGCGTGCACGACACCGGCCATCAGATGATGCAGACCGGCCGGCTGTTCCAGAACGGCATGGAACATCCGCACGCGGGTTGCGTGTACGGCATGCTCAAAGGCCGCAAGTCCGACCTGCCGCCGCACGTGCTCATCCCGCGGCCGATCGGCAACACCGGCGGCAACATGCCGCACGGCCAGAACGCCGGCTTCCTCGGCCGCGCGTACGATCCGTTCATCCTCAATGCCGACCCCTCCGATCCGAAGTTCGAGGTCCCGGACATGCTCCCGCCGAACTACATCTCGGCGGTGCGCGCGGAGCGGCGGCTCAAGCTGCGCACCGCCGTTGACCAGACTGTCGCCCAGCTCGAAAAAACGGAAGACGCCCGGCTGCTCGATGACAACTTCAAACAAGCTTATCAGTTGATGTCCTCGAAAGAAGCCCGCGACGCGTTCGAGCTCGGCAAAGAACCGGATGAACTGCGCGATGCTTACGGCCGCAACAAGTTCGGGCAGGGCTGCCTGCTCGCACGCCGGTTGATCGAGCGGGGCGTGCGCTTCGTGACCGTCAACATGTTCGAGACGGTGTTCAACGAGATCACGTGGGACATACACGGCTCGGCGCCGTTCAGCCCGATCGAATGCTACAAGCAGCTCGTCGGCCCGATGTTCGATCACGCTTACAGCACGCTGCTTGCGGACCTCCAGTCCCGCGGGCTGCTCGGCAGCACGATGGTCGTCGCGATGGGCGAATTCGGCCGCACGCCGAAGATCAACCCGGCCGGCGGGCGCGATCACTGGCCGCAGTGCTGGTCCGTCCTGTTCGCGGGCGGCGGCGTCAAGGGTGGCCAGGTGATCGGCTCATCCGATGAACTCGGCGCTTATCCGAAGGATCGTCCGACGTTACCGGCGGAAGTTGTGGCCAGCGTTTACCACAGCTTGGGAGTAGACTTGGAGCACGAGCTGCGCGGGCCGCAAGGCCGGCCGATCCCGGTCGTCGATTTCGGCGTCAAGCCGATCCGGGAACTATTTTAGGCTCTGTTTGAAAACTCCGTAGCGGCCGGGCTCCGTACCGGCCGTCGAACTGTGATCGCCTGAACGGCCGGTACGGAGCCCGGCCGCTACAAATGCAAACATGATGTGTCAGATACGATTTCAGGGATGGATATTGCTCTTGAATGTGGTGATGTGTGCCGGCACATGGGTGAGCGCCGCGCCGCAGAAGCGGTCCGGCCCGTCCGCTCAGCCTGAAGGCCAGGCGGCCGACGCCTCCACACTACTGGAACTGCCCAGGGAAATCAGCTTCCGCCGGCATATTATTCCGATCCTGGCCAAATATGGCTGTAGCTCCGGCGCGTGCCACGGTGCGCTGGCCGGCAAGAACGGTTTCAAGCTGTCACTCCGCGGATGGGACCCGGAGTTCGACTACGACGCGTTGACCCGCGATGCCTCCGGCCGGCGCATCGTCAAATCCGATCCGGCCCAGAGCCTGTTCCTGCGGAAACCCACCGCCCAGATCAAACACGGCGGCGGTGAGCGTTTTAAGCAGGGGTCATACGAGTACAACATCTTCTATCAGTGGATCGCCTCCGGCATCCCCGCCCCGCAGAAGTCCGACGCGCGTGTGGAGTCGCTGCGCATCTCGCCGCATACCGCGCTGCTCGAACCGGAAAAGCAGCAGGCCATCGCCGTGCAGGCGATTTATACCGACGGCAGCATCGATGACGTGACCCGCTGGGCCAGGTACAGCACGACCGATGAGGGCGTGGCGACGGTCGGCGACGACGGCATCGCCAAAGGCGCCGGACCGGGCGAAGCGGTGATCAACGTCTGGTACGCCAGCAAAGTCGGCATGATGCGCGTCGGCTCGCCGTTCCCGCGGACGGTCGATCCGAAGCTGTTCGCCGCTTCGCCGCGGAACAACTTCATCGACGAGCACGTGCTCGGCAAACTCAAGACGCTCAACATCCCGCCTTCGGGCGAGACGACGGACGCCGAGTTCATCCGCCGCGCGTACCTCGATGCGGCGGGCATTCTGCCGACGCCGAAGGAGATTGAAGCGTTCATCGCGGATGCCACGCCGGATAAACGCGTCAAGCTGGTGGACAAACTATTGGCCCGCGAGGAATTGACCGACTACTGGGCGTATCAGTTCAGTGATGTGCTGCTGCTGTCCAGCAAAAAGCTCAAGGACCGGCCGGGCCTGCTCTCGTTCTACCGCTTCGTTCGCGCGAGCATCGCCCGCAATGAGCCGTGGAACCAGTTCGTCCGCGACATCATCACCGCCAGCGGAAGCAATCTCGAAAACGGCGCGGTCAATTTCTTCGCCATCCACAAGGAGACGGCCGACCTGAGCGAGACGACATCGCAGGCGTTTCTCGGTTTGTCCATCGGTTGTGCCAAGTGTCACAACCATCCGCTGGAGAAATGGACGCTCGACGATTACTACGGGATGGCCAACCTCGTCTCGCGCGTGAAGCTCAAGAACGGCGACCGCACGGGCGAAATACTGCTCCAGAGCGCGACCGCCGGCAACATCCCGCATCCGGTGACCGGCGAGCCGATGCCGCCCAAACCGCTTGATGGCCAGCCGATGCCGGTCGATTCGACGCGCGACCGCCGGCAGCATCTGGCCGACTGGCTCACCGCGCCCGAAAACCCGTATTTCGCGCGGGCGATCGTCAACCGCATCTGGAAGAACTTCATGGGCCGCGGCTTGGCAGAGCCCGAGGACGACATGCGCCTGACCAATCCGGTGTCCAACGAAGCGCTCATGTCCGCTCTGGCGAAGGACTTCATCGATCACAAATTCGATCTGCGGCACCTGATGAAGATGATCATGACGTCGGCGGCGTATCAGCGCTCGTCGCTGGCGATCTCCGGCAATGAGACCGACGAGAAGTATTACTCGCATTACATCGTGCGCCGCCTGCCCGCCGAGGTGATTCTCGACGCCTACTCGACCGTCACCGACGTTTCGACGAATTTCCCCGGCTATCCCATGGGCTGGCGGGCGATGCAGTTGCCGGACTCGCAGGTGGCTTCGTACTTCCTCGATGCGTTCGGCCGGCCCGACCGCACCACCACCTGCTCGTGCGAACGCACTGAAGCGACCACCATGACGCAGGCCCTGCACGTCAGCAACGGCAGCACGCTCAACGACAAGCTGCGGGCCAAGGGCGGCACGATCGATCACCTCGTCACCGAGAAAACCCCGGACGACGCTATCATCAACGAGATTTACGCGACCGCGTTGGGCCGCAAGGCCAACGCGACCGAAATCGCCGCCGCGGCTGATCTGTTGAAGACGCCGACTGCGAATACGGATCCCGCCAAGGACCGGCGGGAGAAAATCGAAGACGTGGTCTGGGCGGTGGTGACCAGCAAGGAGTTTCTGTTCAACCATTGATTGTGATCCACAGATGACACAGATGTTCGCAGATGAATTGAGAATTGAGAATTGAGAGTCGAGAATTGAGCATGGCAGTTGGAACAATGAATTTCAAATCTGAAATCTCGAATTTCAAATCCGGCATTTCCAATTTCAAATTTGACATTTCAAATATCAAATCTTGCATGTTGTTTCATCCCATCGGCGTTTATCTGCGTGCATCGGCGGTTTCATTTCTGTTCGCCGCGTCGGTACTGGCCGCGCCGGGTTTCGACAAGGACGTCCGCCCGATCCTCGAACGCCGCTGCACCGGCTGTCACGGCGAAGAGAAGACCAAGGGCGGCCTCAGTATGGCTACGTTGTCGGATCTGATGAAGGGCGGAGACGACGGCGCGGTCGTCGTGCCGGGCAAGAGCGACGAGAGCCTGCTGGTCAAATTGATCGAGCACCGCGAGAAGCCGTTCATGCCGCCGGCCAAGGAAGGCCCGCCGCTCACCGCGGATGAAATCAAGCTGATTCGCGCTTGGATCGACGCGGGTGCGCTCGCCGGCCCGGCGGCACCCACGCCGCTTCCCGACAAACCACAAGCGCCCGCGCCTGCGGCGGCCGCAACTTCTGCGGCTCCCAAGACGCAGCCAGCCGTAGGGTCCGCTGTGCGGACCTCCCCCGGTGAACGGTCCGCGGAGCGGACCCTACCTAATGCTGCCGCGACTCCTGTTGCTCCCAAGTCGCAGCCGGCCGAGACCGCGCCTCCCGCACCCAAGCCGCAGCCGGCGGCGGTCACCACAGCACCCAGTGCTACCGTTGCCGCCGCACCACTCTCACCGGCGACGCAACCGGCATCGCACCTTCCGTCGCAGATTGGCTCACTCGCGTTCTCGCCGGACGGCAAAGTGCTGGCGGTCGGTTCGCTGCATACGGTCGAGCTGCTCAATCCATCCGACGGCCAGGTGATCAAGCGGCTGGAAGGGCACCTTGAGAACGTTCGCGCACTGGCCTTCAGCCGCGACGGCCAACTGCTCGCGGCCGCCGGTGGTCAGCCGGCCATCAAGGGCGAGGTCAAAATCTGGAATGTCGCCGAGGCCCGCGTGACCGCCACCATCGAGGGCCATAACGACTGCATCTACGCCGTCGTGTTCAGCCCGGACGGCAAGTCCGTCGCCACCGCCAGCTACGACAAGATGATCTATGTCTGGGAGGTCTCTACCGGCAAACAGTCCCGCGCCTTGAAAAACCACGTGGACTCCGTTTACGACGTGGCCTTTAGCCGCGACGGCAAGCGCCTGATCTCCGTCTCGGCCGATCGCAGCGTTAAGGTCTGGGATGCAGAAACCGGTAATCACCTCTACAACCTGAGCGAATCGCAGGGCGCCCTGTACACCGTCGCCATCCATCCCAAAGCCGACCAGGTCGCCGCCGCCGGCGCGGACCGCATGATCCGCGTGTGGGACCTCGGCCCGACCGGCGGCAAGCTGGCCAACTCCTGGTTTGCCCACGAGAAGCCGATCCTCAAAATCGCGTATTCGCCCGACGGGGCCTTCCTCTATTCCACCGCGCAGGACCGGCTGCTGAAAACGTGGGACACGCACACGCTCTCCGAGCTGCACGTCATCGCCAAGCAGCCCGATTGGAACCTCGCGCTGGCGGTCTCGCCGGTCGGCAGCACGGTCGGCGTCGGCCGCTACGACGGCTCGCTGTCGGTTTACGATCCGACCACCGGCAAGCTGGTACTCGACAAGACGCCCCAACTCGCCAAAGGCCCGTCGGACAAGGTCATGCTGGCCGCGGCCACCCAGCCCGCCGGCAAGACGACGAAGATGAAAAAGAAGAAGGAGCACGACAAAGTCGGCGACTTCATCCCGGTCGATGTCGTGGCCGGTGCGGTCACCTTCCCACCCGCCTTGATCTCGATCGATCGGAAGGGTGCGGCCCTTGGCTCCACCGTCGACGTGACGATCAGCGGTCAAAACCTGGCGGATATCTCGGAAGTCATCATCGGCGACAACGCCATCCGCTCCAAGATCATCGCCCTCGCGCCCAAGCCCAAATCGGAATTGCAGCGCGTGAAATTCAATACCGCTGCCGAGATTTCGGACGAGTCGGTCGGCTACGACATGAAGCTCCAGTTCGCGATCGGTTTCGAGGCCCGGCCGGGCTTCCACGAGATCCGCGTCCGGAACGGCAAGGGCACCAGCAACGGCGTGACATTCTTTGTCGAGGATTTGCTGGAGGTGGGGGAGAAGGAGCCCAACGACGAGCCGGCCGCCGCGCAGACCATCACGCGCTCGATCGTCGTACTCGGCGCCATGAACAAACCCGGCGACGTAGACTGGTATCGCATCAATGCCCAGCCTGGCCAGACGTACGTCTTCGAAGTGATCGGCAGCGCCCTCGTCTCCAGCCTTAACGGCAGCATGACCCTGACCAGGCAGGACGGCACACCCATCGCCCGCGGCGACGACTTCGCGCGCGGCGTTGACCCCCGGCTGGCCTACGAGTTCACCGCGGCCGGCGTGTACTACCTATCGGTCTCGGATCGCGACATGGACGCCGGCGGCTTCTATCGCATGCGCGTGGAAGATCGCTCCGTGCTCACCGGCGTTTTTCCCCTCGGCGTCCAGAAGGAAAAGACGGCAGAGATCGCGGTCGAAGGCGTGGGGCTGGGCGATGTCAAAACCGTCAAGGTCAGCGGCATGGGTGGGGCCGCGTTGGGCCCGATGATCGGCGTCCCGGTCGCCGGCAGGAACGGGCCGCTGCTTAGCAACTTGACGCTCGCCGTCGGCGAACATGCGGAACTCGTCGAAAGCGAACCCAACGACGACGCAGCCAAAGCTCAGCCGGTCACGCCGCCGATCACCATCAACGGCCGCATTTTTCATGAACAGGGCACCGATGGCGACGCCGACGTTTATCGCTTCGCCGCTCGCAAGGGTCAGCGGCTCATCATCGACGTCATGGCCCAGCGGCTCGGCTCGCCGCTCGATTCGTTCGTCGAAGTGCTGGATGCGGCCGGCAACGCCATCGAGCGGGCCACGCTGCGGGCGGTCGCCAAGACCTTCATGGTTCTGGCCGACCGCGATTCCAAACAAGCCGGCCTCCGCCTCGACAATTGGGACGATCTGCGTGTCAACGATTGGGTGATGGTCGGCTCGGAGGTGATCCGCATCCTCCAGATCCCCGACTACGCTGATAAGGACGTTGTCTTCTTCGCTTCGCGCGGACAGCGGCTCGGCTACCTCGACACCACGCCCGAGCACCACGCCATCAACACCAACGTCTACAAAGTCGAAATCCATCCGCCCGGCAAGACCTTCGCCCCCAACGGCAACCCTGTCTTCCGCGTCTTTACGCAGAACGACGACGGCGGCATGCCCAGCTACGGCAAGGATTCGCGAGTCACCTTCGATCCGCCCGCCGACGGCGACTATCTGGTCAGAATCCGCAGCGCGAGCAACGACAGCAATCGCCGCTACACCTACCGCCTCTCGATCCGTCCGCCCCGGCCCGACTTCACCGTCTCCGCCGGCGGCGATTTCAATATTCCCGCCGGCTCGACCACCGTCGTCAATGCCGCCGTCTCGCGCATGGACGGCTTCGACGGCCCCGTTCACATCAAGCTTGCGGATCTTCCGCCGGGGTTCACGGCGACCGAGAGCGACATCCCGCCCGATAATGAGACGGGTTCGCTCACGCTGACCGCCGGCGCTGGCGCCAAGTCCACCGGCGATACCGCTCAGGTCCGGCTCGTCGCCACCGCGCGCATCGCCGACGCCGATGTCGTCCGCGAGGGCCGCCTGCGCCGCATCACCGTGGCCGAGTGCAAGCCGGATGTCGAGGTGCGGCTCGAACCGCCCGTCGTCAATCTCCCGCCCGGCGGAACGGCCGAGGTCACCGTGCACGTCACGCGCAACAACGGCTTCGCCGGCCGCGTGCAGATCGAAGCCCGCGATCTGCCCTTCGGCACCGACGTCGCCAACAGCGGGCTGAACGGCATCCTGGTCACCGAGGCCCAGCAGAGCCGCACGTTCAAAATCTTTTCGCAACCCTGGGCCAGGCCGATGGAACGCCTGTTCACCGTCACCGGCCAGCCCGCCACCACCGCGCCTCAGAACTTCATTTACACCGCCGCGCCCATCACGCTCCGCATCACCAAAGACGGCCAAAAGACGCCGCAACTCGTGCAAACCCCCGCTCCGTGACATTTGGAGTGCGTCGCCGGCGGCGGCGCTTTGACTTGCGGGCAGGCCGCGTCGGACTATGAGAGACTCTCCGGTGTTCTGAGCTGTAATGCGCTCTGCGCGAAGCCAAAGCGGCGTCGAGGCCGCCGCACTCCACAAAAGCAGGCCGCGCAGGTACGGACATGCAACCCTTCGTATCGGCTTGCTTGTGCCGTGCTGCCCGGGGAGTAAAATGACGGTTTCCTGAAGATATCCTCTTCACGTCCGTTGAGCTGAAAACATGCAGCCTTGTCCATCCGATGAGCAACTCCGACTGCTGAATGAGTGCGCGCTCTCCACGGAGCGGGCGGCCCAGCTTCGGACTCATGTGGAAGAGTGTGTGCAGTGCCGCCAACGCCAAGCGCAAGCTGCCGCAACTCATTCGATTATGACAAGGATGACGATGTGGACCTGTTGGATTTTCTAATACTTCAGGAAAGTGTTCCCATTCCGCTGACGCCGAGCCGGGTTCTCACGAAGTAATAATCTGTGGATGCCCTTTCAAGACGCGCTTTATCTCACGGTCTCTGAGTCTCCCCTCTCCCACTCTATCCGCCGCATTGCTCATGGAACCATTACGCGGTATTATGTTCCACAAGTCACTTCTCGAAGCGGCCGTTTACGTATGGGGTGCGGGCGATGGATCGCATCGGTCAATGGCTCGAAGCAACTGAATGCCCCACGATTGCTCAGCAGAGCGATCATCAGATCGAAGTGCGGGCCCGCCGGTTGGCCAAGGCCATGCGCCGCGAGGGCAGCTTCTTCAACATGGGCAGCGACGGGTCGCTCGAAGGTGTGCCGGACGGAGACGTTCGGCTGATCAAGGAGCGGGTTTACGAGCTGGCCCTCAAATGGGTGTTGAAGGAGTACGCGACCTCCGAGAAGGACCGGGCCGGGCTGCGCTGGATCGCCCGCACGCTCGGATTGACGGCGGAGCAATGCTCGCGGATGGAGCTGCGCGTCGGCCGCCGCGTGTTCGAGGAATTTCTGGCGTTCGCGATGTCCGGCGGTTACCTGGACGCCGAAGAGCTGAACCAGCTCCGCGCGATCGCCGGCAGTCTGGGCCTGCCCACGCGCGATCTGCTGCTCGGCTATCTCACGGACTCCGGCGAGCAGTTCCTGGATCGCATCATGACCGGCATGGCCGATGAGGGCGAGATCGCCGGCGAATCGTGGCAGCGCCTGCTCGCCACCACGGCCGCCCTGGGCCTCGAAGAGCGGGAATTCGTTCGCGTGCTCGGCGTACATGCTCAACGATTTGCCGACCAGGTTACGTCGGAATCGAAGGCCCGCGGCGACAGCGCCGGGCAGCCGCACCAGCCGTTAAGCAGCCTGCTTCACCGCCTCAATCTCCCGCAATCGCCGCCAATTTCTCAACAGGCGGGCGGGATGAAGTGACGGAGATAACCACTTGCCGGCGCTCGGGATTGGGATGAGTGCGGAGCGGACGCGGTGTTATTCAGGCGGGGCTTTTGCGACCGCGGACGGTTTGACCGGCTGGATTTTCAGATTGCGATAGAAACCTTCCTTGAGCCAGTTCTCGTAATCGGTCTTGGCCTGCTGTTCCGTGTCGTATCGGCCGAGCGTGACGGTCGTGCCGTCGGAGGATTTGCCGCTGATGCGGTAGTTCCACACTTTAGGTTCGCTTTGCCGCCAATGTGCCATGATGACCCCTTTTCGTACCGCGTGCACGTACCGTCGATCGTCTGCCATTCCCCTCGCTCTCATCAGTATAACCGATCGCAGCGCAAAATAAAAGTTGATCGAGGGTGAAGTGGAAAGCGGTTTACCCACTGACTTTTTAGGGTGCGGTCTTCAGATATCCAGCGGGGTTCGCCTGCTGCCACTCCCACGCGGAAGCGAGAATCGCGGCCAGATCGGGATACGCCGGCTCCCAGCCGAGAACGCCGCGAGCCTTGCCCGCCTTGGCCACCAGTTGCGAAGGGTCGCCCGCGCGCGGCGGTTCAATTTTGACTTCGATCGGCCGGCCGGTCACTTGGCGAGCGGTTTCGATGACTTCCATCACCGAGTAGCCGCGGCCGGTGCCCAGATTGAAGAAATCCGAGTTTCCGCCGGCCCGCAAATGTTTGAGGGCCAGGATATGCGCTGAGGCCAGATCGGCCACATGGACGTAATCGCGGATCGGCGTGCCGTCGGGCGTGGGATAATTCTTGCCGAACACCGATACGCGGGGTAGCTTTCCCGCCGCCGCCAGCAGCACATTGGGCACTAGGTGCGTTTCCGGATCGTGGTGCTCACCGCATTTGGCCGTCGCGCCGGCAGCATTGAAGTACCGCAGCGCGACGAACTTCAGCCCGTACGCGCGATCGTAGCTTTCCAGGATGCGCTCCATGAAGAACTTGGTCCAGCCGTAGGGGTTGGTCGGCCACTGAGGGTGCTCTTCGGGGATGGGAACTTGCCTGGGTTCGCCGTAGGTCGCGGCAGTGGACGAGAAGACCACGCGCCGCACGCCCGCCTTCAGCAATGCTTCCAGAAGGGCGATTCCCTGCTCAACGTTGTTGTGAAAGTACCGGGCGGGTTCTGTCACCGATTCGCCGACGTACGCCAGCGCGGCGAAATGAACGCACGATTCAATCTGATGCTCGGCGGCGATGCGCGCGACGAGCTGCCGGTCGCCGATGTTGCCGTGGTAGAAGGGGATGCCCGGATCGACGGCCGCGCGATGGCCGCGGTCCAGCCGATCGAGTACGACGACCTGCTCGCCTTGCTGGGCCAGCAGCTCAACGGTAACGCTGCCGATGTATCCCGCGCCGCCGGTGACCAGAACTGCCATGATATGCTCCGCTGAGATTGATGGATCAGGACGCGAACGAATGATATTCCGATTCGATGATTTCCCGATTCGCCGGCCCGGCATGCACCAGCACGCCGAATTGCATGGTGACGGGTCGATCGGGGTCGAGCGTCAGGCTCCGGCCGAACGTCGGGTTCGCCGCCAGGAAGCCGAAAAGGCTGGCGGCGCAACACCATTTCACCGGATGATCGGGATTCGCCGGGTGATCCATCAGCGTCAGGCCCGCCCAATCCGGTTTACCGATGTCGAAGTTGCCGTCGAGCTTGCCGCTCAGGTCGGCCCAGCGCGCTGGTCGGCCGTGCAGGTTATCGGACTGGTTTGCTCCTTCACTGCTCCGCACTTGGACAGCCGCCCCGTTCATTGATCGCGGGCAGCGGTAGCTCAGCCCCGCGTCATCATGCGGTGTCGAAGTCATCGTTCGCAGCGCACCGACGGCCGTCCAGGTCATCTTCCAGTCGATGCGATAGCCATCGCCGACGGGCGCGTGAACCACGATGTGACGGCGTTCACGGACATATGTCTCGTCCTCATTCGTGCGCCAGCGGATGTCGTGTGAGAAGGAGACCGAACCGTCCTCGTCCACCGCGGTCTCCAGCCCGCCGGCATGCCGGCATTCGCCATAGAGTTCGCCTCGGCTGGCCATCAGTTCTGATTCCCAGAAATTGCGTCCATCGACGCATCCGGGGGCGAAGAACAAGCCGAGGTGCCAGACGTGATCGTGCGGCGCCGCCAGCACGATGTTCTCGCCCGCCCGCCCGGCCGCCGGGGGAAGGGCGACGAGGTCGAAATGCGGCTTGCTCGCCGACGTCTCCACCCGGTAGCGCAGCAGCGGCTGTCCGCTGGAGGCGATCTCGACGGAATGCTTGTGATTTTCGATGGTCAGCATGAGTCCGGCCGCGGCGACAGTCTGGAAACCGGACTACTAATAACATCCCTGAGCATCGCAGGCAACGGAGGGGGATTCCGGCACGAGTCAGTGAATCGAGCGAACCCTCGAAAATCGAACACGGGTAAACGGAATTCCAATTGCGTTGGGACTCCGTTTACCCGTGCCGTCTTTCGGATCATCACTCGCGATCCGCGGCCTCACTTTTTCAAGCACAGGGCGCTGCTCTTGAGGGCGCGCACGTGGCCCTTCTGGCGATCGATCACGCGGGCCTGGACCCGAAGATCGTCGGTTCGCTTCAGCGAGGCGTAGGGGATGGTCGCACCGATGCAGCCTTTGAATTCAACCTTACCGTCATCATCGCCATCATCGTCATCGTCGTCGTTCTTGATGGGATCCTTCAGCGGGATGACCACGGTGATCGGCTCGTTCATGGCGTCGCTGACCTCCCGGCCATGCCGCATGAAGCGGAGGACCAGATCGAATCGGCCTTCAGGATCGAGATGCTTGAACTCGACCTCGTAGAAGAGCGTCACATCCCAGCCATCGGTGCCGCCGCAAAGCTTGCCGCTCGCGCGCTCGATGTCGACTTTTTCGCACGGTCGCTTCATGCAGTGGCAGCGGGACGTCTGATACTCGCGGTGGGCGGCGACGGCGGCCAGCCCCGCGGCAGGCACGGCGGCAACGCATAGGGCAACCAGCGCTCCACGAATTGACCTGACAAACATGTGTCGTTTCCTTTCTGCCATAAACGCAAGTGATGGCTGCTGAAAGAGTGAAGTTTAAGGCGTTTCCGACGTATTCTTCGACTATATCGGCCGCAAAAATGATTTCAAATCGCTGGTGAGCGTTGCTGAGACCGGGAGCGCGAAGACCGATAACCGGCGCGCTCGTTGCGGATACCGTGCAAACGGCTGCCCGCGGCTCAATCGACTTGTGAGAAGGGCAGGGGCCGGCCGTCGGGCGTGGTGAGGCGGGCGCAGAATTCCCAGCCCAGCGTGTTCTGCCATATCTTCAGCAGGATCGTGTTCTTGCCGGCGCTTAAGTGGATGGGGACTTTGTCCTGATCCGGCGTCAACCCACGGGGGACGAACTGCTCGAAGACTTTCTGGCCGTTGATCCAGATGCGCTCGCTGTCGTCCACGCCGAGCAGGAGAAGAGCGTCGGCGGCTTCTTTCACCGTCACTTCGGTGTAGGCGTAGCCGATGCAGTTGTCGCTGTTGGCGACCGTCGCGCGAAGATCGATCTTGCCGTTGGGGTCTTTCGAGGTGAGCTGCGTCCAGTTGAGCCGGCGCTTGCCGCTCATGTATTTGGCGGCCAGGCTGACGGTGGACTCACTGATGTAATCGACGTTCCAGCCTTCCTGCTTCTCGCCCAGATCGAACGGGCCGACCACCCACCACGTGGTGATCACGCCGAGCAGACGCTGCGTGTCCACCTTCGCTCCGGCGGCGATCATGCCGCTCGCGACCTCGCGCATGAGGTTCATGTCCGGGTTTCGATGGGTGATGAAATCGTAAAGCTCAAGAGCTTTTTCCTTCTGATTGGCTCCGGTGAGCGCGCTGGCGACGGCGAGCAGCAGCCTGGTACCGAGTTCGCCGGAGTTTTTGTCGGCGGCGAACGCCTTGCCGGCTTCGTAGGCGTCGGGGACCGGACAGGTCAGCAGACCTTCAACCGCGTTGCGGCGGATTACTCCGTCGTCTCCGGCCACGGATAACGTCCGCAGGTAGAGTTGGCCGGCTTTCTCTTTCTTACCCTCGCCGCGGAGGGTTCCGGCTAACAGCAGCAGGCCACGACATGCGATCGCGCGCTGTTCTTTGTTCTCGCCCGATGCGATTTTCAGAAGAATGTCCGCGGTCTGTGGAAGCGGCGCGTCGGCGATTGCCTCCAGAGCGGCTTGCCGGAAGGCCGGATCGCTCGACTCCGCGGCTTCCTTGAGGATGGGAGCGGCGAGGGCATCACGCTTCGCGCCCAGCACGGAGATGAGAGCAAGCTGCGTCCGCGAGGGCGAGTTGGGATACGCAGTGACGATCGCGCGGACGGTATCAGCGCCGCCGATCGTTCGCAGTGCGTTGATGCCGATCGCCCAAGTGCGCGGGTCGGTGTCATTGATCGCGTTGAGGATAGGCGTGACGCAGCTTCCATCGCCGTAGCGGCCGAGGCCGGCCAAGCCAGCCTGCTTCGTCCGCTGGCCCCGGCTTTCGAGCATCTCCAGGAACGATTTGAGCGCGATCTGCCGGTCGCCCTTCTCGGCGACGGCGTTGAGCAGCCGCAGGAAGGCGTCATGCGTGTCGCTGCGGGTCGTATCGTCGGCAGACCTTACGATGCCCGCGCACTCTTTGATAAAGTTTGAATCGCCGGTCCAGGCGATCGAGCGGATCGCCGCCGCACGGACCTTCGTGTCGTCGCTATGCAGCAGAGGCTCACAGGCTGTCACGCTCTCCTTGTCCCGCAGTACGGCCAGCGAATTCAGCAGGGCGCACTGGAACTTCGGATCAGCTTTCGCGAGCCGATCGCGGATGGCGGCGCAGGCTTGCGGTGTTCGCATCTCTTCCAGTGCGGCGAGCGCCTTCTCGCGAAGCTTCTCGTCGGCCAGCAATCGTGCGACGGGCGCGACGTCGTATCCGGCCGGGACGGCGCGAAGGAGCAGCCGCAGTCCGCGAAGCTTGATCTGCTCCGGCTGATCCGTCGCGACGAGTGACATCAGCTCGCGCGTGACGGCGGTTCGCTGCGTCTCGCGGCCGGCCACACCAACCTCCGACGTAATGTCCGCCAGCACATTGAACGCCGCTGTCCAGACCTCGGCCTTCTCGCTGGCCAGCAGGGGCAGGACCTTCGAGGTGGCAGCAACCGGATCCTCGCGCACGATCAACTGGCGGGCGAGGCTGCGGGCGCGGTCGTCATTGCCGCCGAGGGCGGCGACCATGTCATCGAGCGGAGATGCCTGCGCAGCTCCTACGAGGAGTGAGAGTGAAAACAAAACGGTGATGCGGCAACGCATGTTGAGTCCCTTGTCCGAACCCCGCACGCAAGTACGGGGCTTCTCTCCTTCCCCGGCCCCCGACTTGCGTCGGGGGTTCGGATTGTCACATGTGCCACGGCGGGCGATAGGACCGCGATAGCAATCGATTCGCCTGTTCGTCGTTGATGAACGTTTCCGTCTCCGCATCCCATTCCAGCTTGCGGCGCATCTTGAGGGCGATGCCGGCCAGGAGCACGGCGGTGGTCGAACGATGGCCCTGCTCGATGTCGGCGGCGGGGAGCTTGCGCGTCTTGATGCAGTCGAAAAAGTTGTTGTGGTGGGGCGGGTGTGCCCAGCTCCGCTCCGGCTCGCCGATGTATTTCGGGCCGACGCTGGCCGGCAGAAACTCGAACGTATTGCGGTCGATCAGCAACTGCCCGCCAGTGCCCTGGAACTTGATGCCCAATCCGCGGCCCTGATATTCCTCGCTGTGACGCTGCTCCCAGGTGACCGTGCAGCCCTTGTATTCGAGCAGTGCTTCGATGGTTTCGTAGTTGTCGGAGCCGGTGCCGCCGCGGTAACTGCCGCCGAGGGCCTGCACGCTGAGCGGGCGGTCCTGCTGGATGCCCCAGTGAACGATGTCCATCAGGTGCACGCCCCAGTTGGTGAGCTGCCCGCCGCGGGCGTAGTCGTGGCAGCCCATGAAGCCAAAATGCCGCTCGGGTGAGTAGGGCACCCACGGCGACGGGCCGAGCCACATGTCCCAGTCGAGACCGGCGGGCGGGTCCTGCACCTGCTCGCCGGGGTTCCAGCCGTTGGTGCCGATCCAGCAGGTGGCGGACGTGACCTGCCCGAGCTTGCCGCCGTGGATCAGCTTGATCGCGTCCTGGAAAATGGTCATGGATCGCTGCTGCGTGCCGACCTGCACGACGCGGCCGTATCGGCGGCCGGCCTCAACCATCGCGCGGCCTTCGGCAATGGTGGGGCACACGGGTTTTTCGACGTAAACATCCTTGCCGGCCTGACAGCCGAGGATCACCATCAGCGGGTGCCAGTGATCGGGCGTGGGCGACATGATCGCGTCGATGTCCTTGCGGTCCAGCACCTGGCGGAAGTCCTGGTAGCCCTGCGGCGCTTTGCCGGAGAGCTTGGTGACTACATCGATCGCGTTCTCATAGCGCGGTTTGAAGCAGTCGCAGACGGCCGCGATGGTACAGTTCGGATTGATCGAGAGGGCTTCGATGTGCCGCGTGCCCATGCCGCCGCAGCCGATGACGGCAAGGTTGATCTTCTCATTCGCCGAGACCGCTGCCCGCGCACGGACCGGTCTGAAAAACGGCACCGTCGCAGCGGCGGCCGCTCCGCCGACACCACGCAGAAAATCCCGGCGCTTCAGGGTTGGCTGTGGTGACACGTTTACCTCACGTTGAAATGACCGTACCGATGGGTTCGCCTTCCAGCAGGCGCTTCATGTTGCCGGGCTTGTGGAGGTTGAACACGTGGATCTTCACGTTGTTGCGCTGGCAGAGATCGACCGCGCTGACGTCCATGACCTTGAGGCGCTCGTCGATCACTCGATCGTAACTCAACTCCTCGTAAAGCTCGGCTTCGGGATGCCTCTTGGGGTCGGCGCTGTAGACGCCATCGACCTGCGTGGCCTTGAAGACGGTGTTGGCCTTGATCTCGACGGCGTACAGGGCGGCGGCCGTGTCGGTGGTCACGAACGGGCGACCGGTGCCGCCGGCCAGCAGGGCGATGCGGCCCTTTTCGAGATGGTGCACGCATCGCCGCCGGATGTACGGCTCGCAGACGGAAGCGACCGGGAGCGCCGACAACACGCGCGTCTGCACGTCCATCGCTTCAAGCGTCTCCTGTAACGCCAGCGCATTCATCACGGTGGCCAGCATGCCCATGTAGTGGGCGGTGGCTTCGGGGATTTTTGTGTCTCGGGCGAACTGTTCACCGCGGAGGATGTTGCCGCCGCCGACCGTTACCGCCAACTCCACGCCGAGATCGTGTACCTGCTTAAGTTCCTGCGCGACGTGCGCGAGCGCTTCGGCGCCGATGCCGAAACCCTTGGGCGAGGCCAGCCCTTCGCCGCTGATTTTCAGCAGCACCCTGCTGTACAACGGTTTTTTCTGCCGTCCGCCTTTTCCGGCGGAGTCGTGCGCGGTCATGATTTGTCGCCTCTTGGCCGGACAGGTCGCGCCAGCGCCCACAAAAAAGGCCCCTTGCGGGGCCTGCTTTTGATTTACGTCTCGCCCACCTGGTGGCGGGTGAACCCGGTGATCGTGACGCCCGCTTCTTTCAGCACCTGGCCCACGGTCTTCTTATCATCCTTGACGAACGGCTGCTCCAGCAGCACGCGCTCGCTGAACCAGCGGTCGAGCTTGCCCTGGAGAATCTTATCGACCAGGTTGGCCGGTTTCCCGGAAGCGACAATCTGCTCGCGGACCGTCGTCCTCTCCTTCTCGACCTCGTCGGCCGACATCTGCTCGCGGTTGATTGCCAGCGGCTGAGCGAAGGTGATGTGCATGCACACCTCGCTGAGCAGGGTATCATCGCCGCCGCTGCCTTCCACCGTAATCAGTACGGCGATCCGCCCGTTGTGATGCACGTAGCTGCCGGTGCGGCCGGTCGCGCGAACGATCCGCCCGATCTGGATGTTCTCGCGGAGCTTGTTGACCGCGTCGTGGAGCAATTCCTGTACGCTCTGCCCGGTGGCGGGGACTTTGGCGTTCAGGATGGCCTGCGAGTCGGTCTGCCCGCCGGCTGCCGCCGCATGAGCGATACTGTCGGCAAGCTCCCGGAATATCGGATTATTCGCCACCGGCGCCGTCTCGCACAGCACTTCAGCCAGAGCGGCGACTTTGTCGTCACGGTATTTGCCGATGCGGCCGTCGCCCGTCGCGCGCCCGACTTTCTTATCAGCGGCGGCAGCGCCGCGCTTGCGGAGGAGCTCCATCGCGGCGTTCATGTCCCCGCCGGACTCCGTCAGCGCCTGTTTACAGTCCATCATGGGCAGGCCGCAGCGCTCGCGCAGCTCCCGCACCATGCTTGCATTGATCTCAGCCATCTACTGCTCGCTCCTCTTGCTGTAGTCGAATCGCCGAATAGATAAGCCCTGCTGCCACTTCAATAAAATAGAGTAGAATTTGTACGTATTTTGTCGCGCGTCGTCGGCCTGCCGACCGTCACCGCTCGATCACGTCGAGGCCATCGCCGATCCGGCTGAAGGGTTCTCAACGGTCGACCGTTCGCCTTCCGGCGGTCCGCTCTCCTCGGCGGCGACGGGTATGCCTTCACTCGCACGAGCCGTCGCGCGCGTCGAACGCCGTGGAGCACGCTGAGGCCGGGGGGCCGGAGCGCCCGATACGGCCGCGACTGTTTCCTCCGGCCGGGCCCGCTTGGCTTCTTCGATCGCATCGCCGAGCTGGCCAAGCACCAGTTCGATGGACCGCATGGCATCGTCATTGCCGGGAATGGGGATGTCCACGAAGTCGGGGTCGGAGTCGGTGTCGATCAGCGCGACAACGGGGATGTGCAGCTTCCTGGCCTCTTTGGAGGAAATGTGCTCTCGGCGAACGTCCACCAGCACCAGTGCTCCCGGCAGGCGGTTCAGTTTACGGATACCTTCGAGATTGCGTTTGATCTTGCGCCGTTCGCGATTGAGCGTGGCGATCATCTTCTTGCTGTACTGTTCGGCCATGCCGGCGGCTTCGATGGCTTCGAGCTCTTCGAGGCGGGCCAGACGCGAACGGATCGTGCGGAAGTTGGTGAGCGTGCCGCCCAGCCAGCGCTCCGAAACATAATGCATCGCGGTCCGCTGAGCGGTCTGGATGATCGCGTTGCGGGCCTGTCGCTTGGTGCCGACGAACAGAACGTCCTGACCGCTGGCGACGATGCCGCTCAGGAATTTCTTCGCCCGGAGTATGCCCTTGACTGTTTCGCGGATGTCGATGATGTGGATGAGATTTCGCTTACCGAAAATGTAGGGCTTCATCTTGGGATTCCACCGGCTGGTCCGATGGCCGAAATGAATCCCGGATTCGATAAGATTCTTGACCAACTCTGACGCCAAACAGCACCTCCACAGGCGACGACCGTATTGAATAACCTCGATAAAGCGCCGCAAACTTCATCAAGGCCCGCGGGACATCCGCGACAGAATACCCACACCCGGCGCATAACGCGACGGGCTCACCCGGCTTGTCAGGCTATACCGGTTGGCTCAGCCGTCATCGGGCGATACAGGAGAAGGTATTCTAATAGATACCCGTGCGGTTTGCCAAGTCCAGAAAATGCAGTTCCGGGCCGGCGGGGGCCAGTGACTGTTTGGGAGGGTCTGATTGAGTTTTTCCAAAAAGGACCGAGGCAACTTGTTGCCGTATTCTGTGGCAGGGGGGATTTGCGAAAACGAGTTGCTGCAATCCTTTATTATAGACGCCTGTGGCGGTTTTCCGCCGCGCCGGGTCGGACCGACTTTTCCCATGTTTGACCCCTCCCCGGTCGCGTTGTATAGAGTCGTTCGTGCCATCACCCCCTCTCAGTCCCTCTGAGGGCGCGACCTCGTCGCCTCGTGCACCCCGAATTTTCATCTCTGCCGCCGAACCGAGCGGCGATCAACATGCCGCGGACCTCATCCGTGAAATCCGCGCGATCTGTCCTGAAGCGACGTTTTTCGGCGTCGCCGGGCCGCGGATGCAGGCGGCCGGCTGCGCGGCGCTGGATGATTTGACCGCCCAATCGGCCATGCTCATGAAAGCGCTGCGCCTGGCGGGTCGGGCCTGGAAGTTAATGCGGGAGGTGAGCCGCAATCTTTCGGCGCAGCCCGCCAACCTGGGCATCCTGGTGGACTCGCCCGCCCTGCACCTGCCGATGGCCAAGCGTTTGAAATCCGCGGGTTGCCCGGTGCTGTACTACGTCGCGCCGCAACTGTGGGCGTGGGCGCCGTGGCGGATCGGGCGTCTTCGCCGGCGGGTGGATCGTTTGGCCGCGATTCTGCCGTTCGAGGAAATGTATTTCCAGCAGCGCGGTGTCGCGGTGCGCTACGTCGGCCATCCGCTGATCGAACAACTGGGTAACCATTCGCCGGACCGCGCGCGTGTGGAAGCATTTCGGCGGCTCGGACAACCGGTCATCGCTTGCCTGCCCGGCTCGCGCAGTCATGTGATTCGCGAGGTGCTGCCCGGCCAGATCGAGGTCGCGCAAAAAATCGCCGCGCGGCACAAGGGCGCCGCGTTCCTGTTTTCCGCCGCTGGCGAGCAGGCGGCGGAACTCATTAAAGAGGCACTCGCGGCGGTGTCGCTGAACGCATGCGTCGAGGTGGGCGCGAATGCCGAAATCTTCGCCGCCGCCGATCTGACCCTCTGCGCCTCCGGGACCGCCACGCTGGAGGTGGCGTATCACGGCGTGCCGATGATCGGCATGTATAATGGATCGAACTGGGGGTATCGTCTGGTGGGCCGCTGGTTCGTGTGGATGCCGCACCTGTCGCTGGTGAACATTCTGGCCGGCCGGCGGGTCGTGCCGGAATTCATGCCCTATTACACATCGACCGATCCGATCGCCGCCGAAGCGCTCGACCTGCTGGGCAGCGAAGTCCGGCGAAACCAGATGCGGCTGGACCTGAAGGCGGTCATTCAATCGCTCGGCACAGACCGCGCCGCCCGTCAGACCGCCGCCATGGCGATGGAGATGATTTGTGAGCCCGAAGCGCGAGCGAGGGTTTAATGCGTAAAACCCTCGCTTGCGCTTCGGGCTCGATAGATCAACCTCGACGCGCTCTCAATTGTTCTCCGTGGTGAGCTCTTACAGATGCCACGGCGAACGCATGTGCGGTTTCAGCAGCTTGTTGGCGTCCGCGTCGTTGGTGATCTTCTCCGCTTTCGGGTCCCACTTGAGCGGTTTGCCTGTCGCCATCGCGATGTTGTTCAGGTGGCAGATGGTGGCCGTGCGGTGGCCGATCTCGGCGGTGGCGATGGGGTCCTTGCGGCTGGCAACGCAGTCCAGGAAATTTTGATGATGGCCGGGGCTGCTGCCGAGCTGGATCTCGCTGTCCTTGATCTTCTCCTTGAGTAACGATTCGCTGCTGGCCTCCAGTCGCCCGCCGTGGATGTGGATCATGATCCAGCCATCGTCGCCTTCGAACTTGAGGCCGCGCGGGCCGACCGCTTCGCCGATCATCTTCACGCCGTTGGCGAAGATGTTTTCGAAATGGTAATCCCAGAAGACGTCGAATGGCCCGTTGCCCTCGGCCCGCTTGCCTTCGGCCATGACCTCGATGGGGCCGGTGTCGTCGGTGCCGTTGCCGAGCTGGGCGATGTCGATGACGTGTGCGCCGCGGTCGGTCATCTCTCCGCCGCCGTGAGCGAGGATGAACCGCCAGAAGAAGTGGCAGCGGTTCTTGGTGTACGGCACCTTGGCCGCCGGCCCCAGCCAGTAATCCCAGTCCAGCACCTCGGGCGCGGGCATGTCCGGCTGCGGTTGCTTGTTCATCTCGCGGACCTGCTTATGGTGGTCGTCGTCGCAGGGCAGGTTGATGCGGATGGTGTGCACCTTGCCGATGCGGCCGTTGCGGACCAGCTCGCACGCGCGGCGGGAATTGTCGCCCGAGCGCTCCTGGCTGCCGGTCTGGAGGATGCGCTTGTTTTTCCTGACCGCTTCGCAGACGGCGCGGCCTTCGGCGATAGAGTTAACCAGAGGTTTTTCGCAATAGACGTCCTTGTGGGCGTTGGCGGCGGCGGCGCTGATGAGGCCGTGCCAGTGATCGGGCGTGGTCACGGTCACGGCGTCGATGTCCTTGCGGCCGAGCAGCTTGCGGAAATCCTTGAAAGCTTCGCAGTTCTTATTGCCGTACTTCTTGTTGACCATGTCGCGGGCTTCATTGAGATGATCGGCGTCCACGTCGCAGACGGCGACGACCTGCACGGCATTGGAATCCATGAACACGCTCATGTCGCCTTTGCCCTGGCCGCCCGTGCCGATGCAGCCCATGACGATGCGGTTGCTGGGGGCGACGCCGCCGTCCTTGCCCAGCGTGGAGGCGCGGACGAAATACGGAAATCCGATCGCGCCCGCCGAGGCGGCCGTCGCCGACTTGAGAAAATCTCTTCGCGTGTTCTTCCTGGACATCGTTCTTCTCCTCATCAAGGGGCCTAAAACCCAAACCATCGTTTCATGGTCACCGTCGTTCAGTCGTCTGTCGATGCGGGGCTATTGTCGGGGCTGTACGCGGATTTGTCTACCTTTAGATTTGATGCAGCTTTTGAAAGGCTTCTTTTGTCTGGCGAGACAGCGTTGACTTGAGGGTTGGCCAATCCAGCGGAACGAGCATGCGCGGCATGGGCTTGCGTTCGGCCTCGTCGAAGTAGGTCAGGCCGTACAGGACCGGAACGATGTCCGAGACGTTGTACTTGCGCCGGTAATTCGTGAGCAATTCGGCCAGCGTGGTGATCTGATTCAGGATCACATAAAGGTCGATGAAGTCCTTCGGTTCGCTCCGCTGGCTCACGGCGGAGAGCTTCATGCACCCTAAATCCGCCAGGCTCGCCACGCGGCATCCGTACTCGCTCCAGTATTCGGGAGGTTCCAGCAATGCGTACCGGTAACGCAGAAACGTGATGTTCACTCCCCCGACTTGACCGTGGTACGTTCCCGGCGAGATTTCCCGCGTGACAGCCGGAATGCCGGCCACCTCCAATTCGCTCGGCATGTTGTCGGGCAGGACGCTGGGCGCCGGCGCGAACCAGTCGAAATCCTCTGAGAGGCGATGACCGAGCCGTAAGGCGACGGCGGTACCGCCGGCCAGATAAAAACCGTGAGAGTCGGCAAATGGGCCGAGTTGGGCGAGCACCTCGCGTTGCCGTTCGGTCAGGACATTGGGATGAAAAGGGTTCACCCGTTTCTCCGGCCCCAGGGTTCAACGAGCAGCTCTTCTATCCAGCGCGTCACTTCCTCCTCGGGCAGATCGAGGATCAACTGCCAAAAGCGCAGACGCCTGACGTCGAGCCCGCGGCCTTGTCTTCTCCCGATCCAGCTCCGCAGCTCCTGTTCTTCAATCATGCTGAGGAGCCATCGAAGGGCCTCGTCTCCGCCCTTTTCGAGGATGCGCGCGATGACCAGATCTCGATCGCCAGGCCAACCGAGCCGCTCGAAATCATAATCCCAGAACAGCGGTCGCAGGTGCTCGGGCAGGGGTTCGCGTTTCTCGCTCATAATCAGGTTCCGCCTCATGACTTCTCGCCCGACTGGATCGCCGTGCACGAGCATCACATTGTTGTACAAAAAAGCAGGCCGCAGCATAGTTGGGGTTCTTGCGGGCCCTGAACTCCCGGCCTGCGGAATTGAAGTCCGCTTCAGCCTTGGCGACCTATTCAGACCTGGATGACTTCCATACTTACCATCTGCGTTCAGTTTACGCGAAACACCGGATTTTTTCGACAGTGTGCCCCGGTCAGTCCTCCAAGCCAAGATTGTGCATGAACCGATATGACGCCGCGATGCCCTCCAGCGCGCGTTTCAACGATTGCTGCCGATACGTCACGGTGCCGCAGACCCGTCTCGTGCTCATGATGCTCTTTTCGCGCAGCGCGCCCGGCGTTACTTCAGACGATCCGCCGCATGAACTGACGCGCGCCTACTCTATTTGAAAATGGGCGAGGCGGGAATCGAACCCGCACGGCCTTTCGGCCAGGGGAATCTGAGTCTTCGGCGTTTGACAAGGACCAAAGGCGGGGTGATCGAGCCGCGCACGTCAAGTCTGGATGGTCTAGTAAGCGAGCTGGGGCAGCGGTTCGATGAAGGCGAGCACCGCGTACACAAGCAGGATCACCACGATCCCGGTCAGCAGCGTCGTGCGGTTATTCTGGGGAAGACTCACCGGCGGCCAGAATGGCGGTCGCAGAACCATATTGTGTATATCGAACGACCCGCGAGGAAAGTCCAATGGTTGCATCGATCGGTGGCCTTCACGCGCTGAAGTCATCGGCGAATACGGTATTATCGGCCCGGCTTCGCCGCTGAAGCGGTTTTGCAGCGGAAGTCTTCATTCGTCTCGCGGCGAACGAAGACTGGAGTCAGTGGACGCGAGTAGAATTTTTCGTCGTCCAGGTCGCTGAACATTCACGAGGCGGTGATTGGGGTGGCTACGACGCGGTCGCCGAGAGAAATACGGAACCGCGACCGCGAGTGGCCGTATAAGCAACAGCGGCAAATCCCCGTTCCAGAATCGTTCGTGGCCCGTCTTGATGGAGACGCAACGTATGAACACGCGATGGTCGAGTAGAGCCGGAGTCGCGTCATGGCTTGGATGCGCCGCCGTCCTGTTGGCGGTGAGCGTACGGTCGGGGCAAGTCGAAGGGCAGGAGCAAGGCGTCGCGGTTCATGCGAAACCGGTTGTACCGGCGATGCTATGGGTGGACAGCGTGCGCGGACGGCCCGGCGGACCCGGCACGCAGGACCGGCCATGCCAATCCATATCTGAGGCGATCAGCCTGCTGCCGGAGCCGCTCACGCGCTCGGTTACGATCCAAGTGTCGGGCGGACTGTACAAGAGCACGGGTGGGCAGGATATGTCCTCTGACTCCCTCCAATTGATGCGACGCATGCGACCCGGCGTGAGCGTGAAGATCATCGGCGTGCCGGGGAGCGACGGCGCGCCACCGGTCTTCGCGTGGGAGGGCGGAACGGCCATGGTCTACGTCTGCGAGGGCCAGTGGTGGCTGGAGAACGTACAAGTCGGGAGCGGCTCGACACGCCAGCGCCGCGGCGTCATGGCCACCGGGCCGGGTCAGATCACGTTGAAAGACGTCACGTTTCGCACGCGCAGCCAGTCCGATGCGGCTATTTACGCGGATCGCGGCGGGCTGGTCCTGTTGCGCGGGGCGATCCGGATCAACGAGCATCTGCATGACCAGGCGGAGGAAGAAAGTTTCGCCGGCATCATCGCCACCTACCATGGCGTCGTCCGTTTCGCCGAGCGTAAAGACGGATCGCTCGACATCGGAAACGGCAGTCTCTCGGTGAGTTACTATGGCTGCATCGAGCTGGGCTGCAAGACGGCGAAGATCACGAGTTGGAGCGATCAGTCGAACACGCTCGCGATCAATAACAGCGGCCGGATCGATCTGCACAACACGACGACGATCCTCCGTGCCAAGCAGAAGCGAAACACGCCCATCGGCCTCGAACATGACGGGCATATCCTCGCGGAAGACGCACACATCATCATCGAAGGTGAGAATGAAATGGCCATCGCACTTCAGAAGGCCAGTACGTTCACCTGCAACGACATCGAACTGCGCGGCCACTTCGAGACGGCGCTGTGGGCCAGCAGCGGGTCCATGTTTGTCGGGCGCTTCCTGACCGACATCACCAACGTCACGGCCGACACGTCCGCCCGGATCAACATCGAGAAAATGGACGGTCAGATTCAGGGCAAGGTGACAGCCAAGCGATGCGGCATGGTGGCTCTGCCGGATCGCAATGTATTGGGCGAGTAGACGATATCGTGAGGTTCAAATCTCGTCAGGTTGTCCCGCAGTCAGTTGCAACCTGGGGGTTGGTTGGCGCCGTTGAGGCAACGTAGAAACAGTACGAAGTCGCCTTGATCGACGATCTGGTCATGGTCCAAGTCGGCGCCCTCGCATCCGGCGGCAACGGTTTGACCAATGGGCGTAAAGCATTTCTGGAGGATGCTGAAATCATCGATGTCCACGTCGAGATCCAGATCCAGGTCGGCATTGATAATGAAGTTGTCGAAACTGAACGTCGCCGAGTCCGCGCAGCCCTCGCCGCTCGAACCGCCTGCTGAGCCGGCCAGAACCAACCGGAACCCGATGTTGATGGCGCGGTAGTTCGGGCCGATGCCGTCGCTGCGGGTCGCGCACTGCGCGGCGCCGCCGCCGGCGTGCCACGAGCCGCCGCGAACAACAATGTTCGTCCCGGTCGGCGGGCCGGTGGGGTTGTTGTACGGACTGGTGCTGTAATAGGTGTCGCTGAAAAAGTCGTTGACCCGCTCCCACACGTTGCCGGCCATGTCGTACAGGCCGTAGCCGTTGGGTGCGAAATACCCGACCGGATTGACATAGGGGTAATCGTCGGAGAATGCCGGGTGATAGCCCCGCGTCGGGCTGGTGTCATACGCAATATTGGCGTTGCTGCTGTAGTTGGCCCGTGCGTGCTGGATAGTGTCCGTATCCGACCACGGGAACCGATGCCCGGCCGCGCCGCCCCGGGCCGCCTTCTCCCATTCCGCTTCGCTTGGCAATCGGTAGCCGCTGACCGCGTAGTTGCAACTCCAGGTGGAAGTGTTGTAGCACAGCGGCTTGCCCTGCATGGCGCTGCGCCAGTTGGCGTAGGCTGCCGACCCGTAAAAACTCACCAAGTACATCGGGTAGTTTTCCCTGCCCGCAATGACGGCGAACGTGCTGCCATCCCATGTGATTCGGCTCTGGACTCCGCCTTCACCGGTTGTTGTGGCGCAATAGGCGAACGTGCCCGCGGCATTGTAGACCACGCCGCTGGTCACGCTGATCAGGTTGCCCTGAGCCTTGGCCCAGTTCAGCGCGTCAACGTACTGCTGGTTGGTCACCAGCTTCTGGTCCATATAGAAAGAGCTGACGTAGACCGCATGGACGGGCGTCTCATACGTTTGCCCGGTGGCAAAGGTATCGCCCATCTGGAACTCGCCGGCGGGAATCGGCGCCATGCCGGATGGGATCGACTGCCCGTCGTTGGCACAGACGCGAACCTGGAGCGTGCCCGTTTGGCCGGGCAGGTCCGCCAGGCAGTCCCAGACGATCAGCTTGCCCGTCCCCGGCGTGATGCCGGAACCGATCGCTCCAGTGAAGGTCTGCGCAGGCACCGCCCAGGTCTGCCCGCCGTTGTTGCTGACCTGCACCCAGATCGAGCACGCATCGCCGTCGGCGTCGGCCAGATCGTAGTGGATGTCCACCTTCCTGGTGCCATCGCTGCGCTGGCTGGCGGTGACATTGCTGACCACCGGCGCCGAATTCGCCCAGACCGGAGGTGCCGCAACGAGCGCCCAAGCCATACCGACCAGCAGGCCATACGGCTTCCCGCATCTCATGGCATCGAATCCGATGGTTCCTTGTACATGATACTCCCAGAAGGCGCGTTGGCATCACCGCCATTCAGAAAGTCCTATTTCTTCTTTGTTTCGCGGAGAAGCGGCGAGTCGACCAAGGTGAAGAGCACGACTTCCTCGCCGGTTAGGGTGCTGATGTCGTGGTGCAGGCTCAACACCTTGACCCCGGTGACCTCCTGGACCATCGCTTCCATGATCGGCCGCGCCGCTTCCATCAACTGGATTCTCACTTGTTTCAGGAGATCCCGCCCCTTCTCGGCTTGGAGCGTCTTGACCAGATGCTGTTCGGCCGCGGTCAGAACCCCTTGGAGCCGGACCACGAGCAGATCACCGATCAGGTGGGCATGGATGGCCTTGGGGCCGCGGCCCATGTACTCCTGCTCAAAGCGGCTCAGCCCCTGGCAAATGGCGGCTTCGATTTCTCCTGACGTTTTCATGAGGGCCTCTCACGTGTCCCAGTTTACAGTCGCTGGGCGGAGGGGGCGACAACCCGTTCCTGAGGACCAGACAGCAGTCTCGGTTACCGCTTCTTGAGTCGTGGTTTGTGGGACGACTTCCTACTGGAGGATTCCCGGGCTTTCTTGACCGCCGCCTTCTTGAGCCGCATCGGCTTGCCCTTCTCTGCTGAGGATTTGTCGCGGGGAAGGCCGATGGACTGGTCGATGAAATCCTGGACATCCTTCAACGCCTGGCGCACAGTCTTCTCTTCGGCCCGCTCCAAGGGAGCCTTCCGGCGTTTGACGCCAACCAGCAGCTCCTCGATGTGATCGTGCAGAATCTGGGCGATCCGCCAGCGCTCACGATGCTCGGCCAGAGTCAGTTCCGAAGCCAACTTGCGAAGCTGCTCAGATCGGTCGCGTAGCTCCTGCTCGACCTGTTTGCGCGCCGTGAGGTCAGTGATCATGGCCATGATCCTGACGGCTCGGCCGGCAGCATCCCGCAGAGCGGCCCCGTTGACACCCACC
>CAYLLT010000040.1:5786-43349 GCA_964384465.1 uncultured Planctomycetales bacterium | reverse complement strand
GTCCACCTTCGACGGAGAAAGCTCGACATCCTCGACGCGGACGACGCCCTGGCCGATGAGCAGGCCGTTCATGCACAGGAGCAGCGTGCTCTTGCCGGAGCCGTTGGGGCCGATGAGGCCGACCCTCTCTTTGGAGTTAATGGCCAGATCGATGCCGCGGAGGGCCTGCGTCCCGTCCGGGTAGGTGAAGGCGAGTTTCTGGACCTGAATCAGCGGTTCGGGCATGGCCATCTTATATCCAATAGACAGCGGCGAGATAAGCTCCGGTGGCCGCGAGGAAGAGCGTATCGGCGGCGTGCCAGCTCAGCGGCCGCAGGAGGCGGATGGTGCCGTCGTAGCCGCGGGCGATCATGGCCAGGTGCATGCGTTCGGCCCCTTCGAGTGTCCGCAGGAACAGCACGCCGATCTGCCCCGCGCCGGCTCGCCATCGCCACACTGCGGGACCACGGCCGGCATCGCGGGCGCGGCGGGCCTGACGCAGGTGCATGGCCTGCTCTACCAGTAGAAACAGGTACCGGTACAGGAAGCGAAGCTGCGTCACCAGCAGCCGCGGGACGCGGAGCTGCTCGAGGCCCTTGAGCAATTCGGGAAACCGCGTGGTGCTGGCCAGGCCGATCAGGGCGGCCATGCCGAGTACGAAGCGGAGCATCACCGATGCGGCGGTGATCCATCCGCCGGCGATGGTGATCGAGCCTAACCGCACCGGCGTGCGATCGAACACCGGCGAGAAGATCACGAGGCACAGGATGAATGGCGAGGTAATCAGTGTGTGTTTGGCAACGAACGCCAGCGGAATCCCACCCCAGAGCAGCAGCACCGCCGGGAAGATGATGAACAGCGGCGAGGGCAGCGCGTAGCGCGGCACCGTGATGAGCACGATGCTGTACGCGAGCACCGCAAGGATCTTCGCCCGCGGATCGAGCCGATGGATCGGCGAATCCTGATAGGCGAAGCGATCGATGTGGTGATGGTGCATGATTAAATCAGGTAAGCTCGCTGACTTCGGGGGCGGGTCGGGGGCGACGCAGCGCGCGGCCGATGATCCAGACGACGACCAGTGTCACGACCGTACCCAGCACGCCGCTGAGGCTCGTACCCCACCAGGCGTTGTGGCCGCGGATGCTGTACTCGGGCAGCGGCGCGGATTTTTCCTGAAGGTGCGTGGTTTGCGTGATCGTCGGGTCTTCGTTCGTACGCACCAGGGAGCGTTCGGGATGACCGCCGGTCACTGAGTCCAAAGCATCGGGAAAACTGCTGGCAAAGAGCGAGCCGACGCCGCCGAGCAGGAGCGCGACGATCAGCAGCGAGGCGATGACCCCCGGAAACCCGACTCGGCCGGAAGCGACGGAACCCGTTGCGAAACGGCTTTCGAGCAGTTGCGGGCGCACGCGGACCACGTAGGCGACGACGCCGAAGGTGATGAGCGCTTCGGCCAGCGCGATGATCAAATGCAGGCCGATCATGACCAGCAGGAACTTAGCCAGCGGGACGGCGAGCACGCCGCTGAGCGCGGATTGGACCGGGACCATCGCGGCGCCGGCGGTCATGCCGATGATGGTGGACAAAAAGACGGCAACATAGAGCCGGTTGGTGCCCGGCGAGCGGCCGGCAATGACGTTGAACAGCGCGTATCCCACGTAAGTGGGGATGATGCCCATGTTCAGGATGTTGGTGCCGAGGGCGAGCAATCCGCCGTCCTGAAAGATGAGGCACTGCACGATGAGGATGGAGGCCATGACCAGCGTTGCGGCATGCGGTCCGAGCAGGATGGCCAGCAGGACGCCGCCGCCGAGGTGGCCGCTGGTGCCAGGCAGGATCGGGAAGTTGATCATCTGCGCGGCGAAGACGAACGCGCCCAGCACGCCCATGAGCGGTACGCGGGCGGGGTCGAGCCGGGCCTGCGTGCCGCGGGCGGCGAGGGCCAGCACGCCGGCGGAAATCGCGATGAACGCCCCCGCCACGCGCGGCGTCAACAACTCATTGGCCATGTGCATCGCGATCAAGAACGTCTCCCGGCGGCAACCAGCCCGGTATTACGGATTTACCATTTTTAATACTATCGGTTCGGCATTGCGTGCGTCAAACCGTCCGGCACGCGAGCCATGCCCACACGAACAGCCGTTCAACAGCAACCGCAACTACGAGGTCTTCTGGGGCGAGACCAAGGAGAAGCGGGCCTTCAGGGACCGCCACGCCAGCACGGACCACGTTGCCTGTTCGACATCAACGGATTAGTCTTATCGACATGGAGAAGAAATCGACAATAGGGAAGCGCATCAACGGCGCAGCAGTATCGGCCTCGGCGGGCAACGGCCACCGAAAGCTGAAGACCGCCTCCGCAGCGATAGGTGTGAGGGAGTTCTACCGCACCAACCACGGGACGATCTATTTAGCCGACTCGCTGAAAGTGCTGGAACGGCATGTTCAGCCCGGATCGGTTGATCTGATAATGACCAGTCCGCCGTTTGGTTTGGTCCGAAAGAAGGATTACGGCAACGTCGATTCGCACGAGTACCTGGAATGGTTCCGCCCGTTCGGCGAGGCGTTCAAGAAGGTACTGAAAAACAGCGGCTCACTCGTCATCGACATCGGCGGTGCGTGGATTCCCGGCCAACCGACACGCAGCCTGTACCACTACGAACTCCTCATCATGCTCTGCCGGGAGGTGGGGTTTCACTTAGCCCAAGACTTCTTCTGGTGGAGTCCATCCAAACTGCCGACGCCGGCCGAGTGGGTGAACATCCGCCGTATCCGAGTGAAAGACGCAATTAATTGTGTCTGGTGGTTGTCGAAAACTCCGTGGCCGAAAGCGAGCAACCGAATCGCCGCGTAGTGACTGGAGCCGCCCATGACGATTGCCGAGAGGCTCCGCCACGATTGGAAGGATGATCTTCGCTCGCTGCTGACCGAAGCCCGCGAGAGTCTCGTCGTTTCATCTCCGTATGTGACGACGCGCGGAACGGACTTCATCCTTGCCAATCTTCCAAACGCGATCAAACCGACGATCCAAGTTTCGCTCCTCACAGACCTCTCGCCGATGAACGTCGCGCAGGCGGCAACTGACCCAGCAGCAGTGCATTCGCTCGCGGCCGCGCTGCCCCGAACTCGCGTGTTTCATCTTCCTCGCGTTCACGCAAAGGTCTACGTAACGGACGCCGAGAGAGCGATTGTCACATCGGGGAATCTGACGAAGGGCGGGCTGGACATCAACTATGAGTACGGGCTCAAGGTGCTCGATGCGCCGACGGCGGCGGCCATCAACCGCGACATTACCGAGTACGCTGAGCTCGGCGCGCTCGTGCCCATCGAAGCTCTGAGCGTGTACTGCGATAAGGCCGCCCAGCTTCGTGACCTCTACAAAGCCCAAGAGCGGGCTGTACGGCGCGCGGACACCCGGCTGCGGGGTGCCCTGCTCGCCGCGGCGGATGAACTGACCCGCCTGCGGCTTGCGGGTGGTCCGATGCATACGGTGTTCGCCGCGACAATCTTGTACTTGCTCGCTAAACACGGCCCCTTGCCGACGACGGAACTCCACCCACGTGTTGAAGCGATGCATCCTGACCTTTGCGACAACTCGATTGATCGAGTCATCGACGGAAAGCGTTTCGGGAAGAAATGGAAACATGCAGTGCGCACAGCGCAGCAGCAGTTGAAGAAGCGCGGACAAATCGAATTAAACGGCGACATGTGGACTCTGAGCGGAGTACGCGAACCTTCAGGCGGAGCGCGACGATGAATAGACTGAGATGTGAAGGATGTGATGGGCGAGGTGTTCGGGCTCCAGCGATCCCATCGTGCCAGATCGACGGCGCAAAGCGACGTTGGATCGTCGTTGAACGATGCGATACATGCGAGCAGTTCCAAGACGATTTGGCTGCTGCGCTATCCCTGTTCCGCGTCGCCGGCTGGTTCCAGTGCGAATCGGGCAGCTTCCACGCGCTCGCCGATGAGCGGTCACGGCGCGCAAGGCAGCACCGCGGCCCATATTCTACCGGTCGGCGCGCCGGATAGCAGCGACCACGTTACAAACGGGTTGGCCCTGTCGCCGACCTACCACAGAGCCTATGACAACGGATTGATCTACTTGGACGACACATACCGCATGAGGATCAACCCGACGAGGGTCACAGAGCTTTCCGGCTTGCGTCTGGATGGCGGCATCGAAAAGTTTAAGGAACCGTTGGGAAAGATTCTGCTGCCGCCGGACCGGGCGCAGTGGCCGAAGCCGGATTTCATTCGCCGGGCGAATACATTCCGACTGATTGACGTCGCATAGTATGTCCCCCTCTGGTGGCCCTGTTACTTGGGCCGGAAACCATCCCGGACGGCCGCAAAGAGCCCCCCAGCCCCGTTTTTGACCCCTTCCGGGCCGTTTTCGGCCTTCCTGCGTCCGTCCCCGGAGGGCAGCGGATTATCCCCCGCCCTCAGTGGATCCTCCCCGGACGGCAGGGAGTCATCCCCCGCCCTCAAAGGATCGTCCCCCGCCTTCCCGGAGTCATTCCGGGGCTCCCCGGTCGTCGCGGAGTACGGCAGGTCGGATGCGGGCCAGACGGCGCACTAACTACATGTTAAGATGGCTCAACCGCTCGCCCAGTCGAGTCGCCGAGGCGACCGGGGAGAACCCGGCCCGTGGAGCGAGACGGCGAGTGCGACGGTGGGGGTGTAGGGGCCGCCACGACCGGGTATCCTGGTTCTGGGAATCGGCTCCCCGTATACTTTCGAGCGGGGTCAGCGTGGCGACCGGTGCGGCTATCGCCTTACTCCGCGTCCGAGCACCGCGGTGACTGCCGCAATGCAGATGCACATGGCCCAACCAACGATGTTCAGCGAAGTCCCGGAAGGGTCGCGAATCCTCTTGGCTGCGGATATCCGCAACTTGGTGAGCTCGCATGGCCTGCTCGCGCCGTTTGACACCGAGAATCTCGCGAGCACGACCTATGACTTGACGGCTGGTGCGAAATCCGTGGTGACGGGCGGGGTTGAGCACACGATCCGAGCCGACTCGACTTTGAAACTTGGGGCCGGCGAGTACGTGGGGATCATTTCCCGCGAGAAGGTTCGCATACCGCCGAACATCCTCGTCCACCTTGGACCGAAAAAGCGGCTTGCGTACGAGGGGATAATCCTACTCTCCGGTTCTGTCATCCACCCCGGCTATGAAGGCCATTGCCTGTTCGTGCTTTTCAATAGCTCCGGAAGCAAACGCGTCATCAACCTCGGTCGGAAGATTTGCACGGCGGTCTTCCATCAGCTTGACCGCAACGTCCCGAATGAGGAATTGCAACGAGCCGATCCATCACTCCTGCTGGGCAACTTCCCAGCCGAGTTCCTCAGCGCGATGGCCAATATGGAATTGCCCACGTTGACGGAGGTGACGACGAAGCTGGCGGGAATCACGCTGCTCGAGTCTCGCATTCGGGAGCTCGAACGCGAAAACAAGGACGTCCGGGAGCCGATCAAGAACCTTGTCGCGTCCGTCCAGGCGGTCAGCCAGCAAGTCGCGGATTTGGCCGCCGAGGGCAAGGAAGTCCTCGGCAAGATTAAGGAGCATGAAGGCAGGCTTGAGAGCATCAAAGAGTCAGTGACTAAGCACGGTGTTTATATCGCGATGTGGACGGTGATCTTAGTTGTACTTTTGGCCATCCTGGGTCTGCTTGTGAAATTGCAGCTAAGCCCCCCAACTCCTGGGCCGCAACCGCCGGCACAGGTGCAACCACAGGTACAACCGCAATCGCAGCCACCGGCGCAGTCGGCTACAAGCACTGCGCCACATCCATAACGGCTTGAGGTTTGACCGCCCGGACGTCGATGCCGTTCGGTCACAGGGAACTGACCACTGGCAACTGACAACTTTCCAAGGAGCTTTTTATGCCCGACTACATTCCCGCACCCGATGCCGAGTTCAACGCCTGGCAGGAGAACTTCGTCACCTACGCCAGCTTCTCCGCCACCATCGCACCGTGGGCGGCGGACAAGCGCACCGTCTCGTTCACCGCATAATCCACCACCACATGGTTCGGCGTTGACGGGTGGCATGACACACTCCCTGATTACTCCCGGGGCAGGCTCCGATAGCCGCACAGTTGGTCGGCCGCATATCGTTCCAGATCGCCGGCAGCCGGACCGATCACAACACCAACCGGCGGAGGTGCGGGAGTATCCGCTCGAACCGGCGCAACCAGCCAGGCCCATGAACACACGAGGCAGCCGATGGCCGGCAGGCAGGCATGTCGTATACGGTTCCACATCGAGGTTCGTTCCGAATTACCGACGGCGCCGGGGCGAACATTCCAGCGGCCGTGGCTTAAAACCGCTACAGCGGCGACCTGATTCACCGAAGGTCCTTGCCCGTGCTGCTGGTCGAAAGCTCGCAATGAAAGACGCCTTTCTGCTGCTTGAGCAGGTTGGCCAGATTCTGAACGTGCGTGGCTTTCGCGCGGACCAGGATGACCTCCGCGCAGAGATCGTGTGAGAGATGCACGTGCGTCGTGACCAACACCTCGCGATGGTGATCGTGCTGAAGGTCGATGAGCTTGTCGCTCAGTTGCCGGACGTGGTGATCGTACAACAGCGTGATGGTGCCGAGCACTTCGCGGTCTTTTTTCCATTCGGTCTGGACAAGCCGGTCGCGAATCATGTCCCGCACGAACTCGCTGCGGTTGCTGTAGCCGTCCCGCTGAACGAGCGTGTCCAATTTTTTGAGCAGCGGCTCTTCAAGAGACAGACTGACGCGGGTTAGGTCGGACATGGTCAGCTCCTGTTCACGCTCATCGAATCTTCCACGATTTGTGCATCTGGATCGAAAGTCGCCAGGCGGGATTCTCTTTGACGAGGCGCACACACCAATCCAGCGTCTTCCGATCGAGTTCGTCGCCGGTGAAGGCGGGCGAGATGAGTTGATGATCAGCTTTGACGACGGTCCTGGGGATGCCCTGGCCATACGCGCGGACGTACTTGACCTCGTTTGCGGTTCGCTGGCGGATGGCGTGCTCGGCGACCTTGGGGCTGACGGTGATCCAGTCGAGGCCGTCGGGCAGGGCGATGCTGCCGTTGGTTTCGATGGCGAGCTTGAAGCCGGCGGCGTGCAGGGCGTCGATCAGCTCGCGGTCCACCTGGAGGGCCGGTTCGCCGCCGGTGAGCACGATCCATTCGCAGCCGGGGCCGGCCTCGCGCAGCTCGGTGATGATCCCATCGAGAGCGAGCTTGCGGCCGCTGGAGAACTCGGTGTCGCAGTCGAAGCCGTGCGACTCGACGCTGCACGTTTCGTTGCAGCCGGTGAAGCGCAGGAACAGGTTGGGGGTGCCGGCGCGGATGCCCTCGCCCTGGAGGGAGTAGAAGATTTCGTTGATCTGGTAGGTCTTCACTGGATACTCAGGATTGTAACCGTCCCGCGCTCGCCTGCGCTCGCGGGTAAACGTTCTACGGTCCGAACCCAACGCGCAAGTGGTGGGCTGGCCCCGCACTTGCGTGCGGGGTTCTGACATTTCAAATCGACACGTCCGCTTTGCAGTTCTCGGTTTCCCAGAGTTCGACGCGGATGAGGCGCACGCCGGTTCCCGCCAACTGTTCGGGGCCGACGACATTCAAGAGATACGCGGCCATGTTCTCGGCGGTGGGGTTCGCGTCCAGAAGGAAAAACTTCTGCGCGGGAATTGCCCGCAGTGCGGCCATGACCTCCTCGTCGCCGCGTTCGCAGAGAAATCCGTGGTCCCAGTGCATTTCGATCCAGCCGCCGAGCCGCTCCTTGAGCACGCCGAAATCGATCACCCGCCCGAGCGGATCCAGCGTTTCAGCGGCGGCATGAAAGACGGCCACATAGTTGTGCCCGTGCAGGAACCGGCACGGCCCTTCGTGCCCGCGGATGCGGTGCCCGGCACAGAAAGCGACTCGTCGAGAGACGGTGATCATGCGGGTCGGTGCTCCGTGCCGCCGCGTTCGGCGATGGCGGTGACGGCGATGCCGCCGCGCGGGTGGAACTTGCCGCTAACGCGCAGCCAGCGCGGTTTGAGCTGGCGATGCCAGTCGTCGGCGATAGCGTCCACGAGCTGCTCGTTGAAACCGGGCCGGTCGCGGTACTTCCATAGATAGAGCTTGACCGATTTCGTCTCGGCGATGTGCTTGTCGGGAACGTACTCGATGAGCAGCGTGCCGAAATCGGGCTGGCCGGTGATGGGGCAGAGCGAGGTGAACTCGGAACATTCGAGGCGAACGGTGATCGGGCCGCCGGTCCACTCGATCAAGTCGAGCGTGTCGATCGGCTGGTTGGCGGGCTTGCCCAGGTATTTCGGCTCGCTCATGTGTGATCATCCTTCCGCATATCTCGTCGGATCGGCCACGCCAGCCGCGGCGAACGCTTCCCGTCGCTCGACGCAGGTGCCGCATCGGCCGCAGTGGACCTGGCCGCCTTCGTAGCAGGACCAGGTCAGCTCGAAGGGCACGCCGAGTTCCGCACCGCGGCTGACGATGTCCGCCTTCGTGAGGTGCATGAACGGCCGCTCGATGCGAACGCGATGCCAGTCGGCCAGCGACGCCGCCTGCTCCATCGCGGCCACGAACTCGGGTCGGCAGTCGGGATAAATCGCGTGGTCGCCGGCGTGCGCGGCGTAGGCGACGGCATCGAACTTGAGACTGACGGCCCAGCCGATGGCGATCGACAGCATGATCATATTGCGGTTGGGCACGACGGTCAGTTTCATGCTTTCATCAGTATAGTGGCCGTGCGGAACATCAACGTCGCCGGTCAATGCGCTGCCGGCCAGCAGCGGCTGGATCGAAGCCAGGTCTGCCACCCGGAAGGGCACGTGCAAGCGCTCCGCAATTGCACGGGCGGCCTGCAACTCGCGGCCGTGCCGCTGGCCGTAATTGACAGCCAGGCAACGTACCTCATGTCCGGCCGCTCGCAGATCAAAGAGCAGCGTTGTCGAATCCAGGCCACCACTATAGAGCAGGATGCTTCTCACGGCTTCAGAGCGGGTTTCGTATGACAGCCAGTTCCGCTGTGTTCTCCGTAGCGGCCGCTCCCGTGACGGCCGTGAACAAGCAAAATCGGCCGCCACGGGGGGCGGCCGCCACAGAAATTGAGGGCGCTGGGACTCGAACCCAGGACCCACGGCTTAAAAGGCCGTTGCTCTACCGACTGAGCTACGCCCTCGAACATTGGGGATTATAGCAGATGCGTTGAGATTCGTCAGGCCGGCGCCTCATCAGTCAACTGGAAGCGAACTATCGCAAACTCAGTTCCTCGCCGGAAATCGAATCGCCGCCAGCAGCGCTTTGCCATAGCGCTCCCAGATTTGGGAACCACTTAGATCACTCGCCGAGTTTGGCAGTTCCAGCGTGATGATGGGGATTTGCAGTGTGTTGCCGGCGTACGAGCCGAGCGAGCCGGGCAGCGCGCCGATGTGCTTTACGGGCAGCTCGCAATGTTTGGCCATCGCTTCGGCCAATTTCACGACCACCGGCGGCCCGTCGTAGTCCACGCACGACAGCGGCTGATGGATGGTGACGATCCGGCTCGGCGAATAAGTAAAAATCAAGTCGCGAATGACGCGGCTCTCCGGCTCAGACAGGGCGGCAGGCCCATGATCCTTCTCATTCGACCAGTTGGCCGCCGGAAAGTTCCGGTTCAGATCGACGCCGCGGGCATTGCGCCGCGTGTTCCGAGAACGGCCATCGGGGTTAGCAACCGGCAGCAGCAGCACCCGCCGGCTCTTCACCACTTCCGGATGAGCACTCAGATATTCCGCCATTTTCTCCAGCAGCGGCGTGCCGGCGGCCTCGTTACCGTGAATCGTGGCCATCAGAAGTACCACGTCCAGCCCATCGCCGAAGAACTGACACGCGATATCTCTCCCCTCGACCGACTGCCCCACAACCGCCTTTTGTGATTCGATCCGCGTGACCGGCTGATGCGGCGCCCCGCAGCCGCCGGCGATGACGATGATCGCGAGTCCCGACATCCTGCCGAACCAATTCATAACCATGATCCTTAATCCCGGTTTTCCGTTTCCAAGCTCGCGGAGGGGTATCGCCTTTCCTCGCCGGGCGGATCAAATGCCGATATAATGCTTTAAGAATCGGCGCTGGCCGCCGGAGGATAGACTTTTGAATAGCGTATCCGGGACATACAGGGATGGCCAGGTGGAGCTCGACAAGCCGGTGAACTGGCAGGAAGGCATGCGCGTCTGCGTCGTCCCTCAGGAGGAATCGCTCGGGCCGGCGGAACAGGACTGGCCTGACAACCCTGCCGCACTCGCAGAGATACTGCATCGGATCGATACGTTCGAGCCACTGGAGCTTACCCCGGAGGATGAGGCCGAGATTGCCGCGGCCCGCGCCGCTGTCCGTGACGTCACATTGCGGGCGGTGCGTAAGAAAATGGGACTCTGATTGCGAAAGTACTTGCTCGATTCGGGTGTCGCGAGTGATTACGTCAATCGTCGCCTGGGTGCCGAAATCCGGGTCCGACAGTTGACTGCCCGCGGTGATCGCGTCGGCGTGTGTATGCCGGTCCTTGCTGAGCTCTTCGCTGGCATAGAGCTCAGCATCAGCCGCGAGAAAAACCACGCCCGTCTGGTGCATGTGCTTCCCACTCTTAAGATCTGGCCCTTCGATCGCGCCGCCGCGCAGGAGTATGGGCGAATCTACGCCTTCTTGCGAAGGACTGGCCGGCCGATGCAACAGATCGATATGCAGATCGCGGCCATCGCACTGACTCTCGGAAGTTGCAGCGTGGTATCAAAGGATGCCGACTTTTCCGCTGTCCCAGGCCTGACGGTTGAAAACTGGTCACAAGCAGGGTGAATTGATGGCTTCACGCAGAAAGACACGGCAGTTCAAGATCGGCAACGTCCCCATCGGCGGCGACGCTCCCGTCGTCCTCCAGTCGATGACCAGCACCTACACCTATGACATCGACGCCACCGTCGCCCAGATCAACAGGCTGGCGGCCGCCGGATGTGACGTGGTCCGCATCGCCGTCCCCGACCAGCGCGACACCGACGCCATACCGGAGATCCTCCGCCAGACGCGCGTGCCCATCGTCGCCGACGTGCACTTCCACTTTCAGCGGGCGCTGGAGGCGATCAAAGCCGGCGTGCACAAAATCCGCCTCAACCCCGGCAACATTCAGGACCGCAAGCAGGTGAGCGAGGTCATCCGCGCGTGCAAAGACGCCGGCATTCCCATCCGCGTCGGCGTCAACGAGGGCGGGATCGTCGAACGCAAGGATAAGCAAGTCCGCGCCGCCGAGAAGGCCGCCATCGAGCAGGACCGCCACGCTCACCTGATTCGCATCATGATCGAGAAGATCGAGGATTACATCCGCCTCTTCGAGGAGAACGACTTCCACAACGTGGTGCTGTCCGCCAAGAGCATCGACGCCACCATCGTCATCGACGCCTACCGCGCGATCAGCGAGCGGTTCGACTTCCCGCTGCACCTGGGCGTCACGCACGCCGGCCCGCCCGAGACCGGCCGCATCCGCAGCATCGCCGCCCTCGGCACCCTCCTTTCAGAGGGAATCGGTGACACCATCCGCATCTCCTACGCCGCCGACCCGATCTACGAAGTGGACGACGGCAAGGAGCTGCTGTGCAGCCTTGGCCTGCGAAACCGCAACGAGCCTGAGCTGATCGCCTGCCCCACTTGCGGCCGCATCGAGGTGGACCTGATCGAGCTGGTAAAAAAGGTTCGCGAGAAGCTCGCCCTGATCAAGACGCCGGTCAAGGTCGCGGTCATGGGCTGCGTGGTCAACGGCCCCGGCGAAGCCGAAGGCGCCGATGTGGCCGTCTTCGCCGGCAAAGGCAAGGGCATCATCTACGTCCAAGGCCAGCAGACCCGCACCGTGACCGAAGCCGAAATGCTCGACGCCCTCTACGAAGAATCCGTCAAATTCGCCGCCCGCGTCGAACGCGGCGAAGCCCAACTCACCAACGCCCAAGTCCACATCAAGCCCCCGGACCCCATCGGTCCCCTCGGCTCCGGCTACGATAAAATCAAATCCGGCGGGCTCTCGCTGCCAGTGGTAAAGACTTGATGTTGTGGCACGGGCGTCTCGCCCGTGTGTAGCGGCGGCCCTCGTGGCCGCGGATCGCTTTGACGCCGGCGCCCCGCTGATGGCAATATCATCCGAGCCTCTGTTACACTGCGGCGCGAGAGCGGCACAGGAGGCGCCACATTGGGTCGGCTCTTTGATAGAATAACGGAGGCTATTCGGAACGACAGGGTCATCGTCTCCTGGCATGCGGACGAGCGCTGCGAGGAGAGAATGGCAACCGCCTGGCAACTGGTGCTCGGATTTGAAGATGCCAGACTCATTCGTGAACGTCCCCGGTCGAAGCCGAACCCATCAGTCGTTGTTCGACAGCTCCTTCCGGACGGCTCAGAGGTCGAGGCGATCTGGTCCTGGTTGGAGGTATCCGGTGCCGCAAAGCTGGTGACCTTTTATGAGGTGAACTGAATGCGAGTCGAAGGCAAGCGGGAGAAACGGAAACGCTGGGTCCAACGAGGGCGCTACGCGGTCGAGGTGGAGGTCGAAGTGGTCTACCCGGTTGACGATCCTTCGGAGCCGTGCTTGGAGCCTGATATGCTGCGTTGGCTCGATGAGGTGGCCCGTCGCGCCGAGGCCGGGGATCTGTCATATCTCAGGCAAGCAGGCCGCGTGTTCGAAACAGTCGAGCAGTAGTCGTCCAGTGCGGCGAAGCCCAACTCACCAACGCGCCGGTCCACATCAAACCGCCGGACCCCATAGGCCCCCTCGGCTCCGGCTACGCAAAAATTGAGTCTGAGCGCTCGCTGCCGGTTGTTAAGTGAATGACCAGCAAGCATGACGACGGATGAACTCGCGTGCAGCCAAGGAACAGAAAGGAGTGCCGTGATTTGCGTCAACTTCCAATCCTAATTTTGTGGGCGATATTGCCGCTATTGGTTGGTTGCTGGTCAGGCCATCGAATGGCCGTAAACGAAGTAGTTTACAAGCATGATGCCGTGCGATGGATCTATTCCAGCGGCGGTCAACTGGGATCGGCCTTCCTCGTTCCAACTGTTGTTCGGAACCGCGTTTACGAAATCGCCATCTCCGGCGGCAAGGTCATTGTGAAGGAAGGAGGTCCGGGGTGTATCACGTGGGCGCCCTGGAATCTGACGACTTGCTTGAACATCGAGACGGGTCTGCCAGCATTCTCCTTAGGCGCTGCTCCTCTCTCCACAAATCACGTCAAGACCGACTGGCACGACACTGAGCAAACCTTCGTTGCTAACGTCGGCCACGGACTGGAGCTGTCTCTCCCCTTGCCCACCTCAGAGATCTACATCCGGCGCACCGCTCGCACAGAGGGAGATTCGATCAGGCTTGTCGCTCTACGCCATCCCAGATCGTTTGGTGCCTCCCTGTCCGCCGAGTGGTTTCATCCAGAGGTGCTCGTTGTTGGTACGTTTGAGGGTCAAGTCTTCTGTGTTGACGTCAATCGGATACCGGGTCTATGAAGTCACCCTCACATCGTCCAAGTCGACAATCAAGCCGCCCGACCCCATCGGCTCCTCGTCAGCGGCTACGACAAAATCCGCTCCGGCGGCCTGGGTCTGCCGGTTGTGAAGTGAATGACCAGCAAGCATGACGACGGATGAACTCGCGTGCAGCCAAGGAACAGAAAGGAGTGCCGTGATTTGCGTCAACTTCCAATCCTAATTTTGTGGGCGATATTGCCGCTATTGGTTGGTTGCTGGTCAGGCCATCGAATGGCCGTAAACGAAGTAGTTTACAAGCATGATGCCGTGCGATGGATCTACTCCAGCGGCGGTCAACTTGGTTCGGTGATGTTCGTTCCAACTGTCGTTCAGAACCGCGTGCTCGGAATGGCTATAGCCAGCAACAAGGTCATGCTGAGGGAGGGCGGTCCGGGGTGTATCACGTGGGCGCCCTGGAAGTTGACGACCTGCCTGAACATCGAGACGGGTCTTGCAGCAGTTTGCCCGAAGGATGAGCCTCTTACCGCCAAGTTCGTTCAGGCTGACTGGCGTGATACTGAGCAGTCCTTCGTGGCAAACGTCGGCCACGGACTGGAGCTGGTGCTTTCTTCACCCATCTCCAGGATGAAAAAGGACTTTTCACACACCCTCCCAGAGATCTACATTCGGCGCATCGGTCGGACAAAGGAAGACGCAATCATGCTCATCGCTCTACGCCATCCCAGATCGTTTGGTGCCTCCCTGTTCGCCGAAAGGTTTCATCCAGAGGTACTCGTTGTTGGTACGTTTGAGGGTCAAGTCTTCTGTGTTGACGTCAATCGGATACCGGGTCTATGAAGTCACCCATCGTCCAAGTCGACAATCAAGCCGCCCGGCCCCATCGGCCCACTCGGCAGCGGCTACCAGAATATCCGCTCCGGCGCCCTCACGCTTCCAAATCTTAAAGCGGTCAAGTGACGATTAATCGTCGTCCATGTATTACAAAGTATTATGGCATACAACAACTTGACATTCGTTGTTTACTGTACCACTATTACTGGTGTTTGGGCTCAAAGTCACCTCACCCACGGAGGGAGCAGGTGCAGATGAAGGAGACACGCAGGGCGTATATTAGTTCGCTGGCCGACACGATCCGGGAGGCTTGTGATCTACAGCTCACCAATCCCACGACCACCGACCCGATCCTCTCGACGACCGCATTCCGGGTCAGGACGACGACGGGACGTGATTTCACCGGCGGTGGCTACTCCGCCCACCAGACTTCACCTCTCCTCACTGTCAACCTGCTTCCTGCCCTTCCCACCCTTCGATGTCCGACATTTCCGGGACGATCGCCTCCTGCATCTGGCCCACCTGTTCGGGGGTCACGTCCGTGATCGCCGCCGCCTCGATGTACTGGCGCACGGCCTCCGAGACGATCGCTTGAACATCGCGCCCCCGCTCGTCCGCCAGCCGCCGAACCTCGTTCTCCAGCTCAGGCTGCAACTGAATGGTCATGCAAGTAGTATATCATTGCGATTCTGATGAGTCGAAATGACATGCCCTCAGAGAAACCTGCCTGGATCGAACCCAGCTTCACGCCAGGATTTCGCGGACGACTTTGCCGGTCACGTCGGTGAGGCGGAAGTTGCGGCCCTGGAATTTGTAGGTGAGCTTGGTGTGGTCGATGCCCATCTGGTTGAGGACGGTGGCCTGGAAGTCGTGGACGTGGATGCCCTCGCCGACCAGGTTGTAGCCGAAGTCGTCGGTCGCACCGATGGTGATGCCGGGCTTGATGCCGCCGCCGGCCATCCAGATGGTGAAGCAGCGCGGATGGTGGTCGCGGCCGAGGCTGTCGTTGGTCAGTTTTCCCTGGCAATAGCTGGTGCGGCCGAACTCGCCGCCCCAGATGACCAGCGTATCCTTGAGCATGTCGCGCTGCTTTAGGTCCATGATGAGGGCGGCGGTGGCCTGGTCGGTCTCGGTGCACTGGCGTTTGATCTCGACGATCAGGTTCGAGTGCTGGTCCCAGCCCTGGTGATAGAGCTGGATGAAGCGTACGCCGCGCTCGGCCAGCCGGCGGGCGAGCAGGCAGTTGTTGGCGAACGTGGCCTTGCCGGGCTGCGTGCCGTATAGCTCGTGGACTTCCTTCGGCTCTTTGCTGATGTCCATCAGTTCGGGCACGCTGGTCTGCATCTTGTAGGCGAGTTCGTACGAGTTGATGCGGGCTTCGATCTCGGGGTCGCCGACCGTTTCGTATTTCATCTGGTTGAGGGCGTTGACGCCGTCGATGATCTGCTTGCGGTTGCCGGGGTCGATGCCGTCGGGGTTGGTCAGGTACAGCACCGGGTCGCCCTGCGAGCGGAACTGCACGCCCTGGTGCTTGCCGGGCAGGAAGCCGTTGTGCCAGTAGCGCGAGAGGGCGGGCTGCGTCGGCGTTCCGGAGAGCATGACCACGAACGCGGGTAGGTCGGAATTTTCGGTGCCCAGGCCGTAGGAGAGCCAGCAGCCCATGCTCGGGCGGCCGGCGAGCTGGCCGCCGGTGAGCAGGAACGTGACCGCCGGGTCGTGATTGATCGGCTCGGTGTACAGCGAGCGGATGATGGCGATGTCGTCCGCGATCTTGGCGGTGTGCGGGAGCAGCTCGCTCATCTCCTGGCCGCTTTGGCCGTGCCTGGCGAATTTGAACGGCGAGCCGGCCACCAGGAAATTCGTCTGATTGCGGGTCATGAGCGTGACGCGCTGTTTGCCGCGGACGGACGCCGGGATTTCCTGGCCGTTCAGTTCGTTGAGCTTCGGCTTGTAATCGAACAGGTCCATGTGCGACGGCCCGCCGGACATGAACAGGTAGATGATGCGCTTGGCTTTGGCGGGGAAATGCGGCGCGGACAGGACGCCCGGCACCGCGCCAAACAGCCGCGGGTTCAGCAGCGAGGTTAACGCAGCAGCTCCGAGGCCGGCGCTGGTGCGGGACAGGAAATACCGGCGGGTTATCATTCGTTCACAATCGCAAGCGTCCATCGTGCTTACTCCATTCCTCCCGAATCGAGTTCAGCAATTAGCTCTGCGGGATCGAGCACTCTCATCTCCGCGCCTTTGAAGCCCTTTGGGTCCCTCGTGACGATGATTTCAATCCTCGCTGCCTCGGCCGCTGCAAGCTGGATCGCATCTTCAACATCGGTGTTCGGCTTCGCCATTGCGTGGCGGATTACGGCCTCATCCACGGGGCAGATGCCAAACCTTTCGAGCACTGCCTCGATCGCTGCTCTCGCGCTCTGCGTCCCCAAAGCCTTACGTGCCAAGTAGAACAATGTTGGAATGCTGGTCGCACTGACGTAAGCTTGCAACTCACCGGCTTCCACTCTGATCCAGATCGTTCTCGCGGCTTGCGCAAAAGGCTCCCGGGCAAAGAAAAAATCCACCAAGACGTTGGTGTCGAGCAGGATCGGCGTCAAAGGTACTTCTGCTCCAGGTACTTCTTATACTCGCCTTCCGGATCATCCGATGACCCCTTGAGAGCACCGAACCATTTATCGACGAACGATTCTCTTTTCCGTGCTCCATTTTCCTTGACCTGGAGGACAATCGAAATCTTGTCAACCTCGTCCTCGGCGGGCAACGGTTCGTCGGGGATTACTTGTCCATTTGAGAGATGCGCGGCAACAATTCGAACCATATACGGCTCCCTGCTTTCGGTTGATTATAGCACGGCTTCCGCGTCACTCCCTGGTGATCGTTTCGTCCAGGTTGAGCAGCACGTTGCCGACGGCGGTCCAGGCGGCGAGTTCGGTGACGTTCAACTGTTCGGGGCGTTCGTACTTGCCCTGGCTGACCAGTTTTTTCGCGGCTTCGGCGTCGGCGGTGTAGCGCTGAAGCTCCTGTTCGTAAATCTTTTTCAAGACAGCCGCCTCGCGATCGCGCGGCTCGCGGGCCACGGCGGTGCGGAAGGCGAACACGATGCGATCATCCGGGGTCTGCCCGCCCTGGAGCATGATCCGCTGGCCAAAAACGCGTGCGGCCTCAACGAACGCCGGATCATTCAACGTCACCAGCGCCTGGAGCGGCGTGTTGGTGCGCGGGCGATCGACGGTACACATCTCGCGACTGGGCGCGTCAAAGATCTGAAACGCGGGATAGAACGTGGTCCGGCGCCAGAAAGTGTACAGCCCGCGGCGATAGAGATCGGGGCCGGAACTCACGACCCATTTCCATCGGCCCTTGTCCTTGTAGTAATCGTCCGGCTGATAGGGATTGACGCTGGGTCCGCCGATTTTGAGGTTGAGCAGGCCGCTGATGCTCAGCGCACTGTCGCGAATTTGTTCGGCCGACAAGCGGACTCGCGGCGCACGATACAGCAGCCGATCGTACGGATCCTGCTCATAATGATTGTCCTTCACGCTGGAGCTCTGGCGATAGGCGGACGACATGACCATCATCCTGACCATTCGTTTGATGTCCCATTTGCCGGCGATGAACTCGGTCGCGAGCCAGTCGAGCAGAAGTTGATTGGAAGGCGGTTCGCCCTGCGAGCCGAAGTCTTCAGCGGTTTTGACGAGGCCGATGCCGAAGAATTGCTTCCAGAAGCGGTTGACGGTGACGCGCGCTACGAGTGGATGATTCGGATCCGTCAGCCAATACGCGAGGCCGACGCGATTGGCCGGTTTGTCTTTGGGCAGGCGCGGGAAGATCGAGGGCACATCGGGGTGCACGGGGTCGCCGGGATTCTGGAAATCGCCGCGGACGAGCACGAAACTCGGCCGCCGCTCGGCCATCTCGTCCATGACCAGCGTGATGGGGATCGACTGATCGATGTCGTTCTGTTGCTTCTTCAGGTCGGCGACGCTCTTTTTGAGCTTCGCAAATTCGGGATCTTCATTATCGAGGTAGTACGTCTGGAGCTGGGTCTTTTCCTCGGGCGTCCGCTGATCGGCATCCGTGAGCAGCAGCGAGTTGATGATCGCCGGGCCGCTCAATTGCCCCACTTCAGCCGCGGTCAGGAACCGATGGTAAATCCGCACGTCATCGATGAGGCCGGTGAAGGGAACGCTGCTGTTGCGTTTGCCGACGTGCAGCGGCGCCTTGGTCCGGATGCTGGCGGTCAGCGTGTCGTAATTGACATCCACCTGCTGGAGCTTGCCGTCGAGATAGACCCTGATACCGGCGGCCTTGCTGGAACCGTCGTAGGTGACCATGACGTGATGCCACGATTGCGGCGGCACCTCGTCTTTGCTGGTGACCTTCAGCGCGTTCTCGGGGAAGGCGTGGATGATGTGGGCCCAGATCTTGCCGCCGACAATACCCAGGTCGAAGCCGCGGTGGCCCTGGGCCTCGTCCATCTTGCCAATGACGACGCCGCCATCACCCTCGACGTTGACCCAGCAGCCGTACGAGAACGCATCCGGGCGTTGGAAGTCGCCGAGCTGGCCAAGATCGACGAAGCCGCCCTGGCCGTCGAATTTGAGCGCGCTGCCCACCTTGCCGGGGACCCACGCCGGCTTACCGCCCCGGTACGTGCCGTGCCGATAGTGGCCGCTGCTGTCGACCACGCGAAGATCGTCCTTGGCGTCGAGTTCATAGTGGGCGGCCAGGCCCTCGGTGATCTTCGAAGCTGAAATGTCGGCCTTGGCCTTCTGCTCCCATTGGGCCTGCGCGTCTCCAACTTTACCCGTGTGCTCCTTGATGTCTTTCTCGGCGGCGACCAGCAGCGTTCGCACCTTCTCCAGTTTTTCCTGTTGCTCCTTGCGGGGCAGCTTCAGCACCGGCGGGTGCGGCCGATCGTGGCCCTCCGCGCCGTCCTCGTTGATATTGTTGAAGAAGGAATAAAGCTGATAAAACTCTTTCTGAGAGATCGGATCGTACTTGTGGTCGTGGCACTCGGCACAGCCCAGCGTCATACCCAGAAACACTGTGCCGGTGGTGCTCGCCCGATCGACGGCATACTTGACGCGGAATTCATCCGGGTCGGCGCCGCCTTCCTCGTTGTAGGTCACGTTGCGATTGAAACCGGAGGCGATCTTCTGGTCGGTCGTGGCGTTGGGAAAAAGATCGCCGGCGATCTGCTCGACGGTGAATTGATCGAACGGCTTATTCGCGTTGAACGCCTCAATGACATAATCGCGATACGGCCACATGGAACGGTCGCTGTCGTAGTGGTACCCGTTGGTGTCGCCGTAGCGGGCCAGATCGAGCCAGTCCTGGGCCATCCGCTCGCCATAATGCGGCGACGCGAGCAGGCGATCGACGACTTTCTCGTACGCGTCCGGGCTGGTGTCCTGGAGGAACGCATCCACTTCGGCAATCGCAGGCGGCAGGCCGGTCAGGTCCAGAGTGACGCGGCGAATCAGTGTGACTTTGTCCGCTTCCAATGACGGCTGGAAGCCATGCTCTTCGAGTTTGCTCAGGACGAGCTGATCGATGGTGTTCCGCGGCCAGGTGATGTCTTTGACCGGCGGCACGTCAGGCCGCTTCGGCGGGATGAACGCCCAGTGTTCCTTCCACGCCGCGCCCTGGTCGATCCACGCCCGCAGCAAGTCGATCTGGGCCTTGCTCAGCCGCTTGCCGGTCTTGGCCGGCGGCATCCGTTCGTCGTCATCTCCAGAGGAAACGCGCTGAATCAGGAGGCTCTCCGCACTTTTGCCGGGGACGATGGCGAATCCGCCGCCCTTAAGCTCCTTAAACGCGTCCTCTTTGCGGTTAAGTCGCAGGCCGGCTTTGACCTTGTTCTCATCCGGCCCGTGACACGCGTAGCAGTTCTCGGAGAGGATCGGGCGAATGTCGCGGTTGTAGTCGATGGCGGCCTGAGTTCCGGCCGCTTCCGCGGCCAAGGCTGGAACCGCCCGCCAGCCGTGGATCGCTCCGATCAATCCCACGGCCGAGAGCAACATCGTCTTCAGATGTCTTGGATACATCAGCAACCACCCGTGTTTTAAGAAAGCTGTCTGCGCCGCTCGCCGGCGGTCCACGAATCCCATACGCAGGAGCCGGGCGAGCCTCTTCACTGTGACCTTATAAGGATAACGTCTTTTTGACGACCTTTCAAAAGCGCTCTAAAGCGATTCAACGCATTCGTCACTTCAAGCCTCCGCCGCGCCGACCAGCTCCGCCAGCGGCAGCACCTCCACCTGTTTGGCCAGCGCGTAACGGCGCTGGCCGGGATAGACCACCAACAGTTCATCGAGCTTGAGGTCGGCCAACGCGATGCGCATGGAGGGCGTGAGTTTGGGCGCGTCCATGCGTTTGCACTCGACGCCGATGCGCCGAGCGCCCTTGAACAACACGAGATCGATCTCCGCGCCGTTGTGCGTGGCCCAATAGTAGACTTGGTCGGGGCGCAGCGCCTTTATTACCTCCTCGACAGCGTAGCCTTCCCACGAGGCGCCCACTTTGGGGTGATGTTCGAGATCGCGCCGGCTGGCGACGCCGAGCAGCGCATGCAGGAGGCCGGAGTCGCGCACATAGACCTTGGGGGCCTTGACCTGTCGCTTGCCGATGTTCTCGAACCACGGCGGCAACTGCCGGAGCATGAACACGCCGGTCATGAGGTCGAGATAACGGCGCACGGTGGACTCATTGACGGCCAGCGCGCGGGCCAGCTCGGCGGCGTTCCAGATTTGGGCATGGTAGTGGGCAACCATGTTCCAGAACCGGCGCAGCGTGACGGCGGGGATGCTGACGCCCAATTGCGGCAGATCTCGTTCCAGGAACGTCTGGAGGAACTGCCGGCGCCAGGCCAGCGAATTCGCTTCGGTGCGGGCCGTGTACGAGAGCGGAAAGCCGCCGCGGAACCAGTGTCTGCCTTGCGCCGACGCGCCGAGATCGGCCAACCGGAAGCCTTCCAATGGAATGGTTTCCAGGCGGCCGGCGAGCGTTTCGGACGATTGCCGGAGCAAATCCGGCGAGGCGCTGCCGAGGATCAGGAAACGCGCGGGCAGCGGCTTGCGGTCCGCCAGCACGCGCAGCAGCGGGAACAGGTCCGGCCGGCGTTGAATCTCATCGATTACCACCAGGCCTTTGAGCGGACGCAGCGCCGTATCCGGCTCGGAGAGACGGGCGAGGCTCGCCGGGTCTTCCAAGTCGAAGTAATTGAGCGACCCGGGGGCCATGAACTGCCGGGCCAGGGTGGTCTTGCCGCACTGACGCGGTCCCAGCAACGCCACGACGCGGCTGCGTTTCAGCGCGATCTGGATTTGCTTTGCGTCTGTTTTTCGGTCGATCATGAGCTGAGATTATACCATGAAAATCCCGTAGGCAATACCGGATTTTCATGCTCACCGCCTCTCGTGTTCCGGCCATTGCATTGACCTTCTTTCGTGGTCGTCCCTGGGGCTGTATACCGATTGCCGCAGCAATGGCTCCAACTCGTGCGGAATGTTCCTGCCACGGCGAGGACAGGGCAACGTGACGCTCGGCGCAGACCCACCTTAATGCCCCTCCGGCAAGGGGGGATTGAGGGGCGCCATCGAGTTTGCGAAATCCGCGCGAACCGGATCGGGAACCTGGCGGTCTAATAGGGCGGCAACAGGAGACGGCGGCGAATGAAGGATGACGAGGGGCTGCTCAAGGCCTTTATCGAAGGCGACCGCAAAGCTCTGGACGAGCTGGCGGGGCGCTACGAATTGCCCTTGCTCAACCTGGCGATGGCGATGCTGGGCTCGCGCGAGCCGGCCATGGACGCCGTCCAGGACGCCTGGGTGCGCGTGATCCGCTACGCCGGCCGGTTCGGCGGCCGCAGCACGTTCAAGACGTGGCTGTATCGCATCGCGATCAATGCGTGCCGCGACGTGCGGTCGTGTCAGAGTGAAGTCCTCGAGCGCAAGACTGAACTTGCCGCGACGAACCGGGGTGAGGACTCCGCCGACACGCGCGGGCCATCGGTCGTGCCGAGCAACGGCCGCGCGGTATTGACTGGTGGTTGCGACCCAGCGACCGAAGTCGTTCGGCAAGAGCAGTTTTCGGAATTGAAGCGAGCGGTCGAGTCGCTGTCGCCGGAGTTGAGAGAAGTCGTGCTGCTCTGCTACACGCAGGGTCTGACGCACAGCGAAGCGGCGGAGGCATTGGAGATCCCCATCGGGACGCTCAAGTCGCGTTTGCATGCCGCGCTGGAGGAGTTGCGGGCGAGGGTCAAATCATGAACGACGACAACGAACTCAAACAACTCGAAGAGCGGCTCACGCAACTGACGTGGTGGACGGAGCCGTCGCCGCAGTTGTGGAAGAATGCAATCCAGCAAGCCGATTCCGCAGAGAATCCGAGCCGCGAGCGCAAGCGAGCGGTCACTCGCAAGCGCTGGTTGCACGCAATCCTCAAGTCCCGCTGGCCGTGGGTCGGCACGCCCATCGCCGCCGTGATCGTCGCGGCAGTGGTGCTCCATCACAGAACAAGCGAGGTGTCACCGGGGCACCCGATTGAATTGGCGGGGCACCATCAAGCAGTGTGGAGCCCGAAATCCTCCTACGACCTCGGCGTTGACTACGACGGTGACGCCAAAGGCAAAGGGCAGACTCTGGGCGAGGGCAGAGCAGGTTGGAAGTTTTCCACGTTAGCCGATGGGAAGCCAATCGGAATGGGCGCCGGCTATGAGGCTTGGGGAGACACCAGCTACGGCTACATCGGTGCTGCGATCGTCAGCAAGGACGCTGCGAGCTTCGGCCAGCTCGGTAAGGCGAACTTCGGCAGGGGCGAGGGCGAGGGCCAGAATCTAGGCGGGGTCAGCGCACCCACCCAAGTCCTCACGCGGCAGGTGGTGCGTAAGGCGGGGATCGATCTCAAGACTGATGATGTCCGCGGCCTTTATTTCAAGGTGCAGACGCTCGTGCCGTCCGAAGCGCAGGGCGAATACGTCGAACAGTCGCAAATCCAAGGCAGCGACAAGCAGTTGGAGGGGTACATCACGATCCGCGTGCAGAGCGACCGGCTCGGGCAGGTGCTCAACATGCTCCGCGGCCTGGCGGAGGTCGCGCGCGAGCAGACGGAGGCGGCGGACGTGACCGCGCAGGTGGTGGACGTGGAGGCCCGGCTGCGCAACGAGCGACGCATCGAAAAGGAATTGCTGGAGCTGCTGGACAAGCGGACGGACGCGCCGCTTCAAGACGTGCTGAAGGTGCGCGAGTCGCTCGCTTCCGTCCGCGAGCGGATCGAACAGCTCACCGGGCAGCAGCAGACGCTGGCCAAGCAAGTGGCGCTGGCGACAGTTTTGATCACCATCCGGCAGAAGGATGCGCCGCCGCCACCCGCGCCGGCCGTCGAATCCTTCGGCCAACGTCTCGGCAAGAAACTCGGGACCGCGTGGTCCGCCGGTTTGGACTTCCTCGGCACCAGCGTCGCCGCCATCATGCAGACGATCGTCGGCGGGCTGGTGTTCTGGATCGGCCTCGTCGCGGTGATCTGGTCCCTGCGGCGATGGTATCTACACCGATCCGCTTGATTCCACAACTGACGTTATAAGCAGGGTTTTCGGCTTCTTAGCGCCAAGCAAATCGCTTCTTAACACACATCTGGTTTAAGATACGCTGCCGGTAAATTAAACTTTACCTCTACTATCGACGCCGCGGGGTTTCGGCCCCTTCAAGGGTGCGCGGCCAGAGGTACAGGACTCAGCCCTGGTGTGGAATACCAAGTCGATTTTGATCGTCGAAGATGAAGCGGACCTGGCGGAGTTGCTTCGGTTCAACCTGGAACGCGAGGGTTACAGCGCCCGGACCGTTCAGGACGGGCGGCAGGTGATGCCGGAGGTGAAGCGATTTCCGCCGGAGCTGGTGATTCTGGATCGCATGCTGCCCGGCACGGCCGGCGATGAAATCATCGCGCTTCTCAAACGCGATCCGCGGACCGCGGCGATTCCCATTCTCATGCTGACGGCCAAGGCGGAGGAGTCGGATCAACTGGTCGGGTTCGCGCTGGGTGCGGACGACTACGTGACGAAACCGTTCTCGATCAAGCTGCTGCTGGCGCGGGTGGCGGCGCTGCTGCGACGGGCGGAGCCGCCGGAACCGGAGCCGCAGATTTTGCAGGCCGGGCCGGTGCGGCTCGACGTGGGGCGGCACGAACTGATGGTGGATGACATCCCGGTCACGGCGACCGCGACTGAGTTCCGGTTGCTGCGGGCGTTGATCGCCGCCAACGGGCGTGTCCTGAGCCGCGGGCAGTTGATCGACAACGTGCTGGGCTCCAGCGTGGCGGTCACCGATCGGACCATCGACGTGCACATCACCGCACTTCGCAAGAAGCTCGGCCCCGCTGCCGGCTGGATCCAGACCATCCGGGGGGTGGGCTACACGTTCCGGCAACCCGGTTGACGTCAACGCCTACCCCCATCTCATCGACATGCGCGAACAGGGTTTTTTACACCTTCCCGCGGAGCCATGAGGGTGATATAATGAATTGAAGGGCTACATGTCGGGTCATTTCATGACCGAGAAGTTTCCGAAAGAAGAGTTGATCGCCACCATGCACTGCCAGGAGGGCGCGCTGCTGCCGTGCAAGCTGGACTGGCCGGTGCAAAGAATCTGCTACTGGGGCGGCGACCCGCTCGATTCGCGTCCGCCGGCCGCGCCGATCTGGCGCGACCTGTGGGGCGTCGGCTGGCAGAAGGAATCGGCCGACCCGGCCATGATGCCGTTCCCGATCGAGCATCCGCTGGAAGACCTCACCAAGCTGCACCGGCTCAAGTCGCCCGATCCGGCGGACCGCGAGCTCTTCGCCGATGTGGTGCACGTTCGCCATCAGAGCAACCGCCTGCTGATCGCCGAGCATCCCTTCGCGCTCTACGAGCGGGCGTGGCTGCTGGCGGGCATGCAGAACCTGCTGGAGAACATGGCCAACCATCCCGATCAGGTGGCGGAATTGTTCGCCCGCATCGGCGCGTTCGAGCTGGCCATCGCGGAGCAGTATCTTTCGTTGAACATCGAGGCGGCGTGGATCGCCGACGATTACGGCATGAACTCGGCGCTGATGTTTTCACCCGAGATGTGGCGTCGCTTCGTCCGGCCGCATCTCAAGCGGCTGGTGGACTGCTATCATGAGGCGGGTGTGATCGTGATCCTGCACAGTTGCGGCAACATCACCGCCCTGATCGACGATTTTCTGAGCGTGGGCATCGACGTGCTGGACCCGCTTCAGCCGAACTGCAACAAGCTCGACCTCATTCGCGAGCGCACGGCCGGGCGGCTTTGCCTGTGCGGCGGGGTCGAATCGTCAACGCTCATGTCCGGCGATTCGGCTAAGACGCTCGCCGTCACGCGCGACCGCATCGCCCAACTCGGCGCCGAAGGCGGCTACGTCGTCGGGCCCGACGACGAGTGGCCCGCGCCGCAGGCCACGCACGACGCGATGCTCAGCGCGGTCGAGCGCGTTCGCGATCTGGCGCGGCGAGGGCGCTCCTGATGCAACACACTTGCGTTTCACCACGGTCCGCACATGCTTTTCAGACTGGAGGTGTCCGATGCAATCGCTCACACAGTTCTCCGTCTTCCTCATCAACAAACCGGGTATTCTCGCTCAGGTCAGCCGGCAACTGGCCCAGGCCAAAGTCAACATCATCGCGATGACCATGATGGATTCCAGCGAGCACGGCGTGCTGCGGCTGGTGTCCGCGGAGCCCGTGAGGCTGCGGGCCGCCCTTTCTTCACTGAACCTGCCGACGACCGAGACGGACGTGCTGGTGGTGGAAATGTCCAATCGGCCGGGCGCATTGGCCGAAGTCTGCGGGCGTTTGGCCGAGGCCCACGTGAATATCAGCTATGCATACTGCACGACCGGCGCCCAGGGCGGAAAGACCAAGGGCATCTTCAAGGTGGCCGACAGCAAGAAGGCGATACGCGTGCTGGGCGCACCAAACCATCGCCGCCGCGAGCAGAACCACAAACTGCACCGGCCGGTCGCGCTGCGGTGATACGGCTCACGGCAGCTCGAGTTTTTGTGGCACAGGCGTCCCGCCTGTGCATGCACCGCCGAGACGGCGGTGCCACACCAAATGTACCAGTCCCGTCGCCGAGAGGACCATCACCATCGGCATCAGTGGCAACCGGTAGCGGACGCTGCCGACGAACACCATGTGCATCAGCGTGACCAGAATCACCGGCAGGAGCAGCAAGAACAATGCGCGCAGGTTCCGGCGGCTGATCCACGCTCCGGCCGCCCCGGATATGAGTATCAGCAGCATCCAGAGCCCGCTGACCAGGGCGGCCGCGCCGCGGCGGTAGAGTTCGACATTGGGAAGCACGCTCCACGTCCGCAGCAGTTTCTGCCCTGATAATCGCAGCGCCCGCGGCGGGTCGCGCCGAGCGTCCGCCAGCGCCCGCGCTCGAAAATACCGGTCCCACTGCGTCTCACTGAGGCCGGTTACTTCGGACATCGTCTTGGTATGGGCCAGGTCGCTGCCGCCGGTCGCGCCTTCGCGCAGGCCGTCATAGAGGGAAATCCCTCCACGGGTGGTCAGCCATCGCCACTCCCCGATCGTCGCCCGGTTGCGGATCGCCCAGGGCAGCATTCCTGCCAATACAATAGCCAGTATGGTAATCCCGCCGGCGATGCTGGACCGGTCAAACCGCCGGCAAAGCACGATCGCCGGCGGTGCGGCGAGCACCGGCACCATCGCCGACGGCCGCAACATCACGCAGAGCCACAGCAGCGCCCCCGCTCCCGCGACATGCCATCGGCGGATCAGGACATTCGGCCTTGCCATCGTCACCACAAACACCCAGGCGCTCACCAGCACCGCCGTGAAAATCGATTCGGTCAGCAGCAGGTGTGAGAAGAAAATCAGGAACGGATCGAACGCGGCCAGCAGGCCCGCCACCAGCGCGATGCGTCCTGAATCTGCGGAAGTTTGGGTGAGGCGGCACCACTCCCGCGTGAGCAGGAATGTCGCCGGCGCCACCCACGCCGCGAGCAGGGCCTGCGCGAGTCGTGACCACAGGAGTGCTCCGGGCAGCGGCTCGAACAGCGCCAGAAACGCCGGATACGCGGGCATATAGGTCGCCCGAAAGCCGAATTCATCCACCAGTCCGTGTCCGGATGCGAGTGAGCGAGCAAGCCCAAGGTACGCATCTTCATCGGGGCACTGAAGGCGAGCGATGTTTTCGCCGCCGGATCGAACGATCACCCACCCGACGCGCACCGCGGCCGCGATGACGAACAACAACAGGACATAACGGCCGGCGGATCCCGCGGCGGCGGATATCGATTGCTCAGCCCTCATCGGAACGGGTGATTTCAAATCACTAATTTGCGAATTCAAATTAGTTCCAGATTTAGCCGCCGGGGTTGCCCGGCACGGATGCTTTCGGAGCGCGCCCCGCAAGTGGGACGGCTGAACGTGCGGCGTTGTGTTCGATGACCACTTGACGACGATGCCAGCGGACCCGCAAACCGCCGGGCAGTTGCAGCACTTTCCCGCCCCTGCGCCGATGGATCAAATTCACAACCGCATTTAGGTGAGCGCGAGTCAATCGGCCTTGTCTCGCTCCCAAGCGGATCATCGCCTGCCTGATGACGTGTGTCTGGAGGACCGGCGGCTCCGCGGCCAGCAGCGAAGCATCCAGCACGATCTGATGCTCGTCCTGCTGAATGAGCAGCATGCCGAGCACTTCGCGCGCGACTCCGGTTAAATACGCGTCTACATCGCGGGCCTGCTCGGCCAGGCGGACCAGCGCTTCGCCGACTTGCGGGCTGAAGCGTTCGCGAATCAGCGGGAGCAACTCGTTACGGATTCGGTTCCGCGTGAAATCCGATGAGAGATTGGACGCATCCTCTCGAAAGGCGATGCCTCTGGTATTCAGGTAGGTTTCGATCTCCTCGCGCCGGAAACCGAGCAGCGGCCGGATGAGCCGGATTTTGCTGCCGCGGCGAATCCGCCGTTGACGCGGGATGCCCGCCACGCCCCGCAGACTGGTGCCGCGGATAATCCGATGCAGCACGGTTTCGGCATTGTCATCGGCGTGATGGGCCAGCGCGACGGCGGTGGCACCGGCTTGCAGCGCCACGCGCTCAAAAAAGGCAAGACGGCAATGCCGGCCGGCCTCCTCAATCGAGATGTGTGCGGCTCGCGCATGCTCAGCCACATCGGCAGTTTCAATCGTGCAAGGCAGGCCCAGTGAGGCGGCCAATTGGGCGACGAATTCGGCATCCGCATCCGATTCCGTCCCGCGAAGCCCATGATTCAGATGCGCGACGTGCAGTTGTTGATCCATCGCGCGGAACAGATGCAGCAGCGCCACCGAATCCGCACCGCCGGACACGCCGACCACGAGCTTTTCGTCGGGCTTGACTAGGCGCTGCCCGCGCACCGCCCGCGCGAATCGCGCCTCCATCTCACCCACTCGGATGTCACGTCTCGTTGCCATAGTACAGGCTCAAATCCACTTTATTGTAGCGGAATCTCACGTAGCCGGGTTGCGTGAGATTTTGTGAATGGAAAGCACAAGCCGGGCTTACCCGCCTTTGCTGGCGGATGTAGCACCCCAAGTGGCGAGTGTGCGGCAGATCTCGTCCTGGAGTTGAGTGGCGGCGCCGGTGCCGCCCTTGGCCTTGTTGGTGTCGTTGCACAGGACGCTGAATGCATACCAGCGGCCGGCCGGCCCTTTGATGTAGCCGCTGAGCGAGCTGACACCGCCGATCGTGCCGGTCTTGGCGAAGACGCGGCCATCGAGATCTTTCATTCGCTTTCGCAGCGTGCCGACCTTCTCGCCGGGCGCCGCCAGGTTCTTCAGCCACTCCTCGCGGCGCGGATGCCGGTCCATGTAGGCCAGGATCGAGGTCAACATGGCCGGCGTGACGCGGTTGTCGTGGCTGAGGCCCGATCCGTCATCGAGCACGTAGGTGTCGCGGGAGATTCCCACTTTGTCGAGGAAATCCCGCACCACCGCCCGGCCGGTCTCATAACTGCCCACGCCCGGAGCTTTCTCCCGGCCGGCATAGGCCCCCATGGTTTTGAGCAGGGCTTCGGCAAACATGTTGAGGCTGCTCTTGTTCACCCGCCACATCAGGTCGATCATCTTGCGGTCATGTGTGGCCACCACTTTCAGGTCGGGCGGCAGGCTTCCGGCAGCAGAGCGCACTCTCTCGCGCCGCGTCTCGCCGGCGATTCGAATGCCCTGACTGGCCAGGACGGTACGGCACGCGCTCGCAAAAAACACACCGGGATCGGGTACGGATATGGACGGTGCGTCTTCGGGAGCGTTGCCTTTGGAGACCGAGCCTGAAACCAGGATCGTCGGTGGATCGACGCTCGAGCGATTGATAATGGGTTCGCCCTTGGCGGCGGTCTTGGTGCGGTTCTCCAGGCGGACATAGGGCGTCGTCGGCAGGAACGTGACAATCGCCGGCTGGCCCTTGTCGGCGGCCGGCTTGATCAGCACATCCACGCAGTTGTCGTTGAAATTCAAGCCGCCGACGGGGGCGGCGTACCAATCCTGGAGATCGAACTGTTTCCGCCAGCCGGGGTGCAAATGCTCCTGCTCGAAGATGAAGTCGTCGAACAGGAGGTTGCCGCGAATTTCGGTGACGCCCTTGGCCTTGAGCGCCTCGGCCCATCGCCGAAACACTGTGGTGATCGGCTCGTCAGCGGCCTGGGCCATCCGCGGATCGCCGACCGACGGGTCGCCCGCTCCGATAATCACCAGATCATCGCCCCGCAGGGCCAGGAGGGTCCGGTAAGTAAAGCCGGGCGAGAGGACGGTCATGGCCGCGGACGACGTGATGAGCTTCTGATTGCTGGCCGGCTTGAAGGCGTCCTGGCTGTTCTGCTCGAAAACCAGCGATCGCTGCGGCGCGAGCGACTCGATGCGGACGCCGACTTTCATCCCGGCCAGGCCCTTGGCCGCCAGCAGATTCGCAATCCGCCCGCTCAGCGAATCATTCGATGCCGGCCTGGCAGGCGCGGCGGCGATCGCGATGCCGCCCGACAACAGCAAAACGCACATGCAGCGGCAACAAACTTTGACCCGTTTCGATAGCATCGCTAAACTAGATAACAGGAGAGCGGTTTCGAGGCAAATCGAGCGAGGAATCAGAATGGCATCTCCAAAGCAACGCGGATCACGCGCGATCTACGTTGCGAGTTCGGCCCGAGAGCTGCCCGAGGAAGTGCAGGACTGGCTCAGCTACGCCGGCAATCGCGCCGGCGCCTCGCCGCATATCTACGATCTGCTCGCTCTGCTCGCGACGGGAAAACGGCCCGACATCCTCATCGTCAGCATCGAAGCCGTCGATTGGAACGAGCTGGAGTTTTTCGATCACGTGCAACGGCTCAGCCCGGAGACGCGAATCTTCGTAGCCGGGGCCGTATCGCATCAGGCCAAGATTGAAGCCGCCTGTGCGCGCGGTGCCAGCGTCTTCGACCTGGATTCGCTGAACGAAGTTGCGAGCGAATCGACTGAGTATGCGGAGCCGTCCGCACCGGCGGGCCTGCTGGCCGGCTCGCTGCGGCAGGAGAGTGCTTCGACTCCCGCGTCCGTGCGATTGCCCAGGAAGCCCAAAGTCGTCCCCGCTCCGCCGCCCGAAGAACCCGAGCCGGTTGAGGAGCAGGCGCCTCCGCTCGAACGTCCGGCCGTCCGGCTGGTGACCGCTTCCGAGAGCGAGGTGACGGAAAGCCCGGTGCCGTTCCCGTGGTCGCCGAGTCCCAACCGCCCGCAGCGCAAGCCGCCGAAGTCGATTGCCGCCGAACTGGTCGCCGCGGAGAGCGGTTTTTCTCCGTCAACCGCTCCGTCGCCGCGCGACATCTCGCCGGTGAAGCTCACGCCTGAGGAGCTCGCCGCACTTCTCGGCACGCCCGTGCCGCCGCCGCCCGGTTCCGCGCAGGAGAAGCGATCATGAGGGTGACGGACTGGCTGAAGCCCGACCGCCAGCGGCTGCTGATCGTTCACGATCCGGGCGATCTGGCCAAAGTTGTGCGCAGCCGTTATCCACAGTTCGATGTGACGGTGAGTTCGACGTATCTGGCCGGCGTGGCGGCGCTGGACGGCGAGCCCGCGCGGGGGCTGCTGGTGGGTGTTGATCCGGCGGTTCGCAAGCTGCCCCAGGCCGTCGCCGGTCTGCGCAAGGCCGCCGGGGCATCTTCGCGACTCGTGCTCTGCTGCATGCCCAGCGGCGAGCCGATGGCCCGCGAGGCACTTGCTGCCGGGGCCGACGATTATCTGATCTATCCGCCGCTCGGATCCGAGTTGGACCGCGCGCTGGCCATGCCGATGGTGGACTCGATCACGGCTGACCCGCCGGTTTCAGACGTCATGCCCACCTGGGACGAATTGGAGGGGCTGGCCAGCGTACTCGCCGATCTGAGCGGAAGCCGCCGGGGCATGCTCGACCGGCTTTGCCAACTGATCGCCCAGACGCTCCGCACGTCATACGTCTGCATCACGGCGGACGAAATGTCCGTAACCATCGGCGATCCGAATACCGATCCGGCACTGGTGGAGACGATCGCCGCCGGCGGCCGCACGCTGGGCAGGATTCTCGTCGGCCCGCGTCAGCGATCCCCATTCTCCGGCGTCGAAGTCGAGAAACTGCGGCACTACAGCCGGCTCATCGCCCACCTGCTCGACGCCGCCGAACAGCAGCAGCACTGGCTGTCGCTGGCCATGATCGACGAAACCACGCAACTGCCCAATCGGCGCTACCTGATGCAGGCGATGGACTCGATCCTGGCCCGTGCGGCCGTCGAGCGATTCCGCGTGACCGTGCTGATCTTCGATCTCGACGGGTTCAAGCACTTCAACGACACCTACGGCCACTCGGCCGGCGATCAGATCATCCGTGAGACCGGCCAGTTGTTCCGGCGTCACTGCCGGCAGCACGATGTGGTTGCCCGCTATGCCGGTGATGAATTCGTGGTGCTGTTCTGGGATGCGGAGGAGCCGCGTGTGGCCGGCTCCAAGCACCCGACGGACGCGCTGGCCGTCCTGCGGCGATTTAAGAAGTCTTTAGAGGGTCACGAGTTTCCGCTGCTGGGGCCGGAAGCGACCGGGCGGATCACCATCAGTGGGGGCCTGGCCAGCTTCCCGTGGGACGCCAAGGATGCGCAAACGCTGATCGACCGGGCGGACCAGGCCCTGCTCAAGGCCAAACGTGCCGGCAAGAACCGCATCTATCTCGTCGGAGCCGAGGGCGAGGTCGAGGATTTCGACAGCGGCCCGGAGCCGGCCTCGGGGTGATGTTATGAACGAGCTGCACTGCTGCCCGCGCTGTGGGCGACAGAATGAATCCCGCGCGAAATACTGCGCGATGTGCGGGCTCAACCTGTCCGCCGCCGGCGTCGATCTCAACACGCACATCCGTCAGACTCGCAGTCGCTCGGGCCGATGGCTGGTGCTGTTCATTCTGTTATTCGGTATTTCGGCATTGATGGGGATGTTCATATCCCTGCGGCGCGTAGGCCCGCCGCGGCACCGCGTCCCCGTCATCATCCACGAGATCACTGACGAGCAGGAGAACGGAACATTTCAGCAGCAGGTGGAGTTAAGTTGGGAGAAACAATATCCCCGTCGGCCGAGCTCCGGACGCATTCCCACCCACTGAGCAGGAACCAGAATGAGTAGGGACCGCTATGCGGACCAATCAGATCAGGTCCGCACAGCGAACCCTACTATTGGTGCCGGCTGTGAATCCGCGGCCATCAAGGTGGATTCCAATTGTTCCGTCTCATTGACAAAGTCGGCGGTGGTACGCGTGAAGTGACATTCGCGTTGCATGCGGCGGATTGATTCCTGCTCCGCCGACGCCGAGGCGATCGTTGTCGTCCACAACTCGATGTTGTGGGGCTGGATCAACCAACCATTTCTACCGTCGTCAATCAGGTGCCGGATGCCGGCCTGATCGGCGGCGAACACCGGCGTGCCGTTGGCCAGCGATTCGAGCACGACGAACGGCGAATTCTCATGCCAGAGCGACGGCGCCAGCACGGCATCGATCCGCGCGTGCTCTTCCGCGAGCTTGCGGCCAAAGAGCGGCGGATGATAGCGGATGTAACGCCGCACACGGTCGGATGCGTCGACGATTCGCTGACGCACCGCATCGTTACCCATCGCGCGAATCTCCAGCGGCAGGCCGTCCGGCAAACGCTCCACAGCAGCCGCAATGATGTGAAATCCTTTCACCGGCTCGTCGCTGCCGAGATAGGCGAGCCGCAGCTTGTTTGACGGCGTTTTCGGCGGCCGGACGGTCTTCTCCGGCGCGACGCCGTAGAGAATCTCCTGCACATGCGCCGCACCGTACTCGGTCAACTTCCCGGCCATGATCGGCGAGGGCGCAATGATGGCATCCAAGGCGCCGAGCACCGCGTGCATGCCGGCGTGCAGTTCGGGCGCCGACTTCGTCTGATCGAGCCGCACAAACCGCGGCCAGATGCGGCGGGTCATCGATCGGGGCAGGATAGGCCCCAGCCAGCGCGCGGGCCCGTGGATCGTGTGACGCACGCATCGTGCGCACGCTTCCGCCGATGCCGGCCCGTCGCAGGGCCGCGGCGTGGAGTCGTTCAGATGATCCGAACCCGGCACGCGAGTGCCGGGCCCGGCCCCGCACTGGCGTGCGGGGTTCAGATAGAAGTTGAAACACAGCAGACCGAAATCGAGGGCCGTCAGAATGACCGGCGGGGCCAGCGGCCCGCGCGCGACCGCCCGCGCCGCCACGCGGCCGCGGCAGAATCGCGCCCACTCGATACCGGCGCGAACCGCCGACAGCATGCCGTGAATATTGTGCGCGTGAATGACCTGAGGCTGAAACTCCTCGATGGCCCGCGCGGCCAGACGGTGAACGTCTTCGTGCGCATGATGCGTGAAACGGACCTGCTCCTCGGACGCGACGGGAATGAGCTTCAGTTGACCGCAATCGACGAAAGGCTGGAGGTCGCCGAGTGCTCGCTGCCGCTGCGCGCAGAGAACTGCGATCGATCGACCACGGCGCAGCCATTCGTGGGCCATGTCGATTGAGAACAGCACGCCGCCGCTGGGGACGGCCGCATCGAAGAACGGCGAGATGAGCAGTGTTCGCGGGCCATCCATGTATTCCGATCCCCCCTCATGAAAACGGATGCGTGCTCCGCCGCACCCGCGCGAAACCGAACATGGGCCCCAGCGCCACGAGCAACATCGTTCGCGCGGCATTCGACAGCCGGGCGTACAGCCACTCCGGCCGCCGGCGGCGCAGGCGCTTCAGCGGCCAGAGCAGATGAAACGCAAGCGAGGCCAGATGCCGCTCATCCCCCCGGTTGTGCTGCTTAAGGATAGCATACATTTCGCGGTTCCGCCGCTCGCCGCCCGTGGAAGTCTTGTTGACGCCGGTGACGCGGTACACGCTGAGCACGTCTTCCACTGTTTTGAATTGAGCGCCCGCGTTTTTCAGCCGCAGCCACAGGTCCCAGTCCATCCCGTAATGCAGGTGTTCGTCCAGCCCGCCGACGCGCTCGTGCCAGTTGCGCCGCCAGAAACAGCTTGGTTGGTGGATCGGATCGTAAACGTGGAGTTGCCGCAGCTCGGCCGGCGTGACGGTCTGCACGCGCCGCTCATTGCCAGGATAATCGTATCGGCAGGCGCCGCAGAGCACGTCGCAGGATTGGTCTAAAAACGTGCGCTGTACGACGGTGAGCGCATTCGGTAACAGAAGGTCGTCCGCGTTCAGCCAGCCGATGACATCTCCAGTCGCACGCGAGAAGCCCTTGTTCAGCGCGTGGCTCTGCCCCTGGTCGGGTTCACTGACCCAGTAGCTGAGGCGATCGGCGTAGCGTTCGATAATCCGGCGGGTGCCGTCGGTCGAGCCGCCGTCGATGACGATGTATTCGACCGGCAGCGGCTGATCCAGCACCGAACGTATCGTTTGCTCGATCGTGTTCACATTGTTCAGGCTGACGGTAACGATGGAAATGCTGGGGCGGGTCATCGTAACGGCTTTCGATAAGCCAGGCAGATCGGAAGTCCTGCGCCATTATCGACCCGCCGCGGAGTTTCACTTGAGGTCGCGAGCCGCGCGCGATTCATTCGATTTCGAGGGGGGCCGGAGCGTCAAGGTGCCGATAAATACCGCAGGATCGAACCTGCGAAAGGGGTTCAGCGTGGAATCACCTGTCGTCAGCATCGTCATCGCCACATACAACCGCTGTGACCGGCTTCAGCGGTGCATCACCGGCATCCGGCAGAATGTCCGGATCGGCTGCGAGATCATCGTGGTCGGCGGCGGCAACGGCGACGGCACCGAGGAATGGCTGGAGACGCAGCCGGACATCCGCAGCATCCATGAGAGTAAAAGAGAGGGCGCGACGAAGGCTTACAACAAGGGCTTCCGGGCGGCGGCCGGCCGGTATGTGATGTGGCTGAATGACGATTCGTATCCGCTGCCGGGAGCGGTCGAGGCCGCGGTCAGCATGATCGAACGCCCGGACATGAGCGATGTCGGCATGATCGCGTTCTATCACAACTTCGACCGCGCGTGGAACCGACTCGATTCCGTGGAGCATGACGGCGAAACCTACAGCATCTACAACGTGCGCGGCGTTGCGTACGCCAACTTCGGCCTGCTCCGCCGGGATCTGCTCAAGCGGCTCGGCTACCTCGATGAACGTTATTACTTCTGTGCATGGGACCCCGATCTGTCGCTCAAGATTCAGAACGAAGCCGAGCTGAAGGTGCTTGGCTGCCGCGAAGCGCTCATCTATCACGAGGAGCTGATCGACGAACGCAAGAAGCAGGACCTGCGTCTGGTCAACGAGGACAACGAAAAGCTGTTCGCGAAATGGAACCTGCCGGCGAAGTTCAGCTACCCGGACCCGGCCCCCGCCTACCAGACGATGTGCCGCCAGCGCCGATTGGCGTGATCGGGATCACTTCTGAAAAAGACGTAACTGAACACCCTGCGCCGTTTGGCCGGCCACGCGGATGGTCTTTCGCGCCGAACTGTGTCCTGTCTCCACCGTTACCTGCTGAACGCGCATCCCGAGCGCCTTGGCAAGCAGTTTACAAACTGCGGCATTAGCTGCCCCTCGTTCAGGCGCTGCTGAGACGGCGACCTTGAGCGCGCCGTCGAGCTCGCCGACGATGCGGTCGCGCGAGGACTTGGGCACGACTTTGAGTGGAATGAGTACGTCGGAACCGTTCGATACGAGTTGGATCATTGGCATTCAGTTCCGCAAGCGGGCCAGAAGTGTTTCAACAGGCTCATTCCTCATCCTGCCGGAGGCGGGCGATGACGCTGATGTCTTCGAGCGTGGTGGTGTCGCCGCGGACTTCGCCGCTGGTGGCGAGTTCCTTCAGCAGGCGGCGCATGATTTTGCCGCTGCGGGTCTTGGGGACGGCGTCGGCGAAGCGGATCTGTTCGGGGCGGGCGATGGCGCCCATAGTGTGCGAAACGTGTTGACAGAGTTCATCGGCCAGTTTCTCGCTGGGCTGCTGGCCGACCTTGAGCGTGACGAATGCGACGATGCCCTGGCCCTTGATGTCGTGCGGGATGGGGACGACGGCGGCTTCGGCAACGGCCGGATGCGAAACCAGCGCCGATTCGATCTCCATCGTGCCCAGCCGATGCCCGCTAACTTTGATCACGTCATCGACGCGGCCCATGATCCAGAAGCAGCCGTCCTCGTCGCAGCGGGCGGCATCACCGGCCAGATACATGCCGGGAAGCTGCGAGAAGTATTGATTGACGAACCGCTCGCGGTCGCCGTAGATCCCGCGGAGCATGCCGGGCCACGGCCGGCGGATCGCCAGCAGGCCGCCCGCGTTCGGCGGCTGCACTTCGCCAGCGGTGTTGACGATCACCGGATCGACGCCGAAGAACGGTCGCGTGGCCGAGCCCGGCTTGGTCGCGATCGCGCCGGGCAGCGGCGAGATCATGATGCCGCCGGTTTCCGTCTGCCACCAGGTGTCCACGATCGGGCAGCGCTCCCGGCCGATGTTCTTGTGATACCACATCCACGCTTCGGGATTGATCGGCTCGCCGACCGTGCCGAGCAGCTTCAGCGATGAGAGGTCGTGCTTGGCGACGTGTTGCGTACCCTGGCGCATGAACGCGCGGATCGCCGTGGGCGCGGTGTAGAACTTGGTCACGCGGTGCCGCTCGATGATGTCCCAGAAGCGGTCCCAGTCGGGGTGGTTGGGCGCGCCTTCATACATCACCGAGGTGACGCCGTTGGCGAGG
>CAYLLT010000040.1:0-5776 GCA_964384465.1 uncultured Planctomycetales bacterium | reverse complement strand
CGGTGACCCAGCCGATGTCGGCGGTGCACCAGAACACGTCGTCGGGCTTGAGATCGAAGACGTACCTGGCGGTCAGATAGGTGTGCAGCATGTAGCCGCCGGTGGTGTGATGGATGCCTTTCGGCTTGCCGGTGGAGCCGGAGGTATATAGAAGATAGAGCATGTGCTCGGCATCGAGCGGCTCGGCCGGGCAGGTGTCCGTTTGACTTTTGACGACATCATGCCACCAGTGGTCGCGGCCGGGGGCCATCGGCACCTGCCCGTCGCCGCGTTTGAAGACGACCACCGTTTTGATGAGTGACGAACTCTGACAGGCCTCGTCCACGTTGGCCTTGAGCGGGACGGGCTTGCCGCGGCGATAGCCGATGTCGGCGGTGATGATGACGCTCGACTGGGCGTCTTCCATGCGATCGACAATCGCCGTCGGGCTGAATCCGCCGAAGATCACCGAATGCGGCGCGCCGATCCGCGCACACGCCAGCATGGCGACCGGCAGCTCGGGCACCATCGGCATGTAGATGGTGACGCGGTCGCCCTTTTTGACACCCAGTGACTTGAGCGCGTTCGCGAAGAGACAAGTCTCTCGGAGCAGCTCCTGATAGGTCAGCGTGCGGAGTTCGCCGGGCTCACCTTCCCAGAGAATGGCGGTGTGTGAACCGCGGCCGCGGGCGATCTGGTGATCGAGGCAGTTGTACGAAATATTGGTGGTCCCGCCGACAAACCACTTCGCATCCGGCAACTTCCAGTCGAGCACGCGGTCCCAGGGCTTGAACCAGTGAAGCTCTTTGGCGATCTCGCCCCAGAAACCGTCGGGGTCTTCGATGGATCGCTTCCACATCTTCTCGTACTGCTGGACGGAATTGATATGGGCGTGCCGCGCGAAATCCGCCGGCGGGGGGAATTTTCGCGTTTCGGATAGAGCGGTCTGAATGGCGTCGGAATCTGCGGCACACATCGCGTCTATTCCTCCATAAAAACTCGCATCACAGCGTTGTGTGGTGGCAGGAAATGATCAGGTGGCCGCGCCGACGACCTGATCCAGCGAGGACTTGAAATCCTTCTTGCTGCGCAGGCCCACGAAGCGCTCCTTGATCTCGCCGTTCTGGAACAGGATCACCGTGGGGATGGCGCTGATGCCGAACCGCGCGGAGAGGGATTGATTCTCGTCGGTGTTGACTTTGCCGACTTTCACCTTGCCCGCGTATTCCGTCGCCAGTTCATCGATGGTCGGCCCCAGCGCCTTGCAGGGCATGCACCACTCGGCCCAGAAATCGACCAGCACCGGTTCAGACGACCGCAACACCTCGTCCTCAAAATTGTCTTCGCTGAACTGCTTGGTATTGGCACCGGCCATGCTGCGATCCTCCGTTGTAGAGGCCTGTTCGTCAGCGCCCAGCGGCGCCGACCTCGATATCCGCCGATTGTAGGTATGGCCATTGGGGGAGTCAACGTATATCGACCGGACGCCGCCGGACTCCCGCTCGGGCGAGATTCCTAATCTCGCACGCGGATCGGCGAGATTCCCATCCCGCGGGTTGCCGGAAGGGATTCCGGCGGAAGTGGGTGCGAGAAAGGATTCTCGCCAGCAGCAAGCACTACAGCGCAAAGTTGTCTGCGCTAGGCCCGCCCTTCAGGGCGGGTGTGGAGACGTTGAAGCGTAACAGAGCCCGCTTCAGCGGGCTTCTCGCTCCGCGGCTTGAGCCAACAAGCGTGTCGGCTCATCCGAACGGCTAAAGCCATCCAACGAGAATCCCGGTGAACCGGGATCAGGGTTGCCTGCTGACCCTCGAAACCCGCCATAAATGGCGGGCCTAGCGCAAACCTCAAGACCCCCGTTCCATGTATAAGAATCACCACCTTGCGCTGTAGTGCAAGCGGCAACCCTGATCCTCGTTGTGTCTCACTTTGCTGGAGCTTCGGGTGCGGGAGCCGGGGGTTTGTGTGACTTGCCGGTCAGGAAAACCTGGAGCACGAAGGCGGACGTTTTCTTGCCGATGGGTGTGACGCCGAGCACCACCGGATGGCCCAGCGGTGCGGAAACGGCGGTCTTCAATATGAAGGTTGCTGCCTCAGGTCGCCCCGGCGGTCGTGGTGGCCCTCCGGGCGCGTCCAGTTGCTCTCCCCCGGTGAGCTCGATGGACCAGGATGGGTTCAGATCGGGGCTCTCCTTGTGAACCACGATCTTGTTGCTCGCGGACAGTCGCCAGGGATTCTCCAGCATCGCTGAGCTACTGACCGTGAAAGGCTCATCGGACACCGCTTCAACCATGGTCTGGGCGGCCAGACGCAGACCCGTGACGCCGACCTTGCCCAGCTCCTGAATCACTTCGGCCAAGTCGTCCGGTGGAGCGGGCAGTTCCATTTTCTCCCCGCCGGAAACCAGCCACACCAGCCGCGCACGAATCGCGGCGGGTTCAACGGCGTTGGAATTAGGTTTCACTTCCGGTTCCACGTCCAGTTTTGTCAACAGGTCGGCGACAAGTAGGAGCGTCGCGGGGTCCGCGCGGACCACCACACGATTTTGCATGTCGAATGCGGCATCACCCCGATCGCGGAGCAGCAGAGTCAGGACGCTTTCGAGCGACTGTCTGGCATTGAGGTGCCTGAGCGAGAAGACCTTGATCGGCTGCTGCGGCGCGTTTGGAGTCACACCGGGCGAGGACTCGACATCCAGCGCCTTCAAAAGTTGCTCGGCGACGGACATCTGTGCGTCTGGCGCGTTGATGACCAAGCTGTTGGTGCGCGCGTCCGCCGTACAGGTCGAGCGGGTATCCCGCCAGTTTAACGCGGCATTGATGACGTCTTCGACTTCGGCAACTTTGGCATGTTGTAGCGAAAATATGCGTACATTCTGCGGCGGAACCGGGACATCGAGATTAGCGAATGTCTCATCGACGCTCTTGAGGACATCCGGTGCGGCCTTGACGATCAAGGTTGAGGTCCTTTTATCAGCCACCACGATGAGATTGCTCCCATGGAGCGTGGTCAGGATTTCGGCGAGGTTCGCCGGATCGGTATACTTCAGCTTGTAAATCTGGGTAACGGCTGCCACGTCCGGATGGGCATCATACCGCCCGCCTCCACGGTTTTCGGCCGCGGGTTGCGTCCTGGCGAATGCGCGCCTAAGGATCGGAATCTTGCTTCGAATGGGTACGCCTGGTTCCGTTTCGGTTTCATCCGGGGCGGCAGGGCCTGCCGCCTCCAGAATCGGGATGCCCATGCCCAGAGATAGAAAAACCTGGCAACCGATCAGAACACAGTGACGGTAAGATAACAGCTTCATCGATCACTCCTTACGAGGGCGGTCGGTCGCTATCCGCCGTGTTTACACTCCGGGCCAGCTTCACCGCTGGATAAAGCCAGATGATGGTGACGTTCGGGTTATCTGTTGGCATCGGGACGGCGATGACGTCTTCTGCCGGATCAAATTCTACCTGCACGCGGGGGCGGGCGTTGGCTGCGATGGGTATGCTCGGCGTGGCCGGCTCAATGAGGTTCTGTGCGATCACGGGTGCATCGGGCGCGTCAGTCCGAAGCGAACTGGCTGTCATGTAGACGCCGATGAACAACCCGACCACTGCCGCAACGGCAACGCCGGCTCTCCACCGCGATTTCGGCGCGGGTGATGCAAGAAACAACGGCGGCGCGGGCTCGCCCACCATGGACTGCATCGCACTCTGCATCACACTCAACTGCCGCCAGATGGTCGAGCAATTTGAGCAGGAGGCGATATGCTCTTTCAGCGCGTTTTGCCGGCGCGGCGTCAGATCGCCGTCCAGGTCGTACTGCATCCATTTCTTAGCCGTTGTGCAATTCATCGGTCCGGTCCGAAAGTATCCGGCCATTGCCGCAATAGAATCTGCCGAAGCGCCTCACGGGCGCGATGTACGAGCACTCGCGCGGTGGAGGCCCGCATGCCCATAACCGCGGCCACTTGGCGGTAATCCAACTCTTCCATCTCCCGAAGCACCAGGGCGGCCTGCTGGCGGTCGGGCAATTGCTCGATCGCGATCCGCAGGCGATGCGTCAATTCCGCCGTCTCGTGAGCCGGGGCCGCGTCGCTGTGCCTCTCCGGCAACGTCTCGGCGTCGAGGAACTCGCCCTCGCGGAGCCGCCGGCGCCGGTTCAGCGACAGGTTGACGGTCGTTCGATACGCCCATGCGTTCAGCTTTCCGGCGTCTTTGAGCTTGCCGATGTCGCGCCACGCGAGCATCAGCGCTTCCTGCGCGACTTCCTCGGCGTCGTGCGTGTTCCACAGAAATCGCCTGGCCAGCGCGACGAGGCGCGGCCGAATCTCGACCGCCCAGTGGGCAAACTGCGTATCCGCCGCGGGCGGGGCGGACAACCCCGCGCGGCCGGGCGGCCTCGGCAGGTTGATGTCGGCTGGGTCGTCGGCACTCAACAGCGGCTGGCCCCAGGTCGCGAGCACGCGGCTCCTTCCTCTTTCTGTCTAATGGGTAAGTGTCTCGAGAACGGATAGTGTTTCAGCCATCCGTCTCTTTTTATGCACTGGGGCTGTTCAAGATGCGAAGGGGGCCGTCGGATCGCTGTTTTGGCTGCGATTTCCACCGCCGGTGCATCCAGAGGTACTGTTCCGGCGCTTCGCGGACGAAATGCTCGATGGCGCTGGTGTATTCCTGCGTGATCCAGTGGAGGGGGTTGTCGCGGCCCTGCCATTCGGCCGGTGCGATCACGCGCGTGACGCCGACCTCGTATTCAAATCGCTTGCTGAGCCGGCGGCTGTAACCGACGAGGATCGGCACCTCGTGCTCCATGGCCAGCAGGGCGATCGATTTATACGCGGACGCCTTCTGACCGAAGAAATCCACGAACTGCCCCTTGTGTCCGGCGTTCTGATCGGCGATGAACGCGAGGATGCCGCCGTCGCGGAGGATTTCGCCGGCGTTCTGCAACGCGCCCTTTTTATACAGCAGCCGCAGCCCGCGCCGGGCGCGCACGTCCATCAGGAAGCGGTTCAGATGCGGATTGTCCAGCGGCCGCATCACCGCCACCAGCGGAAACCCCAGCGCCGCCAGCAGAAAGCCGATCAGCTCCCAGTTCCCGTAGTGGCCGGTGAGCAGGATCGCGCCGCGCTTGCGAACGATCACGTCGGCGGCGCGTTCGAGACCGTTGAGGCGAATGTATCGCGGCCACGTCCACTCGTTGATGAGCCGCGGCGTGAACAGCGATTCCATGGCCATCATCACCATCTGCTGCATGGACATGCGGGCGACGCGGTCCATCTGGCGCGGCGAGAGCTGTGAGCCGTATGCGGCCCGCAGATGGTCGCGGGCCCGCTCGCGATGGCGGCGGATCATCCGGTACCAGATCGCGCCCATCAACCGGGCCGTCCGCAGGTTCGCGTCGATGGGGAACATCTGGAAGATCATGGCCACGCTGCGCACGCCGGCGTAGACGAGCCAATCGCGAATGGGGCCATGCTGGCGCATAAGCGGTATTTTAGGTGCAGCGTGTTGTGTTGTCGCGGGAAGGGATTGCCGCTGAAGTGGGTCGAGAAGGGATTCGCGCACCAGCATGGCTGGAGCGGATGCGAGAAGGGATTCTCGCACCAGCGGCATCGTGACGGCGTGTTTCTAATATGACAGCGCTGGATCGCTTCCTTTTCGTAGCGGCCGGGCTCCGTACCGGCCGTTTTCCAGCATGGACGGCCGGTACGGAGCCCGGCCGCTACAAAGAAACCGCCAACCAGCGCTGTCACACTAAGGGCGCGCTCATAAATAACCTAGTCAATTTCTCCGCCGCGGCGAGAGTATGT
>CAYLLT010000039.1:0-44395 GCA_964384465.1 uncultured Planctomycetales bacterium | reverse complement strand
ATCGCATCTTGCGCGGAAAACTCGGGCATATTCAGTAGGGTCCGCTCCGCGGACCATCTCCATTCCCTTGACTGGTCCGCACAGCGGACCCTACCAACTCAAGACTCATCGATCCACCTCGCCCATCACGACGTCGATGCTGCCGACGATGGCCGGCACATCGGCGAGCAGCACCTCGCGGCAGACGTGCGTCGTCACGGACAAATTGCAGAAACTCGGCCCGCGGGCCTTCACGCGATACGGGATCGCCGAGCCATCGCCCACCACCAGGAACCCGAGCTGGCCGCGAGGGTTTTCGGCCTCGAAATAAACCTCGCTCTCCGGCAGCTTCATGTTCTTCGGCACTTTTCCTTTGAACTCGCCGGCGGGGATCTGCTGGATGCATTGCCGTAGGATGCGGATCGACTGCCGCATCTCCAGGATGCGGACGAAGTACCGGCTCCAGCAGTCGCCGACGACGACCTCCTCTGGAACGCCGTCGGAGCCGCCGGGCACGCCGACCGGTACGTCGAATTCGAATCGCGGATAAATGTCATAGGGCAGGTTCTTGCGCAGGTCCCATTTGATGCCGCTGCCGCGCAGGACCGGGCCGGTGAGACCGTAGGCCAGTGCGGTTTCGGGCGAGATCACGCCGACGTTGGCCGTCCGCTTCACGAATATATGGTTGTAGCTGAGGAGCTGGTTGTATTCGTCTATTTTCGGCTCAAAGTAATCGAGGTATTCGGAGAGCGTCGGGAGGAATCCGTCGGGCAGATCGTGCGTGGCGCCGCCGATGGTCAGATAGCTGTACGTGAGCCGGGCGCCGCAGGCCGCCTCGAACAGATCCATAATGCGTTCGCGCTCGCGGAAAGCGTACAAGAACGGCGTGAACGCGCCCATGTCGAGGCCGTAGGTGCCGAACGAGACCAGGTGCGAGGCGACGCGGTTCAGCTCCGACATGATGATGCGAATGTAGCTGGCCCGCTCGGGCACTTCGAGGCCGGCGAGTTTCTCGACCGCGAGGCTGAACGCGTGGTTGTTGTTCATCGCGGCCAGGTAATCCATGCGATCAGTCTTCGGGATGTACTGATACGGCTGGAGGTTCTCGCCGATCTTCTCGGCGCAGCGGTGCAGATAGCCGATGTGCGGGACCGCATCGAGCACCAGCTCGCCATCGGTCCGCAGCACGATCCGCAGCACGCCGTGCGTACTCGGATGCTGCGGGCCCATGTTGACCAGCATCTCTTCGGTGCGGATGTCGCTGTCGCCATCGCGGTCGCGATCGAAGTCGATCAGGACGTCGGGCTGGGATTGGATGATCGTGTCTGCCATGTCCTCACAATCAATGCTTCGGGCTCTTGTGCCCGTACTCCGTGGTGCCCGGGATGCCGTGGTATTCGAGCGGGAACTCGTAATCCTTGCGCAGCGGATATCCGACCCAGTCGTCCGGGCACAGGATGCGGCGGAAATCCGGGTGATTGTCGAAGATCACGCCGAACATGTCGTACACTTCGCGTTCGTGCCAGTCGGCCGCCGGCCAGATGTCCGCCACCGACGCCACGTGACCGTCGTCGCGCGGCACGCGCACCTTGAAAGCGATCTCGTTGTCGGCGGTCCAGTATCCGTCATCGCCGCCGGGCCGCATAGAGATGAGATCGTAGATCACCTCGATCACATTGTCCGCCAGCCGGTCGACGCCGCTGACGCAGCGGAGCATGTTGAGCTGAAGCCGGCGGTCGTCGCGCAGGAACATCGCCACCTCGTGCCACTTGTCGGCGTTAACCTGCACGCTGGGGTGGTTGGAGTCCATCGCCGAATCGATGATGGCCCCGGCGAAGGTGGACTTTAATAGACTGGCAATTTCTTCTGTCGACATGAAAGCTCTCGAACAACCGAAGATCGGTGCAGGCCTGACTTAAGTTTCTTGGAACTCCTCTCTGAACTCATTCCAAGTATATGGGTGAACACCAAACAGTCGGTTGAGTAAACTCGGGTCCAGCGATGACTGTTGGAGATACTGCCACACGCGCTCCTGCCGGGACGCCGCACCTTCATTCTCGAACTCATCGCTCACAACAATGGCGCGCAGGTACGATCCAGAACTGTGAGAGACCTCGACGCGGGAATTGTCGGGTGCGTGAAACATATCCCTCAACACCTGCCGGATCCGGTCGATATCAGGGTCTACAGTTGGCTGCGAAGCCATGTGATCACTCCAGTTTTTGAATCCAGCATCCATCCCCGTACGGATTCCGCCTGAGTCTCACCATACCGAATTGGGTCGTCGATATAGCGAATATTACGGTCCTCATCCGCCGGATTCCACATGCCGTCAAGCTTCCTGAGATTGTTGAACACGCCTGTTTCCGTCCGAATGCGTCGGTTAAGTCCCGAATGTAGAAGCAAGGTCAGCAAATGATGCGACTTGTACGTCTCCGGCAATTCGTCGAGGTCCAGAGCCTTGCAAATGTGAGCCTTCAGTAGGCATTCCACAGAATACACACCGAGATAGATAGCTGCCGGAAACCGTTTCTCTTTACACAGAGCATCAAAATCACTCAGTCTTTCCTCCGCCAGCCGTTCGAGTGACTCGCGCTTGATCGTGCTCTTGCTGCTGATGGGCATGCTGTTGTCGCCACAGTGCAACTCGGATCACTACGCACCCGCCAGTGCCTTCTCCTTGGCCCGCACTTCTGGCGGCTTGGCGATGGTCTGATGTTTGATCTTGTCCTGAAGCCGCATCAGGCCTTCGAGCAGCGCCTCCGGCCGCGGCGGACAGCCGGGAACGTAAATATCGACCGGCACGATCAGGTCAACGCCTTTGACAACATGATAGCCATGCTTGAAGTAAGGCCCGCCGCCGATGGTGCACGCGCCCATAGCCATCACGTATTTCGGATCCGGCATCTGGTGATAGAGCCGCTTCACGCGCGACGCCATTTTGTACGTCACCGTGCCGGCCACGATCATCAGGTCAGCCTGGCGCGGCGTCGCACGAAATGCGCCCGCGCCGAACCGGTCCATATCAAATCGAGACGCCCCCGTCGCCATCATCTCAATCGCGCAGCAGGCGATGCCGAACGTCATCGGCCAGATGCTGTTGGCCTTGGCCCAGTTGAGCGCCCAGTCCAGCGAGGTGACGATCAGCCCTTCCTCAAATTTGTTTTCAATCCAGCTCATCACGACCCCCTGGCGCTTCCTGCGCCGATCACTCCCGGCCCTCCAGCGCTCTGGTCCAAACGGTTTTCAAATTCAATTCAAAGTCCTTCAGCAACCTGCTTTTCAACTTTGGACCCTTAACCCGCCCCCCGGCAAACTTCCCAGCACGTCGATACCATAGATAGGCTTCCATCGGTTCACGCACGATATCGAGGATCCAATATTCCTGAACGCCCCGGTTCGCCTCATACCGTTTTTTCTTGCTGCCAAAATCGTCGTAACGGGTGGACTCACTCGTGATCTCGATCACCAGGTCAGCGGCTTCTGAGAATCGGCCCCGATCCATGTCCGGCAATCGCTCTTTGCTGGCGAAGCAGACATCCGGCCGATAAACAGAGTCGAGGTCCACGTCAACGACATTGTCGATATCGGCGTTGACTTCACCCAGATCGTGTCGTCGCACGAACTCGTCGAGCTGAGCGGCTACATAGATCATGACACGGTTGTGCCACCTGAGAGGGCTCGGACTCACGACGATCCTACCCTCATGGAGTTCATATTTGAGGCCGCTTTCGCCGGGGTTCCACGCGAGAAACTCGTCAACTGTCACCCGATGAGACCGTAATCGCCGGTCCGACTCGCCCAACTCCTGATGCAGTGGCTTAGTCTGCCTAATCACCACCGGACTCCTGAGCTACGCCGCAAGGTCGCGCGGTGCGGGAGGCGGACTCATCACCCGGCCGGACCGCTGGCCGTGTGTCGCTCGCACCCAGTCGAGATAACCGAACCGCCACAGGTACAGAAAACCGACCACCAGCACGCCGAAAAAGAACAGCATGTCGTAGAGTGCAGCCAGTTTCACCGCGTGATCGCCCGCGCCGTAGACCACCGCCCACGGGTAAAACAACGCGATCTCAACGTCGAATACGAGAAACACCAGCGCCACCACGTAAAATCGCAGATCGAACTGCACCCAACTGCTGCCGATGGCGGGTTCGCCGCATTCATAAGCCGCCGCCTTCTCCGGGTGCGGCAGGATCGGGCGCAGGAACCTGCCGGCCACCAGTGCGCCGAACGCCATCAGGAAACCGGCGACGACGAAAATGGTCATGCCCTGCACGAGTTCCACGCCGCCTTCGGCAATAATCCGCGACTCACCAACAAGCATTAAACACCTTCTCCAAGCCCACGGCTCGCAGGCCGTGGGCTTTGATTCATCACTCCGCAGCGGTGGTTGCGGGTTCCTCTTTCGCGGGCTTTTCCGCCGGCTTTTCCGCTTTCTTCGGTTTCTGCTCGCTCAGCGCTTTGACCATCTCCTCGCGCAGCGGACGGCCGCGATCGAGCCACTCGGTCTTACGCTGCTGGGCCCAGTCGGGCAATTGATCCTTCTGCATCCACACCGGCATCGGCGTCTGGAGACCCTGCTTGGCCAGCTCGGTGAACTCGACGATCATGCTCTCGCGGTCGTAGCCGGACATGTCGTGGATGTTGCCCATGTGGATGCAGTCGGTCGGGCACGGGTCCACGCACAGCGCACAAAACATGCACTTGGCGTAGTCGATGGCGTAACGGATCATGGCTCCACCCAGAGCGATGCCGGTTTCCGCATCGATCTTGCGCGGTCCCGATTTCTCGATGTAGATGCAGTCCACGGGGCAGGCCTTTGCACAAAGGTCGCAAGCGATGCACTTTTCGATCTCGAAATAATGGAAGCCGCGGAAGCGCGGCTGAAGCACGGGGGCCATGTCGGGATACTGCACGGTGACGGTCTTGGCGAAGCAATACTTCAGCGTGATGCGCATGCCGATGAGGATCGTCTTGAGCGTCAGATAGATGTTGCGGAAGTACTCGCGCATCGTATGCTATCGGCCCTGCTCCAAACCCACCCGTACGGGATTATAAGGACTTCTCCCGAACGTGTCTCGCCCGACTGTGCAAAAATTCACGAACTTTGATCCGAGGTCAGCAATCCTGCCCAATCACACAGCTAAGAACAGTAACGACAACGGCTTCAAAGTGCAAGCAGGTCAGAGGTTAGGGTTTGGTACGTGGTAGTATGTACCGACGGGTAGACAGGTATCTCGCAGGGCGTAGTCGGGGCTCCTCTGCGGGCATGGGCGCTGGAATTGGGATTGGGCTCAACGCGAAACCGGTTTGGGAGCCGGCGCTGTGGCGGTGGCGACGGTCTCATCCGTGCCGGAGAAATGCTGGTGGATTGATCGCCGCACGCTCTCTGGGGAAATATCAAGCGATTGGAGGACTTTGTATCCAATGGATCCCTTTTCAGCGATCAAGGCCAGCAGCAGATGGATCGAGCAGATCTGCCAGTTGTTGCGACCGGTGGCCTCATGGGCGGCACGGGCGAAAACATCCCGGAAATGCGGCGTGCCGGGCAATCGGCCGATGACCCAGCTCTGCTGAAGGCGATCTTTCAGGACATCTTCGAGCGCCGCCGAGATTCGATATTCATTCGCGCCAAGGTCGCGCAGGATGCGCGCTCCCTCGCCTTTGCCCTCACGCACGATGGCCAGGAGCAGATGCTCCGTGCCGACATAGCCCAGTCCGTATTCGCGCGCAATCTCTTTGGCGAGCTCGAGGATGTGCCCGGCCCGCTCGCTCAGGTTCGTTTTTGTGGGTCCTATGCTCAACATGGCGTTAGGAGCCGCCGTGCCTGTTCATGCGCCCGCTGCGGAATGCTATCGGGCCGTATTCATGTATACGATACAATTGTGAACGGCGCCGGCGTTTTCACTCGCGGCTCTCACGCGGCACGGTCTGATAAATCATCGCGGTTATCGTTAACCGGCCGTGCTCACCGTTTATCGGTGCGGCGTGCGGCGCAGATCCGTCGCACGCGACGGGGCTAAACCGGCGCATTCTCGAAAAAGTTGACAGGGTGTTATTAACCAGCTACCCGACCGGAAAGGCCGGAGAATCCGCTGGCTGCATGACCGTCAGCGAACTGCATTCGAAAGGCGCCCATCCCAGCCCGACGGGAGCGCCGTCGCTGACCCACTCGCCATCGACCAGATACTTGAACTGGTATACACCCTCTGAAAGAGGGAGGCGACAGACCCAGTCGCCCTCTTTGGAGCGGGTCATGGGCTGACTCAACTCCTGCCAGCCGTTGAAATCTCCAACCAGGTAAACCTGCCGCGCCTTCGGCCGGCACAGGCGGAACTCAACACCACCCTCCATGCATCGTGTCACCATGATCCGACCTCCTTTGCCTTATGTCGGATTCCCCTCCACGAGATCAGTTGCCTGACTCGCCTGATTATTGCCACGGCTGAACCCGGAACAGAATGATCCCCAAGCGATCTACCGGGTCGGATAGCCTTCAAGAGCAAGAACGCTCCAGGACTATTATAACACGTTTTGTGGCGTTGAGAGTTCGATGGGCTGATTTAATTCGGAACAGGACTCAGATTCTGAAAAAACCGAGCGCTGGCGGCCCGTCCATGTGGCATGGATCAGCCAAGTTGCAGGCTCGGAACTTCTCACGCTGCTCAGTTCATGGATGCTTCGTCCGAGCACGATCAGCGGCCGGACCGCCAGCGCAGGACAACACACTCCCCGCTACCCCGTTCATTTGTCCGTCAGATCGCTTCGTGCGAGTTGATTCGGGCCGCATTTTGTGGCCCCATATTTCATAAGCGGTAAGGAAAGAAAAATCAAGAGGCAAATCACCAGTATCTATCCCCCCGGTGAGAAATTCGGGCTAGGCAACATTGTAAAAGCCGGCATCTTTGTTTAGCCGCGACCGTAGTGAAGCGCGACTGACTGACGCCTGAGCTGATTGAAGTGCTTTCCCCCGTCGGTCTCCGCGCACGATCAATTCAGGCAGGCCTGGTTGAAGGGAACCCCTTCGCCGCTGACGCACCGCTGCCAGAGGCCGAAATCATTCAGATCCACGTCGTTGTCGCCGTCGAGGTCCACTTCGTCGCACGAGAGGGTTGTTGGAACGTCGGAGCCTGAGCTACAGCCCCAGAGCAGGTTGAAGTCCTCCTCATCGACATCGCCGTCAAGATCGAAGTCGGGCAGCCTCGGCCGGGCCATGCCGCTGACGATCTTTGAGAAGCGCGTGGACGCCCCGCCCGCACCGACGGCCTGGAAGCGGTAGTAGTACAGCGCGTTGACCATGACGCCGGCATCGTAGTAGTTGCCGCCGGCGGCCTGGCCCGGTGCGAGCGTCTGGTAGAGCGTCAGGTTGACGGGTGCGCCGATGGCTCGATAGATACGCATGCCCTGGTATGATGGGTTCCACGGGAAGCGCAGCAGAATCTTGTGGTGCTGGATGGCTTCGCGCCCCTCGTCGCCCACTTTCATGACCGCCTCCACGTCAACGGGCGCGGGCAGTAGGTCGTCCTGGCTCGGATCGGGCGACCCTCCGCCCGCCGCGCATCTACCTCCCATCACCTCTGAGCCGTCGGCCTCTCCGCCCCCGTCGGTATCCGCGTTGAGCGGGTCGGTTCCCTGCTGCAGCTCAGCCAGGTTCGTGAGCCCGTCACCGTCGGGATCGCTCATCGCATCGGGCGTCAGTGCGTTCGTCCCATAGTACCGCTCCCACGCATCGGGTAGGCCATCCTGGTCTTGATCGTGCGTGGTGAGATAGACGTTGAAAGAGGTGTTGCCGTAGCGCTCGAAATGCTGGCCGGCGTTGTTGTTGCCGGCAGCCTTGGCGCGAAGCTGGTAGCTGCCGCGGGTTCCGGCACCATGACCGGTGAAATCGTTGTTCACCCCGCCACGGCTGGCGAGCCAGGTCTGGGTGAAGATCAGGCCGTACACGCCGTCATCCACTCGGCCGTCGCCGTGGTTTCCATCGTCGAAGAGCCGCACCGCGCCGCAGCCCAGGCCCACCGGCTTGTTGATGGTAATTTCCACGAGGGCGCCGCGAACCGGCCCCGACGCATCGGTGAGAATCGCCAGCAGCGTGACGGGCACGCCCTGCTCAAACTTGCCGTTAGAAGATTGTCCGTCATTCGGGCCGGCATGCACCTGGGCAACCTTGAGGATCATCTGGACGCCGAGACGCTCTTTTCCCAACAGGCCCGCGATGAAATCGATGTTGCTGGCGGCGGTGAGCCGGGCCCGCCAGTTGCCGTTGGCCAGGAATGGCGGCGGCGTCAGGATGTGATACACGGCATGCGCGGTCGTCGTGTAGATCTTCGCCGTGGCCGCGTTCACCAGGTTGTTGGCCGGGTCGAAGAGTTGCACGGTGAGGTTCGCGGCAGGATCGCTGACATTGAAGAAGAACGTCGCGTTCGTAATGCTGTTCGGCTCGGTCACGGGGATGATGACGTCGAGGGGCGTGGTGGCGGCCAGCGCGCCAGAGGTGAAGAAGATCCGCTCAAGCCCGCGCGCCCGCTGGAGGGCGTCCATGTAGGCGTCGGCCAATTGATTGTTCATGGAGGAGGGCGCAGGAGGCGCCGCCGGCGTAGGCGTCTCGGCCGACAGGCTAGAGCTGGCCGCTCCTGCAGTGACATCGACGTAAGAGAAGTCGCCGTCGGTGCGGGTCGACGTATCCTGCATCAGGTCCTGGTCCGATTCGGGTCCGAAAGCGATGGCATTGATCACCGTGTCGCCCGGCTCGATCCGCGCCCGTGCGGTGTCGGGCGCCCCGCAGCCGGCCGCCGTGTCCCAGTAGCGGGCCTCGTTCTCCATGCCGTCCGAGAGCAGCACGATCTGGTGCAGGTCCGTCCCGGCGGGGAACAGGTCGAGCTGGTCCTGGCTCTTCCAAAGCCCGTCCCCGATCGAGGTTTTCCCGGAGGCGGACAGCGCCTCGATGTCGTTCTTGCAGTCGGTTCGCTGATTGAGGGCTGAACCCAGATCGAGCGCCTCCAGCAGGTCCGCGTCATCGTCGCAGTTGATCCCGTTTCCATTGAAGCGGATCACGCCGACGCGGTCGTTGTCGGAGACGGCGTCGACATAGAGCTTGCCGGCCACTTTGGCGGCGTTGAGCTTCGGATTGGCGGCGGGCTCGGCCATGCTCCCCGAGCGGTCGACCGTGATCACGTGATTGATCGTGATGGCGCCATACAGGACGGAACTGTTGCTGGTGGTGGATACGTTGTCGCACAACTGGACGGTGAGATTATAGGCGCCGTCAGCGGCCTGCAACGGGGCCTGGCAGACCAGCCAGTATTCCCCTCCAACATAGGCGGCGCTGAGCACCGTCGCGGCGACGGCGCCCACCGTGACGGTGAAATCCGCCGCCTCCAGCCCGAGGATCGAGCGCGTCCCGACGCCGTCCGGCTCGAGCTCAACCGGGCCGGTGACGTAGACTCGGGCCAGAAACCGCCCGGGCGTGCCCGCCGGGCCCGGAAACACCTGTTTGACAGACGTCGGGCGGATGATGCTGATGCCCGGTATACCCTTGGCGAAGTCGTAGTCGACGTTGATCGCCTCATCATAGCCAACAACGATCGCAGCAAACTTGGTGATGTTATTCGTGTTGGTGACGATGATGGTGCGGCCATACTCCGTGCCCGAGCCGCTCGAGAGCACCTTCACCTGGTTCGTCGAGTTAATGCCCACCACCGCCCAGCCCGCCTGGTTATCCGACGTGGCGTGGAACCCCACCGCCTGGCAGGAGGTGCCCGGCGTGACGGTCGCCTGATAATACTTGCTGGCATAGGCGCTGACGTTGACGGCGGCGCTCGTCGGGAACACCACGGCCGTCACCGGGACGGTCCCGTAGCTCGGATCGCCGTTCTGCTGCTCGTCCACGAACTTGTAGAGCGAGCTGTTGGCGATCCCCGTCAGGTTCAGCCCGTGCGTGTAGACAGCAATGGCATAGTCTCGGAAGGGGATATCGAGCGAGTCTGCCTTAAAATCCGACAGCGTATCCCGCAGCGCGGTCACCGCATCGGTGGAGCCGTTGGCTGAGATCTTCTCCCAGAAGGCAAGCATGAAATCGACGCCGCGCTGTGGCTCGGTGAGCGTGCTGCCGAATCGCTCGCAGCAGTAGCTCCAGAACAGGCAGGCGTCATAGCTCCGGCTCAGCAGCGAGGTGGTGGGCGTGGCCATGGTGTTGCCACACTCCTGCCCGAACGACCCGCCGAACGTGGCCGCATCCAGATCGGCATACAGCCGGTCGTCCATACAGCGGGCTGTTCCTTCGGAGACCCATGTGCCGAAGGTGCCTCCGATGCTGTTGCCGCAGGACGACACGTCGCACAGGTGGTTCTTCTGGATCGTGTGGAACATCTCGTGGTGCGTCGTCTTGCGGATGGGGGCATCGGTCGCGTCGCAGCGGAAGCTGACCGAGTCGATCTCGACGCAGCCGGAGTGGGTCACGCCGAAACCGGTGATGTTGTGGATATAGTAGGCGAAGTCCGGCAGCGTGCTCCCATAGGGTGTGCGGAAACCGAACCCGCCGTACAGGTCGTAGCTGTTGCTGATCGCGTTGAGGCAGTTCTGAGCGTCGGCCGCCGTGATGGTGTCGCCGGTCCCTGCGCAGTCGTCGCTCTTGTACCACACGTCAAAGTCGATCGCGCCTTTGGTCACCTCGAGGGGGCCGTCGGTGATGCCCGGGGGAGAACAGTCCGCTCGAGCGGGCCTCTGCGCGGCGCACAAAACCACGAACATTCCGACCAACAGCCGGTTCAAGAGATTCCGCGCGTTCATGTTTCTGCTCCTGTGATGGGCGTGGCACGAAAGAGTCGCCGGTGGCGGCTCGCGACGCACGATTGTGGAATTAAAGAACCTTGCCCGAATTGAGTGGAATTTAGGATAGCAAGGCCGATCGCGCGTGTCAACCTTTTTGGTTTTGTTTGGGAACAGGATGGCCCGCATCCACGTGGTCGGCCATCCTCGGCCGGCTTCACGACGACGAGTATGGCAACGTGTCGATCAACCCGCATAACCTGCGAGCCCAAGATGAAGGCTCTGGATCACTCGTGCTTGTACTTGATCAGCCATGGATCTTTCGTGCGGGCCTGCCAGTCGTGCAGCTTCTGCTTCAACTCGGCGACTAACACCGCCTGCTCCGGACGATCGGCCAGGTTCACCACCTCCTGAGGGTCGCTTTCCAGATCGTACAGTTCAAAGCGCGGCCGATGCAGAAATGCCTCCAGCGTGCGGGCGCCGAGCATCCGCTGGTTGCGCTTCAGCACGTCCTGCCAGCTCGGCGAGCCGTACAAATCCGACGCGAACGGATAGGACAGCTCGTGGGCGAGATTCATAATCAATTTGTAACGCCGCGTTCGCACCACCCGCATCGGGTAATACATGGTGACCTCATGGAACGTGTGCGACGCGTAGATTTCGTCCCATCCGCTGGTGTGTTCCTGCTCGAGAACGGGAAGCAGCGATCGGCCGTGCAGCGGATACGCGGGCCCTTTCGCCCCCGTGTAGGCCAGAATCGTCGGTGTCAGGTCGGCCCACGTCACCAGCGCGTCGCACACCACGCCCCGCTGCTCCTGATCGGGCGAGCGGACCACCAGCGGCAGCCGCATCCCCGGCTCGTAGAGCGTCGTCTTCGCGCCGGGAAACGGCAGGCCGTTATCGCTCAAGTACATGACCAGCGTGTCATCGAGATGCCCCGTCTCGCGCAGCGCCTCCATCAGCAGGCCCAGCCCGGCGTCCGCCCGCGAGACGGCCTGGTAATACTCGGCCATATCCTTGCGGACCTCCGGTGAGTCGGGGAGAAAGTACGGAACGGGGATCGCCTTCGGATCGTACCTGACCGGCCGCACGCCGGGGATATCCCGCTCATTTCCGAAACCCGTCTTATTCATCCGGTGGGCTTCGCCCGTGCAAAGGTAAACGAAGAACGGCCGATCGCCGCTCTCGCGGATGAACTTCTCCGCGTTCTTCACCTGCTGCACGATGTTGTTCGGCCCGGCGTTGGCATATTCGTCGAAGTGGTATACAGGCTCCGGCTGCACGTGAAACTTGCCGATCGAGCACGTTCGATACCCGGCCTGATGCAATAGGACGGGCAGACCACGAATGGAATCGAACGTGTGGAAATTGTGCGTGGCGTGCTGGAGGCCGTACTGCCCGTTGGCGTGGTTCATCAGGCCGGTCAGGATGACCGATCGGCTGGGGCTGCAACTGGAGGTCGTGCAAAACGCAAATTCAAACCGTGTGCCCCCGGCGGCCAGCTTATCGAGGTTGGGCGTCTGGATGACCTTGTTGCCGTAGCATCCGGCGTCCAGCCCCTGATCGTCGGCCAGCATCAGGACGACGTTCCTTTGCGCGGCGGCGGGCAGGGCGGGCGTGGCGGTGAGCAACGCGAAGGCGAAAGCGACGTTACGGTAAAGACTGGGAGAGGGGGAGAGAGGGAGAGGGGGCGAAAACAACCAGGACAACGCTCGCAGTAGAGTACCGCGTTTAATGCTCACGTGCGAAATCTCGTTTGCGTGCTCACGCCTCACCGCGCACTTCGCTTGGCCGCGGCGGCCGAAAGAGGTGCGTGGTCGAACCGTGTGCCATCATTTCCGCCGCCTCGCCGATTGTCTCGGAAAGCGTCGGATGCGGATGAATGCTCATGGCCACGTCGCGGGCGGTCGCGCCCATTTCGATCGCCACCACGGCTTCCGTGATCAGCTCGCCCGCGTTCACGCCGACGATGCCCACGCCGAGCACGCGTTTGCCCTCCGGCGATGCGATGATCTTGGTCAGGCCGTCATTCCGGCCGACCGCCGTCGCCCGACCGGACGCCGCCCACGGGAAACGCGCGACCTCGATCTGTGCGTTGCGCTCCGCGGCCTGCGTCTCGGTGAGGCCCGCCCAGGCGATCTCCGGATCGGTGAATACCACCGCGGGAATCGCCCGCGGATCGAACGCGGCGTTTTCACCCGCGACGGCCTCAACGGCGACCTTCGCTTCGTGCGAGGCTTTGTGGGCCAGCATCGGCTCGCCGGCCACGTCGCCGATGGCGTAGATGTGCTCGTCGGCGGTGCGGCGGGCCTGATCGACTTCCACGAAGCCGCGTGGGCTTACTTTCACCCGCGTGTTCTCCAGCCCCAGGCCGCCGCTGTTCGGCGTACGGCCGACGGCGATGAGCACCCGGTCGAAGGACTGCGCGGGCGGCGGGGCCGGCGCGACTGCGTCCGCCCTGGCCCGATCGAACGTGACCTTCACCGCCTTGCCGGTGTCCTCCAGCTCGACGACTTTCGTCGAAAGAAAGAATTCCTTGAACGTCGTTTTCAACCGCGCGTGCAGTACCTTCACCAGGTCGCGATCGGCCCCCGGTAGCAGGCAGTCGGTCATCTCGACGACGCTGACTTTGCTGCCCAGGGCCGCATAAACCGTCCCCAGTTCCAGGCCGATGTACCCGCCGCCGATGACCAGCAGCGTTTTCGGCACGTCGGGCAGCTCCAGCGCACTGGTCGAGTCCAGCACGCGCGGGCTTTTGATGTTCAGCGACTGAATGACCGCCGGGCGCGAGCCGACCGCCAGGATCGCGTGCTTGAACTTGAGTTCGCCTTCATCGGCGCCGCCGGCCGGCTCACTGCTGAGCGACAGTGTCTGAGAATCCTTGAAATGCGCGAAAGCCCGGATGGTTTCCACATTGCGGGCCCTGGCCAGTTGTCGGATCCCGCCGGCGTTCCTGGCGATCACCCGGTCTTTCCACTTTCGCAGCGCAATCACATCGATCTGCGGTTCGGCGAATTTCACGCCCCACTCGGCGGCCTCATGCGCCTCGGTAATGATCCGCGCGACGTGCAGCAGCGTCTTGGACGGAATGCACCCGCGGTTCAGACACACGCCGCCGGGTTGCTCGCCCGCATCGACCAGCACGACCTTCATGCCGCGATCGGCGGCCGCAAACGCCGCCGCATAGCCGCCCGGTCCCGCCCCGATCACAACCAGATCCGTCTCACGCACCGCCACAACAATCTCCCGTCTTGTTTCGACTTTCGACTTTCGACGTTTCGACTTTAATCAGCCTTCCAGCAGCAACAGCTCAGGATCCTCCAGCAGCGTCGCCAGTTTGCGGATGAATCGCGCCCCATCGGCGCCATTGATCACCCGATGATCGTAGGACAGGCACAGCGGCAGGACGAGCCGCGTCGTCAAACGCTCGTCCTTCACCACCGGCTCCTCCCGAGAACGGGCCAGACCGAGGATCGCGACCTGCGGATGGTTGATGATCGGCGTGAACGCGGTGCCGCCGATGCCGCCGAGGTTCGTCACCGTGAACGTCCCGCCGCGCAGCTCCTCCGGTTTGACTTTGCGGCGGCGCGTCCGATCGGCCAACTCGTCCAGCTCGCTGGCAATTTCTAGCACGTGCTTCTGATCCACATTGCGGACCACCGGCACGATCAGCCCGGCCTCGGTATCGACGGCCACGCCGATGTGATAGTACTGTTTCAGCACCAGCTCGTACGTTGCGGTATCGAGCGACGAATTGAAATTCGGATGCGCCTTGAGCGCTGTGGCGGCGGCCTTGAGCACGAACGCCGTCACCGTCAGCTTGACCTCGCTGCCGGGGCCGCGCTGCCGATAGCGTTGCCGCAACAATTCCAGCGCGGTGATATCCGCCACGTCGAACTGCGTGACATGCGGCGCCGACCAGGCCGCGCTCATGTGCTCGGCGGATTTGCGCTGGAGGCTGCTCAGGGCGACGCGCTCGATCGGCCCCCAGTGTGCGAAGTCCGGCAGCGGCGGCTCCGCAGCCGGCCCACCGGTGGCGTGCGCGACGCCGCGGCCTTCGCGCACATACGCTTTCACATGATCTTCGGTAAGCCGCTCGCCCTTGAACATGGCCGCTACCGAGCGCAGGTCCACGCCCAGCTCGCGCGCGAGCCGTCGCGTCGCCGGGCCGGCCGGCACCTGCTCCTCAGCGGAGGGAAGCGCGATGATCGAACCCGCACTCCGCGCGACACGGGCGTGCTCATCTTCCGCTTTAGGTTTACGCGCTTCGGGGCCGGCTTCGCGCGCCGCAGGTTTTTCTTTCTCCGGCGGTTTACGCGGCGGAGCGGCCTGCGGTTTTTCGGCTCCCTTCGGCTCGGCAGGCTTCGACGCCTCCGCCGGCTTCGCGGCAGCTTGCCGGGATTCCTTTTTCGGCGCTGCGGGCGGCGCCTGCGGCCCGGATGCTTCTGCTTTGGCCGGGGCCTGTGCATTCGTCTCAACCGAAACCAGCGGCGAACCCACTGACGCCTGATCGCCCACCTTCACGTGCACTTTCGTCACCTTGCCCCCGAACGGGCACGGGACTTCCAGCACCGCCTTGTCGGTTTCGATCTCCACCACCGGCTGATCGGGCTTGATGGTGTCGCCTTCCGAGACCAGCACCTGAACGACATCGCCCTCGTGGATCCCCTCACCGAGATCCGGCAACTTGAAATCCTGCGTCACGTTTGATCCTCGAGTGGTGAGGCGCTACATAAGTCATGCCATCGCTGCAACGACGGCAACTCAACCGGCGATCCGAGCCGCGACCGTAAGGGAGCGGAACTCACGCACAACCGCTCCCTTACGGTCGCGGCTCAGTCGGTTCGACCCACGCCAACTGTGATTATGAGAGGATTGGACCCAAAGTACAAGGAACTGACTTCACGCGTACCGCGGGTCGATTTTGTTCGGATCGATGCCGAAATCCTGGATCGCCTGCTGCACGGTTTGCTTGTCCACCTCGCCGCGCTGGGCGAGTGCGTGAAGTGCCGCCACCGTGATGTGCTCCGCGTTGACCTCGAAGTGCTGCCTGAGCGACGCGCGGTCCTCGCTTCGGCCGAAACCATCCGTCCCCAGCGCGATGGACCCCTTGGGCAGACACCTGCCCACCTGCTCCGCCACCACCTTGATATTGTCCGACGCGGTCACCACCGGCCCGCCTTCGGACTCCAGCAGTGTACAGATATACGGCTTCCGCGGCGTTTCAAGCGGGTGCAGCCGGTTCCATCTTTCAACGTCGAGGCAGTCCCGGTGCAGCAGGTTGTAACTGGTCGCGCTCCAGACGTCCGCCGCAATGTTGTACTTCTGCTCCAGGATTTCCGCCGCCCGCAGCGCCTCGCGCATAATCGCCCCGCTGCCGAACAGATGCACCTGCTGAGAACCGCGGGAATTTATTACCGCACTCTTCAGCGGCGACCGGCGGAAACAGTACAGCCCCTTGAGCACGCCTTCGCGCACATCCGCCGGCATCTTCGGCTGAGGGTAACTCTCGTTGTGGATGGTCAGGTAATAGAAGATATCCTCGCGCGCCTCATACATGCGCCGGATGCCTTCCTGAATGATGATCGCGATCTCGTACGCGAACGCCGGGTCGTACGCCTGGCATGTCGGAACGGTCGTCGCCAGCAGGTGACTGTGCCCGTCCTGATGCTGGAGGCCCTCGCCCGCCAGCGTCGTCCGCCCCGCGGTGCCGCCGACCATAAAGCCCTTGGCCCGCATGTCGGCCGCCGCCCAGATCAGATCGCCGATCCGCTGGAAGCCGAACATCGAGTAATAGACGAAGAACGGGATGGTGTTCACGCCGTGCGATGCGTAGGCCGTGCCGGCCGCGATGTACGAACACATCGACCCCGCTTCGGTGATGCCCTCTTCGAGGATCTGCCCGTCCTTGGACTCGCGGTAATACAGCAGCGTGTCCATATCGACCGGTTCATAAAGCTGGCCGACGTGCGAGTAGATCCCACACTGCCGGAACAGCGGCTCCAGGCCGAACGTCCGCGCCTCGTCGGGAATGATCGGCACGATCAGCTTGCCGAGCTCTTTGTCCTTCAGCAGCCGCGAGAACATCCGCGCGAACACCATCATGGTCGATGCTTCGCGGTTGCCGGTCCCTTCCAGGAATTCCTGAAATTCCTCGAGGGGTGGCGCCTTCAGCGGCTCGCAGCGCACCTCGCGCTTCGGCACATAACCGCCCAGTTCCTCGCGCCGCTGCCGCAGATATTGCATTTCGGGACTGTTGTCCGGCGGCGAGTAGAAGGGCGCATTCGCCACCTCGCTGTCGGAGATTGGAATGCCGAAGCGCGTGCGGAACTGCGCCAGCTCCGCTTCGTTCATCTTCTTCTGCTGGTGCGTGACGTTCCGGCCCTCGCCCGCCTCGCCCAGCCCGTAGCCTTTGATCGTTTTGGCCAGGATGACCGTCGGCGCGCCCTTGTGTTCCATCGCGGCCTTGTAAGCGGCGTACACCTTCTCCGGGTCGTGGCCCCCCCGTCGCATCCGTTGAAGCTGCTCGTCCGACATGTTCTCGACCATCTCCGTCAGCTCGGGGTACGCGCCGAAGAAATGCTTGCGGATGTACGAGCCCGGCGAGACGACGTACTTCTGATATTCGCCGTCAACGACTTCGCCCATGCGCTTGACCAGCAGGCCGTTCTTGTCGCGGGCCAGCAGCGGATCCCAGTCGTCACCCCAGATGACTTTGATGACATTCCAGCCGGCTCCGCGGAACGCCGCCTCCAGCTCCTGGATGATCTTGCCGTTGCCGCGCACCGGCCCATCGAGCCGCTGCAAATTGCAGTTGATGACAAACGTCAGGTTGTCGAGCTTCTCGCGCGATGCCAACGTGATGGCGCCCAGCGTTTCCGGCTCATCCACTTCACCGTCGCCGAGGAAGCACCAGACGTGCGAGTCGCCCGTGTCGCCAATCCCGCGGTCGCGCAGATAGACGTTGAAGCGCGCCTGGTAGATGGCCATGATCGCGCCGAGCCCCATCGACACCGTGGGGAACTCCCAGAAGTCCGGCATCAGCCACGGATGCGGATAGGACGACAGCCCCCCGCCGGGTTTCATCTCGCGCCGGAAGTTCTCCAGTTGCTCGACCTTGAGCCGGCCCTCCAGGAAAGCGCGCGCGTAGATGCCGGGAGAAGCGTGACCCTGAAAGTAAATCTGGTCGCCGGAGCCGTTGCCGCCGTTCTTCCCGCGGAAGAAATGGTTGAAGCCCACCTCGTACAGCGTGGCCGCCGAAGCGTACGTCGAGATGTGCCCGCCGATGCCGGGGGACTCCCGGTTGGCCCGCACGACCATCGCCATCGCGTTCCAGCGGACCAGGCTTTTGATCCGGCGCTCCAGCTCGCGGCTGCCGGGATACGGCGGCTGCTGATCGGCCGGAATCGTGTTCACGTAAGGCGTGTTGGCGGTAAACGGCGACTCAACACCGCGCTGCCGCAGGAACTCGCGAATCTCTTCCAGAAGTTGAACCGCGCGGTCCGGCCCACGCGTCTTCAGAATGTACGCCATCGAGGCGAGCCATTCGTTCGTCTCCGCTGCATCCTGGTTCAATGGATTGAATTCCCGCGGCTCAGCTTGTGTTTCCATGTCAGTCGTAGCCATAACAATGCTTGGTCCCGTTAACTCAGACGTCAAACAGCGTGTTCAGAGTCCAGTTGACATATCGCCCGGCATGTTGAGCGCGCCCTGCTACCCGCGCCGGTGATCGGACGCGGCTCGACGCAACCGGAGCGTCACATGTTCCAATTCAGCGGTGAAAAACTTCCCGGCTGATGAGCCGTCAGGCGCGCGGCAAATCACCCCATACCGTCAGTATGGGGATTGCGCCACACCCTGTCAAACGCATGGGCCGTCGGCGGCAATCTTTCAGTGCGGCTTGCAGCGCGCGGCGCTCACCGTACATCATTATCGGTTGCGCGCCGGGTGTCATGCAGAATTTGTTTGGTGCGTGCATGAGGTTTGCGCGCGCCGTCGATGGTCCCGGTGTACATCGCGATCGGCGCGCCGCCCACTGTGTTGCAATCGCACAAATACGGCGCGCCGACGCACCTTCAAACGTGCGTGTGCCACTGCTCTCCAGGCGGACTAACGCCCGCTAACGGGTTTGGACTCTCCACCGCTGGTGCCGCCAAACTTCGGATGCACCCGTCAAATGATCAAGTTCAATTACTTCAACGACTGGAGATATGCCAGCAAATCCTGCAATTGCTGCGGCGTCAGGGCCTGCTCGAAACCCTGCGGCATGATCGACGTGGTGCTGGGGTGGATGTTCTTGATGCTGCGGCGCTCGATGCGGACCTCCGCATTCGCGACCGTGCGCAGCGTCACCGTGTCCGCGGTCTGGCGGATGATGACGCCCTCGAACATGAAGCCGTCCTGAGTCTCGATGGTGTACGGCTCGTAACCCTGCGCGAGGCTGGCCGAGGGGAAGATGATGGATTCGAGCAGATCGCGCCCGGCTCGGATCGCGCCGATATTGGTCAGGTCCGGCCCGATACGTCCGCCCTCGGGGCCGATGCGGTGGCAGGAACCGCATGCGGCGCTCTGCGAGAGGAACACCTCGCGCCCTCGCAATACGTTGCCGCCCTTTGTCAGCGGCATCAGACGCTGCATCGTATCCACGCGGGCCTGCTCTGCCGCCGCAGCCTGGTCATAGAGCGATTGCGCCGCCTCGCGGACATCGGCCGGATACGACGTCAGCAATTGGTCGAGCCGCTCGCGAGGGAGCGGATCGCCGCCGCCTGGCGCGTCAACCAATGTCTTCACCAACTGCTTGCCCAACGCGGCGTCTTGCGACTGGGCCAGCGCGCCCAGCAGCGAACCGGTTATGAGCGGGTCTCCAGCCCGCAACGGACTCAGCAGTTCCCGGCGCTGCGCATCCGTGAGCGGCGCCCGCGCCAGCGAATCGGCCGCGGAAATGCGCAGCAGCGCCGGCGTGTCCGGTCCGAGCTGCCCGATCAGCAACCGGAATGTCGCCGCGTCAACGCCGGTTTGTCGCGGAAGAACGATCGCCAGCGCCGCCAGCCGCAGGTCGATCGTTTGCGCGCCGTCCGCCGCCAGCGCGAGCAGCTCGCGATCGAACTGCGCGAGGTTGCGCAGACGGATCGTGGCTACGGCGCCGGACCGGATCTCCGGCAACGAATGCCGCAGCGCTGCGGCAATCTGCGCCGTCCACGCATCCGGCAGCTTCGCGCCGGGAAACAAACCGATCACTTCGAGCAGCATGGCGCGACATTTCGGCAGCGTCTTCGTCTGTGCCAGCAGGTCAGCAACCAGCGTCTGGATCTCGCGATTGGAACTGAACGCCACCAGCGCATCGCGCAGCGCCCCCATTTGATCGTCAGCCAGCGCGGGATCCTGCGCCCAACGGGCCAGGTCCCCCCTGATATCGCCCGCCCAGTCGGGGTGCCGCGCCAGCACCCACAGCACCGACTGGCGCAATCCGGCGTGATTGATTCGGAGCAACGCAGCAACCTGATCGCGCTTCAGCGACTCCGGAAAAACCTGCTCGAACGCCATCAGCGCCGCCTTGCGGGCCAGCGGCCTGCGCTCATACAAGGTTATGCCTAACTCGCTTCTTCGCGCGGTGGAGAAGAGCGCATACGCGAGGGCATGTTCAAGAAACCGATCGGGCTCCGGATCGGCATTCAACGCATCGAGCAGCGGCTCCGCCGCCTTCCTTCGGCCGATCCGCCCCAGCGCCGTCGCGGCCTCCCGCTGCACGTGGGCCCGCGAATCTTCCCGCAGAAGCCGAATCAATTCTTCGATCGATCCCTGATCGCGCATCAGCCCGAGGCAGTGCGTCGCCGCCAGCCGCACGTCATCATCGGCGTCAGCGAGTGCCGCACGCACCGCGGCGACGGCTCTCAACTGTGGACCGCTTCTTCGTAATGCCGCTCCCGCTTGTGTGACTGCTTCAAGCAGTGCCACCCTGCCCTCTCCCATTCCGATTCGCCCCAAACACCAAACCGCATTTAAACGGACCGTACCTTCTTTTGAGGACATCAGGCCAACAAGTGCTTCGACCGCCGACTCACCGCGACCGACCATCAGTTCCACCGCCCGATCGCGCACCGCGAATCGATCATCGCCAAAAGACGTCGCCAGCTCGGCCGGTTCGAGCTGTTCCAGCTTCAGCGAGAGCCCCCGCGGATCACGCACCGGCGGCGTATCCACACGGTGAATGCGATAGATCCCCCCCTTCACATCCGGCTTGGCGATCCGCGAGAGCGGACAGGCCTGGAGATACCATCCGCCGGTATCGATCACGAGTAGCGAACCGTCCGCGTCCTCGACAATGTCGCTGGGGTGAAAGTCCGGATTGTCGCACGAGAGAAACTCCTCCTCGCTCGCCTGATACGTCGCACCGATGGGCGTCAGACGATGACACTTGACCGCGTGTGCATTGAATTGATTGGTAAAGTAAGTGCCTTCGTATTCCTTGCCGAAATTCGCGCCGCGATAGCGCAAGAAACCCGACGGCGCGACGCGCGGCAGCCGCAGCATCGGCGGCATCAGCTCGCCGGTCAGTCGGAATTCCTTCACGCACTCGTGATATTTGGGATACGTCGCGCCTTCGACGACGTGGATCAGCGCGTCGCGCATGCCGGCCGGGTTGAGGTCCACCAGCGGGTCCACGATGTATGTCATCGTGCAGAACATCTCGCCGCCCGGCGAGAACACCAACTCGACGGGGTTGTCGAAACCGCCGCCGCAGATGCGTTCAAGACCGGTGCCGTCCGTCCGGCAGCGATAGATGCGGCTCGCGAGTCCCTCGATGGTCTCGCCCTCTTTCGTCGTGATCTTGTAACCGTGCCGGCCGTGCGTGAGATACAGCCAGCCGTCCGGTCCGAGGAACGGCCCGTGCAGGCTCGCCGTGTTGAGCACGTTCCAGCCGGTGAGCAGGACGGTACGCTTATCCGCGACGCCGTCGTCATCCGTATCGTCAAATCGCAGCAAATCCGGCGGCGAGGCCACAAACAAGCCGCCCCGATGAAACAACACGCCCATCGGCAGGCTCAGTTTGTCGGCAAACACCTTACTCGACTCAAACCTGCCGTCGCCGTCGCGATCTTCCAGCAGACGAATCCGGCACTCCGGCTTCTCCACCAGCTTGGGACCGGGTTCGTTGCTGCCCGACGATTCGGTGACAAACAACCGGCCGCGTTCGTCGAACGCCGCACACATGCCGTATCGCAATTGCTCCGGCCCGGCGACGCGCTCGATCGTAAATCCGGCGGGCAGATGGAAGCTGCTCAACGCCGGCCCGTCATTCGCCCCCGCTTTCGCAGTGACGAAGAGCAACAGGCCCGTGCAAACCAGGCGGTTGGGTCGTTCAACAAGCACTCGACAGATCTCCGCAAAGCCTACGCAAACCGCCAAGACGCCAAGAATTCAATGAGGAAACCAGGAACGCAGGAAACGGAACCATCGATTGTCTTCGAGTATCCTTACATTCCTGGATTCCTCAGTTCCTGGGTTCCTTATTCTGCATTTCTTGGCGGCTTGGCGTCCTGGCGGTTTAATCCACCTCCGCCGCCCGGTATAATACCAGTGAGTATCCAGAGTCGTGGAATCGTCAGATCAGCATGGTCATGGGCATCATACGAGCGGGAACCGTGGTCCGCGTCGCTTCGGCGCTGGCGGCCCTGTATTGGATTTGTCCGCTCCCTGCGGCCCAGGCGCAGGTGGTTGATCCCTCCACCATGACCAACAAGCTCCTGGCCGGCTATCAGGGCTGGTTCAGCGGCCCCGGCGATGGAAATGACCCCAGCGTCGGCTGGAACCACTGGAGCCGCTCGTCGAGCGACATCGGCCCCGGCCTCTACACCGTGGAAATGTGGCCGGACGTCAGCGAGTACGATCCGGAGGAGTTGTTCCCCGCGCCGAATGTGATGCTCCTGGACGGCAGCACCGGGCAGTTGTTCAGCTCGCGGACACTCAAGACCACCGAGCGGCATTTCAAATGGATGAAAGAACACGGCATCGACGGCATCACGCTCCAGCGGTTCATCGCCGAGTTCGGCGGCCCATACTTCCAGCAGCGAAACGTGGTGCTGGAGAACGCGGGCAGCGCCGCCACGACGCACGGCCGCGTGTTCACTTTGGAGTACGATATCAGCGGTGAAAGCACCTCAAGCCTTTATAATGATCTCACCCAGGACTGGGCGTACCTGGTGAATACTTACGACATCACGCATCACCCCCGCTACCTGCATCACAATGGCAAGCCGGTGGTGGCGATCTGGGGCCTGGGCTTCAGCGACCGGCCCGGCACGCCGGCGATAGCCACACAAATCATCAACTTCTTCAAGAACGATCCGGTCTACGGCGGCAATTATATGATCGGCGGCGTGCCCGAAGGCTGGCGGACGCTGACCGGCAGCTCGCTGACCGACCCGGCGTGGGCGGCGGTTTATCGCAGTTGGAACGTCATCTCGCCGTGGACCGTCGGCCGCTATTCGACATCCACCAGCAGCATCAACTCGTACCGCAACAACTTTGTCGTGCCCGACCTCACCGAATGCAACAGCCTGGGCATCGGCTACCTACAGGTGTTCTGGCCCGGCTTCAGTTGGGACAACCTCATGCAGTTGCCGCCCGGAACTTCAAACATCCCGCGGAACGGCGGCCAGTTCTTCTGGGACCAGTGCAACGCCTTCCAGTCCGCCGGCGTGAGCATGATGAAGGTGGCCATGTTCGACGAAGAGGACGAAGGCACCGCCATCCTCAAGATTTCGCAGAACCACCCCACCACCGACCACTGGGTGGACTACGGCACGCTGCCGCACGACTGGTACATGCGTCTGGCCGGCTCAGCCGGACGGATGCTGCGCCACGAAATGATCCCCGCCAACTCGACGCTGTCGGTCGCCCTGCCGATTGACCCGACGTGCGGTGGCGACGAAGTGTCATTCAATCTCGGCGAGGACGTCGCCGACCGCATGACCCACCCGCAACCTGCCGACGGCGACACCGTGGTGGTGGCCAACCAGGGCGGGCTCAATTGCCGCAGAAACCTGGTCACCAGCGGAGGCAGCGCTGATCTCTATTTCTACTTCGCCGTGGCGGACAGTTTCGCGTTTCAGGGCAGCCAGCACGAGCTGTGCGTCACCATGGATTACTACGACACCGGGACCGCCTCATTAAGACTGCAATATGATTCCGATACCGGCAGCACGTCGGCCGCCATTTACAAGGACGGCGGCAGCGTCACGCTGGGAAACACCAACAAATGGAAGCGAAAGATCTTTCACGTCACCGACGCCTACTTCGGCAACCGCCAGAACAGCGGCGCCGATTTCCGCATCAATCGCTCGGCCACTGGCAGCTTTTACATCGATCGCATACTAGTCACTTCGGCGCTGCCCAAGCCGCCGGTCATTCAGCTCAGCGCGTCATCGCTGGCCCACACCATCACCAGGGGCGCGCAGCAGCCCGGCGAATCGTTCACGCTCATCAACATGGGCGCCGCCGCGCTCAACTACACCGCCGGCACCAACGCCGGTTGGCTCAGCGTCACGCCCCCCAGCGGCAGGAGCACCGGCGAGAGGGACACGCTGTCGATCACCTACAACACCAGCGGCCTATCCAGCGGTCAGTACTCCGCCGCCGTCAGCATCACCGATGCGACCGCCTCGAACTCGCCGCAGAACATCACCGTCAATCTGAATGTGATCACCTACGGCGACCTGGACGGAGACGGCGACGTGGACCAGGCGGATTTCGGCGACTTTCAGGCCTGCATGTCCGGCTTCGGAAACCCCCTTGCACCGGGTTGTGAGCCCGCCGACTCCAATAGCGACAACAGCGTCGATGCGACCGATTTCTTGCAGTTCCTGACCTGCATGAAAGGCCCCAACAACCCGCCCGGCTGCTGAACTGATTCACCACGGAAACACGAAGACACGGAGAATGCAGAACAAGATGGAGAGACAGAGAGATAGAGAGACGGAGAGAAAACGGCATCGGGAAGATAGACAGCGAGTCATCATCTCTCATTCTCTCAATCTCTCTGTCTCTCCATCTTCTTCTCCATGCATCCGTGTCTCCGTGATGAGCAGTACGAATAATCCTGGCTAACGCCTGCCGGGCTGCGGAGGGTTCACCGGCCATAGGGGGGAGTCCACCTGTGCGGTGCTCATCAGTTTCTCCGCACGGGCCACGAGATCGGCGTGATCGGCCGCAACGTCGCGGCGCTCGGCGGCGTCGGTCGCCAGATCGTAGAGTTCCACCGGCTGCCCGGGCGCGGGTCGCACCGCTTTCCAGTTCTGAAAGCGAACCGCCTGGTTCATCGGCCCCTCGTGTAGTTCCCAATAGAAGTATTCGCGCCGCGGCAACGCCCCGCCCCGCAGCGCCGGCAGTACGCTGATGCCGTCGAGCTTCACCTCGGCGGGCACCTTCGCGCCCCCCAGCTCCGCGCACGTCGGCAGAAAGTCCCAGAACGCCCACGGCTCATCACTGACCTTGCCCGCCGGCGACCGGCCCGGCCAGCGCACGATCATCGGAACGCGCAGCCCACCCTCGTACATGCTCCGCTTGAGTCCACGCAAACCCCCGGTGCCGCCGAAAAACTCCAAAATCTCCGGATAGCGCTCGGCCCCGTTGTCGCTGGCGAAGAAGACGATCGTCTTTTCGTCGATCCCCAACTCTTTCAACATCGCCATCAACCGGCCGATGTCCCCATCCATCCGCGTCACCATGGCCGCGTAGGTTTTGAGCTGGTCCGGCCAATCCTCGCGCTCGTACGGCCCGAGATCGGGAACCTGAAACTTCTGGTGCGGGATCGTGAACGGCAGGTACAGAAAGAACGGCGCATCGGCGTTCTGCCGCATCCACGCCAGCGCTTCGCCGACGATCAGGTCGTGCGAGTACGTCTTGCCGTCCAGCGGCACACGCTCAGCATTCCGCCACAGATGGTCGGGATAGTATTCGTGCGCCTGGTTCTGGCAGAGATAACCGAAGAAGGCATCGAAGCCCTGCTTGTTGGGTGCGCCCGTCGAGCCTGGCCCGCCTAGCCCCCATTTGCCGAAGCACCCGGTGCGATAACCCGCCTGCTTCAGCATGCGGGCCACGGTGAAGGTGCCAGCCGCGATCGGCTCCTGGCCTTCCGGTTTGATGAGGCGGTTCGCGCGGATCTGCGCGTGGCCCATGTGCAGGCCGGTCATCAGGCTGCATCGCGACGGCGCGCAGACGCTCGTGCCGCAGTATACCTGCGTGAAGCGGATGCCCTCCGCCGCCAGACGATCGATGTGGGGCGACTTGATCTTCTTTTGCCCGTAACACCCCAGGTCGGCATAGCCGAGATCATCGGCAAGAATGAATATGATGTTCGGCCGAGGAGCAGCTTGAGTTGTTGTTTCGGCCGCCGCAGCCACAGACGGCAGAAGGCCCAGCAAAATGAAATACGCAGCCGCGGACAGGTTCCTCATGGCGACTTTACCCATGCAATCATACTCCCGGCGAGCGGAACCCATTACAGCCTGCCCAGCGGCCGAATGTTCGACCGCAGCGATTCATCGAACTGGCGCGCCGCCTCCTGAAGCCGCGCCGCGATGTCGGGATGATCTTTGATCCGGTTTTTCCGTTCACTGACATCCCCCTCCAGGTCATACAACTCGGTCCCCACGAGTTCGCCCGCCTCCCTTTTCAGGTGCAGCTTCCATCGCTCGTCGCGGATGGCGCCCAGACGCGGCAGGTCCCCGGGGCTGCTGCCGCCGAAATAGTAGAACAACTTGTGCGGGCTGCGGGCACCGGCTTCTCCCGACATCAGCGGCCAAAGGTCCATCCCATCGATCACGCGATCCGTGGGAACGCTCGCTCCCGCCAGCCGCGCGAACGTGGGCAGAAGATCGATGTTGGCGGCGATCGGCCGGTATACGCCCCGGCCAGCGGACGATGCCCGGCACGCGCATGCCCCCCTCATAGACGCTGCTCTTTCCCCCGCGCAGCGGGCCTGCCGAACCGCCGTCGATCCCATACTCGAGCCAGGGGCCGTTGTCCGAGGTGTACAGAACCAGCGTCTGTTCGTCGAGCTTTAGCTCCTTGAGCTTGCTCATGATCTGACCGACGCTCCAGTCGATCTCCTCGATGACATCACCGTACAACCCCCGTTTCGATTTACCCTTGAACCGGTCCGAAACCGCCAGCGGAACGTGCGGCATGGAATGGGCGAAGTACAGAAAGAACGGACGGTCCTTGTTCTTGCCGATAAACTCCAGCGCCTTGTCGGTGTAGGCGGTGGTCAGCTTCGACAGATCGGGATTGGTCTCGACGACGCGCTCGCCGGATATGAGCGGGAGCGGAGGGTGAAACCCCTGCCCCGGCTCAAAAAAAGTGCCCTGCCCGGAGAAGCCGGTGTACGTGGCACGTTTACGTACCGCAGTCATGCGGGCGTCCTCATGGTCGGTGATCGGCATGCGCGGATGGTACGGCCACATGTCGTTGGAATAAGGCAGACCATAATATTCGTCGAAGCCGTTCCGGGTCGGGAGAAACTGCGGAGCATCGCCCAGGTGCCACTTGCCGATGATCATCGTCGCGTAACCCTGAGACTGAAGCAGCTCGCCCAGTGTGATTTCATCGGGATGTATGCCGGTTTTGGCCTGGGGAACATGATTGAACGCCAGACTCACGCGCGGCGCATAGCAGCCGGTCATCAGCGACGCCCGCGAAGGACCGCAAAAGGGAGCGGCATAGAAGCTCGTGAACCGCAGGCCCTCGCTCGCCAGGCGGTCGATGTTGGGCGTGACGATATCCGGCGATCCATAACAGCCGAGGTCCCCATAGCCCTGATCGTCCGTGAAGATGATGATGAAGTTCGGCCGAGGGACGGCTCGCGATGCTGTCTCAGCCGCAGCCGCCACCGCCGGAAGAACGCCGAGCAAAAGCAAAAGCACCATGCGCGACAGGATTCTTTGTGTCACCCCGCGCATCAGGTCCACTCCTCTCAAACTACTTCGCCGCCGCCAGCGGTACGGTGGTAATCCGCATCTGCTTATCGTACTCCAGCCGCAGCTTGTATTCGATGTGCAGGGCGGACGCGCCGATCGCCGATTCCGGCACCTTCACGTCCCAGCGGAGAATGCCGCCTTTCCGGTCCTTTTGTGACGTGGACGGCTGGCTGGTGGGCTCCTGCGTGGTGCTCACCCGCGTCAGTTTCACCTCGGATTCGCGGGCCGTGGCCATGCGGTCCAGTAGACGCACGTCGGCGGGCGAAGCGCCGAAGTTTTCGATGGCCAGACTGTACGTGAGTTCGACGACGCGGTTTCCGCCCTGAATCGATTCGGTTTTCTCGACGAGCTCGCGTGTCGCGCGGAGCGACGAATCGATGCCGAAGCCGGCGGTAAAACTCTCGCCGGTCGCCACGGTGGGGATTTCTCCCTGCCCGACGAACTCGCCGTCCACGTAAGCCGAATACGGCCCCGCCAACAGCACCATCTTCCACGCGTTCGTGACCGACGCTTCGTTGTAGACGTATTGCGTCAGCACCGGCGTGGCCAGCTTGTGAAAATCACCGGGCATGGACACCGACGCGATCTGAATAAGCTGCTGGTCGGAGCGGCTGGGCAGAGATGTGCGGCCGGCCATTTGATAGGCGACGCTGATGCCTTCGGTCTTTGATTTGGCTTTGCCTTCGGCGAGCCGCATCACGCGCTCTTCGGTCAGGAAATCGAGCACCTGCATCTCACCAGCGAGCCAGTTGAGCCGGACATCGAGATCGTCGCCCGGTGCGAGCGGGTTCGGGATGGCACCCGCCACAGTGTCGCGCCCAGGTCCCGAGCCGGGCGGAGCTGGCTGCGCAGGCTGCTGCGCCTGGTTCCGCGTTGACTCGATCTGCTGTTTTTGCTCCTCCAGCCTGCGCTTCTGCGTCTTGTAGCTGCCCGGTGCCCCAGCTCCCGCCGCCTGTTCCGGACCACCCCCGGCCTGTAGCGAGATGGTGAGCGCGGTCAGCGTCGGCGGCGTGGCCACGAGTGACGGCGTGGCCGTCGAGAGCGTCATGTTCACGTCGGTCCAGTCCTCGCCGCTCATCTGCTGCACGGAAGCGTGGTATTCCACCGTCACCTTCTCGCGGTCGCCGGTGGCGCGGAGGTTGTACGATGGAGACCAGGTGGCGTTGTCCACCAGATACCGAAGCCGAACACGGGAGCCTTCGGCTTTCTGGAGATTCACGAAAACGACGGCCTCGCGCACGTTCCGGGCCGAGTTCGCGGTGAGCTGCTGCCGCTGACGCTGATAGAGGTCGAGGTCCGCCTGCAACTTCTGCTGCTCCCGGCCGAGGGTCAACTCCTGATCGGAGGAGGCCTGCCGCTGCTCGGCGAGGAAAAGACTCAGGCTCTTGAGCGTTTCCGCATTGAGCACGCCGCGATGCAATTCCTCCGTGGCGGTGGGGGCGACGAAGTTCTCCAGTTTCGCCAGGTAAGCCCGCTGGTCCTTGACCACCTGCTGGCCGGCGGCGTTGGCCTGGAGCTTCTGCTGGACATCCTGGATTTTCTCGTCCAGTTGCCGCACGTCCTCGCGGACGTCCTGCGACGCCGGCCGGACGCGGTAGCGAACGGAACGGACCTCAACGCCGTCCGCCGATTCGGCGTAGATGCTGCTCGGCTGCACATGGTCGGGCAGATTGGTGATGACGACTTCCCGCAGCCCGGCCGGCCCTACAAGATCGGCGAGGCGGGTGACCAGGGCCTGGCCACGGTACACGGTGACGGACTCCACCTTGCCCTCGACCTGAGTCGGCTCAGCCGCGAAGGCACTGGACATTGAAACAAACAGGACCCAGCATGCATTTCGACACGTTTTCATGTTCAGGACTCCATCAGGTAGGAAGAATAGTACGGCACGCAAACCGCGCGCACGTGCGGCGCAGCCGGCGTCCGTGGAGTTTACGGTGATGCCCACTGCGTTCTTTGACACCCGAGCGCGGCGAAAGTTTCGAGATTCTGCGCTAAAAACCGAAGCGTGTAGGCGTACGGACCGTTCCGGCACCTGGTTCTGCCCGAAGCGGGTATGATGATCCGTCATGTCTCACCGCCCGTGCTTGCTCCACTTCGCCGCCGTCGCCGCCGGGACTCTTGCGGCCGGCTGTAGTGAGCCGCTGACGAACATTTCGTTCGAGCCGCTGGAGAATACCGCCCGGATCATCGTACACACGGGCTCGGCGGTCGGCGATCTGAGGTTGTGGCTTCCCGAGGCGATTGCCAGTAACCAGGGCTTCTGTTCCGTCTATCCGCGGGGCCGCTGGGAACGCCAACGCGCGGCGATGATTCAGCAGATAGACCCAGCAGGCGCGTTCGGACCCGGCAATTTTACCATTGGTGCCGAGACGGTCGAGTGTGCCGGCATCCGGGTGCCGCGCGACGAGCCGGTGGCGTGGCGGGCCGAGTTGCGCGCGCGGGCCAACCGCATTCAGTTCGCGATCACGCTCCGCAATCACGGCACGAGGACAATTCAATCGGCCGGCGCGCCGGTGTGCGTCACGTTTGTGAACGCCGCATGGTGGTCGCCCGATCATGTGTATGTCCGCTCCGGCGGCCGGCAAATGAGCCTGGTCGAAATGGGCGAGCAGGCGGGAAAGGCCGCCGGCTTCGAGGCCTACCTACTCGCCGGGCAACACTACGACAACCGTTTCTACAGCGAATTCTGGGGATTCAATCCGCACCGGCTCGATACGCCCACGATAATCAGCGTACACGAGCAGGCGGGGCTGCGCGTCACCCTCCGCGCGCCGCGGGCGATCTTCCTGCATTGCAACCGCGACAACCCCTGCACGGACGTGATGCTCGCGTTCGGCGACCTGCCGCCGGGCCGGGAGGTGACGAGCCGCGGGGAAATCGCCATCGAGCGATGAGGCAGTAGCCGATGTCACCGTGGCATGCCCCATTTGCTGATCGCGGGCCGGATATTATGATATGGCTGGTCACCTCGTTTAGAGCCTGACCATAAGGAGCTTCCCGCGTGCGGGGCATTCGACCCTACCGATATGAACGCCGCGACAGCCACATCCGGCCGTCCCTCCATCATCGGGACCGTGGCTTCACGTTGATCGAGGTGCTGGTGGTGGTCGCGATTATCGCGCTGCTGATCGCCATCCTGCTGCCCAGCCTGGCCCGCGCTCGCGCCCAGGCCCGCTCGACCGTCTGCATGACGCACGAGCGGCAGATCGGCACCGCTATGAACATCTTCTCGATCGAGTCCAAGGGCCGCGTCCCCCGCGGCCTGTCCCGGCACGGCGGCACCATCCCTTACAAGGCCATCAACTGGCTCCGCATGATCGTCCGCATGTTCGGCGACAAGCGAAACTATGCCGAGAACTTCAACCTGGTCCCGGTCGAAAAGCACGAGGTTTTTTCCTGCCCGGAACGCGGCGCCGAATATGGTGCGCGGTTCCTGGACTTTGTCGTCAATTCCACCGACCCGCGCGGCCCGATGAACTTGAACACCTGTACGCCAAACCCGGTCTCGGGCACCTGGTACGAGGTGGAGGGCGTCACGCGGATCGATAAGTGGAAACGCGCTTCGGATGTCGTCTACGCCATGGATGCCGTGGAGGAGAGCTGGAACGTTGTGGACCAGGGTATATCGCTCAACCAGATCCGGAAGGACATCGCCGCCATCCGGGCGCTGGTGGATCCGAACATCAACCGGACCGGATTCGACTGGTTCGACGTTCCCGGGGGCAAGACCTTCCCCACCTACAAGAAGTATCTGGATGTTGACCACGCCCCCCGCGCCGCCATCAAGATGCACCTGAACCTGGGCAGCAACGGCGTCTACGCCGACGGTCACGCCGATCTGATCAGGCCGCCTCTGGAATCGGTGGGCATTCTGAAGGTCATGCAGTTTTATGCGAAGAAGTTCGGCGTCGATCCCAAAATAACCTCCATCATCACGTCTACAGCGACCAGCGCGGCTATCGATCCCTGCGCCGCCGGCGACATCGATTGGCAGCCGTGAGCCGCGGAGAATGAGGAAAACAGGCCGCCACGGTGCGGTTACGGTACGGTCGAACGCGCTCGCCGGGCTTGCTGCTCCTGAAGTTCTTCGGCGCAGTCGTCGCAAAAACGCAGCGGCAGGCCGGTGGAGAGATTGGCGAGGACCGCGCAGGTGTTGACGCGGCTGCCCTTGAACATAACGCAGTTGCCGTTGGTGCAATGCTCACCGTCGATCGACGAGGTGTGATACGCGCGGGCGGGGACGCCGAGCGAGTGGCCGAACTCATGCAGGAGCGTGAGCGCGTCGATCTGTTCCACGGTAATCGGCCCGATGGCCGCGTCGCGGCTGCGGGCGCGATGGATGATGATCGTTCCGGTCTGGTCGCTGCACGGCTCGATGAAGCCGAAGCTGCCGTCGTCGGAATCCCAAACGGTGATCACGGCGACGCGCGGGCCTGAACCGTTTGCGGCGAGCACGCAACCCATGCGAACGAGCTGATTGCTCGACAGCGTCTGTTCGCCCGGAAAGCCGCTATCGCCCACGTGCTGGTAGGAAACTTCGATCCCCGCCTGCTGGAGTGTGACGCGCCGGACCGGTTCGAGCGAGGCGTCCGCGAGCGCATAAGGCGCATCAGTCAGCAACACGCTCAGCCCGTCCGCACCCGGCCGCGTCCACAACTCCGGAAAGGAAGCGACCTCCACATTCGTCCGCTCGCCGGTGATCGGCGGCTCGCACGTGGGGTTGGGGTCGCAGCCGAGTATCGTCAGAAGAGATAAGGCGACTGCGGATGACCGGAGACTCGCTTGATGTCGGATGCTGAGTGAAACCATTTCAAACCCAGATCGAAGCCATACGTGGTCACATGATAACGCATGAAAACCCCCGCCACAGTCCCAAAACACGGAGTTCGGCCCGCGAGGCTGGCGATGATTTGAGGGACAGCATGAAATTGCAGTAGAATACGGCGGACTCGAATCCGCCCATCTGTCGTGTCGCATCGTGCATTGACGCTCTTGAAAGGAGTTGCGCCATGCGGATCACCGCTGTTCAGATCGGTCTCAGCTTCCTGTGTGCTGGGGCTGTCGCGGCGCAGGTACCCGATTCGAACACCTTCTACAGCCTCGGGAATCAGAGTTCGTACAACACGGGTTGCTTCGGCCCGTGTGACTGCGCGATCGTCTCGCAGCCGCTGCGCGGGACCTTCCTGTTGACCTTCAACCGGTCCGACCAGTGGGATACCTACTATGACGTCACGCTGGTCAACTGGCACGTCACCGGCTCCACGACCGACCGGTACATCACCGGCTCCGGCACCTATCGCATCGGCGGCGATTTTGTCCTCCAGCATCAAATGATTCTCGAGCTGAGTACGAATGGCGGTCCGCCCGAGCATTTCGACAGCGGCGCCGTTTTCCCGACCACGGGCCTGCCCGCCATCGATATCCGCGTCTCGCTTCACCAGGAGACGCAGTGCCAGGATACCGTTCTCGATCTGCACGCGCGGCCGGCTTCCACGCTGTATCGGCTGGGCAAGAAGAGCCTGTTTGTACAAGGCTGTTTTCCGCCGTGTTTGTGCCCGGTCTTCTTTGAGAAACCCGTGGTCGGCACGTTTCGACTGCATTTCAAAGGATATGACGGGCTGTTCGCGCATTACGCGGTGACGGACGTGGACTGGAAGGTGATCGATCTGGAACGGCACCTGACCGGCTCGGGCCACTACAAGGTGGGCGGCGAATTCGCGGCCCAGCACCAGTTGACGCTGGACCTGAGCACGAACGGTGGCGAGCCGGAGCATTTCGACAGCGGGCTGGTTATGGGAGGGACAGAGTTCCCGGCCATCGACATCGACGTTTCGATCCACGGCCAATACTGCTTCGACACCGCGATCCGCGTGCAGGCCCGACCGGCGGGCGACTTTGATTTCGACGGCGATGCGGACCGCGACGATCTCGAATGTTTCCGCTACTGCGCGACGCGGGCGGACGTGCTCACGGGCAGCGGTTGTAGGATGACCGATCTGGACGGCGACGGCGACTCGGACATGGACGACTTCGGTTTGATGCAGCGGTGTCTATCGGGTGACGGGGGGCAGGTGGACGCCGAGTGTGCGGAGTGAAGGCAGCCAGGTAAAGAGGTCGACGACCTGCCGCGACCGTTCACCCGCCCGATAGTTGAAGGCAGGTCGTTGACCTGCCCTACATGACTCATCCCCTTTCCGCCCCCCCATTTATGCCTGCCCAGGCTTTTAATGTTCGATCTTCGTGTCCCCCGCCCTGCGGACGGGCCACCCTGGGTGGGGCATCCGTGCTGTTGCATGAGCATACGCACATGACTATTGATGAATCGTGTGGAAATCGGATTGGTACTAACTACGGAGCATCTAAACATGACTTGGACACTTCAAGATTATCGAAACCTCTTCCAAATCATCGCGGCTATAGCGACGGTGATCGCAGCGGGCGTCGCCGTGTGGGGAATCACTGCCTGGCGACGACAGCATATTGGCATTGGTCGCATGAGACTTGCGACGACGTGGTTGTGTCTGACCTATGAAATTGCGGATGCGATCGAAGCTATTCGCAGCCCATTAATGACCGAAGGCGAATATGTTAGCCGAGAGCAGTCGAACGACGAAACGTTTCCTGAGAGCACAGATGTGGGCTATGCCATCTTCAAGAGGTGTCAACACGCCAGCAAATTGTTTAACCGATACAGGGTTTTGCGATACCGGATCAAAGTCCGATTTGACGATGAGGCTTGTAGGCCCCTTGAAGAATTGCTCGGCATTCGGCGGCGAATCATCATAAATGCACGAATGCTGGCGAATGCGAAGCATGCTGAGATGGTAAAGAAGGCAGAAGCCGTTGTGACAGAAGGCGATCCTGAAACAGACACAATCCCGAAACAGGTAGCTGCCGCGGTCGATGCGATAGAGAAGATTTGCAGCCCGATCCTATTGCGTCAGCCCCGGAAGTAATGCCCCTCGCTCGCTGACTCTCATCGTTCCCAGGCGGGTGGCACCGAGAGGTCGGTTTTTGTCGATGCGTTCCGCGCGGAGACGCTTTATGACTTGCAACGATCCAATGCTACGAAGAGCACGCACAAAAACAAACATGTGCGTGCCACCCGCCGCTTGGCCCCCTGGTCTACGCTCAGTGACGCCGGCAGACCGAGAAAGCATCGAAATCAGTGATGTCTCTATTTCCTCCCGCATTCCACAGCTACTTCAATCGCTGAACGCGCACCGCCTTGGGCACACCCTTGACCTGCATCTTCCAACTGCCAGCGGAGCGGTAGACGACCACATCCGGCATGTAGGCGTAGTGATAATGGTAGTAATATTCCTCCTGCTCCCAGATTGAGCCATCCATCAGCTTAAGGACTGTCTCGCCTTCAAAACCCTCGAACTCGCCGTCCACTTTGCTTTCGATGACGCCTGAATCAACACCTCCGGCAGACGCGGGGCTCCAGTCAGGCGGAGGACCGGCATCACGCAACTTTCGGCGCGGCTTGTCCACTTGGCCGGAATGCGCAATGGGCACGTCTGATAGCTCCGCCGGGCTGGCCGGGGCCGTCGCCACAGCCTTCTTCAACTGGGAGACCGACCGACTCGCCTCGAACATGGTTTCAGTCTTTTGCTTGCCGGTATCACGGCCGAAGTAATCGAACGTCCCAACAAGCAGAAAATCGATCACCTCTCGGAGATCGGATTTGCTCCCCGAACTGACCGTAGTAGACTTCCAGACAACGGCGTCCCCTCGATCTTCCTGCGTCGAAACCGCCCATCGCCGGGTCTGATACAGGTGCATCCCCAAGAACCGGGTGAAAAAGGTGTACCTGTAGGGGACGTAGTTCGTGTGCCCCGGCAGTTGGGTCGTAGTGGTGGCCCATTGGCCGGTGCTGGTATAGGTGTCGCTCGTCGCCACCCCACCCGGCGTGAAGATGGGCATCACCCCGGTGGCCGTTGTGCCGGAATCGATCGCGAAGTACGCGAAGATCAGATGGCTTGATTCCGGAACGCTCGTCACCGTGTAGCCGCGAGCCCTGAGCAAAACCTCAATTTTCTGCTGCACCTCGCGCTCCAGAAGCGGCTCGGCCTCCTCGGTCTTCGCGATGACCGCGACCCGCGTTTCTGGACTTGGTTCTGGGAACGGCAGGTCGTGAGACAGGTACGTCGTCACGTTCATCTGAATCCGCGTGCAGCCCGTCAGGGCCGTCGTAAAGAGCACTCCGATCATCATGCACCTGGTCCGCGTCATGCGTCGATCTCCTCAGTCATATTTCACGTTGGCGAGACTGTATGGCCGCGTTGCCGATCTGCTCGAGACTCTTGTCCGGCCAGAGTGTGCGCTGCCACTCGGTGTAATCGAAAGGTTCGCACTGAATGAAGGCGATGAACTTCTCGGCTTGAACCTCACCCAGCGCATCGACCAACGCTCGAACCCCGGCGGCCTTGATCTCTATCTCCGTGAACATCACTGCATTGTCCCAGATAGACGCGCATCGGTACCGATAATGGTCTCTATGCAAATATCTCCTCTACGACTTTACCTTTGCCGTCGGGGGTTACGAAAAACGGCCGGTCTTCGGTGGTGTAGAAGAGATTCGGGGGTATGCCCAGCGAATGGTAGATCGTCGCGTGGAGGTCGTCCATGATGATCGGCTTCTCGACGGTGTTAAAGGGGCGCTCGTCGGCGGTGCGGCCGTGCAGGTAGCCCCGCTTCACGCCGCCGCCGAACATGAGGACGCTGGAGGCGCCGGTGAAGTGGCGGTGCATGCCGTAGTGCTTGGGCTCGGTGACCTTGTCGGGCACCTCGACCTGGTCGGGCACCTTCTGCTCGGGCTTGCCCTCGACGAGCATGTCGCGGCCGAACTCGCTGGCCACGACGACGAGCGTGCGCGAGAGCAGCCCGCGGTCGTGCAGGTCGGTGATGAGCTGGGCCATCGGCGCGTCGATGTCCTTGCACATGTCGATGGTGCGGGTGTGGCCGTTCTCATGCGTGTCCCAGCCCTTGAACGGGATGTACTCGGTGGTGACCTCGATGTAGCGGGCGCCGGCTTCGACGAGGCGGCGGGCGAGCAGGCAGCCGAGGCCGAAGCGGCCGGTGTTGTAGCGGGCGTAGCTTTCCTTCGGCTCCTGCGAGATGTCGAACGCTTTGGCGGCGGGCGAATCCATGAGCCGGTGGGCGCCGTCGAGCGATCTGCAGAACGTCTCGCGGCGCGAGTCGGAGTCGAAGCGGTCGGCGCGGGCCTTGAGCAGCTTCTGATACGCGGCCCAGCGGGCGGCGAAACGCTGCTTGGACATGCCGGGCGGCGGGAGCACGGCCTTCATCGCCTCGGCCGGGTCGTAGACGAAGAACGGCCCGTGATCCTCGCCGAGGAAGCCGGCGGTGTGGAACGCCTTAACCTCGAAGTCCTCGCCGCCGACGTCGAACCGCTGGCCGATGTCGATGTACGCGGGCACGTCCGGGTGCCGCGGGCCGAGCGTGCGGGCGATGTAGCCGCCCATCGCCGGCGCGTTGACCGTCTGCGGCGGGACGTAGCCGGTGTGGAAGTGGTATTGGTGCCGCGAGTGGAGGATCGCGCCGAGGTCGCCGGGCCGGAAGGTGCGGATGAGCGTGCCGTGGTGCATGATCTTCGCGCATTCGGGCAGCGTCTCGGCGATCTGGATGCCGTCCACCGACGTCGGGATCGACTTGAACGTGGTATAGACGGCCTTGGCTTCCATGCCGGGTTCGTACGGCGTGTACTTCTTGGGGTCCCACGTTTCGGACTGCGCCTGCCCGCCGGCCATCCACAGCAGGATCATCACGTCGGCCTTGGGGTTCGGATCGAGATCGGGCTGCTTGAGTTTGGCGAGGGCGCGGGTTGGCCAGCCGCCGAGTGCGGCTGCCGCGCTGACGGCGGCACCGCCTTTCAATACATCGCGTCGAGTTATCCATTTCATCTGGTGATCAGACATGGGTCATTACTCTCTTATTCGTTCTCGCGGGAAAGGATTCCCGCTTAAGTTGGTGCGCGAAAGGATTCTCGCACTCAGTAATACCGCAGAAAGATTCCCTTGTAGTAGAAAGACTCCCTTGCGGTCGGCTTCAGCCGACCTGTTCTTGCCACCCGCTTTAGCGGGTGGGTTCGAGCGAGACATCTTGATCGAGCCGGCCTTCAGCCGGCTTTCACACAGGCAGCAAGCCGGCTGAAGCCCGGCTGAGGGATGATCCCAGAAAGCCGCCACCACCGCCTGAAGGCGGTGGCTAACACGGGCCGGCTGAAGCCGGCCGAAATCCGCCGCGGTTCATCGGTGCGTGGAAGCCAGCCGAAGTCCGCCGCGGTTCATCGGCGTGCGCTTCTAACGATTCATTCTACGTTCCTATTAGCGTATCTCCTATATCTGCGTGCATCGGCGTCCATCGGCGGTTTCAATTGATGTATTGGAAATCCGGGCTCATCACGATCATCCAGCACACATCTTCCCAACCGGGGGCACGCTGCTCGGCGGTGTCAGTCGGCGAGCCGAGCATGGGCGCGAGCAACTCGCGCTCCTCCGTTCGCGGCGGCCGGGCGAGCGAACGCAGGTACAGTATCTCCAGTGCTGACTCGCCCGGCTGCTTGCCCAGCGGCGAGGCCAGCAGCGTCTTGGCGCCTTCCGTCAGACGCTCGGCCAGCACCTTGCCGTTGGTCATCTCCAACATCTGGAGCATCGAGGCGTCCTCGACGCGGGCGGTGCAGACCTGCTCGCGGTTCGGCCGGCCGAGCGCGATCGCCAGCGGACCGGGGACCTGGTACCGCCACGCGCGGATGTTGTCGTTGGGCACGGCCACATTCATCGTCTTGGCGGGCTTCGGCCAGGAGCCGGTGATGCTGCTGATGCCGTCGAGCACCTGCTCGCTGTGCAGTCGCCGCAGCGGCGGGCCGACGAACACCGGCGAGGTCTTGTCCGACTTGCGCATGTCGTCGGTCGATTCGGTGATCGCCTGCAACTGGTACGCACGCGAGGTCATCAGCAGACGGATCATGTATTTGAGGTCGTAGTTGTGGGCCATGAAGTCGTACGCGAGCCGGTCGAGCAGCGGCTTGTTCGCACATTTGGCGGTGTAGTCGTCCACCGGCTCGAAGAGTCCGCGGCCCATCAACTTCTTCCAAAGCCGGTTCACCATCGCCGGCGCGAAGCGCGGATCGTGAACCGACGTCACCATCTCCGAGATCGCCTTCAGCCGCGTGGGCAGGTCGGCGTCGGGCGGGATCTTCGCGAGCTTCGCATCGTGCAGCAGGAACTCCGGCGCGGCGATGCGGCCGGTAGGTTTATCGCAGCGGTAAATCTCCAGGTTCTTCTCCGAGAAGAAGCTGGCTAGCCCGTACGAATCTTCGAGCAGCAGCGGCTTGGTGAAATGATCGTGACACGATGCACACTTGATGCTCGTCGCAAGAAAAACCTGGCCGACGTTCTGCGCCGCCTGCACCGGCGGTCGCTGGCTGGCGTTCACGATGCCGCGCCAGTTGATGCCCTTGAGATAGCCGTCCGGCCCGCCGGGGCCGGGGTTGAGCAACTCGGCGATCATCTGATCGTACGGCTTGTTGTGCTGAAGGGCGTCGAACAGCCACTTGGTGATCGGCTTGCGGAGGTTGTCGATATTGGTCTGCTCGTCGTTGCGGAGCAGATCGCACCACCACGCCATCCAGCCCTCGGCATAGGCGAGATCGTCGGCCCGCAGTTGATCGATCAGCCGCTGACGCTTGCCGGAAGCTTTATCTTCTAAAAAGCTATTCAACTCGGTTTCGCTCGGCGGCAAGCCGATGAGGTCGAGGTATGCCCGCCGCAGAAAAGTAGCGTCATCGCAGAGATGCGGCGGGTCGATCTTGTTTTCGGCCCACCACGCGATCATAAACCGATCGACCGGATGGCGGCTCGCCTCGCCCGGCGGATCGGCGGGCCGGCTGGTCGCGGTGAGCCCGCGCCGCTGCCGTTCGCGCCAGGCGGTCCAGTCGATGGGCTTGGGTATCGCTGGCAGGGTGACCGCCTTCTCAAGGAGTGCCTGAATGTGCCCCGCAGGCCGGCCATCGCCCAGCACGGACGCTTCCTGCCACTTGCCGATGTACTTGGACGGTTTGAAACCCGCCCGCATCCAGCCGTCGGTCGGCTCGGCCGACCATTGCCACCTGTTACCCGTTTTTATCTCTACCGTCCGATCGTCATCCTGAATCGTCCCCTCGACGTAGAGCCACGCCGGCCCCCCGCCGTTGCTCGCCTGGATCGCGATGGCATTGGCGCCGGTCACCAGGGCCGCGGCGATGTCCTGGCGAACCGGCGCCTGCCAGTCCGCGCCGGCGGCGGCCTCGACGCCGTTGACATAAAGCTGAAAACTGTTGTCGCAGCCGATGAGCAGCTCGGCCTTGGCCGGCAGCTTGGTGAGATTGAACTCATAACGGAAGTAACGCGTCTCGACGGGCGCGTCTTGGAGCGCGGCCGGAATCGACCAGATCCAGCCCGTTTGCTTGGCAGCGGGCGCGGTCGCTGGAGCGGCCAGTGTCGGCACGCCGGAAGTGCAACAAGCCAGAAGGATGCAAAACCGTCGGATCATGCCATGACCCCTGAAGTCGCCGCGATGAACGGCAGGAAAGCTAACTCTCAGTATATCCGCAACGCGGGATTCAACTCAAGATGTACCCGGACCGCGGTCCTTCTTAGGATGACTGGTCGGAACGGAGGTCTCTCTTGGCGAGCATCAAGGACCAGGCCATCGTGCTGCGGCGTCTGGATTATTCCGAGACGTCGCAGGTGCTCGTGTTCTTGACGCGCGGGCACGGGCCGCGGCGCCTGATCGCCAAGGGCATCAAGCGCGGGACGAAGAAGAAGTTCGCGACGGGGATCGACTTGCTGGAGCGCGGCGAGGTGGTGTTCCTAGTCAAGCCGCAGAGCGATTCGGCATTGGGTCTGCTCACCGAATGGCGGCAGACGGACCCGCACCTGGGGCTTCGGCGCACGCTGGACCGCTGGTATGCGGGGCAGTATGCGGCCGAGATCACCGCCGTGATGACTGAAGAGGCCGACGCGGACCCGGCATTGTTTGACGCGCTGGGTGACACGTTAATGGCACTCGCCGCGGATGAGGAACCGCTGTCGCGGATCGTGCGGTATCAGAGCGCGCTGCTGGTATCAGCCGGGTTGTGGCCGGACCTGACCCGCTGCATGGTCTGTGACCGGCCGGCGCCGGCGGGCCGGGCGGGTTATTACGCACCTCATGAAGGCGGGCTCATCTGCCGCGATTGCCAATCATCGGCGGTGCGGCGGCGAAAATTTGATGCCGGTACGCTGAGCGCGCTGCGCGAGGGCGGCTTCACGCCGGAAACGCTTCGCGGCGCGTTTCGCCTGCTCGACTACACCATCGCTCATCACATCGGGCGGCAACTCGCGCTGGCCAGGCTGGTCGTGCCGTGAGGTTCAGTCGGCGCCGCGGGGAGGGACTGAGGTGCCGCGCGGCGGCAGCGGGTCGAGTGCGAATCCGACCGTTTCGGTGGCGTCGTTAATCGAGAGGATCACCAGGTCGTACTGCTGGCGGGACTGGCCGCGGCCGCGGATCCGCGCACCGATCCGCAGATCGTCGTATTTCTTCTTCAGCTTGCCGACGCGAACCTCCAGATCGGCGCGAAGTGGATTTTTGCTCGTGTTCTTCAGCTTCACGACGATCCCGTCGATCGCCTCCCGCTCCGGCGGAAAGCGCTTGCTGTCGCGGCTGACCATGCCGGTGAAAGTGTGGTCCGGCGGAAGCGGAGGCGCAGGCGCAGGCGCCGCCGGGCTCGCTGAAGCAGCTTGTACGGATCCGTCCGCGGCGGGCGGCGCCGGGGCGGGCGTCGGGAGCTTGGTCAGCGCTGCCTGGGCCGGTCGAGATGCGGGCTTCTGCGGCTTGGGCGAACTTCGCACAGCCGGTGTGGGAGTGGGTTCATCGACTTTGGCGATGATGGCCGGGCGAGATGCGGGCTTCTGCGGTTTGGGCGAACTTTGCACGGTCGGTGCGGGGACAGGCTCATCGACTTTGGCGATGACGGCCGGACGAGATGAGGGCTCCTGCGGCTTGGACGGACTTTGCACGGCCGGTGCGGGAGTGGGTTCATCGACTTTGGCAATGGCAGACGGGCGAGTTGCGGGCTCCTGCGGCTTGGGCGGACTTTGCACGGCCGGTGCGGGGGTGGGTTCATCGACTTTGGCGATGGCAGCCGGGCGAGTCGCCGGTCGAGCGGGTGCGGGCTTTTCCACCGGTTGCGGAGGTTCTTCGGATGAATCGGCGGCAGCCAGTACATTCGCATCGATACGCCCCATCATCACGACCGCTTTCGGATGAGCGGGCATGAAACCCAGTGCGGTCTGTAGCTCGGTACGGGCCTCTGAGGGTTGTCCGTCGGCGAGAAACTTTTCGGCTTGGGCGACATGCTGATCGGCCGCCGTTGACTCGGCATCGTCGAGATTGATCTGATACCGCGCATTGTTGGGGCTGGCCTCGGCGGCCTGACGGAAGGCGAGCACCGCCCGATCGGAGTCGCCCTGGGCCATCAGCCGCTGGCCCTCCCTGAACTGCTCATCACCAGCACAGCCGGCCAGCGGCAGCGAGAGCAGCAATACCGCGAATGCAATCAGGTGTTTGGCGTACAACTTCGGTGGTCTCCACGAGCGGGCGGCGATACGTCAATGACGAGTCGCGCGCGATGCTAAGCGGGCGCGTCACCGCCCGTCAAGGGGCGGTTGCGGTTGGCACGGAAATCGGCTTCCGATTAGAATCCCGGCGGCGTGGTCCGGACCCTTCAGCCGAGTGGAGGAAAGAAACATGTTCGGCATCATCTCGCGGGATACCGGCTTCTTCGATCTCTTCGAGAAGGGGGCGGCAGTCGTGCTGAAAGCTGCCGAGACCTATGCCGAACTGGCTCGCGATTACACCCACCGCGACGAGTACATCGGCCGCATCCGCCAGCTCGAACACGACGGCGACGAGATCGCCCACCGCACGCTGGAGAAGCTCGACCAGACATTCATCACGCCCTTCGATCGCGAGGACATTCAAAGGCTGATGAAGCAGATGGATGACGTGGTGGACGAGATCGATGCCGCCTCCAAACGGCTCGCGCTTTACAGAATAAACGAACTGACACCGTGGTTGGGCAAGCAGGCCGAGGTCCTGGTCAGAACGGGCAAGCTGCTGGGCCAGGCGGTAGCGCGGCTCCGCAATCTGAAGAAGCCCAACGGTCTCCAGGACCAACTGATCGAAATCCACCGGCTGGAAAACATCGGCGACGACAACCATCATGCGGCGGTGGCCGAGCTGTTCAACGAGGGGAAAGACCCCATCCTGGTGATGAAATGGAAAGAGATTTATGACATGACCGAACGGGCGATCGATCGGTGTGAAGACATCGCCAATACGATCGAAGGCATCGTGCTCAAGAACAGTTGATCCACTACCCAGATCCGCCCGGCCATGCTCATTTTCATCATCATCATTATCTTCGTCGCCCTGGTCTTCGACTTCCTCAACGGCTTTCATGACGCCGCCAACTCGATCGCGACGATCGTGTGTACGCGCGTGTTGACGCCGCTACAGGCGGTGGTGTGGGCAGCATTCTTCAATTTTGTGGCGGCGTTCGTGTTCGGCACGCCGGTCGCAAAAACCGTCGGCAAGGGACTCATCAATCTGGCCGCCGTGGATGAATACGTGATCCTGGCGGGCCTGAGCGGGGCGATCATCTGGAACATCATCACCTGGTGGCTGGCCCTGCCCACCAGCTCATCGCATGCGCTGATCAGCGGGTACGCCGGCGCGGCCATCGCCAAGAGCGGCATTCATGTCCTCATCTTGCACGGGTGGCTTCCCGTGCTCCTGTTCATCGTTCTGTCGCCGGCGATTGGTTTCGTCCTGGGGTGGACAAACCTACAACTGGTGAGCTGGCTCTGTCGGAACGCCAAACCGCGCAAAGTCGATAATCTCTTCCGCCGGTTGCAGTTGGTTTCGGCGGGCTTGTACAGCCTCGGGCATGGCGCCAATGACGCCCAGAAAACGATGGGCATTATCGTCGCCCTGCTGGTCTGCGTGGGCAGATCGGACTGGACGACTGGCAAATATGAGTTTCTCGGCCGGCAGCATGAGATCGCCTGGTGGATCATCCTCTCCTGCCATGCGGCCATCGCGTTGGGGACGTTTTTCGGCGGGTGGCGGATCGTACACACGATGGGCAACCGCATCACCAGATTACGACCGGTCGATGGCTTTTGCGCCGAGGCCGCGGGAGCGACCACGTTGATCGGGACGGCGCTGGGCGGCATCCCGGTTTCGACCACGCATGCCATCACCGGGGCGATCCTCGGCGTTGGAACAGCGAAAAACGTCCGCTCCGTGCGCTGGATCTGGGGACAACGCATCGTCATGGCCTGGGTGCTGACGCTACCGTGCTCGGCATTTCTGGCCGGGATTGTTTATCTATTGATTCACGGCGTGCGCGTGCTCGTCTTCTGATCCGCACCATTCCCCGTCTTTCTGTTATAATAGTCATATGGCGGAGTGAGCGAGGCGATCGCTCGATGTGGCACGGGCTTCCAGCCCGTATTTTCACGGGTTGGAAGCCCGTGCCATACCGGGAGGAAAGTCCGAACTGGGCAGGGCACGGTGGTCGCTAACGGCGACCCGGCGCAAGCTGCGGGAAAGTGCCACAG
>CAYLLT010000038.1:0-44978 GCA_964384465.1 uncultured Planctomycetales bacterium | reverse complement strand
CTGAATGTACCAGTCGTAGAGCGGGCGATGGTTCTCGAACTCCAGCGTGCAGATGGAGTGCGTGACGCCTTCGATCCAATCGCTCTGGCCGTGGGCCCAGTCGTACATCGCGTAGATGCACCACGCATCGCCGGTGCGATGATGGTGGGCATGCAGGATGCGGTAGATCACCGGATCGCGCATATTGAAGTTGGGCGAGGCCATGTCGATTTTCGCGCGGAGCGTGCGCAAGCCGTCGGGGAACTCGCCCTTTTTCATGCGCTCGAAGAGGTCGAGGTTCTCCCCGACGCCGCGGTTGCGGTAGGGGCTGTCCTTGCCGGGGCGAGTGAGTGTGCCGCGGTATTCGCGGGTCTGGTCGGCGGTCAGGTCGCAGACGTAGGCCTTGCCGGCCCGGATCAGCAGGACGGCCCAGTCGTAGAGCTGCTGGAAGTAATCAGAGGCGTAGTACAGGTGCGGCCCCCAGTCGAAGCCGACCCAGCGGACGTCCTGCATGATGGATTCGACGTACTCGGTCTCCTCCTTGGTGGGGTTGGTGTCGTCGAACCGCATGTTGCATCGGCCGCCGTTCTCGATCCCGAGGCCGAAGTTGAGGCAGATGCTCTTGGCATGGCCGATGTGCAGGTAGCCGTTCGGCTCGGGCGGGAAGCGGGTGATGACCTTCCCGCCGAACTTGCCGAGGCGGTTGTCCTCGTTGACTTTGTCCTGGATGAAATGGGTTCGGGGTGTATCGCTCATAACAGTTGTCTCAGACTCCCGTCACAATTGATCAGGCATTGTGCAAATGTGCGAATTATAGGCCGATGGTGGCGAAATCACTATGAGGGGTTGGGACTGGTCGCCGGGCGGGTTTGCAGCATGGACCTTAAGTCCCCCGTCCTGCTGTTTCTCGTGACCTGGGCTGCGCGCTGAGCGGCATCCATCCACTCACGAGGCTGAACATCGAGAGTGGCCAACGTCTCGCTGAACTCTGGATACTTATCCGCCAAGGCAATCAGTGTCATGAGAGCAGATTGGCGGATCGCTCGATCTGGGTCATTCATCAAGCGGAGCACCGGCGCGAAGGATTCCGCTTCGCATGCGCCAGCGATCAGACCCAGTGAGATGTCAAGGAGCACTGCGAAATCTCCGATCAAAGGGCCTTGACCTATGCGAACCGATTCCACACGGGATTCGATCAACAGGTGGAGATCGGATAGCTTAACTGACCTCCCAAAAACGTGAATTGGGTCCAACCCACCGTATAGGCGACGCTCACCGTCTGGTGTGACTACTCTGATAACGCCTATGCCGCAGCCCATTCCCCCGCCTGAAGCGATCACGGCTGTCTTCTGCAACTCGGGAGCACGATCGAGAATCGAACTGGATCGCCGCGGGCCTCGCAACCAGAACAAAGATAAGAAAGTCGTCAGGAAGACGACTACGATTGCTGACCATTTCCAACGAATGAAGCGATAAGGCATCAGTAGATTGTACACGTACAGCGTCGAGAGGTTGAATTCTTTGATCCGCATTGCTCCAGCCCGTAAACCAGCGTCATGATATAGGACAAGATTCAAATTCGGCCGATCATCGGGTTGGAGGATTGCCCTTACTCGTCCATCTCCTCGGAAGGTTCTCCGATGGCACGTCGGCTGCCGTGGCGGATGTGGAGAATACGGACCACCTTTTGCTGCTCGTCGATGTGAAAAATGATTCGGTGTGATTTGAAGAGCAGATGCCGAAGCGGGTCATCGACGTACTGAGCTTCCGGCGCGATCGCACATCGGGCCGGAAAGGTCTCCAGCGAGTCGATGGCCTCATAAATGCCAAGCAGCCAGCGCTGGGCGTTCATCGGGGCCCGGTCAGAGATGTAGGTGAAATCGTCCCAAAGTTCCGCTTCGGCAGTGGGCGTGAGTTCAACACGGTATTTCACTTGGGGAGCTCGATCCCATGCTTGTCCGCGATCTCCTGGAGCACCTGACGGGCAGGACGACCTTCACCGCGCTTGGCCTCGGCGAGGCTCTGACGGATGATGCGGATGGATCGGAGATCCTCCACTTCATCCAGGAGCTTCTGGTATGCGTTGGCACTCTGCACCACCACCTCCGGCTGACCGTTCACCGTGAGAATCTCGGGTTCGCCGGTTTCTTTCAAGCGATCCAGATGCGCACTGGTGTTCTGGCGGAACTCTTCGAGCGGATGGGTGTTCTCCAGATCAAGCATGGTTTTCTCCATCGCCTGCAAACAAGATGCACGCGCGAATATCTTCGGTTTCGAGCCACGGGTAGCCTTCGAGTAATGTCTCGAACGTGTCCCCAGCGGCCAACATTCCCAAGACGTGCTCAACGGCCAAGCGCCGGCCACGAATGATCGGCTTGCCGCCGAAGATTTTCGGGTTGACGTTGATGCGCTCTAATAGTCGTTTTTCATCCATTGAAATCTCCGAGCGTGGCTTCGGTTCACTGTGTACCCAGCATTATACTGCTATTTTCAAGCGAAAGCAGCGGCTCTTTGATCCGGCTGTATTGAGCGGGTAAAACAGCATCCATGGACCGCAGCAAGATTCACGTTCGACCGATCATCGGGCTGGAGATTCACGTCCAACTGGCGACGCGGACGAAGATGTTCTGCGCGTGCCCGCTGGTGTTCGGGGCGGAGCCGAACAGTTGCGTTTGCCCGGTGTGCCTGGGGATGCCGGGGTCGCTGCCGGTGATGAACCGGACGGCGTTCGAGTATGCCGTCCGCACGGCCATCGCGCTGAAGTGCGAGATCGCGCGGTTCACCAAGTGGGACCGCAAGAGCTACTACTACCCGGACCTGCCGAAGAATTACCAGATCAGCCAGTACGATCTGCCGCTGGGGTTTGACGGGGCGTTCGACGTGCCGATGGGAGAGCAAGGACCGGGTCAACCTGTTCACGAGCAAGGACCGCGTCAACTTGTTGACGCAAGAACCCGTCGCGTGGGCATCATCCGCACGCATCTTGAGGAAGATGCGGGCAAAAACCTGCACGAGCACCCGGCGGTGACGCTGGTCGATCTCAACCGGGCGGGTACGCCGCTGCTGGAGATCGTCACCGAACCGGATTTGTCATCGGCCGACGAGGCGTACACGTTCTGCGTCGAGCTTCAGCGGCTGGTGACGTACCTGGGCGTGAGCGAGGCCAGCATGCAGAAGGGGCAGATGCGGTTCGAGCCGAACGTGAACGTCGCGATCGAGCACGACGGCCGCGAGTACCGCACGCCGATCAGCGAGGTGAAGAACCTCAACAGCTTCCGCAGCGTGCGCGGGGCCATCGCGTATGAGATCGAGCGGCAGGTGAACGACTGGATGGCCGACCGCGATTACGTGATCGACAAGCGGCCGAAGGAGAACCGCGGCTGGGACGATGTCCGCAGCGCAACCGAGTGGCAACGCGGCAAGGAGGAGGCGCACGATTACCGCTACTTCCCCGATCCCGACCTGGTGCCGGTGGTGGTGGATGATGCGTGGCTGGAGGAGCTGCGATCGGCGGTGGGCGAGTTGCCGCTGGAGCGCGAGGAGCGGATGCAGCGCGAGTTCGGCCTGACCAAGGTGGACGCGGCGACGATCCTGTCCGACCGTGCGACGGCGGACCTGTTCGAAGCGGCGGCGGCGGTCGGGCACGGCCCGACGCTGGGCAAACAGTTCATCAGCTTCTGGTCGGCGAAAGCGAACGAACGCGGCGGCACGATCGCGCAGCTCGGTGTCGATGCGAATCGTATGGGTGAGCTGTCGAAGATGACGGCGGACGGCGTGGTGAACGCGACGGCGGCGGCCGCAATCGCCGAGCGAATGCTCGAAACGGCGGATTCGCCGAGTACGATAGCGGAGCGCGAAGGCATGCTCCAGGTCCGCGATGAGGGACAGATGCAGGCGTGGGTCGAGGAGGCGTTTGCCGCGAACGCCAAGGCCGTCCAGGACGCCATCGCCAACCCCAGGAAACAGCAGCAGGCCCGCGGCTTCCTCACTGGCCAGGTCATGAAAATCTCCGGCGGAAAGGCCGATCCGAAGATTGTGGGTAAACTGATCGAAGAGAAACTTAGGGCCACGAGCGGATAAGCTGATGAAGTATCTTGTTCCCATGATAGTCGTCGCCTCCATAGCACTTGCAGCGTGCGATTCGAGGAAGTCGCGGGCACCAAGTGACCGTTCCGATGCCAAGCGGACACGGCAGCACATCAACTGGCCGGATCTGCCAACAGCGGGTTTTGTGAGTGGTCGACTCGCCACGCCAGATGACGTGGAGCGCGGCGCGGCGGCATTTGCTGCGTTCGGAAGCGTCACGTCCGACGCCGCAGGTGTGCCGGTGCCCCAATATGCGCGTGTCAGAGACAAATCCGGCTCTGTAACTCCTGCCATACTCATTCAGGCTGAGATCGTCCACGGTCCCAAAGGTGACGCGAAAACATATGGACTGAAGCCACTTCAAGGAGATGGATTGATCGTGGCTGTTGACGCCGAGGTTGAGCTTCTTGGCACAAAGAAACCGGAGTGACAAATCTGGCGATTTACATACTTTGAATGACCAGGCGGGAATTAACCTCTTCGAGACCATAGGGCTCCGATCAATGAAAACGTTGCCGCTCACGCCGGATGTTCTCGTTTCTGCGTACATGCAGGGCATCTTCCCGATGGACGTGGAGGGGACGATCCAGTGGTTCAGTCCCGACCCGCGGGCGATCATTGAGCTGGACGAGTTCAAGGTATCGCATACGTTGCGGCAGACGTGCCGCGGCGGGCGGTTTGAGATTCGCATCAACACGCGGTTTGAGCAGGTGATGCGGGCGTGCGGCCAGCGGCGCGAGGGGACCTGGATTTCGCAGGAGATCATCACCGCTTACACGCGGCTGCATCGGCTGGGGTTCGCGCATTCGGTGGAGGCGTGGGAGGGCAGCGAACTGGCGGGCGGGCTGTATGGCGTGGCGATCGGCGGGGCGTTTTTTGGCGAATCGATGTTTCATCGGCGGCGGGATGCGTCTAAGGTGGCGCTGGTGGCGCTGGTCGAGCGGATGCGGAGTCGGCGTTTCAAATTATTGGATATCCAGTTCCTCACGCCGCATCTGGAGCGGTTCGGGGCGATCGAAATCCCGCGGCGGACGTACTTGGCGCGGTTGAAGAAAGCGCTGGCGATCGAGACGCAATTTGTGGATTGAGCTTGTTGTGGAGACCGCGTTAATCGTAGTCAGGACCACGGCAATTCATTGCCGCAATGCGTCAACAAGTTGACGCGGTCCTGCCACTTGTTGACGCGGTCCTTTCATTTCGGTGCACTTTGACAAGGATGGACACGGTGCACAACCCGCTGGCTCGCGACGAGATTTATTGCCGGAACATGGCGGCGCTGTTCCGGTCTGATGCGCGGCTGGCGCAGCGGATCGACGAAGGCGCGGATGACGAGTCGGTGATCGTCGAGGCCAGCCGGCGCGGGGCGCCGACGGTTTCTGTTAAAGCGGTCGATTCGCAGACGCCGTTTTATCTGCACAGCCGCGTCGATCCCGAAGATGAGGCGCGGCGATTCGCCGAGAAGATCGAAGTCGGCGAGGATTTCTGTTATATCGTCGGCGGTTTCGGACTGGGGCATCACCTCCGCGCGCTGCACACCCGACTCAAGGGCGATGCGTTCATCATCGTTACGGAGCCGAACCTCCGGCTGCTCAAGACGGCGATGGAAACCGTCGATCTGGCCGATCTTTTTGTCAATGAGCGCTGCATCATCCTCACGCGGGCGGACAAGGGCGAATTGCAAACGCGGCTGGAGCCGCACAACACGCTGATGATGATGGGGGCGCAGTTCGTCGCGCATCCGCCGTCGGACCGCGTCGCCGGCGAGTTCCAGGCGGCGATGCGCAAGCTCATGGCCGACCACATGACCTTCTGCCGCATGAGCCTGGTGACGCTGGTCGCCAACTCGCGGATCACCTGCAAGAACATCGCGTTCAACCTGCCGACGTACGTTTCGACGCCGCCGATCGACGTGCTGCGCGACCGGTTCAAAGGGCATCCGGGTATCATCGTGTCGGCGGGGCCGTCGCTGCGGCGCAACATCGACAAGCTCGCCGAGCTGAAGGGCCGGGCGGTGATCTGCGCGGTGCAGACGACGTTCAAGACGCTGCTCGACCGCGGCATCGCGCCGGACTTCGTCACGTCACTCGACTATCACGAGATGTCGAAGCGGTTCTTCGAGGGCATCCGCGATTTCAGCGAGACGCAGCTTGTGGCCGAGCCGAAGGCGACGTGGCACGTCATCGACAATTATCACGGGCGCATCTCACTGCTGGACAGCGCGTGGGCGCGGTTGTGCCTCGGCGATGCGCTGGCGGGCCGGGCGGGGCTGAAGTCGGGGGCGACCGTCGCGCACCTGGCGTTCTACCTGGCGGTATACATGGGCTGCGACCCGATCGTGCTGGTCGGGCAGGACCTCGGCTACACCGACCACGTCTACTACATGCCCGGCGTGGCCATGCACGATCTGTGGCGGCCGGAGCTGAACCGGTTCAACACGATGGAGATGCGGGAGTGGGAGCGGATCGTCCGCACGCGCAAAATTCTAATGAAGGTCAAGGACATCCACGGGCAGGAGATTTACACGGACGAGCAGCTCTTCACCTATCTACAGCAGTTCGAAGGTGATTTTACAACCGTGCCTGGCCGCGTGATCGACGCAACGGAAGGCGGAGTGCGCAAGGCGAACACGCGCGTGATGTCGCTGGCGCAGGTGGCGGAGCAATATTGCCGCGAGAAGATTCCGGATGAGCGTTTTCGGTATCGCGAGGAGCTGAAGTGGCATGAACCCTCGCGGTTATCCGCGGGGCTTCGACAAATCCAGCAGCGGATCGAGGAAACCGATCGAATGCGCGAGACGTGCGAGAAGATGCTCCCGCTGCTTAAAGAGTTGAACACGCTTGTAGAGCAACCGGCGGTCTTCAATCGGCGAATCGCGGAAGTGGACGTGCTGCGATTGAAGATTCGCGAGCAGGACCGGATATACCAGATGGTGAGCGCGCTGGCGCAGCACGCGGAGCTACAACGGTTCAGCGCCGATCGACGGCTGGGACTGGCGGAGCTGGAGAGCGCCGACCGCGCCCGGCGCCAGCTCGACCGCGACATCCGGTTCGTGGAGGCGATGCTGGAAGGGATCGGTGTGCTTCGCCAAATCCTTGAGGGCAGCTTGAAACGGTTCGAAGACGCCATGGCAGAAGACAATGCAACTGCAGAGACGCAGAGATGAGAGGAGATAAGACTGTTGCTCTTCTCTGCGCTCTCTGCGGTTGCATTTTTCTGGCGCCTTGGCGCCTTGGCGTCCTGGCGGTTAGATTCTGGATCGACACCGTGGAGATGAGGCGGGTATGGCGTTCGAATCCGAGAAGATCATGTTCGAGGTCTATCGCGAGCCGAGCTTCAGCCGCAAGTATCGCGTCGTCTACTTCACCGAGCTGGACGAGCACAACAAGGAAGCCGAGATCAACGCGGCCATGGCCGGCGAGCATTTCTACGACGGCTTCATCAAGACCCGCACGAGCAAGGAGGCCAAGAGCGTCATCGACGAGATCCTCCGGCGACTGAACGCCGGCGAACCCGTGCAGCCCGACGACCTCGAATCCGCCCTCAAACCGTTCACGCCGGGCTAGTGGTTTGACACGTCCAAATCTTGTGGGTGGGTGGTGGGTGGCTCGCCGCGGCGAGCGGGACGCCCAAGAGCCCGGCATGGCCACGCGAACAGCCGTGGCCATGCCACCATACACATTCCGCGTTCTCCTCGCCCCCTCATCCCCACCCCCGGCCCCTGGCCCCTGACCCCTTATTTTTGCCATTTAGGCGCTTGCTCATTTCCCCGTCTGCATTTAGGATACAAATCCGGCCGCTGAGCGGTTTCGCCTGGAGCGGGTCAGCCGTCTCTCGATGTTCGAGGGCCGGAGGCTGATCGGCAGTTACGGCAATCGCCGGCATTGTTTTTCCGATCAAGTTGGCATGCTCAAAGATGTTTTCATGTACGACGAGGGAGGGGTCAAACCCTGGGTCACCTACGCGGTTATCGCCTTGGCCGTCATCGTCGGCGGGTATTTCGTCTATGGCGCATGGACGCAGGGGGAAAAGCCGCAGGATGTTACGATGAAGTGCGCGACGGCGGGGTGCGGGTATGCGACCAGCCTGAGACCAGCAATTGGAACCGCGATTCCCGGCAAATGCCCTAAGTGCGGGCGCGAAAGCGTTTTCGTGGCTCATTTTTGCCCCAAATGCAAAGAGCCCGTTGTCCTGAACGAGAATTTGGGCCTGAAACCGCCAACGAAATGCCCGAAGTGCGGCGCGGAGGTCTACTATGGTTCCTGAGTATCGCAAGCGGTCGGCAGGGGCATTTACGCTCATTGAGGTATTGGTCGTCGTCGCGATCATTGCCCTGCTGATCAGCATCCTGCTGCCGTCTCTGTCGAAGGCGAGGGAGCAGGCGAAGTCAGTGGCGTGCCTGGCCAACTTGAACCAGATCATACGAGCCGAGAGGATTTACGAAGCGACCAACAAGGAATGGCTTCCGGGTTCGCCGCAAACCACCGGGTGGGCCTGGGCGAACAACAACACCAATAACTGGAATCCGTTCTCTGGTTTTCCGCGTTTGGCGGTGGATTATTACGACTGGTCAACGCCTCTGCGGGCCGTCATGCAAAGCCCATCAACCATCCCCAGGCCCGCCACCGCGCTCGACAATCCAGTGATCAAGGGCGCCCTCTTTAGCCTCGCCACCGACACGCCGTTCCATTGCCCGTCCAACGCTGAATTGGCTTCCAGATCCGGCATCGGTACCACTGGAAGTGATCCCGCATTTATCAAAGCCCCCAGCTATCTGACGTCGGTCTCAATCATGCGCGGCGGCCCTGATTCCGCGAAATTGTTCCCTAACTATCCCGCCTCAAGCATGTATGAGATTGTGACCTTGAATGATCCAAGCAACGAGCCGGTAGTATCGCCGACTGGTTATGTTCCGCGTCACACCCGGCTTGGCCGCGATTCCATGAAAGTGTTTGTTGCGGACGGGACGCGTTTCATCACCAACACCTCGTCAACGCCGATTACGTATTCAGGGTACACCAATGGGAACAAGGGGATCATGTCGGGCTCACCCCCCTCGACTTATGATCCGTCCGATTACAGGTTGCATCGTGAGTACTCCATGGAGACATCGAAGCGAGTGTCGTACCGGCACGGTGGAAAAAACAGGATCAATGCGGCATTCTTCGATGGTCATGGAGAAGGAATGCTGGTGGATAACTCGCAGGATCGGTTCACGGGAAAGGCCATCGAGCCCAGATGGTATTATCCGACCGGAAGCACGGTTATCAGCAGAGACCGACTCCATAAAAACACCATCCAGAACGGTCTGACGCTGCCATGATCGGGGGCTGGCGGATCAGAAAGTGACCGCACCTTTTTCTCCCTTATCAGTTGGTTTGCTTCTCAATCTCCATATCGGGCAATGGGCAGCTTGCCGCGCAGGTCCAGCAGGCGCTGGCGGGCGAACAGGGCCGGACGCTCCAAAAACCGGTTACGAGAGGTATCCGAGAAAAATGCTTCCGCGACGGGCAGCTCGTTGTCGGCTTCGTAGAACTTCAGCGCTTCGTCCAGGCACTCGCCGGCCTCGATCTGCAATTGGCGGATCGTGCGCCGGTCCTCAAGCGTCACGCCCTCGGTGGAGGCGGCGCGGGCCGTTTCAACCAGCATGCTATGCAGCGTGAGCCAGTCGGCGACGTCCAGGACCAGCGAGCGCTCGCCGGTGGGATTGATGGTTGTTGGTGGCACCGGCAGCCCGCGGAACATGACCGGGAACATCTCGTCCCGATTCACGCAGCGCATGGCGAACGCGATCTCGGCCCGTGTGTCGCAGCGACTACAGATGATCGGCACCGCCAGCCCATCGGGACCGGCGCCGCTGCGAAGGCGATCGGGAGCGGGCTGCATCGGCCCGCTTCCGCAGGCAGCGCAGGGTTTGACCACCACGTACAGGCAGGCTTCCAGCAGACTGTGAACCGGTAGTTGCGGCGCAGCGTCCATGTCATCGATGTTAGCGTGTTGGTAAATTGAATGACAGCACAGAAGAGCACGCACAAGAACAGATCAATCGTGACCCCAGGTCCAGAGGACCTGGGCCACCCTTCCGATCGCAGGAAGATGGAGAGAATGAGAGAGGGAGAGGTGGAGAGAAATGCTCGTGGGCCTCTCTCTCATTCTCTCCATCTCTCCATCTCTCCGTCTCTCCGTCTCTCCCTCACTCCGTCTGGTCTTCTCCGTGATCTCCGTGCCTCCGTGGTGAGTCCTACCGCGCGCGGACCAGATTGCCCGGATCGGCGGTGATGGTCAGCATGCAGCCGCTCGGGTCCTTGATGCGGACCTTGATCTGGCCCTTGCGGCGGAGGCCTTCGCGTTCGGATTCGCTGGCCAGGTAGACGATCTCGCCGACGATCTTTTTATCGCCACGGAAGAACATCAATTGCAGGCGCTTTTTGACCGAAGCCGACGTGCGGCCCTTGTCGTCGTCCCAGGTGGACCACTCGGGCGGATCGGTCGGTTCGGCAACCCGGACCTTGGTGCCCGCCGCCAGAGATTTGTTATCATCAAAACCCATTTCGTTCCGCCTCCGCCATTCGATGACTCGATGATTCACTGCCCGGGAGAGGGCTCGAACCTCCACAGCCTTGCGGCTACATGGCCCTCAACCATGCGCGTCTGCCAGTTCCGCCACCCGGGCCTGAGAAGAAGAACGGGCAGGTGATTCGGGATCACCCGCCCGTCGTCAGTCACCGTAATATTCTAGGAACGGAACGTCAAGACGCCAGCAGGGGATGGAACCCGCATAGACCCGCGATTCTCGCCGCAGTTGGGTCGTTTCGAACACTGCTCGCAGAGCAGTGGCACGCACATCATGCAGGCCCTGCTTGAGAGCAGCGGCACACGGCCATTTACGATGCGAGAGCGGGTACTCGGATTTCGCGGTGACCCCGCTCGGAATGTCGCGGGCGGTCATCGACCTCGCTGCCGACGGCCACGCGGTCGTTTTCTCGCACGAAGAGGGGCCGCTCGGGCCGGACACTCGGCTTGACCACCGGCTTCGGCTGGACGGCCTCGACCTGCACCACGGAATTCCACCCAAAGGGGCACTTCTCGATGCCGAAGGCGGCATAGTCCGTATACCACTGACCATCGGCCAGATAGCGGAACTGGTAGCAGCCGGGGGCGAGGCCAAGCCGGCATCGCCACCAACCGTCATCGCCTTTGCTCATGGTGAGGCAGTTCTCCTGCCATCCGTTGAAGTCGCCGGCCAGCGTGACCTGGCGGGCGTCGGGCCGGAAGAAGCGAAATTCCATGGAACCATCGTGTTTCTGTGTGACCATTGCCGTTGCGTCCCTTAGATGAAAAGTCAGACAACTCGTTTGAGCCTGTATCCCGGATGCACGTCAGGAGCCCCGCCGGGCATAAGCAAACTCCGTGCCGTTTCACCGGAGGTATTACGAAATTCGTTAAAACATATCTCAGCAGGCACTTATCACGAGTCCCGCCGCCCTCCCGGTCCGGCCGGCCACGCAGACCGACTGCCACTTTCTTCAGCAGCCCGGTGCGAACGGCAGGCACGCCCGCTTCTCTATCGGCCGCGTCGGCGGCGCTATTCAGTTGTCAGCATGGAAATTCGAGCCGACGGCTCTAAAATTATTGTTCGTCTGTCTACGACGATGATTATACCCCGGTTGTTCGCGAAGATTGTTTTTCCCCGCACAAGAGATTGAAAAAATCAGATTAACTTTGCGATCGGTTGTTTCGGGCATGCTGCTGGCGGTCGGGTCGTCGACGACCCTCGTGGCGGGAGCGGGTTGCACCCGTCAGACAGCCGCGCCGGGGAACCTGCGCGTCTGGGCGGTGCCCGAACAGGCGGCCGTCTTCGACGATGCCGCGCCGGAGCCGGAAAACGAAATCTTCAGCGAGGCCAACCATCTGATCCGGCTGGATGCCGCGGTCAACGAAGCGGTCAGCTTCCAGATGGTCCTGAGCAGCGAGGGTGACGCCAGCAGCATTACCGCCATCAAAATCGACGATCTGCGGCAGGGAGAGCGGTCGATCCCGGCGGAGCGCGTGCGGATGTATCGCGTGGGCTGGGTGCCGGTGGATGATTACCCCGCGTGGTATCTTCGGCTGACGCCGTATCTTCGGCAGTCGCGGCGTTTCCCGGATCCGCTCATTCCGCTGATCGCCCCCAAGGGAGCATTGCCCCTGTTGGTCTCACCCGGCCGGCGGGAAATCGTCTGGGTGGAGATTCACGTGCCGCCGGGCACCGAGGCGGGCCTGTACCGTTCCGCGATCACGATCGACTATGAGGCTCACGGGGCTGCGGAAGGAGGACGAGGCGGTTCGCTCGTTTCTCGTACCGGCTCCCGCGCCAACCTGCTCGCACCGTCGGACAAAGCTCAGCCGCTGGAAATCGCCCTGTCGCTGAATGTCTGGTCGTTCGCGCTGCCGCAGACGCGGCATCTGGCGCTGATGGCCGGCGTGGATACAGCCGCCCTCGTGAGCCACCACCTGGAGATCGACGGACGGCGGTATTCGCCCTCACGGCTCAGCTTCGACGATCCGGCATACAAACAAGCGACTTCGATCATTGATGCCACCATCCGCCTTTTGCACGAGCATCGCTGTAGCTCCATGCTGCGCGATGTACAGCCGCTGCGGCGGGTGGGATCGGCCGGGCAGTTCGATCTCGACTGGGCGGATTACGACCGGCTGGTCACGGGGGTGCTGGACGGTTCGGCGTTCGAGGACCGGGCGGCGGCGGTGGCCTGGCCGCTGCCCATCGACGAGCGCGAGCCTGACCCGCAGACATACAACGGATGGGGCTCGCCCGCGTACGAAAATATGCTCGTCGAATACCTGCGGCAATGCGTCGCTCATTTCAAGGAGCGCGGGTGGCTGGACCGTCATTACCTCTGGATGCAGGTTCCCGGTGAAAACCGTCGGCAGAAATATCAGCAGTTCGAGCGTCTCGGCCAATGGGTCAAGCAGGCCGACCCGCGCATCAATCTGGTGTGCAATTTGACGCCGCAGTCGATGGCCCCTTACGGCTGGCGGAACGATCCGTTCATTGACGTTTCCCGTTACGTCGGCACCTGGTGTCCGCCGGCGAGCCTGTGCGATCCGAACGCGCTGGCCAGGCAGCGTGCCGCGGGCAAAGCGACGTGGTTGTGGCCCGATCGGCCGCCCTATGCCGGCTCGCTGTCGCTGATCGCGCCGCCGACGCATGCGCTCTCCATCCCGTGGCAGGCGTATCGCTTCGAACTCGGCGGCGTCATGCTGCCGGTAATCAACGATTGGGCGGAGGACGGCGCGAGCGAGCAGGCGCTGATCTGGCCGGGCAAACCGTACGGGCTGAATGGGCCGATTCCGTCGATCCGGCTGAAGCGTCTGTTTCGCGGGGCGCAGGATTACGAATACCTCTGGCTGCTGGAGCGGAACCGCCGGCCGGCGATCGCCCGGACTGTCGCGGCGGGACTCTTCGCTTACGGCGGGACGGAGTGCTACGGCGAGCATCTGTTGGATGGACTGCCGCACGGATGGGTGACCGATCCGGCGGCGTGGGGACTGGCCCGGCGATTGATGGCCCGCGAGTTGACCTCCGCGATGACGGAGACCGGAGGTAATGCCGCCGCAACCGGCGTCCGCGAGGACGTGGCCGCATTTGAAAAGCAGATCGAGTGGGCCCGCCTCACGCAAGCGGTCCGCCAGGTACGGGCCAAGGTCGAAGGGGTCCGTGTCCGCATGAAAGAAGAGGACAAGACCACCCCCCTCCGGATAGAAGCAACACTCTCGCTGTTCAATGCCACGCGGCAGCCGTTCACCGGCACGCCGGCATTCCCCCACCTGCCGGAAGGCTGGAGCGCGGACGAGGCCCCGGCGCCGATCCAGAACCTGGAGCCGCTGCACAGCGCGCGGCGGCTCGTTCGGGCCAGGGCGGCATCGATCGAGCCGAACGATGAGGGCATCCTGCCGATTCCGCTTTGGGTGACCGCCGGCGCCCCTCTGCCCCAGCCGACGCTCGGCCGGCTGTCTCTGCTCACCTCCCAGCGGCTCGCGAGGCCGCCGGCCATCGACGGCCGATTGGATGACTGGCCGCTCGGCGCCGGCAACGTCGCGGGTGATTTTGTCCTGGTGGGCGCGCTCGACGTGCCCAAGGAGGGCCGTCCCAGCCCGGACTCACCATCGCAGGGCACCACCGTGTTCGTCTGTCATGACGACAATTACCTCTATATTGCGTTTAATTGCCAGGACGACCGGCTGAAGGAACGGGCGGTGCCGCGGAGCAATACGGTCCGGTATGAGGATTTGTGGCCGGTGGGAGAAGAGCTGCTGGAGGTGGTGCTCGACCCGACCGGGCGGGCGGTTGAACCGGGGGACGTGCTGCACATCCTGGTGAAAGCGAACGGGGCGGTGATCGCCGAGCACGGCGCGCCCTGCCTGACGCATGTCGCCGAAAATAAGGAATGGGCCGTGAATGTGGGTGCGGCGGTGGACGATCAATCTCAAAAAGATCGCTGGACGGCTGAAATCCGCATCCCGCTCTCGTCGCTGGGCAAGCGGCCGGCGGTGTGGGGCATCAACTTCGGCCGCTTCCAGGCGCGACTGGGAGAGTATTCGTCATGGTCCGGCGCCCGCCAGTACCTCTACAGCCCGGTATCGCTGGGCAACATCCGGTTGGACAATTAAACCGGATGACTCACCACGGAGACACGGAGACACGGAGAAGAAATTGCGAATTGGGTAGGAAATCCGCAATCCGAAATCCGAAATCCGCAATTCATCTACGGGGCCGAAGCGCAGTTGGGATCGCCGACACCATTGGGAAGCGTCATGCACCCCAGGAAGATCTGCACGTCGTCTTCGTCCACGTCACTGTCGGCGTCCAGCTTGGCCTTGGCGCAGGCCGGGTCGTTCTGCGGTATGGTGTGACCCGTGTAGCAGGCCTGGAAACGGCCGAAGTCCTCCTGGTCCACGTCGATATCACCGTTGAAATCACCCGGCACCTGCGCAGGGCTGACCAGGGCGAGCGCGGTTTCAGACGTCCAGCCCGTGGCTGCCGTGAACGAACATTTCCACCAATTGGAACCTTTGGCGTAAACGCCCGCCAGGTTGTGGCCCAGGATGGTTCCCTGCGTGTTGGCATTGACCGTGGCGAGCGCGGCATAGTTGGTGCCGGGCCCCAGCCGGACGTCTGCGGTGGCGGTCGTCTTCACAATGTCGTCGGTGTCGAACAGGGTGGACTGCGACTTGGGCTGGAGCACGCACATCATCAGCCCGTTGGCCACCGTGCGTTCCGTGCCGTCGGACGGGACGTTCTTAATAACTCCATTAACCACCATGCACGACGAGCCGCCGCCGTCGAGATTGGCCCCCCACGTGACCGTCGGCAGATAGTTTGCGCAGAAGTCCGCGAGTTCGGCCATGCTCATCCCGACGCTGATGCCGGACCGCCCGTCCACGACGATGAAGTAGATGTAGCTGTTGTCGAAGGCGACGGCCGTCCGCGGGTTTCGCGCGACCAGGCCCGCGTTCGTGGTGGTCTGCTCCACGCCGTTTTTGAGAAACGTGAAGTTGGTGCCCACGCTCCCGTAGGTCTTGGTCCAGTCGAAACCCGAGGGTGTCCCGGTGCAGGCTGTCTGGTAGTCGCTGATCTCCTGCGAAATCCGTACTTCGGCTCCGGGCGTCGCATTCGCCAGCATCGTGGTTGCGGCCGTACTGGTCGCGGAGAGCACGACGTGGTCGAAGGGAATGGGCGTATTACCCTGGTTGGGCAGGACCCCGCGGACGAAACCGCGGACATAACTCGGCGATGGAACGATCAGGCCCGGGCGATCCAGCTCGACCAGCACCTCCGAGCCGCTGTTATCCGTGCCCGTCGTCGCGTCGAACTGCGGCGTATACAACCAGAGCTGATTGCCGTTGCGCGTGAAGTTGATACCGCGAAGCTCCTGCGTGACGCCGGCGCCCGGGTAGGTGACCGTCTGTTTGGAAGTGATGTGCTTGACGCACGAGCCGATGAACGCATCGCGGGTCAGCCGCCAGGCGAACCCGCTGCCGCCGGTCAGCTCCGCATATCGCTTGCAGTACCACCCGCCCTGGACCTGCCCGCTGGTGGGGATGCCGGTGTTCAGGTCGAAGAAGTCGCCGTTGACCGCGACCACCACCTTGTTGCGGTTGCCCCAGGTCTCGTTCCAGTAATTGATGGCGTCGTTGTACCGGCTGAACTGCCCGGTCACGGTTTCGCGCCCGCTGGCCAGCTTGCCCTGCCCGATGCTGCTGTCGATGAAGACGTTGAGGTTGCCGCGGTCCATGCGGGTGACGAAGACGTTGTTCGGAGTCGAAAGCGTATAGTCCGAATACTCGATCCCGGTGTCCACCTGCGTCCATTGCGAACGCGCGGTCCCGTGCAGCAGGTGCAAGGCGCCGAGCAGAATGAAGATGTTGCGTCGAGAGATCATCCATTCCCCTGCCGTGTGCCAGTGTGCCACTGCTCTCAAGCAGTGCCCTGCGACCTTGGTGCCACGCACAAGTCTGTGTTTGTGCGTGCGGCCGTACCCCCATGCACCGACAAAAAATCCCGATGTCCATCGGGATCGGTGCCACCCACCCGGTCGTCGCCATTGGAGGGTCTGTTCAATACCGCCGGCTGAGGATTTCCCACACGTTGAACAGATCGATTTTCCCGCCGGAGCCGCTGCTCGGAGACATTTTCTTGAATCTCTCGTCAACGACATACTTGGCATGGAAATCGCTGTACAATGCATTGATCCCATTCTCGTGTACGATCGCGGAGTTTTGTAGTACCAGGGCCTCGGTCTCCACCGCTGGCATGCCGGGTAGGCGGTAATTCATGTAGGTCGTATCGGAGTACCCTTTACCACCACTCGCTACCGGTGTGACCAGCCATCCGTAGTAATTCGCGTGCCAGATCCCGCCCGCCACGTGCCATGGCGCGCCGGGCTGGTTATTCCCATTTGGGGTATAGACATCTCTGCCCGCATTTCTCGGTGCGGATTTTGGAGCCACCGGCGCCGCCCACATATAGCCGCCGTTGGTTGTATGCGGATCAACGCCGGGCATGATCCGCCCAAAGCTGGTGATGCCGCGATCGGGATCGCTGAATATGTTGGTAGTGGCCCGCAAACTGGGACAGTAGAAGATATTAATGTCCTTGCCCACATACTTGCCGTAGAGCAGACCGTAGTTGGTTAGTTCCTTCGGCTTGTTTTTTATTCCGCCTTCGATGACGTAGGCAAAATCCTCTTTTGGTGTTCCGCGCGGCGGGAGGAACCCCTTCATATCGTGCGCGTAAGTGCTCATGCCCAACCCCTGCTGGTGCAGTTGGGACAGGCAGACGGCCCGGCGGCTCATTTCCCTGGCCTTCTTGAGCGAGGGTAACAGGATGGCGATGAGCAGCGCGATGATGGCCACGACGACCAGCACCTCGATGAGCGTAAAAGCGCCCGCTCGAACCGCGGGCTTCAACCTCAGGCATGCTCTTGTGGAACGGAATACCACCCTGCCCATCTCCATTCTCCGCAGGCAAGTTCTCATGGCACCGGCGCCGCGCGATCGGTGATCGGCTGTCCCTTGAGCGGTCCACTCTGCCAGAGCGCGACAGCTTCGAAAGTCGCGGCGTTGGCGGGCGGTAAGCCATACCACGGCGGCGAGCCGAGCAGCGCGCTGTGGTATTGAACGTGGCCATCCATATACACGATGTTGGCGCCGCCGGAACCGCTGCCCTTGTGCTGTATCTGGAACCCGATCTGGTTATCAGGAGCTAAAGGAGCGTTGTCGCCGTTCCGATCGCGTTTTTCCCACGGTGTCCGGGTCATGCCGAGGACATCATCGCCGACTTCAGTAATCAACATCTTGGCGCTCGGCGGTTTGACCGAGGACATTTTCCTGATGGCCTTGAGCAAGGAAACGCTGGAAGGATCTCTGACGTAGGCGATATCGAGCGAGACGCTGTAGCTGAGCATGTACTCGATGTCCGTAGTGCCCCCGGGCAGAGTCCTCTTGAGGTGAGAGGTGTGATAGTACTTGTCATTCGGGCAGGTGTACCATTCCAGCCAGGCATAATAGGTGTTGGGCTGGATGCCGGTGACCCTGGCGACCCAGGGGCATTTGGACCAGTTGGTGAACGGGCCGGGCGTACCCTTCTGCACATATCTGTGGAAGAACTCCCAAATATTGATGCCTAAAGTGGAAAGTCCTGAGGTGTTCGCGGGCGCCTGGCTATGGTCGTACGGGAAGTAGTCGCTATTGGAGGCGCCGTAGAAAAACATGGCCTGGGAACATGTCTTCATGTTCGCGCCGCAGACCACCCGGCGGGCCTGCTCCCGCGCCTTCTGAAGAGAAGGCAGGAGGATCGCGATCAGCAGGGCGATGATGGCCACGACCACCAGGACTTCAATCAACGTGAAGCCGGGATGGCCCGACCGCCGGCGCGACGGGCGCATTGTCAGACCGTAACCCATCATGAGGTGTAGCCCGATCAGATAAAAATCCCATGTTAGTCTACCGAAACAAACCGAATGTGTCAACAATATTTTGCCGCATGGATTCACTTCCCGCTTCGAGTCCCGGATGGCGAAATGTCTCTATGTCTTGAATCCGCCGATAGCTGCGGCAATGATTAACCAAAAAGGCGTTGAGTGTTTAACCAGACCCGGCTGGCGCGATCGGCATTTCTCAGAGGATATGCGATCCAACCCTCGAAATCGGCCGAAATCGGCGGTGAGTCTCCACCGCCAACGGCGAAAAAAGTTTTTGAAACAGAATCTGCTTGGTCAGTACCGATAATTATCGTTATAACTATTTATTTCAAAATGGTTTATATTCAATCATCCGCAAAACAGCCGGGGCGATCCTGTCAACATATTGTGAAGAAAACAGTTGACATCAATTCGTCATCGGTTATATTGGTGCTCGTAGCGCCTTGGATGAAAGGCGCTGAATCGTGCAGCAGGGGAAAAGCGCACGTCCAGTATTTCCTGCTGCTATTTGGAGTTTAGTGCCACCTTCTTTAGGTTGACGCGCGTTCGCGTTGATTGCGAATGTGGAGAAGGCGGTATGCGGGCTGCGTCATGGCTGGTGACGTGTGGCCCAATCACGGAAACGCGCGAGTGTTGTCCGCTGTCTTGCGAGGAGGAAAAGCGATGAAGCGTATTTCGCTGTTGGTTGCGTTGGCCGGCGTGTGTCTTGTTCCGCCCGCCCTGCTGGGCGCGCCCATCAATTACCGCGAGAAGTGGGACGTGTATGCCGCGGGCCAGGCGGATCCCACCTATAACGCGGTCTGGTCTAATTACACCGTAGCCGGCAATGTCTGGACGCCTGCCCCGGCTACCTCCTCTTACCCGGTCATTCAAGCCTCCCTTCCTGTTTCGGCGCCCAACTCCATCAAGTGGGAGGCGAAGAATCGGACGCTGGTCAACAGTCTGACCGACGGGGTCAATAACGGGACAGTTGAGGGCACGGAAATGAGCGGGGGGCAGGTGGTGAAGCCCGACCCCAACGCCGCTCTCTACTCGGGCACGGACCAGACCGATTTCTCCAACCTCCAAATGCGCTACTACACGACCTTCGGAGTGAACAGCCACCGGGCCCTCACGGCCAGCTATATGGAAGCCTCAAACGGCACCCAGCATGCACCCATGGATGGCAGCGCGCTGCTCCCCCTGGCCAATCCCATCCCGGTGCTGGCCCTCGGCAAACTGAACGCGACTTTTACCGACGGCGGCACCGGCACCGGCGGTAACACCAGCCTCTACTTCTTCAACGGTCAGCAGTGGACCCGACTTGGAAATCTGGCGGTTGCGATCGGCAGCAACGGAGCGGCGGCGAAGATCTTCAAGGATCCGAACGATAACCTTTGGAAGGCCTACATCCAGTTCCTGTTCGGCGGCAGCACCGTCGCCAACCATACGGTCAATCTGGCTTTTGATCCCACCGCGCTGGGATTCGACACCGTTAGTTGGAGCATGATGAACTCCACTACAAACCCGTCGGGCAGTCCCCTGCCGTCCTACGACGACGTCTGGCTGGCGGGCGGTGAAATCGTTCCCGAACCGGCCACGCTGGCTCTGCTCGCACTGGGCGGGCTGTGCCTGCGACGCCGACGCCGATCCGCATGACCGCTGTTGACGCCGCCTGACGGGCGGCACGAATCGAAAGTCAAGCGAACCACGGAATGATTTCAGCATCATTCCGTGGTTCTTTTTTCGCACTCGAAACGAGGTCGCGTTCGGATGGTGGTGGGAGCGCGTCGGATCCGTGACCGTTTAGGCGGCCGTTCTGGTGGGGCCGAAGGCTTTGGAGTGCGGCGGCCCTGACGCCGCACTCCATAATGCTGGCCCCGTTCTACAGCCCGCCTGGATTGTCACGGACCCGAGCGCGTCCCGCCCTGCCGGCGCATCACGGCCGGAGGCGCGTGTAGATCGCAATGGTGTCGTAGGTGCGATCCTGGCCTTCGTAATAGCAGTGGAAATAAGAGTGTGAGGCGCTGTATGCCGGCAGCTTGATGTCGGGACGTTCAAGGGCCGCGTGAAGATACAGCAGGGCCAGCGGCGTCGCCTCGTCGAAGCGGGCGAACAGGTGCCGCTCGCTTGCCACGAAGAAGCCGTGGTGAAACGTGCGGGCGAGAAGATTGTCGCCCACGCGTTTGGCCAATGAGAGAAACTCAGTCGCGCGGGTGGCCTGGTGGAGATCGAGCAGTGCGAACACGAGGTCGGGGTCGGCCGCAGTCGATTGGAGATTGACCTGCCCCGGCCGGCCCGGCTGCTGATCAAATCGGCCCAGGCTCAATCCGGCGCCGATCCGGCGGACCATGTCCCACATCAGCGGATCGCGCGTGAGCTTGAACGCCAGCACGTAAGCCCAGAAATGCTCCGCGCCGGCCTCCCGCTTGGAAAGCCAGCGCTCGGTCACGTAACCCGGCCGCTTCAGATCGGCCGGCGAAAGATGCGTACCGTCGATCAGCGTCGCCCAGAAGCGGTTGTCCGACGCGTCGTAGCAGTGCTTTGCGTAGGCGGTGAGGTCTTCCACCGCCCACTTTTTGAACTCGTCGCCGGCCGGCCCCAGCCGTTCCGCGAGTTTCAACTGACAGATGGCCACCTCCCTGTATCGCGAACCATAGATGGCGGTGACGGTGGCCTCGGTGAATCGCTCGCCGAACTCCGCTCCGAACTGCTGGACGAACCGGCGGTTCTTCTCCTCGCTGTAGTTGTCGGCGCCCAGCCCGGTGCGCGGGTCGCGCTCGTCCATGTACATCTGCGCGAGGCGTTTGGCCCATTTGAGCGGACGCGGATCATCGGTGTACAGGTGGAGGATCGCGGCGGCGTAGTACAGGTCGCTGGCCGTGTGTGAGAAAGTCAGGCCCTTGCCGATAAATGGGATCGGCCCGCCGACGTACGCATGGTCCCAGACGTGCTCGTCGCGGGGCTGCCAATATCCGTGCCGGTTCATATCCAGGTTGCCCCAGTCCAGGATGTGATTGGACCAGAAAGCATCGATGAACTGCCGGGTGATTTGGGGATCGATTTCCCACATCAGCTCGTAGAACGGGTAATGGTGTTTGAATTCATGACATCCGGCGCCGGCCTGCTGACGCCCCTCGCCCACGGGTTGTTCGGTGGCCAGGTCCCACGCGGCGTGTCCGCCCCAGTACAGCAGCCCGCTCGGGTTGCGTAGATGCTCGAACGCGTAGCGCGTGGCATCCACCGCGGCCTGTTTGTATTGAGAATCGCCGGTGAGCGTGGTCAGCGAAACGAGCACGCGGAAAAAGTTCTGCTGGCTGGCCAGATTGGACATCACCCACTCGGCGGGCATATTCCATTCGTCGATGTACTTGCGTTCGAGCTTCCAGACGGCCGGCTCGTGCGTATCCACGTTAAGCCCGTCCACGAACAGCGGGGTATGCTTCGGGCCGTAGACATCGCGGCCATAACGCAAGGCGTTGTCCGCGAACGTGCGGACGGCGCGCAGGTAGGGGCTGTCGGATGGCTGCGTGGCGGCGGACGCGGCCGGCGCCGGAGCGGCCAACATCGGCGAGCAAATCCAGAGAACCATGAGCGCACTTACGGATCGGGGCAGGCAGGGCATATTGGTCTCCGAACGTCTTGTGAGAAGATGAACGTGTGGAATAATAGTACCGTTCGTAAGCGAACAAAGCACGTGTGTCGTGGGTCAGTATCGTCGAGAAAAGAACTCCCACACGTTGTAGAGCTGAGCGGCCCCGCCCGAGCCGCTGGTGGCGTCCTTGGTCAGGTCCGGCTTGCCCTCGTTCCTAACGAACTTGGCGTGAGAATCCACGTACAGCACGTTCATGCCGTTGAGGTGCAGGTTCCGCATCCATCCGCCGACCAGACCGGCCTTGATGTACTGATCGGATTCGAGCGCGGGCATGCCGGGGAAGCGATAGTTCGTGTAGTACTGCGGCGTGCCTTTCGGGCCGCCCCAGCGTGGCTGATGATCGGGGTCCGTCTGCAACCATTCACGGACGAACGGATTCCAGATGCCCCCGACCACATCGTCGGGGCCCGGAGGGTTAGGGTTCCCGTTGCTGTCCTTTCCCGGATCGACGCCGGCCGGCGTGTACACGTCCTTCGATGAACCGTTGCGCGGCGAGAAGCCTTCCTTTACAGGAGCGGCGTACAAGTAACCGCCGAAAATGATCCCGTAAGGCGGGTTCGCGAAGCGTTGCGGCCCGTAGTCCTGGTAATTGGTCGCGCCGCTGGCCGCGGGCATGTGGCCGGGGCAGTAGAACAGGTTGATGTCCTTGCCCACGTACTTGCCGTAAAGAAGCCCGTAGTTCGCCAGTTGGCTGTTGTATTTGATGTAGTACGTGAAGCTGGTGCGGATCGGGAAGAAGTTGCGGTGATCCATGGCGTAGGTGTTCATGCCGATGCCTTGCTGGCGCAAATTCGACAGGCACGCGGCCCGCTTGGCCGACTCTCGAGCCCTGCTAAGCGAGGGCACCAGGATGGCCACCAGCAAGGCGATGATCGCGACGACCACCAGCACCTCGATCAGCGTGAACCCCGTGGGAGAAAAAGGGGGCAGGTACATTTTGCCGGAACGGCCCGAAGGGTGCTTCGCACAAAATGTACCTGACCCATTATTCTCCTTTTTCTCCCCCGGCGAAACGCCACCCATACCCATCTTCAGGAGTGGGATAATTCTTAACAGATCCTGTGAAACGTTCTTAGCCATCTGAAGCCGATTTGGCCGCGGCCCCCCGCGGTTTGGAGTCCCGGTCTTCCCAGTACGCCGTCAGATGCTCACGCAGCAGCGTTTGCGCCCGGGCCACGTGATCTCCCAGAATCGCGTCGAGGATGGCGCGATGCTCGCTGATGGTCAGCCTGACGCGCTCCGCCCACTGAGTCCCCCACGTGATGTCCGGGTGCAGGATGGGAAGCGGTGCGTGGTTGTACGCGATCGCGAGTCGCCGGTTCTGCGAGGCCTCGACCAGGGCCTCGTGAAAACGCCAATCGGCCTCCACCTCGCTCAAATGGTATTCCTCCCGGCAGAACTGCTCGAGCGCATCGCACGCCTGCTTCATGCGAATCAGATGCTCCGGCGTGTTCAACCCCTCCCGGCACACGATTTCGATCGCGCTGCTTTCCAGGGCGAAGCGCACGATCAGGATCTCCTGGATATCGTGCATCGTGATCTCCGGCGCGGAGTAGCCGGTGCTTGGGCCCTTGACGATCAGGCCCTCGACCTCCAGCCGGACCAGCGCCTCGCGCAGCGCCGATCGGTTCACGCGCAGCCGCAGCGCCCACTCCGTCTCGATCAATCGGGAGCCCGGCACGATCTGCTGGAGGATCAAGAGCCGGCGCAACTGCTGATAGGCGAGCGACCGTTTCGAGTCGTCGTCCGAAGGGCCGGGAAGCATCCGCGTCGAAATCGATAAGGATCGGGTTTTATTGGCCATGACACCCACTCTAACAGCCCGTCGACGGGAATTCAAGGATATCGACGACAGAAATGGCGGTATCCCCATGGCGCTGGCCAGATCCGTGTTTTTCCTGCGGACCTTCAGAATTCCTAATCAGTCAGTCTGGGTGTCCTCATCGATGAACCTGGCGTGTTTCGTCAATAATTCATAACATATTGAAATATAATAGCTTATAATGATTGTAATCTCAGCTCATGCGGATGGCCTGAGCGTTAGAGGCCGGGCATATCGGCTGGCCTCCTATCTACAGAAAACGCTATTTTACTGTTGACAGCGAAGGCACCGCTTTGGTAATATGTAACTCGATGCCCGAAAGCGTTGTCTGAGTATCACCGCGATGCGTTCGCTTTCGCGGTCGACAATGGACAGTGGGTTCGCGAGAACGAACCAGGGGTCTTCTTGAGAGAACTGAAGGAGGGGCATATCGAAGTTGCTCCGCTTTATAACCCCCAGTAGGCAGGCTAACCCCCGAACCTTGTGCAGCCGCGCAACGGTGCACGGCGCGCGGGCGTTTCCACAAAGGCCATGTGAAGGGGGGGACATGCTAAGGATGAGTGAACGGATCGGTGTGCACAGGTAGAAATCGGGCCATCCAGTAACACGAAGCCCGGAGGAGGAATAGCAATGATAGTCAAGCGATTGGTCAGTTGGGCGTCGGTTGCGGTGACGATGGCCGGTGGAGCGCCATTCGTCTTTGCGGCGACGATTTCGCCGGGGTATTACGACCTGGGCGCGGGTCAAACTGCCGTCGACGTATCCCGCGACGGCACGCTGGTGGGTGTCGAAAACAGCACGACCGCGACGGGCTACATGTGGACCCAGGCCAACGGCCTGGTTTCCGTCGGTGCCAGCCGGCTGAGAGGCGTCGACTGGTACAACGATGACGGCTTCTACTCGGGCTCGACGAGCAACACCGTCATCGTGGCCGGCCGGGACGGCGCCAACCTCGGCGCCCGGGTGTGGTTCGGCAACGCCGATGGGTCCGGCACCGCCACCTGGTACGACCTGCCGGTGGCGGACGGGGTCGCCGGCAAGGTTTGGCTGGCCAACGAGAACGCCCTGGGCGTGAAGGCCGACGGGACCGATTGGTACGTCGCTGGCTTTCAGTCGGGAGTCAGCCCCCGGACCGCCGTGCGCTACAGGCGGAGTTCGAACAGTGCGACCAGCATCAGCGCTCCGGTTGGGGGTGCGGGCGGTACGACCAACAATGCCCAGTTCGACGGTGCATCCGATACCGGTGTTTTCACCGGCCGCCACAACAACAGCAGCGGCGCTCGCAAGCCCCGCTACCAGTCAATCTTCCTGCCTAGTATCGGCAGCGAGGGCGAAACCAACGACATCTCCGGCAACGGGTTGATCTCCGTCGGCTGGGACGACGGCACCAAACCGACGTTTTGGACCACCAGCGGCGCCGGAGCCCGGTTTGCCATCCCCCTGCTGGCGGGCGATACCGTCGGCGAGGCGACCGGCGTCAATGAGGACGGGTCGATCATCGTGGGCTGGTCCCGGGTCTCAACGGGCGTCGGGCTGAAGAACTGGATCTGGGACGCCACCAACGGCACGCGTGAGCTCAAGACCGCCATCGAGGCGATGGGCATCGACCTGCCGGACGAGTGGACGTTCGTGGGCCAAGCCAACCAGTCCGTAAGTCTGTCGCGGACCTCGGGCGGCGCCGCAACCGGATACAACGGCCTGACCATTGTGGGCCAGGTCGAGATTGCCGGCGGCAGCCCGCACGCCTACGCGGTGAACATCCTCCCCGAGCCGGCCACGCTGGGGCTGCTGGCTCTGGGCGGCGGGCTGTGCCTCCGGCGCCGTCGTTCTTTGTGATCGTTGCCGCGGCGGCATGCTCCGCTCCGGGGAGGGAGCCGAGTTCAGGTGGTGCAAAAAGCGGAAAATGAAGCGGACCACGGAGCGACGGATCTGTCGTTTCCTGGTCCGTTCTTTTTCGGTTCGATCGGCGGGAGACAACGTATGTGCTTCGGGAATGGCCAGTCACCTCTGCGGTCAGCCGGGAGACTCGCGGCTGCATGGATGGTCCTCGCGGGAATCGGAACGGTCCTCCACGCGCAAACGCCCACGTTCCAGGGCGTTGGGCAACTCCCCAGCGGAACCGGCAGTATGTGCCTCGGCGTCTCGGCCGACGGGACGATGGTCGTCGGCGAAGCCGTCAATTCCGCCGGCAAGACGGTTGCGTTCTCGTATGATCGCACGGCCGGTCCGCCGATGGACAGTCTGGGGTTCCTCGATGCGACCTATCAGAAAACCAGCGCCAGAGACGTCGGTTCCGATTCTCTGGGCACGGTTCACATCGCGGGCGACGGGCTGAACGCCTCCAATAAGACGCAAGCCTTCCATTGGAGCGGAACCCGCGCGGGCGTCGGCTCCTTCTTCGTTATTCCCTACCTGCCCAACAGCTCATCCAACCCGCAGGCCTTTGGCCGGAGCCTGGTGATCGACCCATTCGACACCGTATTCATCGCCGGCGAGAGCACCAGCTCGAGCGCGACCGATAGCACGCCGAACGAGGCCTTCCGGTACCGGTCCGATTTACATTCGGTGCTGGGGCTGGGCTACTTGAACGGAGGCTCCAAACGCAGCGGCGGGTACGGCATCCAATGGAGCGCTCTCACCACCACCATCGTCGGGTGGAGCAACAGCAAATGGGGCGGAGGGAACAACCAGGCGGAGGGGTTTGTCTATAATTCCAATGCCGGAGGGAGCATCGTTGGCGACAAAGGCTTGGACTGGGTGTGCGGCGGGGAGCAATGGCAATACGCGGCCGGTCCCAACGGCACCTCTGATACGACCGCCAATGCCGACAACATCCAGGTCCAATCTGTGGGCACGAGCGGGCTGGATCCCAACGACATCGTGATTTCCTGCGGCCCGGATAACCAGCTCAAGGACCAGCTCAACCCCAGCGGGGATGACATCGAATGGCCGAACCCGCTGGCCTCGAACCCCGGAGCAACCTCGCTCAGTCGATACAACGCGATCTCCCCCGATGGCCGATACCGGGCCGGGCGAAGCACATATCCAGGCGCGAACGGGTTGTTCGAGGCCGGCCTGCGAGACACCAAGAACCATGACTACACGGTCAACGATAACTGCGGAGGCATCGCGTTCCATTGGCCTCTGGGGTTCCTCTCCGGCGACAACTACAGCGAGGCGCTCGGCGTCTCCAACGGCAGCGGCACCCAGTCGCGCGAGGGGCTGACCGTCGTCGGCTGGAGTCGGCAGGCCAACGTTCCCGGACCCGGTTATGCCAACGAGAGCCGGGCATTCTTGTGCCTGATCCAGGAGGGCCTGGATCTTTGGTTCCTCAAACACCAAGGCGCCGCCCCCGGCGACAACGGGGCCAGCGCCGCCAGCCAGTACAAAGGCATGTTGGACCTCAAGGCATGGCTGGTCAGCAAGAGCATCGACATGACCGGCTGGGAGCTGCGCGAGGCGCGGGCGGTATCCGACGATGGATCGGTCATTGTCGGCTGGGGCGTACACGATGGCGTCAACGAGGGATTCATCGTCACCATCGAGCCGCCGCCTCCGACCGGCGCCTGCTGCGTGAAGACCGGCTTCGGCACCGGGGGATGCAGCATCGAGGAGCAGGCTCACTGCGAGGCTCCTGTGGAGGAGGGGGGGCTGGGTGGCATCTACCGGGGCAATGACTCGGTGTGCGGCGTCAACAACGCCAACTGCAACTTCTGCGGGGAGATGTGGGCCGACACGGATGAGGACGGCGACATCGACATCCGCGATTTCGCTGTTTTCCAGATCTGCTTTACCGGGCCGGGCGGCGGCGTGCCCGCCGGCTGTTCCTGTTTCGATCGGTACGTCAGTGGCCCCAGCGGGATCGATACGGATGACTTTATCGCCTTCCAGAACTGCGTGACCGGGGCGACGATCCTGTTCGATTCGCTGAATCCGCCTCCTGGATGTGTGCCTTAGCCTTGGTTCGCGTTCTCTGGGGAGAATTCCGATGTTTGGTTTGCGCAATCTGATTCCGAGCGTGGCGGCCTGGACCGTGGTGGCGGTTGCAACGACGAGCGCCCTCGGGGCGACCCTCGTCCAAATCCCGACCTACAACGGCCCCGGCTACAGCAGTGGGACGTTCGCGGGGGACACAACCGAAGGCCGCGCCGTTTCTCCGGACGGAAAGTACGTGATCGGTTTGTGCGTCGGAACCAACACGGTTGCCCCAAATCCCCCGACAGCGTCGCAGGTGGGCATTCTCTGGGATCTGACCAACCCCACCAAGTGGGTGATTCAGGGCGGGCGCGGCTCGAGCATCTGCACGGGCGTGACCTACCGCACCGTTCCTGCCGGCCAGCAGCTTGTCGTGCACGGCTTGTCGTCCGGCCATCCCATTTATTACTTCTCGACCGACGTGAACGCCGCCACGCCCTTCCCGACCAGCCTCCGCGACTCGACATTGTCGGGGGAGATACTGGGGACCACCGGTACGGTGTGCGGCCTCGGCCTCGACGACGTTGTGTATGGAATCTGGCATAAGCTCAGCGGCAGCACTTACATGCTCCACACAGAGAAGGTCAACAGCGAACCCGGTGTGTACGCCGGCCGGGACAAGAAGGACATACCGAGCAACATCGACGCAAGCATTCAGGGTGTGTCGGGCGTCGGTATGTCCGTCGGCCGTCGCAAGTTCGACATGGGTGGTGGAACGTTCGTTTTCGGGAACTACTTCCTCCAGTACCGCGGGACTGCTACCCTTCCGAGCCTGGGGACCCAGTTCGCGGGATTCCTGCCCGGTCTCGACGGAACCAACGCGGGCGAGGCCTGGGCGGTGAGCCAGGACGGCACCAAAGTCTTCGGCCTTTCTCCCGTAACTGGGGGAAGACCGGGGAGCTGGCCTTATATGATGACCGTCGTCCCCAATACGGACCCCCTCACGGGGAGCATTCCGACTCAGACCGCGATCGTCGAGTTGCCGACCTATCCGGATACTGCCGGGAGCGTGAGCAACGGTCGCGCGTACGGCTGCAGCGTGGACGGCGGCTTCGCCGTGGGCATGAACTACCGAGGGCAGGAGCGGGCCGTCCTATGGGACCTGCGCGATCCCGCCCCGGCGAATTGGAAGGTGTACGATCTCACCGCCTACTTCGGCGCCTTGGGGCAACTTGGCAGCTTCTCAAGGCTGATTCGTGCCTACGACGTGGAGGTGGACAGCGTTAACAGTACGGTGGTCGTCACGGGGATTGGCACGGCCGCAGCCCAGACGCAGGGGTTCGTCGTGACGATCCCGCTGAGCGCGTTTCCGCTGCCGGACACCGGCGCCTGCTGCATCATCGGCTCGTGCACCAGCAAGTTCCAGGCGGATTGTCCGGATATCCCCGGAAATCAGCGATACACCGTCAATACATTGTGCATCAACGCGGCCTGCCCGGGCGCTTGCTGCAATGACAACGGCACCTGCTCTGACTTCGTCGAATCCGCCGCGTGTATCCCCCCCGCGGGCATCTTCCGCGGATCCAGTACCTCGTGCGGGACCACCACCTGCGAAGGCGCCTGCTGCCTGGGCTTCCAGGCCTGCGAGCAGGCCGATTACGGCGCCTGCGCGGGCGACTTCGCCGGCATCGGCGTCTCCTGCGAAGCGGCCGCGTGTCCGTGCACGACGAGCACGCACATCTGGGCCGACGCGGACCGCGACGGCGATCTCGACATCGACGATTTCGCTGTTTTCCAGATCTGCTTTACCGGGCCGGGCGGCGGCGTGCCCGCCGGCTGTTCTTGTTTCGATCGGTCCTTCAGTGACCCCAGCGGGATCGATACGGACGACTTTGTCGCCTTCGAGAACTGCGCGACCGGATCGAGATCGACGATCCTGTACGATTCGCTGAATCCACCTCCTGGATGTGTGCCTTAGCAATCCGTGGTGGAACTCGCGTCTCACCGTTATTATCTGTCAACAAAACGTCCTTGGGAGAAAAAGGGGTCAGGTACATTTTGCCGGGACGGCCCAAAGGGTGCTTCGCACAAAATGTACCTGACCCCTTTTTCTCCCTGAAGCCGGCGCTTCATGAATCTCCCTAACTTCATCGCGTTATTGATGTTTTTGCCCGTCGGCGATCCGCGGGGATCGACCACGCCAGCGTCGCATGCGTCGCTCGATATTGCCGACCGCCGGCAGGTGTTCTGCGACGACTTTTTTCTGACGCAGTCGCGAGGCGTTCGATTGGTCGTCCATCCGCCGCGAAAGACCGGCGAGTTCAACATCCGCGCCGATAAGCCCTGGGAGCGCGGCGGGCTCGGCCCGTACAGCGGCGTGCTCAAGGCGGGCGACGTGTACCACATGTGGTATCACGCGATGGACGACAAGCTGTGGGACAGCGCTCTGGAGGCCGGGTCGATCTGCTACGCCACCTCGCGCGACGGCATCCAGTGGGACAAGCCCGACGTGGGTCTGATCGAATACGAGGGCAGCCGCAAGAACAACATCGTCGTCGGCCACGGCGCGGCGGGGTTGAAACTTGGCCAGGACGGCATGATGGTTTTTCTGGATCCGACCGCGCCGTCGGACGAGCGGTTCCGGATGGTCAATCGTTTCGACAGTAAGGAAGCGGTGAACCTTCTCTCCTCGGGTGACGGCATTCACTGGCGACTCACGCATCAGGCCGTGATCACCGCCGCCCCTGAACAGAAAGGCCACCACCTCGATTCACAGAACGTCATCTTCTGGGACGATCGGCTTCGCAAGTACGTCTGCTACGTCCGCCGCAACCGCAAGGAGCCAGGCTCGCAGGGACGAACCATCGCCCGTGGGGAGTCCGAGCGGCTGGACGGGTTTCCCCTCGTGCAGGACATGCCGGTGATGCTCGCCCCGGATGCCGCCGACCGCGACAAGGACGTGAACCTGGTGGACTACTACAGCAGCGCCGCGCTCAAGTATCCCTGGGCCGATCACGCGTATTACCTCTTTCCGCAGGCGTATTACCACTACACCAACCGGCTGCGCGAGTTCTCGAAGCAGGTCCCCACCAACGCCGGTACGCTGGAAACGCAGTTCGCCGCCGGCCGCGACGGGGTGCATTGGGAACGATTCGACCGCCGACCGTTCGTGCCGCTGGGGATGAAGGGTGATTTCGACTGCCATTCGACGCGGATGATCTACGGGCTGGTCCCCGACGTGAGCGGCCGCGAAATGTTCATGTATTATCGCGGCTCGGACTGGCTGCACGGATGGGACCGGGACGATCGGAACCGAAAACTGCTCACCGAGGCGGGGCTGCAAGCCGCCCAGGACATCACGGTGATCAGCCGGCTGGTCTTTCGGCGCGATGGGTTTGTTTCCGTCCGCGCCGATTACGCGGGGGGTGAGTTCACCACGCCGCCGCTTCGCTTTGCCGGAACGCACCTGTCTCTCAATGTCGATACCTCCGCCACGGGCACGGTGCGCGTGGAACTCCAGGACGCGTCCGGCGCGGCGATCCCCGGATGTTCGCTGGACGACAGCGACCTGATTCACACCACGAACGAGATCGACCGAGCGGTGACGTGGCGGGGCAGCGCGGACGCCGGTCGAGCGGCGGAGCAGCCCATCCGCCTGCGTTTTGTCATGAAAGGGGCGGATCTCTACGCCTATCAGTTTCACAAGTGAGACAAGAGGAGAAGAAATTGCGGATTGCGAATTGGGTCGTCGACGACCCTTGCGGATTGCGGAATGTGGATTGCGAATTCAAGCGGCGTGTCCTTCGTCTCTTTCAATTCGCAATCCGCAATTCGCAATTCGCAATCGCAGCGCTGGCGTTGGCGGCAGTAGCGGCGTCGGCGCGGGCGGAAGATGCGCCTTCGCCCGAAGCGGTTGACGCCGTGCTCCAGCGCGAGGCCCGGCGAAGCAAGCCGGACTACATCGTGTACGTTCCGCGCCATTGGGACGGCTCCACCCACGACTCGCACAACGAGCACTTCCTGGTCTTCGACGGCCCGGCCGTCGTCGACGGCGGTTCGGACGGTTCGCTGATGGCGATCTGGACGCAGTCGATCCGGCAGCCGGGTCCGCAGAATCGAATCGTTTTTTCCCGCTCGGAGGACAACGGCAAGACCTGGTCGCCGCCGACGCACGTGGTCGGGCCGCGCACGCCGGATGACAAGACCTACATGGCCAGTTGGGCATTCCCGATGGTCTCCCGGACCGCCGTTGATGGCGGCGGGACTCACCGCATCTATGTCATCTATAACCAGCACCAGGGCGTCCAAGGATGGATCCCCATGCACACCGGCACGATGGACGGCGTCTACAGCGACGATGCCGGAAAAACGTGGTCGAAGCCGCAGAACATTCCCATGCCGCGCAGTCCATACGACGATCCCGAGGGCAAGACGCCGGCCGAGTGGATCGTCTGGCAGATTCCCATGCGCGATCTGAAGGGAGGATATTTCATTGGCTACACGCATTGGCTGAACCCGGCGCGGGCGTATCTCAAGAAGATCGAGCACTGGACGCAGATCGAATCGGTCTGCGAGTTCATGCGCTTCGAGAACGTCGATGAAAATCCGCAGCCGAAGGACCTGAAGGTGACGTACTCGGCGTGGGGCGATCAGGCGCTTCGCGTGCCCCATTTCAGATACCCGATGATGAGCATCGCACAGGAGCCGAGCATCGTGCGGTTGCCCGATCAGCGGCTCTTCGCCGTCATGCGCACGAACGCGGGCTGTATCTGGTACGCCGTCTCTTCGGACGACGGTCGAACGTGGTGCAATCCCCGGCCGCTGCTGCGCAAGGATCACGGGACGCCGATCCTCCAGCCGGTGGGATCATGTCCCCTCTATCAATTGGCCGACGGCCGCTATGTTCTTCTGCACCACAATAACCGCGGCGACCCTGACGCCAGGCCCGAACGGACGTCCGAGCCGAGGCGTCCGGCGTTCATCGCTCTCGGAGAGTTTCGAGCGGGCGCGGATCAGCCGATCTGGTTCAGCGCGTCCAAACAATTCATGGACAATGACGGCGTGGGCCCGAACGGCGCCAAGCCGGGTGCCGACGGGCGGGTGAACACCAATATCGGCGTCTATAGCAGCTTCACCACGCGCGGCGGCAACAACGTGCTCTGGCACCCGGACCGCAAGTGCTTTCTGGTCGGCAAAAAGGTCACCGACGAATTCCTGGCTGACCTGGTGGTGCCGAAATAGTAATTATTCCTCGGATGGAACCGCGGATGAACGCAGACGTACGCCGATTTTATGATCCGATCTTCATTATCTGCGTTCATCGGCGTGCATCGGCGGTTTCAAATTCCTTGCTGATTTGCCTCCTGGTGATGGGCAGCATGGGGGCGGCCAAACCATCGACGCGTCCCGCCGACCCTGTTCTGCCCGGCGACGAGATGATCCATGCCTATCTTGCGCGCCGGGCCATCCAGCTCGATGGCCGATTCGACGACTTGCTGCCCGATCCGGCGCACTGGGAGACAGAGCGTACGCGGCTCCGGCAGGAGTTTTTGTACATGCTCGGCCTCTCGCCGCTGCCGGAGCGTACGCCGCTGCAAGCGACCGTTACCGGCTCCCTGGAACGTGAAGGTATTACGGTCGAAAGACTCCATTTTCAGAGCCGGCCGCATCTCTATGTCACCGCCAACCTCTACCGCCCGACGCGCATTCCCGCGGGCCGGAAACTGCCGGCGGTGCTTTACGTGTGCGGTCATGGTTATCGCGGCCCGGAGGGCGTCAAGGCGGGATATCAAGCGCATGGCATCTGGTTCGCCCGGCACGGCTACATCGCCCTGCTGATCGATACGCTCGAACGCGGCGAAATTCCGGGCGTCCATCGCGGGCTATACAGCGAGGGCCGGCGCTGGTGGCATTCGCGCGGGTATACGCCCGCCGGCGTGGAGTGCTGGAACGGCATGCGGGCCATCGATTACCTGCTCAGCCGGGCGGACGTGGACGCGGCGCGCATCGCGGTGACCGGCATCAGCGGCGGCGGCGCTTACACGATGTGGATCGCGGCGGCGGACGAACGCGTGAAGGTCGCGGTATCCGTCAGCGGCATGGCCGATCTGGAGGCGTATGTCGCCGATCAGAAGACGGATGTGCACTGCGATTGCATGTTCGTCTACAACGTGTACGGTTGGCCGTGGACGCGCATCGCCGCGCTGATCGCCCCGCGGCCGATGCTGCTGGTCAACAGCGATCAGGACCGTTTCTTCCCGCTGGATGCGAACCAGCGCGTGAGCAACCGGCTCGAACGGCTGTATGGGCGTCTGGAGGCGGGCGACCTGATGGACTCTGTGATGAGCACCGGCGAGCATGCCTATCGCCGGGACATTCGTCAGGCGATCTATCGCTTTATCAATACGCACCTGAAGGGCGACTGGTCCGTCGTTCTCGACAGCGAGGAAGACCTCGTCGTGGATCGAGAGGGGCAGCAGACATTTCCTATCGAGCCGAAGATGCTGCGCGTGTTCGCGGAGGGCGCGCTGCCGGCGGACCGGATCAACACGAAAATCGATCAGAACTTCGTGCCGATGGCGGCCGTGCCACCGCCGGCTCGCGGCGAGTTCGAGCCCTGGAAGCAAAAACTGATTAAAGAACTCCGACGCGTCAGCTTCGCCGCGCTGCCGGAAACGATTCCTCCGGCCGAGCCGGCATCGACGCACGCGCCGGGCACCGACCGATTCACATCGGAGCCGGGTATCGAATTCCAGTTGCGACGGCAGAGCGAAACTGAACCCAGCCCCGGCGGACGAATCCTGCTCGTGGTGAGTCTCGATGACGAGGCGCGTGTGATCGCGACGTCCGATCCGCCACGGCACGCCGTGAGCGTGACGGGTATGCTGATCCGGGATGCGCGCTCCGGCGACTCGATCTACGTGTGTCAGCCGCGGGGTATCGCAGCGACGCGCTGGGGCAGGAAGGCCCCGCCGAATCGCGTGGAACGGTCCTTCGCGCTGGTCGGCTCGACAGTGGATACCGGCAGAGTGCGCGACGTGGCGGCTGCGGCCGGTTATCTGCGCGCGCGGTTTCCGCAGTGCGAACTGATGTCTGTCGGCCGCGGAGCGGCGGGAATCCTCGCCGCATACGCAGCCCTTCTCGAACCCAGCATCCAGAGCGTAAGGGTGGTCGAACCGTTCTCCACGCACATGGACCCGGCCGCTCCGCAGTTCCTGAACGTGCTGCGGGTCTGCGACATTCCGGAGATGCTGGGCATGCTGGCCCCACGGCCGCTGACGCTGACGGACGCCCCGGAGGACTTGCGCGCCCGAGTGCGGGCGATCTACGCGGCGGCGGGAGCGGCCGAGAAGCTCACGATCGATTCCCCGCGGTGATTGGGATTGGCTGAGTTTGCCGAACCATCACGGCGCCGGCTGGAGTTGCTCGCGCGCGGCCCACCCTTCCGCGCCCGGGAAAGCACAGTGCCACCAGTAAGTTCCCTTCGCAAAGACGCCGTTCAAGGAATGCGGGAGGACTTCGCCGATTTTGCCGGGTTCGATACCGCCCGCCAGGCCATAGGCGGGACCGGGGCCCAGGCGAAGCCGGCCGTTCTCCGATAGTGTCACCTTCCGGCCGGTGCGCAGCGCGTCAGATATTTTTGGCGGCAAGACCTGTGCGATGAACCAGCCGTTGGCCACCGGGCGGAGTTCACCCGCCGTATCCTGACCGGGTTTGCCCGAGGGCCTGTTCATGACTTTGCCATCCACCCAGAGCGTCGATGACCCGCCGCCGTCCAGAAGAACAGCGTCCGTGGCTTTGAGTTCGTCGCGGCAGAAGTTGCCCGCGTCCGTGAACGTCATGCCGATACTCTGTTCCGAGCGGCCATCGATCACCAGGAAGTAGATCCAGCGGCGGTCGAACGCGATGGCGGTCCGTGGATCCTTGATGACGGAGCCGTTTTTCCTGCCTTCCGCCGCATCCTTTGCGGCCTTGGCCTCCCAGTCTTTCGGCACCTTGCCGCTCACCAGGATGCACTTGGGTCCGCCCAGGCTGGCGTATGCGTTATGCCAGTCGCCCGCGGGCAGGCCGATGTCCGGGTTTCCCGCGTCCTTCAGTTCGAGAGTGATGCGAACGTCTTCGCCGACATGGGCGTGCCGGAGCAATTCCGCGGCCGCCGAGCCGTTGGCGGAGAGCACCACGGTGTCGAAGAGCAGGCGCGTGGAGCCGGCGTTCTGCCGGATGCTGATGATTCGCCCTTTTACGCCCGGCGGCGCGGGCATAATGCTCACCGGCGCCTCGACGCGGACCGACACTTCGACCCCATCGTCGGCGGTGCCGGTGTTATCGGCGAATTGCGGCGTATAGAGGGCGAGCGACGCGGCTTCTCTCGGTTCATTGAGCTGGTTGATCTTCATCTCAAACCCGTCGGCGAAAACGACGCGCTGGAGCTTCGCAGCGTTGCGGAGATTTCCGCCGAGGAAGCACCGGCGATCCGTGGTCCAGACGAACCCGCTGCCGCTGTACTCGCCGAAGCGCTTGGCGAACCAGCCCGAGATGATCTGCCCGCTTAGGGCGACGCCCGTCTTCATATCGAAGTAATCACCATTGATGGCGACCTTGATGTTGTAACGGTGGCCGTCGAACGTGATCGAATCGTTATATCGCGCCGCCATGTCCGGAACGGTCTCGCGTCCGCCCTTGATCTGACCGAGGCTGGTCATGGTGTCGAGGGTCCAGCTCTTCACGCTGCGGTCGGCCCGCGCCGCGTATACGTTCACCGGCCCTTCCAGCGTGTACTGGCGATAGGAAATGCCGGGCGCAATGGCCGCCCATTGAGCGACGGTCGATCCCGACGTAAGCAGGACACCCGGCAGCGCCAAAAGCGACGCCGCCCCGGTGCAGAATTCGCGCCGATTCATGGGAAAAACTCCTTCAACGGAATTGGAAGGCGTACAAATCCGCGCTGCGCATGACAAATCGGACTCGCACGGATTGTCCGGCCAGCGACGACAGGTCCTTTTTCCCCTTCCAGCTTACCGACCGGTTGATTTCGTTGGTCGTGTGGATGGTGTCGCAGTCATTCAACGCGAATCCCTGGACCGGCCGATCGCTCTCGTCGAGCAGTTCGCATTGCAGGAACCCCGTCGCGGACGTATCGACGTTGAGTATCAGCTCGCGGCCCGAGAACCGCAGGGGTTCGGTCGTGAATTCGCCGCCCGTGTAAACCGCCCGGACCGAAACGAAACCATCGCGCCGCAGGACCACACGGCTGATCACCGTCGCATCCTGCGTCGGCTGAAGTCCGGCCTCGGTGAGCAACTTGCGGTTTCGTTCCGCGCGTGATCGCTCGCGCTCGACTTCCTTTGGGTCCGCTTGGCGCTCCCACTCTTTATCCCGTTGCGACGCTGGCCCCGGCCAGCCGTGAAGACGGTCGCTGCCCACGTAGTAGAGGTAAAGTTCTCTGCCGTCCCGCGAGGGGAGCAGCCCGTAGAAGGCGCGGGCCTCCCGGCTGTCGATTGCTCCCACCGGGCCAAGCCCGATGAACGATTGTCGATCGAAGCGGTGCCACTTCACGCCGTCGCGGCTGGCCGCGAACTGCGTATCCAGCGAGCCCGCATTGACCGGCGCCTGCTTGGGAAACTCGCTGAGCGCGCCGGCCACATAGTGGAAATAAACGGTCGGGAACATGTAATACGCGTCCTGCCCCCAGGGATACTTGATCGCGGCGTTGGTGTAGTAATCGACGCAGTTGGGAGTGCCAAAGCGGGCATCATGCTCGTCGGGGGCCAGGACGATCGCCGCCTCCTGGGCCTGGTCGAAACCACCGAGCCTCGCGGATTCGCTGCGCGCGACCGTGCGGAACCGTGGGCCACCTTGTCTCACATTGCGGCGCATGTAGGCCACGTACTTTTTGATGCGATCGTCCCAGAAGATCACGTTCTGCGAGTCGAGGTGCTGCCGGCCGCCCGGCTCCGTGAAGGTCAGGACGTGTTCGTGCGTCAACTTCCAGTGAATGCCGTCCGGTGACGAGAACACGCAGACGTCGGGCGGGTCCTCGGGCTTGATGACCGGTGGCTCGCCGCGTTTGATCACCATGCGGTAACGCTGGTCCGGCGGCGCGGTCGGGTCCTCGAACACCATGCCCCCCTCCCCGGCATCCGGTACGCCGCCCGCTCCGAGACCCAGCACGATGTTGTTCTGCCGGCTGCCCTTGAATTCGACGATGCCGAGCGCGGGCTTTTTCCAGTGGACGCCATCCGCCGACGAGGCATAGCACATCACCTCGCCGGTCCGATACCACATGTGATACCGGCCGTCGGACTCCAGGACGCTGCTGTAGCTCCCGATCCCGTCTTCCCAGGGCTGATTGACCTCGATCGACCGCTCACCGGTCTTGACCGGTCGATGCACGACCAGTTCGACGCCGCTGGTTCGCGCCAGGAATCGACCGTCGATAAAGACCTGACGTTGATTGCCAACGTCTCGAACGCTCTCGCCGGCCGGCCGACTCGCCTGGGTTTGTGCGAACAGCGCCAGCGAAGGGATCGCCAGAGTACAAAACCAGCAAATAACCCTATATGAATATCTGCTCGTATCCGCACGCACGGCAAACTCCTCGCACTGGTGTGTTGTTATTTCGATCCCGCTTCCAGCGAACCATCCTTCGCGATCATCGCCTCCGCGCCCTTCTCGCTGAGGGCCGCGATTTGTGCGGCGGAGAGCGCTCGGCCCAGAACCAGGATGTCGTCCAGATTGCCCCGCAACTGCTCGTCGCTGCCGAGTTCGAGGTCCTCGCCCACCAGCAAGTCCCGACAGAGGGTGACCGGCGCGCCGCCGGGCAGCCACGCCTCACCCGCATCCTTGCCATCCAGATAGAAATTGACGTGTCCATCGTCGTAGGTTACTGCCAAATGGTGGTATTTTCCGTCGGCAAATTTGAGCGGCCGCGACTCGACCGGAATCCCCTTGCAGATGAGCCGCAGGCCCTCAATCGCCCGGCCGCGCGGGTCGCAGTCGAAAACCAGCTCGGACGTGTTGACCGGCCGATTGCCGTTGTAGGCGCTGAACAATCGGGCGGGTTTGTTCTCGTCGCTGCGCGCGCTCAGCGCGAGCGTGAAATGCTTGCCCAGCGAGGATGTGCCCTCAATCTTGAGCCGGTGAAGCGGCCGAAACACTGTGCCGAATTTGAGCGACTGCTTGCCCTTGGCGGCATTCGCCGCCTCCCGGTCGATCTTGGCCGTGCCCATCAGGCGCAGCTTCTGGAAATCGTCGGCCCAGAGTTTGTCAGTCATCGCCGCGGGTTGATCTCCTTCGAACGTGTACAGCACCTGGAGCGGCGTCGGGGCCGCCTCATCCACTACCGTGACGTTATCGCCGGCCGAAAACGAGTACAGCGACGCCATCCGCATCACGAACCGAAGCCGGACCGGATCGGCGCCGTCCGGCCAGGCCGGCTTGCCGCGCCAGGTCACGATTTGATCGACGTTGTCGGCGCTCATCGCATCGCAATCGTCGCGCGAAAAGCCGGAGATCACCTTCCCCTCCGCGTCCAATACCTCGACGCGCAGCTCGCCGTCCTTGGCACGATAGTTCATGTGCAGCGGACCCTGCGTGCCCTTCAGGCGCTTGGTCAGCACGTCGGCGGGGGCATTGCCCGCGTCCAGAGAAGCGAAACCGTCCTTCCGCAGCGTCGCCAGCCCGATGCCCGAGTGGAACGGGAGCCAGTCGTGCGGCCCGTCGTAACCGGCGTAGTACAACCGCAGATTGTTCCCCACGCGCACGAGCGACATCGCCGCGACCATCCCGCCGTCCCAGGGGCGCGGCGGCTTGGTCACATCCAGGATCGGCGGCCGATCGCCCTCCTCCCGCAGCCAGTGAAATCCGTCGTGACTCGTCACCAGTTCAACGAAAATCGGCCCGTGGAAGTATCCTTCCTCCTCGTCCGTCGCGCGGAAAATCCACAGCAACCCGATGTACATGCTCTCGTAGGAGAAGAATGGGCAGCCGTAGAAGTGCGTCCGCTGAACGGTGTTGGGGTTGACCCACCGATCGTCGAAGTCGTCCGGCGCCATGATCCGGCGCAGCTCGGGCATCGGCAGCAGATCGGCCCCCTCGGTGAAGCCGACCGAACGCCGGCTCAGACCGCTGACCACGCTGCCGACCTTGACTTGCCCGCGGAACTTCCGCGTGTGCGGGTCCCAGCGAAAATACCCCACGTCGCCGCCGCTGACGATCGGTTTGTCCGACAATTTCTTCCAATGCAAACCGTCCGGCGACGCGGATGCGTAATAGTTGCCCCCGGTGACGGCCTGATATTGCCGCGACGGATCGCCCGTCCACGGCGTGTGCATGATCGAGGAGCCCGACTCCGGAACAATGTTGTTGCGCGTCGATCCGTCGCCTTCCCACGTATACAGCCCCAGTTCGGGCTTCTCCCACTTGATCCCATCTTTGCTGGTCGCGTAGCAGTTGTACGAGCCGTGGCCGTTCTTCTTGCCCGTCCAGCAGTAGTACCACATGCGATAGCCGGTCCCGTCTTCAGTCGGCAGGACCGTGTTCACGGAGATGACGTCCTTCTCCCACGGCCGATCCGGCACCATGATCGGGTTGTCCTTGTGCTTCTTGAAGGCGTAGTACTTGCGGACAATCCGTGTTTTCTGGGCCACCGCATGATCGTCCACGAACAGGATCCACGGCCCGGTGAGATCGTCGAGCGGCTTGGCGGCATGTGTCGGTGCCGGCTGAATCATTGACGCCGCGAGGACACAGAAAACCGGAACGGCCCATCTACGGATGCGGTGATTCATGTTCTCCTCTCAATATGACTCACAACCCGTTGCGGTTCCGCCGCAACTGTCGGCGGATTCGTCAGCGGAACAGCTTAACCCCTGAATTCTGTTGACACAAATCGTCTATCTGTGTAGACCAAAAATGGTTTTCTTTTCAGATCGTATGTATTGTTATGCCGGAAATCGTTGACGCAGGCGACGGGCGGCGGCGACGAGCCGGCATAGCTTCTCGTAGGCTTCGTCGATGGTGGGCGGCTCGACCGCCTCCGGCGCGAATCCGCAGTCCGGATTGAGCGCGATGCGGCGCGAATCAATGATCGCGGCGCCCGCGGCGGCCAGCGCTTCGATCTGCTCCACCGATGGCAGATGCTCGCCGCGGACATCGACAACACCCATGCCCACGCCCAGGTGATCGGGCAGCAGCTTGAGATCGCTGACATCGCCCGTGCCCTGGTAGGCGAACTCCAGGTTGACGCGGTCGATTTTCAGGTCCTGGAACAACGGCAGTATCGGCTTGTAATCGCCGGTCACGTCACTCCGCCGCTTGTACACGCTGTGGCAGCAGTGCAGATGGACTTCCGCCGGCAGTCCCTCAGCCACGCCGTTGATAGCATCGACGGCCTGCGGGACTTCTTTCTCCATGTTCCAGTCGCGACGGAGCCGTTCGTCATGCGAGCCGGCTCCGGACATCAGCGACCGATCACAGTAATAGGTCAACGCGGGATCGTCGATCTGCACGATGTCGATGCCGGCCTCCACCAGGGACTGGGCCTCGCGCGACAGGATCTCCACCAGGTGATCCATGAAGTGCCGGAGCGTCGGGTACGCATCCCGGCTGTGGTCCGGGTGCCAGTACCGCATGGCGATCAGGAACGGGCTGGGCAGCGCGAACTTGGTCACGCGGTCGGTGTGCGTGGCCAGGAACCGGGCATCCCCGGCGAAGACCGGCTCGCCGCGCTCGATCCGCCGCACCACGACGTCCGTGTACTTGGTCTCACCCTGATGCTGGTAGCGCCGGCAACGTTCGAACCCGCCGATGCGATGTAGAAACTCGCGGATATACTGGATGCGGCGCCATTCGCCATCGCTGACCACGTCCAGCCCGGCCTGCTCCTGAAGCCGGATGGCGAAGACCACCATTTCATCCATCACGTTTTGAAATCGCTCGGGCGACATTTCCTGCCGCTGGAGCAGCAGGTCAACGACGAACTTCGGCCGCGGCAGAGAGCCGATGACTTGAGCGTGGAACGACGGCAACTGTGCTGTACGGCTGGTCCGCATGCCGCCACTATAACCGTTCGTTGACGATGGGGAACCTTGGCTCGACGGTGGTTCTGATGGTTGCCGGTCGTTGCCCTCGAGCTAGAACAACCGATGCGCTTCTCGCCGTGCGCCGCGCAGGACGCGCTCCCAGTCGAACGCCGGACCGGGGTCGGTCTTGCCGGTCGTGACATGATAATGACCCAGCAGGCCCTGATATGCGGCCAGTTCGGACTCCGAGAGCGCGTTCGGGCGGACGGTTCCGTCCGGTTCCCGCGGCGCGTCCAGCTTGAGGTTCGGAAACACGCGGGCCAGCGTGGCCGTCAGCTTGATCAGCGCGTCGTACTGCTCTTTCGTGAAATCGTATTGCATCAACGGGCTGTCGTTGATCGTGCCGGTGATGACCTCCTTGCGCGCCGGCCGGCCGACGAAGTCGGGCGTACGCACGCAGGTCGGAGAAAGATAGTCCGGCAACGTCAGGTAAGGCCAGCCGGAATCGTCGAGCGCGTACCATTTCTCCAAAGTCTGCATATCGCGATAGGCGCCGATCTGGGCAATTTCGACGCCAACCGAATGGTCGTTGGCCGTGCCGGCATGCCACGCGCGCTCCTTGAGGTCGAGCGTCTGGTAGATGGTCCCGTCGATGTCCAGCATGAACGGCACGGACAGGCCGCGCACATCGTGTAGAATCTTAAAGCACTGTCTGGAGGTGCCGCACACGTCAAAGTGGATGACGAACTGATCCACCGTCTGCCGCAGATTGGCGAGCGTCCAGCCCTGCTCGTCCACGCGGGCCTGGAGATCGCCGGACAGCTTTCGCCGCGTTCCGTAGCGATGGGGATCGCCGGGCGAGGCCGGGCCGCTGGGCATGGTCATGGCCGGATTGAAATGCTGATGCCCGCTGTACGCATCGTAACCTTTGGGATCCAGCCAGAGCACGACCGGCGTTCCGGTATGAAAGAGCTGCCCGGCGGCGACGATCTCGTCGCCCTGCCGCTTCAGCGGCTCGCCAGGCCGCGTACAGCCGGAGAATGCGATCAATCCGAAACAAATCGAACTGGCGACCGATGCACGCATAACGGACTCCGTTCTACTTCTCACTTCTCACTTCTGAACTCCCACTGCCGTCCTTCCAGTCGAACTCGATCTGGTAATCCCATTCATCGAAATAGAGGTTGACGCCGTCGAGCTCCACTTCGCCGCGCTGGAAATCCGCCGGCTCGCTGCGCAGCGACGTTTTCGGCGGGACCAGCGGCCGGCCGTAGTCGAGATTCACGATCAGGCGATACGAGTCGATGTGCCCGAAGAAGAACGTGCGCACCGCCGGGTCCGGATCATTCTGATAGCCGTAGGAAACATCCGCCGGCAGCCAGCCCCAGGGCTCAACGTAGAACTCCGCCCAGTCGTGCATGTTCCAATCGCCGGGTTTGGTCTCCCAACCCGACTGCCACCGCGCCGGGATGCCCGCCGCGCGGCAAAGCGTAATGAACAACATGCTCTGCACGCCGCAGTCGCCGCGCTTGCTGGTCAGCGCCTTGAGGCTGAAGCTCGGGATCAGGCAGTACTCCTCCTCCGCACAGTAGCGCACGGTTGAATCCACGAACTCATAGATGCGCCGGGCACGGGCCAGCGGGTTGGTCTCGTCGCCGACGACGCGCTGCGCCGTCGCGCGGATTTCGGGTGTGAAGACGATGTGCGGCGGGCGTTCGTCGAGATAGGTACGATACCCGTCCGTATCCCCAAGCGGGCTGGCCTTGTCGTCGCGCAGCGCCGGATAATACGCGCTGCTGGTGTAAGCGAATTCCTCGCGGAACGTCAGCGGCTGGGCGGGATCTTCGATTCGCTTCTCGAGGTAAACCGTCCGCTGCGCAGCCCCGGTGATCTCGCGGCCGTCCTGACCTGGCGGGGCCACGACGTGCTGGAGCGGATCCGTCGCGATCAGTTCAATCTTCCCCTGCTGACGGTACGACTGCGGGAAAGGCAGCCAGCACCGCGCGAGCGAGCCGGCCTTGGCGGATGGGCGGTTGGGCAGGACCGTCACCTGGTAGCGGATCCGATGACGGATCGGCAGCACGTCCGCCCGACCGCTGGTTGTCGCCGCCTCGATCACCGCCCGCGTGTGCTGAATCAGGCGCTTTTTTGCGGGAGCTTCGTCAGTAGACGGCTCGCGCCGCCGGGAGCGGGCCTCCTCGCAGAACCGGAAGATATTGGAGGGTTCCCGACGAAAATACCCGATCCGCCCGTCCAGCTCGCGGTACTGGACCTGCCCGGCCCGTCGCCATTTTTCGAGATCGTCCGCCGTCACGTCGCTGATGGATTCGCGCAGCTTGGCCAGCAACTCCTCGCCGGTCTGGCTGTATTCGAGTCGCAGCCGGCGGATGATGTCGCGGCCCTCCGCAACCGCGCGATCTTCCGTTGAATCTCCTCCGCCTGAATGCGTTCCAAGCAGTTGTTCCGCCCTGGCCGGCTCGCCGCGAGCAATCAGGTCGCGGACCTGGACCGTCAACGGCTCAGGCGACGTGAACAGCTCCGCGGACCCGCTCGGTCCGGGACCCGTCTTCGCGGCGCCGGCGATGAGAGCGACTCCCAGTGTCATCCCGATCACTCCGCGGTAAAAAGTCGGCACCGGTGGACCTCGGCGAAACCGCCCCAAAAAAAGAACCGGTGGGAGCCGCTTCTGACTCCCACCGGATCAAAGGTTAAGTGAAAGATACCCAGGCCGCTACGGGCGTACATGCTACGGCGGGTTGGTCAGCGCTTACTCCGTACAGTGCGTCGGGACGGTCGAGCGCGACGCGCACGCCTCGAACGCGTCGAAATCGAGTTCATCGACATCGCCATCGCCATCGCGATCGAAGCACAAGCCGCTGAGCTGCAACGGTGTCTGCTTGTAGTGCAACTGGAACACGGCGAAATCCTCCAGGTCAGAGTCGCCGTCGTTGTCCGTATCCGCGAACGGGGCGTCGCAGGCGAACATCAGGAGCCGCACCGAGATCGGCTGATCCAGATCGACCATCGGGTTCTGGTACGGC
>CAYLLT010000037.1:37847-45815 GCA_964384465.1 uncultured Planctomycetales bacterium | reverse complement strand
CGACGCCATCGTCCTCGCCGGCGGCGCGACCAAGGCTCGCGACCTGCCCATCCCTGGCCGCGAATTCGACGGCGTCCACTTCGCGATGGAGTTCCTGCCGCAGCAGAACAAGCGCGTCGCGGGCGACCCGGTCGCGTTTAAGCCGCGGCACGGCAGCGGCTGGTGGTTCAACTCGTTGCAGAAAGACATCCTCGCCACCGACAAGCACGTCATCATCATCGGCGGCGGCGACACCGGCTCCGACTGCGTCGGCACCTCCAACCGCCATCACGCCAAAACGGTGACGCAGTTCGAGTTGTTGCCTCAGCCGCCTGATGACCGCCCGTCGAATCAGCCGTGGCCGTACTGGCCGATGAAGCTGCGCACCAGTTCGTCGCATCAGGAAGGCTGCGACCGGCACTGGAGCATCCTCACCAAGCGTTTCAACGGCGAAAACGGCCGCGTCAGCAGTCTGGTGACGGTCGAAGTCGAGTTCGTCTCGGCCAACGGCAACCGGCCCCAGATGCAGGAGGTATCCGGAAGTGAAAGGGTATGGCCGGCCGACCTGGTTCTACTGGCCATGGGTTTCCTCGGCCCGGAGACCGACGGCATCATCGCCCAGCTCGGCGTCGAGCTCGATCCGCGCGGCAACGTCAAGGCCGATGAGATGACCTACATGACCACGGTTCCCGGCGTGTTCGCCTGCGGCGACCTCCGCCGCGGCCAATCGCTCGTCGTCTGGGCGATCAGCGAAGGCCGCGAAGCCGCCTGCGGTGTGGACCGCCACCTCATGGGCGCCACCCGCCTGCCCGGCAAAGGCGTCGGCGACCTGCCACGCGTGTGACATGGCACCTGTTGTTCAGCCGTATCAGCACTGCGCTGTTTTCGTGTTAATTGTTTGCAGTCAATCTTGCGCTGTCGTTCTTTGCCGCTGGTATTTTGAGTGGTTGAAGCGCCGTGAGCGATGATGTGTTGGCCTCATCGGATAGTTTCAGATTTCCGGTTTCAAAGCGCCGCGGGCCGCAATCCACGAGACCCTGCTTTTCCTCCAGTCGTACTCCCGCTGTCGATACTCGGCCGTACATCTATGCCCCCGTTCCAACGCTTCCCACACCGGCCCGTGCATCGCCGCGCCGGTATCAGAACATTGAATATATCGACGGCGGCGGCAAGCGATTTCGAGCGGAAAAAAGTCCCTCCGCGCTCCCCATTTATGTGACGAGTAAACGCAAGAAGTTGCAGGAGGTGCGATGGTTATCTCGATAATTTAGGCATTGTGCGATGGACGACTGTTGATTTCCCCGGGCGAAATGGGTACCAATGAGCTTTAGAAGAGGTTCGAGGTATGCCTGACAGGCCTTTGCGCCCATCACGTTCGGTTCAGAATTGCTCCGTAACATCCACTTTCCCGGTTTCAATGGTTATCAGACCTTCCTCTCGCGTTCTCGATAAAGGCGGTCTGCTCCGCCTCATGGCAGCGGCGGTGCTGTTCGGCGGCTGTGTGCCGCCCAGCGGGACAGGTCAGCCGCCGCCGGCGCCTCCTCCCATCGGGGTACCCGTCGAGGGGGATGCGACCAGGCCGTCATCACCGTCCGGCCTTTTTATCACCTCATTCCTGCGCATTCCGCCGGAGTACGACCTGCGATGGATCGCGGCCGCCAATACCGTGACCGTGGATCACTTTAACGTCTATCAATCCGGCGCTTCGATCACCGACGATAACAAGGCGACAGCTTTCCTGGCATCTGTTCCCGCCGCTGTGAATGCGGCCGCGATCACGCTCCATCTCGACAGTGGCGTACAGCACTTCCGCGTCTCGGCCGTGAGCGCGGGCGGCGTCGAGGGGCCACTCTCGAACGAGTATCGGGTGAACACCGCATCGCGCCTGGCTGTCCGGGCGGACAAGTTTCAGGACGAGCTTTTCGAGTTATTCGTGGTTTCCTCGGGCGGCGGAGATGCGGCGCGGGTGAGCGGCGCCGTCCTGCCCGGACGGACCGTGTCCAAATTTGCGTGGTCGCCCGATGGATTTAACGTTGCGTTTCTGTCCGACCTGCGGTCGGCCGGCGTTGTCGAGCTGTTCGTCGCGCCGGCGGACGGTTCAATCGCCCCAACCGCCGTGAGCGGGACGCTGGCGCCGGGGGGCAATGTGACTTCCTTCGCCTGGGCCCCACAGGGGACGCACCTCGCGTTCGTGGCCGACAAACACATCGATGAGGTCTTCGAGCTATACGTCACATCGGCTAGCCCCAATGCTACGCCCTTGCAGATCAGCGATGTCAACGCGCCCCGTGGCGGCAAGTTTGACGGCGTGACTTCGTTCGCGTGGTCAACCGATGGCGCGCTGCTGGCCTGGGTCGCCGACGCGCGCCGCAACGACGTGTACGAGCTGTTCGTGGCACGTTCCAGCGGCGGCGAGGTGCGGAGAGTCAGCGGCGAGATGCCGGCGCTCGGCGGCGCGTTTGACGGTGTCGCTAAATTCTCATGGTCGCCCGATGGCAGCCAACTGGCGTACCTGGCGGATCAGCAGTTGGATGACGTACCCGAACTGTTCGTTACGTCATCGTTAGCAGAACTCTCAGTGAAGGTGAGCGGCTCTGTCGTGCAGGGCGGCAAGGTCGCCGAGTTCGCCTGGTCTCCGGATTCGGTTCAACTGGCGTTTCTGGCCGACCGCAACATTGCGGGCCAGAACAAGCTCTACACCGTGAGCGCAATTGATGGCTTGCCGATCGATGTGAGCGGATCAACGATTCCGGATGGAGACGTGCTGCCCGGCTTCCGCTGGTCGCCCGATGCCGTACATGTAGCCTTCCGCGCGAACAGGGAGAACAAAGACATCATCGGCCTCTATGTCGTCGCGGCCGGTGGCGGCGAGGTCACGCGGGTCAGCGGGGCCCTCGATCCCGCGCTCAAGCTGAGCGAAGACTTCGAGTGGTCGCCGGACGCATCCCGGCTGGCGATCGGCGGCACGCAGACGTTTGTGAATGCAACCGATCTGTACACCAACTCGCTGGCCGGCGACGAACCGGTCCGCGTCAATCCGCCGTTGCCGAGCGGAAGGGACGTCAAGAAGTTGGTGTGGGCGCCGGACGGAACGCAATTGGGTTACATCGCAGATCAACTGATTGACGAGCAGTTCGAGTTGTTCGTGATTCCAGCCGCGGGCGGCGAATCCAGACGAGTCAGCGGCAATTTGATCACCGACGGCGATGTAACGGATACCGCCTGGTCACGTCTGAGCAACTGAATACCGACCTGACGTATCCGGCCGAAGCCAAAGCCCAAAGGGCCCCGCACGTCTTCGAAGAACCGCAGTGGCAGACCTTTGAACCGCGGCGACGCTGAGCCGCTGAGAAGAAGATCTGTTCGAGACCCGATCCTCTTCAGATTTTTTCTCTGCATGATGACCGTCCCCGATACCGGCGCTCTCCACTTGTGGGGAGAACACGGGCGGCGTTCCGCAAGGCTCACGCAGCGGCACTGAGAATGAATCCGCAAATGGACGCAGATGAACGCAGATGAAGAAAGAACGAGGGAAGATCTTGTGGAAACGCGGAACGGAGAACGCGGAGTCCAGACCTGGATGTGGAAGCCACGAAGGCAGGAGGAAATTCCGGGTTGCGGGCTCCCAGGGTGAGACGGAAGCGGCGGTCGGGGCGGCGAGATCGCGTTTTCGGGGCTGAAAACGCGGTTCGAGGTTCGTTTGGTTTTGGCGTTTTTCTCGCATGTCCGTATTCCGGTTCCGGCGGAGGGCGCCTCCGAACCAATCAATTGATAACACGTGGGTTGTTCCGTGCGGATGGGCATGGTATAGAACAGGGCGGCGATCGCGCAGTCAAGCGTCACAACGTGTCCTCGCGGGGCACCCTAAAGTTCCCCGGCGAGAAGGTTTTCGGAGAACTGGGTCTCCAGCGGCTGAGGTCGCTGGCGAGGGCGCAACGTCCGTTGTGCATTGACGTGAGAACCAGTCGGAGAGCCGGATACGGTAAATCCGCACGTCCGGTTCGATGAGCGGGAAGCGGAAACGGAGTACGGGTGAGCTATTAAGGCACCGGCAAACGAAAGGGCCGGACAACGGATAGGCTCATCCTGACCCACCGCGCCGTGTCTCGACTCTAGTTCACGGGTCATATCGTCCCGGAAATCACTGGCTACCGACGACGGGTGCGCGTTATACTCGCCGACGGAATCAGGCATAGACGGAGGAGGTCGGGATGAAGATGAGACCGTGGGCTGGCGCATTTTGCGTGGCACTCGCGGCGGCGGGTGGTGGTGACACCGCGGCATTTGCCGCGCCTTACACGTTCACCCGCATCGCCGACAATTCAGGGCCCATCAGCACGCTGGCCAACCCGGCACTCAACGCCGGCGGTGACGTCGTGTTCCGCGCGTCGCTCGACGCGGGCGGGCAAGTGATCTACCGCGGCAACGGCGGGTCGCTCACGCCCATCGCCGACAACACGCCGGCGTCTCCCTACCTGGGCTTCGGCGACCCCGTCATCAACGCCTCAGGCACTGTCGCGTTTAACGCCGGCCGCAAGGCGGGCGGGCAGGGCATCTTCACCGTCAACGGGCCGACCACCGGCACTGTTGCGCTCACCACGGGAGCCGGCGGGCCGTTCACGTCGTTCGGCTCCAGCTCCCTCGCGATCAACACCGCCGGACTCGTCTCGTTCCGGGGCGACAAGTCCGGCGCCCTCGGCATCCACGCCGGCACCGCCGGCGGAACCGCTTTTCCGATCGCCGAATCGACCGGCCCGTACAGCAACTTTGCGGGCTTCACCAACGTCAACGACGCCGGCGGCGCCGGCGTGTTCACCGGCGCGGGCGGCGCGGTCACCACGATCGCCGACAGCAGCGGGACGTTCAACACCAGCATGAACGGCCCCTCGATCAACGCAGGCGGCGTCGCCGCGTTCGCGGCGGGTCTCGACGCCGGGGGCAGCGGCGTGTTCACCGGTAGCGGCGGCGCCGTCTCCACCGTCGCCACCAGCGCGGGCCCGTTCCAGACGTTCGACACCGTCGCCGGCAACGGCCCGTCGATCAACGCCGCCGGCACCATCATCTTCCGCGCCCTCCCCGACTCCGGGCCCGAGGGCTTCTACGACGGAACGGACCCGGCGCTGAATAAGGTGATCGCGCTCGGCGATCCGCTCGACGGCTCGACGGTGACGTCCCTGGCCGCATTGAGTGGCCGCATCAACGACAGCGGGCAGTTCGTTTTCTTCGCCAGCCTCAACGACGGCCGCAGCGCCATCTTTCGCGCCGACCAGATCCCCGAGCCGGCGTCCCTCCTGCTCGCCGCGTCGGGTATGACGCTCCTGTTACGACGTCGGCGCAGCTCGCGCTGACGGACACGCGGGCAACTCCGCCGGAGGATTTAAGGGGACATCACTGTTTGTGCTCTTGCTCGCACGCGATCAGGAGATCAAGGATCCGAACCTCCTGGACCAGATTCGCTCGCGCGGTTAGACCACCCAAGTTAGAGGGTTTTGAAGCAAATCGGCCTGGCGGTAGCGCAGCGGCAAATTCGAGTGGAAAGTCGTGACCACACTCTTTGATGCCCTTGGCGATTTGGCCAGATACCGGCGACTCGGCTCGCTTCAGAGTCCTGACGATACCAGTATGGTACGGTTTCAGATATTAGCAAAGACTAACCGCCGTGCAGGAACTCTTTCTGTTCGTACTCGGCGATTTTCTTCACGCGGCGGTCGTGGCGGCCGCCCTCGAACGCCGTCTTGAGCCACACATCAACGATCCGGCGGGTCAGCTCCTCGCCGATCAGGTCTGCGGGAAGGCAGAGCACGTTGGCATTGTTGTGCCGGCGCGACATCTCCGCCGTCAATTCATCGTGACACAGGGCGGCGCGGATGCCGCAGATCTTATTAGCTGAAATCGACATCCCGATGCCCGTTCCGCACAGCAGAATGCCGAGTTCGGCGCTTCCATCGGTGATGGCCTTGCTGGTCGGGTAGGCCAGGTCGGGGTAGTCGCAGCCGTTGGCCGAGTTGGTGCCGAAATCGACGACCTCGTGCCCTTTGGAAACGAGCATTTCCTTGATCTTCTCTTTGGTCTGATAGCCGCGATGATCTGAGCCGATGGCGATTTTCAAAGTCGGATCTCCTGCAACCGTTGCCGAAGCGCTCTGTCGAGCTGGTCGGCGCACCGGGCGTAGACCGCTTCCGTTTCTCCGATGGGGTCTTCAATGTTCTGTTCGTCGATCAACCGGGCCCGATCGCGGGCCGTCGGCGTGAGGCTGGCCAGCGTCTCCAGATGACCGGCGGTCATGGCCAGGATATGGTCCGCGCGGTGGACCAGCTCCAGAGACAGCGGTTGCGAGCGGTGGCTGGAAATATCAATGTTGCGCGATTTCATGACCTGCACCGCGGCCGGGGAGGGAGGCGCTCCGTAGCCGGCGGAAATTCCCGCCGACTCTACATGATAGCCTCGCGCTTCCAGTTCGCGCTCTTCGCACCCGATGCGTTCAGCCAAGAGACGGCGGAGGATGCCCCCGGCCATGGGGCTGCGGCAGGTATTCCCGCTACAGATCACCAGGAAATTGATCTCCGTCAGCCGGCGAAGCGTGCGTTCATCGATGACGCCCTCGCGAACGAGGCGGTAGCCATTGCTGTTGACGCGCACAATCGTGGAGGGTTTTCCATAAAGCGTCCGTCCGGCATCGAGCACGATGTCCACCTGCCCATCGAGTTTTTCCAGCGCCTCATCGGCCGTGATCGGGGCGCCTTCGCCGGCGGGATTGGCGCTCGCCGCCACCACCGGTACGCCGGCTCCCGTGAGTAATTCGAGAGCCACCGGATCGTCCGGGCAGCGGATGCCGATCGTGCCCTCATGGTACATCGCCGGCGCGTGCTCGGGCGAAGTCTCCTGAATCACCGGAGCCGACTCCACGGCGTCCACCTGAAAAATCAACGTCAACGGACCGGGCCACGCCTTCTGCGCCAGCCGCTCGCCCATCCCGTGCAGCTCCGGTACGAACCGGTGCACGTTCGCCCGCGAGCCGATGTGCACGGTAAACGGCTTGCTCTCCGTGCGCTGCTTGACATCGCGCAGGCGCGAGAGCGCTGCGGGGTGAATGGCCGAGGCGCCCAGCCCATAGACGGTCTCGGTCGGGAAGACGACGAGACCCCCTTCGGCAAGGCGCGCCGCTGCCTCCTCAATCACGCCGCGGTTGTCGTTCTCGCGGTTTATTTTGTGCACAATTGTTTTCATGCCGGCGCCTGGTCGAACACACTGATTATCAAATCGGCGATCATAAGTGTCAAGAAATGCCGAAAGTTGCCTCCGCAGTGAACAAACAGAAGGACCGCGGCAACTTGTTGCCGCAAGCTCGTCGGTATTGAACGCGATGCGTCAACAAGTTGACGCGGTCCTCATGCTTCCCACTAACCGGTGACCTACGATTTTAGTTCGCGTTTGAGGATTTTTCCGGTGGGGCCGCGAGGCAGATCGGCGCGGATGTGGACCTCGCGGGGCGTTTTGAAGCCGGCCAGCCGCTCGCGGCAAAACGAGCGCAGGTCTTCGCTGCTGGCCTGCGCCCCTTCACGAAGCGTCACGAACGCGACCACCACCTCACCGCGGCTGCCGTCCTGCTGGCCGATGACGGCCGACTCGGCGACCGCGGGATGCTCCTCGAGCACATTCTCCACCTCGCGCGGGAAGACGTTCTCGCCGGCCACGATGATCAGCTCTTTGGCCCGGCCGGTGATGGAGATGTATCCATCCGTATCGATCCGCGCAATGTCGCCGGTGCGGAACCAGCCTTGCGTGTCCAGCACGGCCGCGGTCTCCTGCGGTCGATGGTAGTATCCCTTCATGACCAGCGGACCGCGGACGTACAGCTCGCCCTCCTGGTCCGTGCTCACGACCTTGCCGTTTTCATCGCGGAGCTGAATCTCGACGCCTTTGACCGGCGGTCCGACCGTGCCGACGCGATGGGCCCAGGGCAAATCCACCGAGATGATCGGCGATGTT
>CAYLLT010000037.1:0-37837 GCA_964384465.1 uncultured Planctomycetales bacterium | reverse complement strand
CAGCGGGTTCACTGTCAACACCGGCGAGGTCTCGGTCAGGCCGTAGCCTTCGATGAGCCGGACGCCGGTTCGCTCATGGAAGGCGTTGTAGATCGTCCGCGGCAGCGGCTCGCCGCCGCTGGCGGCAATGGTGATCCGCTTGAAATGCTCGCGCTCGATGTTTTTGAGGCGGGCGATGGCGCCGTACATGCTCGGCACCGCCATCAGGACGGTGATGTTGTCGGTGCTGATCGCCTTGTAGGTCGCCTGCGGCGAGAAGCGGGGGATGAGCGTGACCGTCGCGCCGAGAATGACCGGCAAGAAGTTGAATACCGTCAGCCCGAACACGTGAAACGGCGGGACGAGCCCGAGCAGATGCTCGTCGGGCGTGATGCGCAGGTGCTCGATGGCGGCCCGCGCGTCGAAGACGAAATTGTTGTGCGTGAGGCAAACCCCCTTGGGCTGGCCGGTGGTGCCCGAGGTGTAGAGGATCACCGCCACGTCATCGGGTTTCACCGGCGGGGGGGGCGGCGTTCGCCTCAACTTTTCAAGGATATATCGGCGTTTGAGGTTGATGTCTTCCAGGTAGAGCGTCCGCACCGGCACCTGGCTAAGCAGCGATTTGAAATGCTCGGTGCTGATGACCAGGTCGATCCCGGCGTCGGCGATGATCGGCTTCAGCTCGCCGGGCTGAAGCAGAAAATTGAGCGGAATAATCGTCTTGCCGCTCCAGAGCCCGCCGAACAACGTACCCACCACGCCGACCGAAGCCGGTAGCATGATGCCGACGCGCTGGCTCTGCGTCTCTTTCAGAATCAGCCGGCGGAGGCTGCGGGCGACGGTCACGAGTTCCGCATACGTGAGCCGGCGCGTCGGATCCTGGACAGCGATTCTATCGGGATAACGGCTTGCGGTTTCCAGTAAAGCCTGTACGAGCATCGCAATGACCTCTCAGGACTCGACAACTTCCAGTAGACAGATCATGCTAAGCACAGATGCGTGCAAGGGAAAGTCAGAGACCCGCCGTTTGCGGGGTAGGGGTGCGCTGCGAACGGTGACAGATTGCGACTGAGAGGAATCACCGGCCAATGAAAGCATGTTCATTACGCGTGATGGTGACCGCGGCACTGCTGGCCGCGTGCGGCTGCACCACGCTGCCTCCGTCCGAGCGTGAAGCGCTGGTCCAGGCCACGAATATGTACACACGCGGCGACACGGCGGCGGCATCCACGCGGCTGGATCGCATGATCCGAGATTATGGTTCGGCCAAGGAGATCGCCGAGGCGTACTACGTACGCGGGCTATGCCGGGTGAAGGAGGGGCAGGTGCAGCCGGCGGTGAGTGATTTCGAGCAGGCGATTCAAAAGAGTCACCGGGAGGAACTGACCGCCCGGTGCAAGGCGTCGATGGCGGCCGTCTTCTACAAACAGGGGAACTGGTCGAGAGCGGCGGAACTGTACCAGGCGGCGGTGCCCGCACTGCCGGACCAGCCGCCTACGGATCAGATCCTCTACTTTACCGGCGTGGCCTTGCAACGGGCGGGCAAATGGAAAGACGCCGCGTTCCCCCTGGCTCGAATTTTGCGGCAGTTCCGCGATCGGCCGATCGCGAGCAGCGCCCGGCAACTGGCGACCTGGCCGCACGATTATTTCTCCATCCAGTTGGCGGCGTACACCAACGCTGAAGCGGCCGAGCAGAGCGCGCGGGCGTACAAAGCCAAGGGGCTGGACGCCTTCCACGAAAATATCGCCCGCGGCGGTCAGGCGCTGTGGGTGGTCATGGTGGGCCGCTACCAGAACTACGCCGACGCGGCCGCATCCCTCGCGAACATGCGAAAGCACGAACCGGGAGCGTTCATCATTCCGCAGGGCTGAGGCGGTTTTCCAGGCGGCTCACCCCGTTAGAGAGATCGACTGGATTAGATTGTGATCGGCTTACCTTCTCTGATGTCGCGGATAAGCTTTTCCACTTCACCCCATTGAGCGGCATATTCTCCGACGAGCAGCGAGCGGAGTCTAGACAGGTCGAAATCCTTGAGGACGACCAGCAACGCGAAATCGGCAACATCCTGAATCCGCCGCGGGCCGCGGTGCATGTTGATGAAAGATATGTACTTCGCCGCCGCCAGAGCTTCGGCGGACGGTTTGACATTTTCCCGCTTCAGGATCTCCTTCAATACGGCGTTGCTGCGCCCATCGATCACGTCCACGCCCAGCGAGCGAAAGCGAATGACGAGACCGAGATCCTGATGCTCGACCTTCTTCTCACGCATCCATTTGCGAATTCGAGCAAACGTCTGCCCGCTGACCACGTAATCGGTATCCTCCGTGAATCGAGGTTCGGTGTAGTACGCCAGGGCTTTGGCTCCGATGAGAACGTGTCGGCCCGACTCGATCAGCTCGATCAGCTCTTTGTGCTCGGGCATGTTTTCCCTCTCGCTCACAGCCGACTTCAACCGATCGACCATTTCGGAAACCGCGGCAAAAGATGAATTGTTTTCGGTTGTGCCGGAGCGCATGTTGAATGCTATTATAATGTGAATCTGATTTGTAATCCATTCGGGCGCATCATCTGTTGCCGGTCAAGTCTTGAATCTTGGCAGCACTCGGCCCGGAAGATACAATTCATCGATATGAGGAGGTATCACCAGTGACCGCAAACAACATGGCCGAAGAGGCGGCCGTCGAGGGAACGACCGCAACCATTCCCCGAAAGGTCGAGCAGGAGAAGACCAAGACTCGGCCGAAGAAGCAGCCGCCGTACGCCGTCGTCGTCGAAAACGATGATAAACACACCTTTGCGTACGTCATCGAAGTGCTCCAGCGCGTGTGCGGCCACAACAAGGCCAAGGCGTTCCTGCTCACCACGCAGATTCACATGAGCGGCCGGGCTGCGGTCTGGACCGGCACGATGGAGCTGGCCGAGTTGAAGCGCGACCAGATCCGCGGCTTCGGCCCCGATCACTATGCCGACGTCTCCGTCACCTTTCCGCTGGGCGTAACCATTGAGCCGGTACCCTCCGCTTGACACGATCCCGCATATGAAAAAAGTCTCCACCGATGCTGCGGTCGTGCAGCGATGTGCATGGGCCAGAAATGAGCTGGCCATCCGTTACCACGACGAAGAATGGGGCGTGCCGCTGCATGACGACCGCAAGCTGTTCGAGTTCATCGTGCTCGACGGTGCCCAGGCCGGCCTGAGCTGGGACATCATTCTCAAGAAGCGCGAGCGATATCGGGCCGTTTTCGACCAGTTCGATCCGGCAGCCGTCGCCCGGTACACGCAGCGCAAAGTGAACGCGCTGCTGGCCGACCCGGGTATTATCCGTAACCGGCTCAAGGTCGCCGCGGCTATAACCAACGCCAAGGCGTTCCTGGCAACGCAGAAAGAGTTCAGGACGTTCGACAGCTATATCTGGCAGTTCGTAGGCGGAAAGACGATCATCAACCGCTGGCCGTTGCCGCGGCAGGTTCCCGCCCGCACGCCGGAGTCCGATGCGATGAGCAAGGACTTGAAGCGCCGCGGCTTTACATTCGTGGGCAGCACCATCTGCTACGCTTTCATGCAGGCGGCGGGCATGGTCAACGATCACACCACTCATTGCTTCCGCCACGCGCAGCTTGTGAGGAGAGCGTGACGTCAAATGACTATCGTGCGACGGCTCGCAAGGTGCTCATCTTTTTGCGCCGGCTCGGCCCGGCCGGGCCGCTGGCGCTCATCGCCGCCAGCACGCCGGCGATCAGCGGTTTCCTTCTGCTGGGCTCTATTTACTGGTTCGCTCCGTGGCTGCGCGCACATCCGGCCGGCGGCATGCTGGTCTATGTGGTCGGTTATATGGTGTTGGGCGGTCTCGCGTTGATGCCGACGTATGCCCATTCCGTGCTCGGAGGATGGGCCTTCGGTTTTAAGCTCGGTTTTCCCCTGGCGATGGCGGCATTCCTGGGCGCGGCCGCCCTCGCTTACGTTATCGGCCGCTGCGCATCGGGCGAGCGGATCGTGCGGATCATCGACGAGCATCCGAAGGGCAGGGCGGTCCGCATCGCCCTGATTGGCCGCGGGTTCTTCAAGACGCTGCTCATTGTCACGCTGCTGCGGCTGCCGCCGACCTCACCGTTTGCCATCACCAACCTGGCGATGGCCGCGACGCGCGTCCATCCGCTGGCGTTTCTGATTGGAACGGCTATCGGCATGGCGCCGCGGACCGGAGCGGTCGTATTCCTGGCAGCCGGGTTGTCCGAGCTGGATTTCGCAGCCCCCAAGCGCCCTTGGCTGTTCGTGGCCGGTATCGTGGTCACGATGCTGGTGCTGGCCATCATCGGCTACATCGCGAATCAAGCCATCACGCGCGTAACCGGTACCGCGGAACCGAAGTCCTGACGAGATCAGAGCCCGGAACGCAAGCGACGGGTTTATGCAACAAACCCGTCGCTTGCGCTCCGGGCTCTGAGAGAGGTGGTGACTCCTTCAGTTGCCGGGGTGTGATTGGGGCGGTTGGGGGCGGATGACGAAGTGGAACGGCGATGGTTTCACGATCGTCCGCTGGAGCTGGACGATGTGGTCGTCCAGCTCCGCCAGTTGTGTCGTAACCGGCTTCTCGTTCGCATGATTTTGAAGGTACAGTGTCGTGAACAACGTGCCCATCACCAGTTCGTTGCGGGCTTCGGTCACGTTTCGCAGCACGGTGGCCTGCGCGTCCCAGGGGCCACCCGGCTGCCATGCATCGGGTGTTGCCGACGAGATGTTGACGCCGGCGTCGAGGTCGAGGGCGCTGTACGTGCCGACGAGGCGGTCGTTGACCTTCAACTCGTACGACGCGGCGGGCAGGTTGCGGATGCGCAGCATGTAGCGGTTGAGTTCCTCCGGGATGGGGATGAACCGGAAGTTGAGCACACCCAGCGCGCCGAAATTGAGCGGGGCGCCTTCGTCGAGCCGGTCGAATTCGAGTGTGTCGGCCGAGCCGCGCAGATCGCTGACCGTGCATCCGCGGGCCTCCAGCAGCTTGGGACCGTTCGCGTCCACATCGACGGATGAAACTTCGACCGGCGCGCCCAGACCCTTCAGAATCGCGAACGCCATGGCCAATTGCCCCAGGTCGTTGAGGTGAATGCCATCGGGCGCGTGCATCGTATCCTTCTTTTTCTCGTCAACGACTTTGGCATTCGCTTCGGCTATTCGCCGCGCGATCTTTCGCATGCCGCGCTGCACGTCAATGGCCCCGCCGCCGAGCGAGCGCGAGATGGCCATGCCGTCGTCGCACATTTTTTGAAGGTAGCCGTCGTCGGTCTTCACATCGCCGGCCGTCAGCGCGGCCGAGCAGATGAAGACGCGCACGTTGTGCTTTTTGCATTGCTCGACGATGCCGCGTATCGAGTCGAGGTACTTCTGGCGATGTTCGTCATCGGCCTTGCCGCCCCAGCCGATGTCGTTGATGCCGTAGGCGACGGTCAGCAGTGTGGCCTTGCGGTCAAACACGTCGCGATCGAGCCGGGCCAGCCCGCCGGCGGCCGTGTCGCCGCCCCAGCCGGCATTGATGAACCGCGCGCGGCGCTGCGGATAGCGCAGAAGCGTATAGTTCTCGATGACTTTCCCGTAGGTGCGCGCGGCGGTGATGCTGTCGCCGAGGAAGACGACCGTGTCCCCGTCGCGGATGGCGAAATCATCAGCCAGAGCCGTCCGAGCGAAGGGCTGAAAGATGCCGGAAAACCAGACACCGATGAGCAGCGACCGAGTCGCCCGCTTGAGCTTTATCAATGTAATGCCCTGCCTTTCGAAGATAATCGCATGAGGCGGTCCGCCAGGGTACCACTACGCCGGGGGAAAGCTCCTCGCGTCAGTGACCGTGGGGATTGTAACGTGATGTTCGCCGATCTTGAATGGCCCTCGAACCGCGGCCCGTTATCCTTTATAATAGTGCGCTGCCGGCGGTTTCAGCGTCAGAGGTGCCTCATGGCGGGTTCTTCACGGCTGCTCATCCATCCGATCCGCGAAGTCACCGTGGTGACCTTCAGCGACACATCCATCCTCGAAGCGGGTCAGGTGCGGGAGATCGGCGAAGAACTCTACGAGCTGGTGGACGCCAAATTCCGACGCCAGATCATCATCGATTTTTCCAATGTGAAGTCCTTTTCCTCCTCGGCGCTCGGCGTGCTGATCACCCTTCGAAAGAAGGCGGATGAGATCAAGGGAAGAATCCTGATATGCGGCATCCGGCCCGATCTGAAGCAGATTTTCAAGCTCACCAATCTCGACCGATTGTTTGAGTTCTATGACAACGAGGAAAAGGCCCTGAACGCGTTCGGCGTGACTTCGGCCGGTTAGTGCGATTCTTCGTCTCGCGATCTTTGCGTACCGCATGATCCTCAACTAACATGACGACCCTTTCAGAGAAGGGCCGCCAAGCGTTATGTCTGCCGACACCGCCACAGAGTCGAATCAACCGGATGCGGCGCATCCGATCGAGACACCTGAGGGTACCGCCTGCCTGGCCGCTCCTCATCGGGCCGCCCATGTCCATCGTTGGGCAATCGCCGGTCTGGCCCTCGGAGCGCTCGGCGTCGTCTATGGCGACATCGGCACTTCACCCCTCTACGCGATCCGGGAGTGCTTCCGTCCACACGGCGCACTCGGCGCCATGAAGCCGAGCCCGGAGAACGTGCTCGGCGTGCTCTCGCTGGTCTTCTGGTCGCTCACGCTGGTGGTCTGCATCAAGTATCTAACCTTTGTCATGCGCGCCGACAACCACGGCGAGGGCGGAATTTTGGCCTTGCTCGCGCTGGTATTGCCCGTTGAGCATGCCGGTCGCCGGTCGCCGAGGCTCCGCGCGATACTCATCTCCCTGGCCCTGTTCGGCGCCGCGTTACTCGGCGCGGATGGTGTGATCACGCCCGCCATCTCCGTGCTCAGTGCGGTCGAAGGGCTCGAAGTGGCCACGCATGCGCTGAAAGATCTGGTCGTACCCATCACGCTGGCGATCCTGGTCGGCTTGTTCCTCGTTCAAAAGCGCGGCACCGGCGGGATCGGGAGCATCTTCGGCCCGGCCATGATCGTCTGGTTCGTCAGCATATCCGCGCTGGGCCTCCCGTGGATAATCCGCGAACCGCAGGTGCTGGCCGCGTTGAACCCCTATCACGCCGCATACTTCTTCGTGCATAACGGCTGGCATGGTTTTCTGATCCTGGGCGCGGTTGTTCTCTGCATCACCGGTTCCGAAGCGCTGTACGCGGACATGGGGCACTTCGGCCGATTCCCGATCCGGTTAGCATGGTACGCCGTCGTTTTTCCCGCATTGCTGCTGAACTACTTTGGACAGGGGGCAATCATTCTGCAAAGAGGCGAGGAGGCACTGAAAAATCCTTTCTATGCCCTGGCCGGCGGGTGGCTTCTATACCCCATGGTGGTGATCGCCACGATGGCCACCGTGATTGCTTCGCAGGCGCTGATCTCCGGCGCGTTTTCGCTGGCCCAGCAGGCGATTCAAATGGGCTACTGCCCCCGGTTGACCATCATTCACACCTCCCGCGCGGAACGCGGGCAGATCTACGTGCCTGAAATCAACGCGCTGCTGATGGTCGCCTGCTGCGGCCTGGTGCTTTGGTTTAAGAATTCTTCCAACCTGGCGGCGGCGTACGGTATCGCGGTGATGGGGACGATGACGATTACGGCCAATTTGCTTTTTGTCGTGATGTACAAGCGCTGGCGGTGGCCGCTCTGGCTGTCCTGTGGCCTCACGGCTGGGTTCCTGTTCATCGATCTGACGTTCCTGTTCTCGAACTTCGGTAAAATCTGGCATGGCGGATGGTTCCCGCTGGTGGTGGGTCTCGTCGTCTACACGATCATGATTACGTGGAAGCGAGGGCGCCAGATGTTGTCCGATGCCGTTCGCCTGGTGACGTTGCCGCTCGACAAATTCCTGAGCAGCCTGGCCGGCGCGAACGTCACGCGAGTCCCGGGTACCGCCGTGTTCATGACCTCGAATCCCGAGGGGACGCCGATCGTCCTGATGCATCACTTCAAGCACAACAAGGTGCTGCACGAGCAAGTCATCCTACTGAGCGTGCAGACCGTTGAAGTGCCGGAGGTGCCGCCCGAAAAACGCGCGGTGGTCCGCGACCTGGGGCAGGGCTTTTATCAAGTGATGGCCTATTACGGGTTCATGCAGACGCCGAACGTCCCGGAGATACTGCGCTGCGCTGAAATGAAGGACCTGAAAGTGGAACCGAGGCAAGCGAGTTTCTACCTCGGCCGCGAGACCATCATCATCACGAAACGGCCGGGCATGCAGCGCTGGCGAAAAGGTCTCTTCTCCTTCCTGGCTCGCAATGCCCTGTCAGCGACGGCGTATTTCGGCATCCCGCCCAACCGCGTCGTGGAGCTCGGCACGCAGATCGAGCTGTGAGGCTGCGATGAAATACAAAACATTGTTCCGACTGACGCTGAAGGCCTTCGGTGTGTTGCTTGTTGCTTTAGGGATTTCGGAAGCCATCGGAGGTTTGAGCGGCATCATATGGTCGCTCACCAACGCCGGGAATCAGACGTTCCAGTGGTATTACTTGATCTCGGCGGCGGGCCCCTTGTTGCAGATTGCACTTGGGCTATATCTGTTCTTCGGGGGCGAATGGATCGTCAACAAGGCCATTCCGGGCAATCGGCCATATTGCCACGAGTGCGGTTACGATCTCACCGGTGCCACGCGCAACCGCTGCCCGGAATGCGATACGCCGTTTCGAGTTGAAGATGTCCGGCCGATGGCGACTTCGGACAGGTCCGACGGCGAGAACTGATAATCGATCGAAGGTCGGCAATTATGGAACTATTCGTGAAGATTGTTGCCCAGCTATTACCACCGCTGCTCATCGCCGCAGAGCCGCCGAATGGTGAACTCTTCGAGTACGATCCGGCCGACGAGACGGTCCACGCGACCGTGCTCGACGATCCCAACGCTTATGACGCCGGCATCGTGTCGATGGCGGACGGCATCTGGCTCGCATGGCTGAAGTTCGTGCCCGGCAAGGGGGATCAAATCTGGGTCGGCTGCCGGCAGGACGATAGCTGGCGCAGTCAGTCGGCGGCGCGAAGCGAGCACGGCCGATACGCCAATCCCACACTGACCGTCGATTCGGCCGGCCAACTCTGGCTCAGCTACGAGGCCGAAGCGAACGGTCAATGGGACGTTTTCGCGAGCCGCCGGGACGACGACGGCAAGTTCTCCGAGCCGTGTGTCGTGAGCACCAGCCCCGGTCCCGACATCAACCATCGCGTCGCCGCGGACAAGGACGGCGGGTTATGGTTCGCGTGGCAGGGCGATCGCGCCGGACAATTCGACATTCTCGCCCGGCGGGTGACCGCTGAGAGCGAGGGGACAATCGCCGTCGTCAGTGAAGAACCTTATCTGTCGGGAGATCCCACCACACGCCCCGCCGGCCAGGGCATTCGCCCGAATGACTGGCATCCCGACTTGACGGTCGCGCCCGACGGCACGTTGTACGTCGCATGGGATGCTTTCACCTGCCGCGGCCAGGACGCAAAACGCCGGCTTCAATCTTATGACATCTATGCGCGGGCCATGCGCGACGGCCGCTGGAGCCGGCTGGCGGAAGTGACATTGGGAGAGAAATTCGAGACACGGCCGCGGATCGTCGCCGCGAAAGATGGCAGAGTTTGGGTATTCTGGCAGCAAGGTGAAGAGAACTGGGGGGAACCCTATCGGGGGGCTCGCGGCCGGGGCGGACCTGAAGATACCAGAATCACGGATGCACACGGCCCTGTGCACCGTTTTCGGTTCCTGCGCTTCGGGCTTCTGGAACTCAAACCCGCGGGCGATCTGCTCATACCGTATCGCACTTCCGGAGAGGCGGGATTTCCCATGCCCTCGGTTGATCGGGCGGCGAAGCGCGAGAAGGCACCTGACGGCGTTCGATTTACCGGCGCCTTCTACGAGCGCGGCGAAATCACGCTCGATCGATCGGATCGCCTCTGGGTGGTTTATCGGCACTACTACACACCGTGGATGGGCATCGAGACGCATCATCACATTCAGGGCGATTGGGGCGTCTATGCGCGCTGCCTGACTGAATCCGGCTGGTCGAAGCTGCTGCGCATGGACGTCGGTCAGGGCGACGGCATGCAGCAACTGCACGTCGTGCCGCATGGAGATGGAGTTGCCGCGGTGTGGACGACGGGGCGAACCGACCGCCGCGAAACCAAGCACCCCCGCGGATTGGCATTGGCCACCTTCACGACAGATGGAGCGCCTCCCGGCAAAGTCGAGGCAACGATGGCGCTCTCCGCTCCGCCGCCGGCGATCCTGATGTATCACCAGGAGCCCAGGGCCGTACCGGTCAAAGTGGCGGGTAGAGACATGTTCCCGGTCTTCGGCGACCTGCACCGGCACACCGATCTTTCACTTTGCTTCGTCCCCAGCGACGGCACGATCGACGACGCGTATCGTTACGCCATGGATGTCGCCCAGCTCGATTTCCTCGGCATCACCGATCACACGCACGATCTGGTGATGGGTGACCCGCTCAGCCAGGTCTGGTGGCGTTCGACCAAGGAAGTCACGCGTCACGAGCTGAAACCGAATTTCTTTCCCATCTATTCTTACGAACGCAGCCGCGGCGACACCGATCATAATGTGTTCTCGCTCCGGCCGGACATGCTTCGGCCGCATACCTATCCGCATCCCGATTTCTGGAAGGAACTCGACGGCGACACCTTTACCATCGCCCATCAGCCGGTGAATCCGAAAACATGGGATAGCCAGGACAACGCTCACCGGCCGCTGGTGGAGGTCTTTCAGGGCTTTCGTGACCGGGTGATTGAGAAGGACGCGCAGCAGGGTCTGTCGCGCGGATATTTGCTGGGATTCATCGCCAGCAGCGACCATCTCTCGACCAGCGCGAGTTTCGCCGGCGTGTGGGCGGAGGACCGCACGCGCGAGTCGATCTTCCGCGCGCTTCAAGCGCGGCGGACGTTCGGCGCGACCGCCAGGATTCGGCTCCTCGTGCGCGCCGGCGAGCACTGCATGGGCGAAGCCATTGCAGGCGGAACCGCCGCCGGTTTCCCGCAGGTGCAGATCGATGCCGAAGGTACCGCTCCGATCGATTCGCTGGAGATCATCGTGGACGGTGACACACAAAAGACGCTCGCACCGGCCACGTCGCACGTCCATCGCACCCGCACGCTCCCGCGCCTGACACCGGGGCCGCACTACTTTTACGTTCGACTACAGCAGAGCGATGGCAACCAGGCCTGGTCGTCGCCGATCTGGGTGAACGTTGAGTAGTCTTAAGACCGCATAGGGTCCGCTGTGCGGACTAAAACGGTAGAGGATTATGTTTCGTGAGAAAATGGTCCGCAAAGCGGACCCTACGAAACTACGAAACTGACTCCGCTGATCGCCCCTTCAGCACCTTACATCACATCTGGCATTTTTCCTCATAGCAGCGTCAATGGATGTTTGCGATTCTCCAGCGGCAGATCGACCGGCCCGCGCAGGCGATGCGACTCGTAGACGGCGAGAATCATTTCCAGCGCCGCCCGGCCATCGTAGATGCCGCCCCTGGGCTGCGTGTCCGTCTCGATCGCGCGGATGAGATCCTTGGCAATCAAAATGTTCGCCGGCGCCTGCGGTGTGGTGTCTTTGGCCGGCTCCGGTTCGCCGAGGCCGGCGCTGGTGATCGGAATCCACTTCGCCTTGCCCTGGCCCGGCGCCCACGCCGCATCCTCGATGAAATGCACTTCCGGAAAGCCGCCGGTCCCGATGGTCAGAATACCCTTCGAGCCGTAGACGCGCAGGCCGAACCGCTCGCCTGCTCCGTGCCGGGCGCGGTGCGTTGAAAAATATCCCATCATGGGGCTGGCGAATCCGAACATCGCATGAATCTCGTCGCCCGCCAGCGGCCCGATGCCCTCCGCGCCCTCGCGCACCTCGCCCTTGGAGACCGGCTTTCCATTCTGCATCACGCGAGCAAAGCACCATTTCGCATCGCCCGCCAGCAGCCGCATCAGATCCATCATGTGCGTACCGAGCACCATCAGGTCTTCGCCGCCGCCGCGCTGGTCCTCCTTGCCGCGGGCCCGCATTTCGAGGATGTCGCCGAGCTTGCCGTCGCGGATCAGTTTTTGAACGTGCGCGATGCGCGGGCTGTAACGCGTCTGATGCGCGATCGCCACCTTGACGTGGGCCCGCTCGCACGCCGCCACCATCTCGTCGGCCTCAGCGAGCGTGCGGGCGATCGGCTTCTCCATGAACATGTGGCAGCCAAATTCCGCACACGCCAGCACCATATCGCGATGGCAGTCCAGCCAGCGCGGCCCGACGCTGACGATCTGCGGCCGCTCCTTCGCCAGCATCTCGCGATAATCGGCGTATGCGTGAGCGGCTTTCAGGCGAGCTGCCGCTTCGGCCCGGCCTTTCTCATTTTCATCCGCGACCGCCACCACCGTCACGTTATCGATATCGTTCCACACGACATCGAGCCCGTGACCGTAATCCCCCCGGCCGGTTCGGCCGATGACAGCGACTCGATACGTTTGAGCCATAATGATACCGTTACGACTGCGGTGTCTAACGCCGGCGGGAAGGTCGACGCTTGCGGTTGGAAATTCGTCCGTTGGCAGGCTCAACCGTTGCCACGTGCAGAATGCTGACCCAAAGCCAATCTTTCGGAATCGCAGCGGGGGTGCGCGGTGTGGACATCGGAGCGCTCCGCTCCAACTGAGCCAGTCCAACATAGACGTGTCGATCTGACACCACAACCAGATCTGGATGTCGGATTATGACACATCGCCCATCACTCAGGCCCAGCCGCATGGGCTCAAAAGGCTTGGCTTTCAGCAGTTTTCGAAGATCATTAGCGATCATAAGCCCATTCTACTTCTATGAACTCGGCGGTCAAGACGATTCTGTCGTGACGCGAAGTGGATCACACATCCTTCGGCACGGCCCAATGCCCCTCTCGATACGTGCGGCGAAGCAGCTTGGTAGCTTCGGCGTCATCCTTGATCTGTTCGGTCTTCGGATCGAAGTGAATCACGCGACCCACGCGCGATGCGATGTTGCCGAGGTGGCTGAGGCCCGCGGACAGATGTCCGATCTCGATATCCGCGTTCGGGGCTTTCCCGCTCTTGATGCAATCCAGAAAGTTCCGCGCGTGCGGGACGATCAGAATACTCCCCTTGACCTCCTCGCGCAGCTCGTTCCGCGGGCCGTACAGCTTGTACCCCTCCTTCTTGCCGAGGATCAACATGCCGCGCGTGCCGTAAAAGGCGTTGCCGTTCTCGTATCCCTCCTGGACGTACGGCGACCAGGTCCGCTGCTCGTAGATAAGCTGCTTTTTGTGCAGGAGCTTCCCGTCGCCGGGATATTCGTAGACGACGGTCTGCGTGTCCGGCCACTGCTGATCGTCGTCGAAGAAGTATTTTCCGGCGATGGACGTGATCGTGGACGGATGCTCACGCACGCCGAGGCCCCACCGGGCCAGGTCGATGTCGTGCACGCCGTCGTTGCCGATGTCGCCGACGCCGAAGTCGTACCACCACCGCCAATGGCTGTGCACCACGTTCGAGCGATACGGCGCGAACGGCGCGGGCCCGATCCACATATCGTAATCCAGCGACGCAGGCGGCTCGGCCGGACTCTTGTGACCGATGTTCTCGCGAAGCTGGCTGTTCCACGCCTTGGCCACCAGCACGTCGCCGATGGCCCCCTCGTGCAGCCGCTTCATCGCCTGGATCACGTGCTCGCAACTGCGGCTCTGCGTACCCACTTGGACGATGCGTTTGTTGCGGCGGGCCGCCTCCACCATCAGCCGTCCCTCGCGGAGGTTATGCGCACACGGTTTTTCGACGTAGACGTGCTTGCCGGCATCGCACGCCAGGATCGTCGCCGGCGCGTGCCAGTGGTCGGGCGTCGCCGTGATCAGCGCGTGAATCGATTTATCGTCCAGAATTCGGCGGAAATCGGTGACAACTTTCGGCTCAGGCCGCCCGGACTTCGTAATGTCCTCAACCACCGGCGGAATCACGCTCTTATCCACATCGCACACGTAGACAATCTCCACATCCGGCAGCTCCACAAACCCGCGGGCGAGATAGCGCCCCTGGTGGTTCACACCCATCAGCGCCACGCGCACGCGCTCGCCGCCCGGCGGCTTTTCCTCCGCATGCGCCGAACTTTGACTTAGTGTTGATAGCGCGGCAGCACCCACCGCCGTCCGCGCAGACGTCTTCATGAACTCTCGCCGATTCATATTTCTTCTCCTGCTTTCCTTATTCATTTTGTATCTGCGTTCATCGGCGTCCATCGGCGGTTTCATTCTCTTTGGTGGTCAGCGACCGCGCTGTGACTCGGTTCAGCTTTATTTCGCCGGCGGCTCGATGATGTCCGCGATCCGCGCCGCCCGATCCGGCAGCGGCGGCATCTGCTTGACCGGCTTCATCTGATACCAGTACGCCACGCTGCACCAGTCGTCGCTGCGCTCGAACAGCCCCTTGTTCCATCCGATCTGCTGGATCGTGGCTTTCAAGTTGCGGCGGAAATAGACCGGGTCCTTTTCGTGAAAGCGGTACATGCTGACCAGGTCGTGTTTGAAGAAATCGTTCTTGAGCAGCAGCGTGCAGCCGTGGTACGGCGTCTGATACAGGCCCATGCCCCATGCGGCGCCAAAATAATCCTCCGTGCCGGTGCCGCAGATCGTGGGATACTCAGTGTCATCGTCGATGTAGAATTTCATCTCGCCCTCGCCCCACCAGTTCGGCCCGAGCGCGCGGACGCCGAGCACACAACCGAGGAAATACCCCGGCCCCTCAACATTGTCGAGCAGGACGAAATCCTGCTTCGGCACGGTCGGGTTCTGCCGGCGGAACTGGGCGTGGAACCGCGGCGTATTTGAGGGCAACCGTTCGCGCAGCTCATAGTCGATCTGGAAAAACAACATGCCGAGCGCCTTGTTGTCCGGCATGTCGTTGTGCACCGTGATCTTCGCGTGCGTCGCGAACGGCATCGCGAAATAACAGTTAAAACCCTTGCCCACAGTCATCGTGGTAAACGCGGTGGTCAGCGGCACCGCCCGCCCGTGGGCCGTCCCGAAAAAATCGCTCAGCGGCACCTCCACGCTCGGCACCGCGCTGCCGTCCCAGTACATCCGCAGGATTTGATTGCGCAGTTCCGCGGGCGAACGCTCGGAGACGGTGATCCAGATGTGCCGGATCACGCCGCAGCCGGCCACGTCCATCAGCGTCGCCGTCTCGCCGTTGCGCACGTTCGCGATGAAGGATGAGCCTTTGCGGCCCTTCTTTGTTTTTCCACCCTGCCCCGGCTCGCCGGTCCTGTTTTCCGCCGTGATGGCGCGGCTCACGACACCATCCGAAATCGCCGGCAGATCGCTCCCGCTCGTCGCGACCGACGACGTGTTGCTCATCGCGGCGCAGGAGGGCAGCATCAAAAGAACGGCCATGAACAACAGTGACAACAGTTTTTCAGTATGGGTGAGCATATGACTCCTCTTGATTAGTCGTTGAAGGCGTCCGCGCAGTGCCGGGCGAATTATGTCACCGCAGCAGCCCATTGGCAAATGAACCGACGCGCGTGTAGCGCCGGCCCCCCGTGGCCGGCGAGTTCCGGCTAACTGTGCATCCTAAAACCCGTGTGGCACCGGCGTCTCGCCGGTGTGATTTCAGGGTTTTAGGATGCACTCTAAGTAGGAACGTAGAATGAATCGTTGGAAGCGCGCACCGATGAACCGCGACGGACTTCGGCCGGCTTCAGCCGGCCCGTGTTTGCCACCGCCTTCAGGCGGTGGTAGCGGCTTTCTGGGATCATCCCTCAGCCGGGCTTCAGCCGGCTTGCTGCCTGTGTGAAAGCCGGCTGAAGGCCGGCTCGAGCAAGATGTCTCGCTCGAACCCACCCGCTAAAGCGGGTGGCAAGAACGGGTCGGCTGAAGCCGACCGCAAGGGAGTCTTTCTACTGGAGGGGAATCTTTCTGCGGTTTTACTTAGACGGCGGCGCCACACATGAATGCATGCAATGAAATCACCGCATTTTCTTGACGCAGCCGGAAAAATGAGTTATATTAAAGATGAGGAGTGAGTGCACGACAGCAACAGTGAGGGGGTGTACCGGAAGTATGACATCCGTTTCACCCGCGTCTATGCGGTCGTTCAACAATTGAGCCTATATCAGGCTCAGGCCATATGACTCGCTCAGGCCAGCGAGTCCAAGGCCGGAACATAACGGACGGCAACGGCGAACACAGAGGAGCCAAACGCTCCGAATTGTTCGCCGTTGGGCGTTTTACGCCTGTAGTAAACGGGGTCCGTCCGTGGAATGGTAAGTATGAGCACGATGAGTATTCGACTCCCCGACTGGCTGCACAAAAAGCTGCGGGAATGCGCAACACGCGAGGGCATCTCCATCAATCAACTGATCAGCTCCGCGGCCGCGGAGAAGTTGGCCGCCCTGATGACTGAAGAGTACATCGAGGCTCGAGGCAGACGTGCAACGCGGAAGAAGTTTGACGCAGCGCTGAAGACGGTCCCGGACGTGGAGCCTGAACCGTTCGACCGGTTGCCAAACAAAAGCGTTCGTCGAAAGCGGCCGCGCGATTCTGATCGTTGAGTTGCCCGCTCTGTTCCGTGATTCCGCGATGGATCGGAACTCTGTGTGTGTTCTGATCGAATGGGATGCGAGCACGGGAATTCAGACGGGGGGCAATAGTTCCACTGCAAAGAACCCGCTTCTCGACCCCGAAAAACAAGAAATACCAAACGAAGCCGTGCGCTGGAGGCGCGGGTGCCCCACCCTGCCCGGTGATCCCCGCAGTCGATGAGCAGAAATGAAGGGTGGCATACCACCCAACCATTTGTCACTCTCCACCAGCGCCAGTAACATGATCGAGGTTGTCCGGCATCGCGCATCGAACAGGGTTCAACCTCATGACCGACCAGCCTTCATCCGCTCCACAATCCTTCGATCCCGAAGAACTCCGCAAGGCGCTCAAGGCCTTCAAGAAGCGGCTCAAGCTCGCCCGGCTCGAAGACGAATCGCGCCTCGGCCACGGCCCCATGAGCAAGGGCGGCCGGTCGGACATCCTGGCCGTCGCGCCGCCCAGCCAGTACCCGCGGGCCGTCTGGGACGAGCTGGTCCGCCAGGGCAGACTCCGCAGCGCCGGCCACGGGCTGTACGAACTCAATTCAGAAACGCAGTAGAAGCACCGACCACTGCGTGCCACTGCTCTGCGAGCAGTGCTCTTCGCGCAGGACGTTTACGACCACTCCACCACTGCTGACACAACAGTGGCACAATGTTCTACCGTATTCCTGTATCGTAGGAGATATCGACCTGCACGAACGTGTCCGGCGGGACCGTCACTTCCACCGGCGAGGAATGCGGAAATCCGTTCGGCCCGGGCAGCGGCGTCAGCGTGTAGGCGCCGGGCAGCAGGGCCACGCGGAAGGTCCCGTCCGCGCCCGCGGTGAATCGCGTTACCTCCAGCCCGCCGGCGAGGCGCACCACCACGGTGCCCGCGTAAGGCTGGTCGTCGCACGAAGGATCACCCTCGATCTGCACGGGACAAATCGGCCCGCGCGTGATGGTGCCGGTAATGCCGCTGTTCAGATCGGGTGGGATGATGATGCCCGGGCAGCCGGCGACACCAGCGAGTAAAACGGCCAACCGCCGCAAACAGGATCGCCTCATGCCAGAATCCTCCACACGCGCGTCACGCCCTATTTTCCGCCTGCACCAATTGTCACGTCCAGGTCGCGGCCGTATGCTTCAACCGCATGGAATTATGGGTGCCCCCCAGATCTGCCCCGAATCACAGTAAACCCGAGAATTGAGGACAACAATGACCATTTACCAGCGCGTAGCAGTCCGGACTCTGGCGATCACCGTTCTGGCTATGCTGCCCCTCAGTGGAACGCAGTGTCCCCCCGGCCCCGGCGGGAATTCGGCTCCGACGCTCGGCACCCTGTCGCTCACCCCCTCCGCCAAAGTCAGTGAGACCGTCACCGCCGGCGCGGACATCAACGATGCCGAGAACCAGGTCAAGCTGCACATCAACTGGGGCGACGGCGCGACTGACGAGAGCGCGCTCGGAGCGAGCCGCTCGGCGTCGTTGACCCACCAGTATGCATCCGCCGGCACGTTCACCGTGACGTTCACCGCGATCGACGGCGTCAACCAGTCGAGCGGCTCACAGACGCGGCAGACGACGATCACGTCGGGTGGTCAGCCGCCGCAGATGGGACCGATCTCCACCACGGCCAACAGCATCACCACCGCCGCGGGCGGCATCCGCAATGACCCCGAGGGCATCGCCGCGCCCGGCAATGTCACCCTCATCACGTGGCGGGATTCGCGCGGCGAGATTCGCAGGGCGACACTTGGGGCCTATCTTTACGAATATCTCTTCAGCTTCTCCGACAACCAGCAGACCGTCACCCGCACGGCGAACGACAACGCCTTCGGCCACCCCGGCTTCGGCTACGTCGTGTCGCACAACAACAACAACGGCAATTCCCCGATTGGCAAAGCGAACACCCCGACCAACGTGCAGACCACCGTTTTCTCCGGCGGGCATCATGCCATACATCGCGTGGAGGTGTTCTACGATCGCGACCTCGAGGCGGGCGGGTTAGGCATCAAAATACCTCTGGTGATCGAATGGCTGATCGCCACCGGCCGCGATCATCCCGTGTGGGCGGTCACCTGGAAGACGGGCGCTGCCACCGACCCCACCAACGTCACATTCGACGCCTACCGCATGGACACCCGCGGCCCCTACGGCTCGCTCAACTTCGACGGCGCCGCCAACACCAACGAAGGCGACGCCATCGGCGGCGTCGCGTGGGGCGACTTCGGCCTCAAGTTCGCCACCACAGACGCACAACTCACGCTGCTCTCGCCCTGGACCTACACCGCGCTGAACAGCGTGAACTTCACCCATATCTGGACGGCGAACATCAACGCGGAGATGGGCATCGTCCAGACGCGCGTGCTGGATAAGGAACTCGGCAACCCCGACCGCGTGTTCGGCCGCGAGCGCGGTAGCACCTCCGCCGGCAACTATCCCGAGAAGGGCAACTGCAACGCCCTGGGTGACAACCGCAACTACGTTGTGCCGTGCGTCACCGGCTGGCCGTATCAGTTGATGAATTTCGACTGGGATCCCTCCAACAACAAACCCGCCAATGAAGCCACCGGCACGAAGTTGATCTCGTGGGGTTCGCCCTATGGCTACCTCGGCGCGTCGGCGTTCGATCTCTTTGATTTTTCCGCCCAAACCGACGGCCGCGGCGATCGCTCTTATGCGACGTTCATCGTCCTGGGGCCGCACTGCCGGTTTAACGGCGCCGGTGTATGCGATCAGGCGGGCGACGTCGCCATCACGATCCGCGCCGTCGAGGCGCTCTCCACCGCCACAATCGGCAACGTGACAGCGGGCAGCCTCGTCACCCAGTTGCCGAGAGGCCCCGGCGCGAGCGGGACCAAAAACATCGCCCAGGGCTACAACGACACCTACGCCGCGTATTACCTGAGTGCCGCCGCCAACCAGGCGTCGTTCACATTCACCCCGTCGCCGAGCACGTCCGTGCAGAACCCGATCTTCGTGATCCAGAATTACACAGGCGGCCTGCCGCGGATCAGCGTCGCGGGCGCCGCCGTCACGTTCAACACCGGCGCCGCCGATTCCGGCGCTTTTGTCTCGCTGAATACCGCCACCAACGAATTGTGGGTAACATTGAACCGGACACTGAACGCACCGACCGCCATCCAGATTGGGCCCTGAGTGCAGAGTCGTTCAGAGGCAGCGCATCTGATGGCCTCCCGATGAAAGGACAACCCATGAACATCTCAATCAATCTGCGGGCCGCCGCTGTACCGGCAACTCTGATTGCCTTTATGCTGCTCGTGGGCAGCGGTTGTCCCGGACCCGACGCAAATCCCGGCGGTAACGCCGGCGGCGGTTTGAACGCCGACCAGAAGCGGCGGGCCGACCAGTTCATCAGTGTTTTCGAGAACAGCACGATCGTGATTCAGTACGCCTACGTGGAGAATATCAACGACGGCCGCGGCTTCACCGCCGGCCGGGCCGGCTTCACCACCGCGACCGGCGACGCGCTGCTGGTTGTCGAACGATACACCGCGGCGGTGCCGGGTAATGAGTTGGCCGTTTTTTTGCCGAGATTACGCGTGCTGGCGGCGGCCAACGATCCCTCCACAGCCGGACTGGATGGATACCCGGCGGCATGGATGCATTCGGCCGACGATCCGCAATTTCGAGCCGCGCAGGATTCGGTGTCGGATGAACAGTATTACCAGCCGGCCGTGGTGCGCTGGCGCGACCTCGGACTTCAGACGGCGCTCAGCCTCGCCGAGTTGTACGACGCGATCATCCAGCATGGGGAGGGCGACGATCCGGATGGTTTGCCGGCCCTGATCGACCGCGCCAACGCCCGCGCGGGAGGAACCCCCAATACCGGCATCGCTGAGGCCACCTGGATCTCTGCGTTTCTGGACGTTCGGCGCGCGACACTCGAATTCGCGACAGATCCCGCCACCCGCGAGGGCTGGGCCGCGTCCGTCGATCGCGTGGACGCCATGCGCGCTATTCTCAACGACGGCAACTTCAACCTGGACGGTCCGATCATAATCAACACGCCGGATCAGCAGGCGACTATCCCGTAGCAGCAGACGCGCTCTCCTTCGGGTCGCGGCTAAACGGTCGGTGCTCCTAACGGCTCCCAACTTCGACGATGCCGGCATCGACGCGTTCCGGAACCTCCGTCGCGAATGCGGTCTGCGGGTTGAAGCGGCGGGCAAAACCATCGTTGTTCGCGGCACGGTAGGCAGGGTCCATGAGATCGCGAATGGCGTGCTTACGCCCGCGATGCTCGACGTCGCCCAGCGACGCCCTTTTTTCGCTGGCGTGGCGTCGCCCTTCCGTGCTGTTGGTCAACGAGGTGCAGCCACAAAGAGAGCAGAGTGCCCCAACCATCAGCGTTAGAATCGGAAGTCTAGCGATCATCTGCGAACTCCTTCTCGACAGGTATCGAACTAAAGCAAGTATACCACAAAAACGGCCACGGGCGCCGATGCTCTGTGAACGGTTAACTGAACGAGCTTGCTGACCGAGCGTCCAGTATTGTAGGCATCGTTCCACGCACATAAAATCTTATCGTGACCATCTCTCAGACAAACCCTGACGAGGCGACTCTCTCCACTACGGCACCTTCTGGAGGTGACAATGTGGAAGTATTGCCCTACGCGACTGTGCCGTCTCTCGAGTCGTCCCGGAATGATCAGTATAAGCGATACAGCCTGCTCACTATTCTCGGAGCGTTTTTCCTTGCGGGAGTCTGTGATGGAATATCCACGGAGAATAATCTGATCACGTTCCTGATCGGCGGCATCATCGGAATTGCCTCAGTCGCCTGGGTCGCGGCAGATGCGGCGCAGCATCAAAGACGAGTAGGAATTTGGCTGAGGCTGGTTTGCTTCGGTTTAGCGCCCATTGGCTTCGGCATCTATTGTCTGATGCACCGCCGCTTCAAGATGCTGGGAATAGGTGTCCTCTTCGTGCTCTTCGCCTGCCTGATCGCCGGGATCGCCTCAGAAGCTACTCGCCATTTCATCGCATGAGCTTTCTATGAATATCCTCCTGATCCAAACCGACCAGCAGCGGCGAGACGGGCTCGGAATTTACGGCAACTCCGTCGTTCGCACGCCCGCCATCGACCAGTTGGCACGCGACGGCGTGGTGTTCGATCATTGCTATACGCCGATCCCACTCTGCGCGCCCGCCCGCGCGTCGCTGCTCACCGGCAAGCGTCCGCTGCGTCACGGCATCCTGTTCAACCTCGAATCCGGCAGCGTCGCCGGGCGCGACTTTCAGGGGACGCACGCGACGCTGGCCGAGTTGCTCGCGAAACACGGCTACCGCTCGACGCTCTGCGGCAAATGGCACGTCAGCACCAATCTGACGCCCGCACAGTGTGGCTTCGATGGCGTATTCTATCCCGGCTACGGCTACCCCGATCAGCATCCGCACTATCAGGCGCATCTCAGGAAGCTCGGCGCCGCGTTCAACCTTCGCGAGCAGATCTATTCGCGCCGCCCGGACGGTTCAAACAAGATCCTCATGGCCGCCATTCAGGAAGGTCCAGAAGAAGCCAGCGAGCCTTACTACCTTGCCGATCAGGCGATCTAGGCGATTCACAAATGCGCCGCCGACCGTCAGCCGTTCTTTGTCCGCGTCGATTTCTGGGGGCCGCATGCGCCGTACATCATCCCGGAGCGACACGCCCGCATGTACGATCCGCGGCAGATCCCTGCCTGGCCGAACTTCGACGATTCGTTAAGTGATAAGCCCGAAATCCAGCGGGCCATGAAGCGATACTGGGGAATTGAAGACTATACCTGGCAGGACTGGTCTCGGCTCGTGGCCATGTGCTATGGATACACTTCACTAATCGACGAGCAGGTCGGCCGGCTGCGAGCCGCGCTGCATGAGGCCGGTGTGGCCGGGGACACCGCCATCTTTTACGTTTCCGATCACGGCGGAATGGTCGGCGCCCACGGCCTGGCCGACAAGGGGCCGTACCTGTACGACGAGATCTGCCGCGTGCCGCTCATCGCCTGCCCGCCCGGCCGAGCGGGTGGACGCCGATCCGACGCCACCGTCTACAACATGGATTTGATGCCCACCATGCTCGAACTGGCCGGCTGCCCCGTGCCTGACGGACTCGATGCCGCCTCACTGATGCCGATCCTCCGTAGCGAGCGCGAGCTTGTCCGCGACAATCAAACGGTTCACATCGAGTTCCACGGCCACCAGGCGCCCTACGCCCAGCGGCTCGTCCGCACCCGGACGGCCAAGTACATCTTCAACGCCCCCGATACCGACGAACTCTACGACCTGCACGCCGATCCGCACGAACTTCACAATGTGATCGCCGACCGCGCGCACGCCGATCTGCTCAACCAGATGCGCGAAACCATGCGCCAATGGATGATCCACATGAACGATCCGATCCTGAAGTTTTTCGAGGGCGAGCGCCTGGTCAGTTCTCTGCCGCACCATTGAGCGGCCGTCTTTCGGCGGCGGACTACCGGGTCGCACCCGGGTCCAGTATCGGGAAGCCTTTTGAGCCCGCGCCCGGCACGTATTGGGCATCACCAAACCCGAGGATCGGATAGAAGATGAACCCGAGAAAGGCCAGTCCGATGCCGAATCCCGTGCCCTTGCCGAAATTCCTGGCAACATCAATGGATGTGACCACGGCAATGATCAAGTTTACAAGGGGAATGAAGAAAAGCAGCAGCCACCAACCGGGTCGCCCGGCGAGCTTCATCAACAGGTAAACGTTGTAGATCGGGATGAGGCACCCCCAACCAGGCAAGCCTCCCTTTTCAAATGTTTTCCACATCCCCGCCACGATGAAGACGATGAGCGCGAGCCAGACGAACATGAATAGAACTTCGATGACGGCGAGCATACTGGGGGTTGGCATGATTTCTCCTTTCCTGGGAGGGTCAGAGTATTGACAACGACAGACGTGCCAGAGCCGCAATCAGGGTAAATGAAAGCTGATCGGAGTCAAGAGGGATCCGGTATACAGACGCGGTGAGACGCCGACTTGGTTTCGTACGCGTCCTTATATCGAAGCCTCGACCGTATCTGGCCGGGGCTTTCGTCGATCACACCTCTCTCGTTTGAATCTCCCCCCGCGCTACGGTACAACTCTCACCTCACCGGCTGCGAACTCCTTTTGATCGTGTTTTGGTTAACCGCCGGTCCGGGCAAGGAGAATCTTGTGCCCATCGCGGATCGCTTTCAGTTGGTATGGACGCCGTTCCTCAAGAAGCAGAAGGGCAGGATGCTCCAGGCGGTGGGACTGGTCTGCCCGACCGTCCTCGGCTCGGGGGGCGAGCTTACGCTGCACGTGGGAGCGCGAAAATATACCGCCCGCAAGATCGATCTGCTCCGCTACCCCACTGAGATCAAAGACCAGAACGCGCCGGTGACGTACCTGTGGCTGATCCCGCGGCCGGCCGGCCACCGGCGCGTGCGCGCGGTGTGGAAGACGCCGCTCGGTCAGGTCTACCGTGACTCGTTTGTGCTGAAACCGGCCGAGCCGACGAACGTCCACGTCATCTTCAAAACGCATCTGGACCTCGGCTACACGCAGCGGATCGATGAGGTGATCCGCTTGTATCAGACGCGGTTCATGGAGAAATTGCTCGATAACCTGGACGCCACCGCCGGCCGGGCGAAGGGCAAGCGCTTTGTGTGGACGCTCTCGACGTGGCTGCTCGAACAGTGCCTCGATCCGCGCGGCGTGGCGCCGGAGTACCTCCAGCGACTGGAGAAATACATCCGGGACGGCTCGGTCGTGTGGGGTCTGATGCCGTTCACGACGCACAGCGAGTTCTTCGGGCTGGAGGAGATGTGCCGGAGCATCTACTCCGCCCGGCGTCTGGCGGAGCGGTTCGAGCGGCCGGTGCCGACAGCGGCGAAGATGACCGATGTTCCGGCCCATACGGCGTCGCTGGGCATGGCGTTCGCGTCGGCGGGTGGCAAATTCTTCCAGCTCGGCGTCAACCCGGAATCACTTCCGCCCGCCGTGCCGCCGTTGTTCTGGTGGAAGCTGCCGGATGGTCAAAGGTTGCTCTGCCACTATCACGAGACGTACGGTACGCCGCTGCTCCCGCCGCAGGACTGGCCGTGGTGCGAATGGCCGGCCATCCAGATCACCAGCGACAACGTCGGGCCGCAAAGCCTGGAGACGATCTATCACATCGACTGGATCGAGTCGCATTTCGATTCTCCCGTCTGCCGCACGGGCCGGCTGGAGGATTTCGCCGAGGCGGTGATCCGGCGTTACGGGAAATTGCTCCCGGTGGTGGACAAGGAATTCGTTGACTGGTGGGTGTACGGCATCGGCAGTCAGGCGGATGTCACCGCGATGACGCGGCGGGACAAGGAGCGGCTCCCGCAGGCCGAGACCGTACAGACGCTTTCCGACTGGGCGGCGGCGAAACCGCCGGGGGTGAAAAAGAGCTGCGACGTGACCGGCGCGTACCAGCAATTGGCACTATTCACCGAGCACACCTGGGGCGATCACGCACACGATACGCGGGCGGCCTTACCGAAGGGCAATCCGTTCGACAGCGACGTGTTTGCGAGCGGGTCCGCCTCGCCGCCGGTCGATCGCTGGATCGCGTCATGGCAGGATAAAGCGAACTTCGCCCGCGCCGCACATGCGGGCATCGACCGTCTCGAAACGCAGGCGCTCGCATCGTTTGCCACACAACTCGGCGGCAGCGGGAGCGATGTCGGCATCGCTCTGTTCAACACGCTGAACTGGCCGCGAGGCGGGCGCGTGCGGCTGGAGGACAGCGGGCTGCCAGGCGACGAGTTCGAACTGGTCGATCCGTCAACACAAGGGGCGGTGCTTTACGAACGCGGTCCCGGCTGGATCGAGTTTGTCGCTCCGCCGGTGCCGCCCTGTGGATACCTTGTTTTAGAGGTAAAGTCCGGCCGCCGCAGCCGGCCCGGACTCTCCGCCAACTGGGACGGGCGGACGCTCTCGCTGCACACCGATGACACCACGCTCCAGTTCCACAAGGCCGGCGGCATCGCCCGCTGGCATGACCGCGCCCGCTCGACGCAGTGGTGCTCCGGCGAGGCGGAATTCCCCCTGGGCACTTATTTGTACGAGATGCCCGGCACCGAGCGGATGCGCGCGTTCGCCCGCGCTGTGCATACGAATTTCCATCCGATGACCATCGGGTTTCATCGTCGCGACTTCGACAAAATGCCGCAGTTCGGCCCCGCCGGCGGCGGTTCGGCCACCGTCCGGCCGGAGATCACGCCGCTGTACACCCGCGTCACCGTCGAGGCCGATTGCCCGACGCGGAAAGCAGCGAAGCGCCGCTCGGGCGACGCCCGCCGCTATCGCAGCACATTCACGCTCTACCGCGGTCTGCGCGATCTGCACGTGAACGTCGAGTTGATCGGCAAACGGCCCACGTACGCGCCGGAGGCGGGTTACGCATTCTTCCCCTTTGCTGGCGAAAAACCGCATGTGCTGGTCGATCGCATCGCGCACCTGGTCAACCCGGCCAGGGGCCTGGTTAAAAGCGTGAATGCCACACACCTGGCGGTGCATCGCGGACTTCGCATCCAGGGCAAGCACGCCGGCATGAATTTCTACCCGCTGCACACGCCGCTGGTATCGTTCGGACAGCCGGGCGCGTATCGGTTCAGTGGCGACCCCGTTTATCCCAACGGCCTCATCTATGCCACGCTGTTCAACAACTGCTGGGGCACCAATTTCGCGCAATGGCAGTCGGGCGATTTCTCGTTCGATTTCGTGCTGCGCCCGACGGGCAATGTCGGCGCTGACGGCGGACTCGCACAGGGCGGGGCGGAGGTATTCCGGCCGCTGCTGGCTACGGTCGTCACCGGCAGACGCGCCGGCGCGGATGCCGCACGGTCACTGCTGACCGTTCAACCACAGGCCGTCCAGCTCGTAACCCTGAAAGCAGCCGACTTCGAAGCCGGCACCGTCATCCGCCTATGGAACTCCCACGCCGATTCGATCACCGCCCGGCTCACCTTGCCGGCGATGCGCCGCGGCGACTCGCTATGGAAATGCGACCTGCTCGAACGCACCTCGCGTCGGGCGATCGCGGTTAATGGCGAAGGTGAAGCCACGATCCCGTTGCGGCCGCATGAAATCGCGACATTGCTGCTCAGACCGGAGAATAAGTCACGATAAGGTGAGCAGGCGTTACCGGAAACGGTGGACTGCTCGACTCCACCTGTTTCTTCCCGCCGTTGACGCCCACGTACTTTCCGTGGTATCTCTCTCCCCATGCCGCGAAAACCCCCGTCAGCCCGAAGCCCGGCAGCGCCCTCATCTCCGCGCCGCCCCTCTTCGCTGCTCGACACCCGCATCATCTACTGCGGCGACAATCTCGATCAGCTCAAAAAACTGCCCGACGCCTGCGTGGACCTGATCTACATCGACCCGCCCTTCAACAGCAACCGCAACTACGAGGTCTTCTGGGGCGAGACCAGGGAGAAGCGGGCCTTCGAGGACCGCCACGCCAGCACGCGGGCCTACATCGAGTACAAGCGGCCGCGCTGCGTCGAGCTGGCCTGCGTGCTCAAACCCAATTGCAGCTTCTATTGCGCTCGCGACTGTTATGCGTTACAGTGTCGCACTCGGATTGCTGGCTCTGACTCAAAGGCTGAGGGCCGAAAATGCTGACCTCGATCACGTTTGATAATTATCGCGGCTTCAAGGAATACCGCCTCGCCGACCTATCGCGCGTGAACCTCCTTGTCGGGATGAACAATTGCGGCAAGACCGCGATGTTGGAGGCGGTGCATTTGCTTGCTGGTGGTGGCGACCCGTCGGTTCTCGAGAGCATCGCGCGCCGGCGTGGCGAACTCATCTTCATGCCGCAAGACGCCGACAGGCCTCGGCGCGGCGAAGCGTTTCCAGACGTGTCGCATCTCTTTCACGGGCATGAGTTCGGTCCAGATCTCTACTTCAAAGTGGCCGCCAATAACGAACTGGGCGAACTTACGGTCCGCGTGGTTCGCCTCCCCGATGACGCACCCCAGGGTGAACTCTTCGAGGATGAAAGTAGTTTTCGAGCAGCTTTCGCGATTCGTCTTGAGGGCGCTCGGCATCCCCTAACCCGGCCCCCGAAAACCCTGCCAGTGTCCGCAGATGGAGCCCTACTATATTCCTATCGCCTCCGACGACCGCCAGGAGTCGAGCGAGAAGAAACACCGATCGTACAGTTCATCAGCCCGAACTCCCTCGGATCGGTTTCGATGGCCGAGATGTGGAACAAGGTGATCGTCGATGCCCGAGAAGCCGAGGTTATCGAAGCGATGAGGATCCTTGAGCCCGATCTCACCAACATATTCTTCCTCAGTGGAGATAACTCTTTACGGTTTGGGGTTCGTGCCGGCATTGTCGCTGCGTTCCAGCACGAGAAGCGACGCGTGCCGCTAGGGAGCTATGGAGAGGGTATGCACCGTCTCCTCGCGCTCTCCCTCTCGCTGATCCAAGCCGCCAACGGTGTTCTACTCGTCGATGAAATTGATACCGGCCTGCATTATTCGATCATGGGCGACATGTGGTTACTCGTGGCAAAGGCAGCCATGAAGTCCAACGTGCGTGTCTTTGCCACCACCCATAGCTCAGATTGCGTGCGCGGTCTCGCATGGCTCTGTGAAAACCATCCAGAACTGCGGGCGCACGTATCTCTTCAGAAGATAGACCGACATCTCGACGAAGCCGTCGCACTCGACGCGAAAAAGATCGTCATCGCAGCGAACCAAGGTATTGAGGTCCGGTGATGGTAGGAAGCCTTGAGAGGTCTCGTCTCCACGTCGAGGGTACGGATGACAAACACTCTATAGTACACCTTCTCATCCGCCACGATCTTGATTATGACTCCAAACCATGGCCGGCGACCTTCCCGTCCATCGAGGAGCAAGGTTCTATTGACGCGTTGCTCGAAGGAGTTGAGACCGCCGTCCAGGTAGGCGGTGGCCGTGCGGTCGGCTTCGTACTGGACGCCGATACCCCGCTCATCGAACGGTGGAATGCTATCCGCGACCGACTTCGGAGAGTGGATGTCGATGCACCGGATGACCCATCGCCGGACGGATTCGTCGGCGAGTCATCGCACTACCGTTCTCGCGTAGGCGTCTGGCTAATGCCGGACAATCAGCACGATGGTGCATTGGAGCATTTCCTGCGAACGCTCGTCGCCGACAATGACATTCTCATCGGTCACGCCGAGGCTTCGACGCAAACGGCCAGAGACCTGGGCGCGAGGTTTCGGGATGCTGACACTCTAAAGGCGATCATTCACGCATGGCTCGCCTGGCAGGAAGAGCCAGGACGTCCCTATGGTACGGCCATTCGGGCGAAGTTTTTTCGGCATGACAGTGCTGCGGCTGATGCATTCGTTGCATGGTTCAGGAAACTGTACGGGATACCGCCGGCACCGAGATAACGCCCTCTGGCGTGGCGGGCGCGGTTTCGTCGTCCGCGATCTGCCGTGGACCGAGGACATGCTGCGCAAAATCCAGCCCTTCAAGTTCGAGAACTGGGCCGTCATCGCCCTGGGCGGCATCCCCGACAAGACTCAGGTCAGCGACATGGGCATCGACGGGCGCATCTTCCCCGTCTCGGCGACGCACGCCAAATGCGGCGCTGCCACCGGCGAACTCGACTTCATGGGCGACTGGTACCCGATCCAGGTCAAGCAGAAGGACAAGGTGGGCCGGCCAGACATCGACGCCTTCGAGGCGGTGATGGCCCGCGAGGACCGCCAGCGCGACCGATACCGGTGGCGGCATCGGCACAGCGTCGACGTCACGGCACCAAGACGATCTTCCCGTATGCAGGCTTCTCCATAATCTCGTGATGGGCCTGCGCCGCCTCGGTCAGCGGAAATTCCCGCCCGACGATCGGCCGCAATGTGCCGTCCCTCAGCCCCGCGATGAGTGCGGCGTGGATACTGGCCATCTCCGGCTCCGTTGCGTTCATGATCGTCATGCCGATGATCGAGGCATCGCGGCCCATCGTGTCGCGCGGATCGATCTCGACCGTGCCCCGGCTGCCGATCACCACCACGCGGCCATGCCGGGCGAGCACCTTCAGATCGCGGCCGAGGTTCACGTTGGAAAGCATTTCCAGAATGACATCGACGCCGCGGCCCTCGGTGAGGTCCTTGAGTCGCTCCAGATAACCCGGTTCGCGGTGATTCAGCACGTGCTCGGCGCCTTGCTCGCGGACGAGTCGCTGGCCCTCTTCGGTGCCCGCCGTGCCGATCACCATCATGCCGGCCGCAGCGGCGATCTGTACCGCTGCTATGCCCACGCCGCCGCTGGCGCCGTGAACCAGCACCACCTCGCGGGGCCGGGCTTTCGCCTTGTCATGGAGCGCGCGGTATGCCGTTCCGTACGGGATGTGCACGCCGGCGCCCTGTGCGAAGGTCACGTTTGCCGGCAGCGGCCACACCTGCGACTCCTTGCACAGCGTCTTATCGGCGTACGTCCCGCTGAGCGAGCCGGCCACGTATACCCGATCGCCGGCCGCCACCTTGCGCACGCCGTCGCCGATCGCTTCCACCTCGCCCGCCGCATCCATCCCCGGCGTGTAGGGCAGTGCGAGCTTCACCGGATAGATTCCGGCACGGATGTATGTATCCACCGGGTTCACGCCGGCGGCCATGACCCGCACCACCACCTGCCCCGGCCACGGTGTCTGATCGGGCGCCTCTTCGAGCCGCATCACTTCTGGTTCACCGAACGAATGAACGCGGATGGCTTTCATGATGTTCTCCAATGTCGAGGGTCGATCCGCTGGCCCGCACCGACCGCAACAAGTAGATTATACGCCCTGGTGTCACCGTGCTATCCGCAGGAGGTCGTATGCCCAGATTGAGTGCTTTCGCTGATGAGGTCGGTCCCGATCCGCAGGCGCAGATGGATACGCTGGAGGCGAACGGCGTCAAGTTCATCGAGCTGCGCGGCGCGTTCGGCCTGAACGTCATGAAGTTCTCGGAGGAGCAGTGCGCGGAGTTGAAACAGCGCTTCGGCGATCGCGGCTTCGGCGTCTCCTGCATCGGCTCGCCGATCGGCAAGGTCCGCCTCGATGAAGATTACGGCCAGCACTTCGACAGCTTCAAGCACGCGGTCGATCTGGCCGAATACTTCGGCACGCGGTTCATCCGCATCTTCAGTTACTACCCGCCGGAAGGCAAAAACATCGCGGACTATCGCGGCGAAGTGATCGCCCGCCTGGCCGGCAAGCTCGAATACATTAAGGGCCGGCCGGTCACGCTGGTGCTGGAGAACGAATCGAACCTGTTCGGCGGGTTTCCCGAGCGATGCGTCTACCTGCACGCGGCGCTGCCCTCGCCGCAACTGGTGATGGCGTTCGATCCCGCGAACTTCGTGCACATGAACGTGCAGGACGTCTACAACACCTGCTGGCTGCCGCTGCGGCGAAACGTCGGGTACTTTCACATCAAGGACTTCAAGTACGGCATGGCCGACCGCGCGGTGCCGGCGGGCGAAGGCGACGGTTGCATTCCGGAGATCCTCAGGGATGCCGCAGCCGACGGTTACGACAGCTTCCTCGCGCTGGAGCCGCATCTGGCCCGTGCCGAGCATTCCACCGGCCACACGCCGCCCGATCTGTACAAAGTGGCGGTCGATGCCCTGCGGAAACTATGCCGGGAGGTCGGCTGGAGCGTGTAGCCGCCGCCGGCATGTTGCCGCCGGGCAACAGATCTTTAACCTGTTGCGGTTGTGTCAATTGTGGCCGTATCACGAGGCGGGATCGCCTCCTGCAATGTTGCGTTACGGCAACAGGCGGCTGGCCGTCTTTTGCTGCCACCGGTAGAAAAGCCGGTCAAAATCGATCTTAACTCATTTTTATAACAGAGCTTATAAATCCATGCGTTTTCCGTCCCAACGGAATCCGGGGTTGGCGCGCGGTTTGCGTATAGGACCTGTCGGGGGTTGAGAGAGAAGGCTTCCTGATGGACCCAGAGCGTCGCCAACATCGCCGGCTGGACATCCGTCTCCCGCTGGAGTGCTACCCGGCCGCCGCGGACCGGCAGCTTGCGCTGCGTACCGTCACCACCAACATCAGTACCGGCGGCCTCTATTTCGAGGTCGATCTCCTCGAAGGCATCGCCTCGCCCGAGCCGCGATCGCTGCTCCAGGTCGAGCTCACCGTCCCGCCCGGCGACGGTCACTTCCCGTACCAGGGCCGCCTGACCAGCGTGGCCGAGGTCGTCCGCTGCGACGATCTGAGCGATGGCCAGCCGCCCGGCCCCAACGTCTGTCCGCGCATCGGCATCGCCGCGCAATTCCGCGACGCGCTCAAACTGGCGTTTTGAGATTTGTAGATTCGTAGGGTCCGCTGTGCGGACCGTTGGAGCTTGGAGGCGTGGTCCGCAGAGCGGACCCTACTTCTTAAGCGGAACGTTTCCATAGGGCGTATCGAGCGCGCCGAGGCACTCGATCGCGGGCTTGCCCAGACTTTTTCCGCCCAGCAATTGCAGGAGCGCCTTCTGGGCGGTGATCTCGCCGCTGATGGACAGCTTGCCCTTTCCCTTTGCCTCCAATGACTTCTGCAAGGACGCCTGAAGCTCGCCCACCCGCACGTCGCCGATGGACACCGCGAAAACGATGTCCTTCAAACCAAGCCCGAAAACGTTGGGATTGCTCACTTCGGTGTCGATCGTCACGCCGGCCTTTTTAACCGACACCTCGCCGACTTTCACGTTCGGGGCGGAGAAGGTCGGCAGGCGTAGCACGGGAAAGGCGCCGCGGTGTTCCACGGGCAGCTCGAACGATTGCTGCATCGCGCTCACGAGGAGCTTGCCGTGCAGCCGGTAATTCACTTCCGCGGCCTCGGCGAGATTCTGATGCATCTGCCAGAGCTTGAGGTACTCGACGCGGAACGGCAGATTCACCGTTCCGACGCTTCTGGCGGGCAGGTCGATTTTCGCGCTCTCGCGCGAGGCGAAGAGTTCGGCCTCGGCGATGTCCATCCCGTACTGGAACTCCGGCGTGGCCAGCGCAACCGGATACGGGTTAAAGACATCCACATCGCAGACCAGCGATACGCCCTGAAGGTCAATGGCTTTCACGCGGACGCGGACATCGCGGACCTGCGGCCTGGAGAATGATGCGCAGCCCGGACTCAGAGCGAGCAGGCCGATCAGCACCGGCCAGATTATGTTTCGGGGCATTCGATCTCTCCTGTAGGTAACTTTGCGTTCACTTTTTGTCCTTCTTTTCCTTCGTCGCACCCAGTATGCCGCCGGTAATGTCGGCGCCGGTTTTCAGCGGATCCTTCGTGGCCGCAGCGGGACCGCCCGCGCCGATGCCGGGCAGGTTCACGCCGGCGGCGCCCGGGATGCGTTTGGCGAGTTCGCCCTTGCCGGCGGCGACCAGCGCGTTGCCCATGCTTTCCCGCATCCCCTTCTCGTCGAAGACCAGTCGCGGCTGCGTGATGGGTCCGACCAGCCGTAGCTTCAAATCCATGTGCTCCAGCGCCTTCATGGCTTCCGATGACACGCCGGGATCAAGCCCGAACACGCCGTCGCCGGTGGAATCCAACTGCATGTTCTGCGTTTTCACGGCGAGACCCAGGTCGATGCTGTCGGTGGTAGCTTTGCCTTCGATGCTCCCCGAGGCCATGCCGCGCCGGAACGTGACCGGGTTCTTCTTGCTCAGTCGCTTCTGGAGCCGTTGGAGATCGACGTCGCCGTAAACGCCCTTGATGCTCGCGCCGCCCTCCGGCGCATCGTGGTGAAAGACGATCTCGATGCTGGTCGGCCGGTCGAGCGATTTGATCTCGATTTTCACCGGAAGCCGGGCGGCGTCGGGTGCCGCGCTGATGTTCTTGCACGTGATGCGGCTGTTGCCGAATTCCTCTTCGGGCAGGACGATTTTGTCCAGGTCGAGCTGCTGAACGATGATGCGCGGCATGCCTGACACCGGAGAACGCGCGCGAAGATACGCCAGGTATTCTTCCGGCACCTGGCGCTCGCGCTTCGCCGCTTGCTTATCGCGGCCCTGCGGCAGCCATTCCTGCAATTGCTTGAGTCGCTCCTTGATCGCCTTCGCGTCGTCGAAATAGCTGTCCAGTTCGGCGACGCTGACGTTGGGCAGATTGTATTGGGACGGGTCGAAGGTGAACGAGCGTTCCTTTTTCTCCGCCCGCGGAAGGACTTTGCCGGGTGTGGCTCGCGGCTGATCGAGCGTGACGGCCGAGAGCGCCACGTTGTTCAGCACCAGCCTGCCGAGCAGCAGGTTCGACCAGCTCGCGGCGGCGGATATCCCGCCGATGGCGATCTTGTTGTTCTGCGGGTGCTCGCGATCGGTGACCGCGATGCCGGTGACGTCCACGCTGCCGCCGAGCAGCTTGATGTCGATCTTGTCGATGTCCACCTGTGCGCCGTACGCCTGCGTGAGCGCCTCGGCGATGTGCTGTCGGGCGATCCGATCCTGCACGAACTGAATCCCCAGGCCGGACCCGACCACGAGCAACGCGGCCGCGACCACGCCCGCCTTGCGAACATATTTCGGCCGGCGGCTCAGCACACCTCGAATATCCGCCGTTTTTTTCCCGAGCAGGATGCGATCCAGAAAACGCACCCAGCCCTTGCTCCGCCACGCCCTGTACGCCTCCGAGTTTTCCTCCAGCCGCAGCCACGCCTGGCGATAGCGCTGCACCGACTTGGCGAGCAGCAAGCCCAGCACGGTCCCGACGATCGGCCCGACCACGGTCGCACCGGCCACCGCGTACCGATCGAAGTCGCTGATCGCGACGATGGGGATCTTGGACAGTACGCGCAGCAGGACCGGGAGGCTCTCGTGCACCCACACGCCGGCGTGATACAGCAGCGGCGCCGCGGCGAAGCACGCCAGCTTGCCGACCAACGCCGACAGCAGAAAGATGCCGATGTTCACGTTGAGCACCAGCACCAGGGCGAGCAGGAACACGTTCAGACCCTGAAACCCCGGCAGCAGTCCGAACCAGAACCCCGCGGCTACCGAGAGCAGGATCATGAATGGCGCCGCCTCCCCGCGAAACGCGCCAACGATTTGCCGGATCGGGCGTGGGATCAACATGTCGGGCCTCCTGTGATGGATTTCAAGAATTGATGTCCGCGGGCGGCCGGCCTATCACCTCGGCCGCCCGGAGCCGATCACGTAACAGCATAATCCAAATAGCCGACGATCGCATACCGGCATCTTGAGCGGGAAAGGCGCGTGACGCTTGAGGGCCGGACGAATGAAACGGGGACGAATTAACCGGGGACGAGGAACCGTCGATGCACACGACGACCCAATATATGGCCCTGGCGGCCCAATAAACTGGGTTTTTGCATCTATTTTATCCATTCGTACTCCAGAGGGCGGATCGGGGTTGCGTTCGTCGCCGGCTTGTGCTATAGTGCTTGCGGTAGGTTTGCCGAGTGAGTTGGATATGCGACGCTGTTTGTTCAAGTCCGGCCTGCTTTCTCTGTCTTCCCTTCCTTTCTGGGCCGAAATGTAGGCCTCTTTCACACGCGACCAGGAAAGCAAAAATCACGGTCGTCAAGCCATCGCATAGGAGAAATTCACGATGGGCAAAAAGTTGTATGTTGGAAACCTCGGGTACGATGTCAGCAGCTCTGATCTGCAGCAGCTCTTTTCGAGCCACGGTACGGTCGAAAGCGCGGAAGTGATCAACGACCGCGACACCGGCCGGAGCAAGGGCTTCGGGTTCGTGCAGATGGGCACCGATCAGGAGGCCGAGGCGGCGATCAGTTCGCTGAACGGCAAAACGCACGGCGAGCGTGCGCTCACGGTCAATGAAGCCAAGCCGCGCGAAAGCCGCAGCGGTGGCGGTGGCGGCGGCCGGCGCTACTAGGCCGAAGCTCAGCTAGTCACACAATGCAGAGGGCCACGCGATGTGGCCCTCTTTTTTTTATCCATTAAAGTCACGTTAGGGCAGGTCAACGACCTGCCTTCTACTATACCGAGACCGGTGATGGTCGCGGCAGGTCGTTGACCTACCCTAATTCATCGTCCATATATTACATGCACTCGTGCGGATTACTCACAGGCGATATGAGGGGGTGCTATCCGTTCCGCTGGTCGCGCGCAGGCACCCGCACAATAATGAAGGAACGTTCTGGAACGTTCTACGATGATAAGGAGATCGAGATGAACGCAACTCTATTGCCAATCAATTTGGGACATACAATCGGAATCAATTCCGTCGAACACCGTTCAATATCGTGTAACGGTTGCGACCGTTCAGATAACGGCGAAATAGAAGCGGGTGACGATTTCATTCACCGCTTGAACGCGGAGGGGTGGCACGCCACTGAGGATCATCACATTGCCTGTCCCGACTGCGTTGCGGACAGGCCGCGCGGGATAATAACCAAAGATTGTGTCTCGGAGCGTGGGGAGAGCGGGCCGCCCTTCCATCTCACCTGTACTGAATGCGGCACAAGCAAGATAAGCGGTTATGGCAATGCCGCGCAACTCTACACGCGCCAAGGGTGGCGCAAAACAAAACGACAGTTGTTCTGCCCGTCCTGTGCGCCGCCGACTAGGACGCGAACAGGGGCGGAATAACGCAAAGAAAAGTTGTCAGGAAGAATTATGCGGGGCTGATAAATCATCCTGACATCTTTTTGCTTCTTTTCTGCTTCTCCCAACATCGACCGTCATTTGGCACTCCAAAGCGATCGTCCATCCTTCCAAAGGGTGATGTCAGGGTCAGAAAAAGGTGGTACACGACAGTCGAAGCGCAAAGACTTCTGCCACGCTTCCTCAATCCTGGGGTCCGCTTTCCGTTTCTCAATCGATGCCTCTACTCCCTCCTTGAATGCATCCTTAATCCCCAGAGGCGATCGGATAGAAAAACTGGTGCCGTCCTTATCGTTATGTGACAGTTCGACGTATGGAAGTCCTGAACGATCTACGAACTCCAGTGTGGGTGACTTGAAATAACGAAGATGGATCCCGTTGTCCTCCTTTTCGTCACGTAACCCAATTGCGTTTGCATTGATCGAAGCATGCACATCAGGAGTGACCTGAGAATACAGATCAGCTCGCGCATATTCGATAATCGTTGGTAAACCCTCAACCCGCTCCAGACCAACGAACAGGAGCTCCTTCTCGTCCTTTGAGGGCTTCTTGGGAAGCATGAAGAGGCCGACGGCCTGTTTCTGAAATCCGAGAATAGCGCGTTCGTCCCCATCGTTATCAAGCAAAACAAAACGTGTCGCCCTCACGACTCTATCGCCGTCGGCCACAGTGCCCTGCGTCAACCCGAGCGTCATGACCGATGCACCTGTGACAGCGAGTAGGATTAGACTCGTTCGCATACGGGCAACGCGCCTCTCAAGCTTGCGAACGCTCTCCAATAATATGTCCGTGGTTTCACTCATTGACAAACTCCTCTGCAAAGATGGGACAAGACAGGGGTTCGGTTCCCGCCATCACAAGGGCAAGAGATCTTCATTGTCCGCCCGGAGTAGTAGGTTAGCAACCCGTTGAATGCTTCCGCCGAGAAAAGGCGTCAGGATGATTCAAAACGGGTCGTTGGTCCATTGTGGAGATGGGGCGAGATTGATCGTAAGATTGAACCGCTCCCCGAAAGGTTTTATTGTACCGATCTTCGTGTCCCCCACCGCTTCGCGATGGGCCACCCCGGGCGCGATGGGTATCTTGTTTCAGCTTCCGCGGACGGGGTCGGTTTCGAGGCCGTAGCGTTTCATTTTTTTGTAGAGGGTGGTGCGGTTGATCTCCAGCAGTTGGGCGGTGGTCTGGCGGTTCCAGTTGTTGGCGCGGAGGGCGTCTTCGATGATTTTTTTCTCCGGCTCCTCCAACGCTTTTTTGAGCGACTGGGGGCGGAAGATGCCGGTGGCGGCGGGGGCGGAGCGGGCCTGCTCGATGAGCAGATCGGGCAGGTCGTCGATGCCGATCTGGCGGCTCTTGGAGAGGACGACGGCCCGCTCGACGACGTTCTCCAATTCGCGGACGTTGCCCGGCCACGGGTAGCGCTGCATGCACTTGAGGCATTCATCCGTAAAGCTCAATAGTTCCTTCTTCCTCTCCTTGCGGTAATGCTTGAGGAAGTGCTCGGCCAGCAGCGGGATGTCGCCGAAGCGCTCGCACAGCCGCGGCAACTGGATGGTCACGACGTTGATGCGGTAGTAGAGGTCCTGGCGGAAGCGGCCGGCCTTGACGACGGCGGTGAGGTCTTCGTTGCTGGCCAGGATGAC
>CAYLLT010000036.1:0-46386 GCA_964384465.1 uncultured Planctomycetales bacterium | reverse complement strand
TCCACAAGCAGGTGCGAATGGAGCTGGGCATCGCCGGCCGGGACGCCCGCGAGATCCGCAAGATCTTTCAGCAGGGCTACCAGGGCAGCCGCTTCAGTTTCGGATATCCGGCGTGTCCGAACCTGGAAGACCAGGCCAAGATGTGGCCGTTGCTCGGGCCGGATCGGATCGGCATCACACTCAGCGATGAATTCCAGCTCGAGCCCGAGCAGTCCACATCAGCGATCATCGCGCACCACCCGCAGGCTAAATACTTCAAGGCCTGATGATGGGAATCAGCGTCAAGAAAACGTGGAATCATGAAACACTCGAACCGTTCCGTTTTCTTCGCCAACGGAAGAGTAATATAAACCGTGCGGCACACACAAGTCGGTTCTGGTGGGTGCTCTTCTTGATTCAGGGAACAGGTTCCTTGCAACTGACGCGGCGAGCCAGTATTTTAGAAGCATGAAGTTTGAGATCCGGTTCGTCCCCAGTGCCGACGAGGATTTGGAGTATTATGAGGTCCGGGAACAGAGGATCATTCTCTCTGCGATCGGGACGTTTCTCGAGGTCGATGCGGACGTTGAGAGCCGAAGGCGAAAACGCATGCGATCGGACCGACTTGGACGCTGGGAACTGAGGGTTGGGGACTATCGGGTATTCTACGAGATTACAGCGGAAAATGTGGTCAGAGTCCTGACGGTTGGCCACAAAACGCACAACGAACTGTTCATCCGCGGACGGAGGGCTGATGTATGAAAACGATAGACCTGAGCAAAGGGCAACCCTCGCTCAGCGAAGTGCTCATGCTAGCCAAGTCGGAAGGCGTTCTCATCCATTCCGCGACCGGTGAGGATTTCTTTCTCGAACCAGCGGACGATTTTGACCGGGAAGTCGCCGCTTTGGCAAGTAGTTCGACATTCTCGTCTTTCCTGGAAGCTCGATCGAACGAGACGGGGGATATTCCAATCAGCAAAATTCGCGAGAAGCGCGGCATGTAACGTTGGACGAATGGCATGGCTTAAAAGGCAATAACAGGTAAAAGATGTCAGGATAATTCTTCATGTGTCGAATCATTCTTCCTGACATGTTTTCTTCACCCACTTTGGGTACGTCAGGCGAATCACGCAATGTCTCACTCCTATGTCATTATTCGAGATGGTCAAGAAAGTCACCGGCTCGATATCACGCATCGCGACTGGGGCTTGCTCACCGGCCCCTTTTTCGACGAAGGTCCGAAGTTCATTGATACCCTGGGCGTTTACGAACATTTCACGGTTGCCGGTGGAATACCCAAGGGCTCACATGTTACACGGCAGCGGCTCCTGCTCCTGGACGCAACGCAGTCACTGTTCCGTGCTGTACAGCGAGACGAGGATTTGTTGCGTTACGACTACTCTTACAGTTTCGCGGGACGAGGAAACAGTCGCAATGCAGGCGCGGAGAGTGGCTTTCGCGTGCGAGGGTTCATCGGTCACATTGACACTCGGCCACACGGTTACTGCCACCTCCAACTGTCGCAACTCGGCGCGAATGACACACCGAGAGTCGTTGAGTTTGTCGACATGCGGGTCAGAGGGAGTATCGAGACCGACGAATTGGGTCTCCTTAAGGTTGGTCGCCGGAAGTCGAGAATAGACTGGCTGGAGACTCTGCCGCCTCTCATCGAATTTCTCCACGCCGGGGGCACGAAAGAGGTTACAGTTGGATCGAGGGGGTAAGAAAACGGGACTGGTTCGGGGTAAGAAAACGGGACTGGTTCGATTGTTTCGTGTAACTATTCCCTTCTTCTGCGGTTTGTCTCAGGAGCGGAGCGTGAGGGGCGCAAGGGACTGTCACCTATTTCATTACCTCCAATATCAGGTACTATGCATCGCCAATCACTGTCCGCGCGCTGATCTTGTTCCTCACGCCGGCCTCCGAGCGGAACGCTTCGCATGATAGATACCGATGGCGCGGAGGCGTTCAGCGGGCGGGCTGTGTGGCGGGCTTCGCGGCGCCCAGGGTGGGGAGCTTCACGCCCAATTTTTCAGCCAGAGGACGAACCTGATCGAGGATTCCATCCCGATCCTCTCCCTTCTGGCTGATCAATAAAGCAACCTGCTCGACCTCCGCCCTGGCCTGTTTGAGATCCGCCTGCTGGTCGACTCCGGAGGATTTCTGGCTGCGGCCGTAATAGCCTTCGGCCAGATGATAATGAATGGCCGGCACCCGCCAATCGAGCCAGACGGCGCGGCCGAGGTCGCTGATCCCCTGATCGTAATCCTTGAGCAGGACTGAGTTCCAGCCCAGCGTATCCATCACCAACGCGTTGGTCCGCATTTTTTCCGCCGCTCGCCTGGCGTAGGGCAGCGATGCTTTGGGATCCTTGAACTGGTCCATCAGCAACGACGCGAGGTTGTTCAGGGCGAACGGGTTCTCCGGGTCAGCGGCGAGCATCTGCTGATATAAGGCCCGACACTCTTCGTATTGCTTGTCGTAATAGAGCTGCATGGCAAGCTCCTGGATCAAGAAAGTTTTCTCGCTGGGCTGGCTCGCGGGGGCGGTGGTGGGCGCAACCGTGCCCAGCATGTCCCGCAGGATTTGAATGTAGGCCTTGTGCTCCTTTCGCTTGTCGTGGATCAGGCCGAGAATGAATTGGCAGGTACGATCCTGCGGATTCTTTTCGAGACGACTCTTGATCAGCGGGAGAAGGGCATCGGGGGAGACGCGCTCGTTCAAATCGAGTTGGAAGGTGTCCCTCAGCACAACCATATTGGCGCCGGGGACGTTCATCGTCCGCGTGAACAGGTCCAGGCCCTTGTCGATGTCTTTCTTGCCGAGATAGGCGCTGGCCATGCGCAGCACCACGCTTTGATCGCGCTTGTCCGCCGGCACCGTATCCACGAATGCGATCAGCTCGTCGTAGCGGCCGTTCTGGAGATAGAGGCTCAGGAGTATATTGACCATTCCCGGCGCGAATTTGCTTTCGTTCACCGCGGCCTCGGCGATCTTGATGGCGCCGGGGGCATCGTTCCGGGCCAGCGCGATCTTGATCCGCAGCTCTTTCCAGAGGCCCAGTCCGGGGACGAATTTCTCCCGCGCCGCGATCAGGCTCTCGGCGCTGTCATACCGCTTAAGTTCCATGTAGAGGTTGTATAACTGCTGGAGTGCGGACGGTATTCCACTCTCTTCGATGAGCGTTTGCAGCTCGGTGATGGCGTCTTCTTTATGGCCGGCGAATTCCATGGCCCGGGCGAGGAACAGTCGCGGCTCATAATTCTCATACGCTGGGCTTAATTGTTTGACTTGCCTCAAGTCTTTAATGGCGTCCTCCCACTCGCTCCGCCGATAGTGGACAATTCCGCGGCGATGATGGCCGACGGGCACATTCGGCATTTTTTCGATGTACTCGGAGTAGGCCTTGATCGCGTCGCTATCGCGCCCGAGGGCGACGAAATATTCAGCCTGGAACAGCAGGCCCGTCGTATCGCTCGGATAGCGCTCGCGGAACAGGTCGGTTTCCTTCTTAAGGTCGGCGGTGCGGTTGCCGCGGTCATTCGAGCGGACCACCGTCTGGATGACCAACTGGTGGGCACGTCGTCTGAGGTCGCGCTGAGCCTCGCTCTTGGCCGAGTCCACCGCGCGGCGGAACCATTCCTCCGCCTTTTGGTTCTGCCCATAACTGGTGTAGTAATTGCCGATCTCGAGCTGCACCTCGGCGATGTTGGAGATGCTCGCCGCCGCCTCATAGGCTGCGTCCACATCTTCGCGTGAGGGGGCATCGGGTCCGTTGCGCTCGCCCTGGGCGAGAAGGTGGGCGGCGAGCATGAGCTGAGCAGTTGCCTTCTTGGTCGCCTCACCGGCGTCGATCGACTGAACCAACTTGCGCAGGATTTCCAAGGCCCGTTTCGAGTCGGGTGGGTCCTTGAACGCCAGGAAATCAGCATAGGCGCGGGCGAAGCGCAGCTCATTCGGGTCCAGCTTGATGCATTCCTCATAGAGGCTCGCCGCCTGGTCGAGCTTTCCCTCGCGGGCATACAGGTCCGCCAGTCGTACAAGGTTCTCCGTGTTTTTGGGGTCCTGCTTGCGCTCGACTTCCCGCCGCTCGATGCCCTGCTTGGGATTACGCCGGTCCTCATTCTCCTGCAATTCCCCGCGGACCCAGACGTTGTTCGGTGCGACCTCCTCGCAGATCGCCAGATATTTCTGTTTCTCGGCGGCATCCCCTTGCAGGGTCGCCAGCATGGCCAGCCCCACCGCGGACGAAGAGTTTTGCGGATTCAGGCGCCGCGCTTCGAGGAAGGAGGCTTTTGCCTCTTGATGCTGGTTCATGCTCAGCAGTGCTCGCCCAAGCAGCGCGTGCGTCTCGGCATGGCTGGGCAACTGGGCCAGCCCATCGCGAAACTCGCGCGCGGCTTCGGCGAAAAGGTTCGGCTCAGCATCAGAGCCGCGGGCCAGCAGGATGCGCCCGCGGTAGACGTACCCGCCCGTGCGCTCATAACCCAGTTCGACCGCCTTTTTCGTCAGCTCTTCAGCCAGCGCCCAGTCCTTGTGGATCAAAGATGTTTGAAAAAGGGTATCGATGATCTGGGCTTCATTGGGCTTGAGGCGGTAAGCTTCTTTCAGGTTCTTGTAAGCGTCGTCGGCCCGATCCGGCATGCTGTAATACAACTGATACAGATCCAGGGCCATGAGATAGGGGTCCGTCCCGCGGCGGATCAGCTCCTCCCTGCGTTGGACTCTTTCCGCCGGAAGGACCTTGGGATCGATAATAATCTTCAGCATGTCGAGTTGAGTGAGGTATCGCTGCAAGTCGGTCTTTTCCTCGCCGGTGGGCTGAGTGGCGGCCACCTCCGCGAGCTTCTTTTCAACTTTCGCGCGAACCGTCGCCAGGATCTGGAGGGCTTCAGCCGATGAATTCTGCTTCTGCTCGAAAATCCCCATCAGGTAACGAACGGCCAGGTCGTTGAAAGGCTCCGCCTCGACGACCTGTTTCAGCAGCTTCTCCGCCTCGTCCAGTTTGGCCCGATCGAGCTTGTCCCCCTGTCCGGCCTCGAGCCGCAGGAGCGCCGCCTGGGCCAGTTTCTCTCGCGGGCTGTCCTTGCCCTTGCTGATCGCCTGCTGGACTTCCTCGATCCCCTTGTAGTTTTTCTGCATTTCATACGCCTGCAACTTGGCTCGAAGTGCCATCTGGTTTTCAGGCTGGATGGCCAGGGCTTTATTGGCGGCATTCACCGCGTCGTCCGGCCTCTTCAATTGAACCAGGACGGTTGCGTGCAGGGCCAGTATCGACGCGTCGTTGGGTGCGACCACCATAACCAAGCGAAGCGATTCCTCGGCAAGACCGGGCGAATCGGTCCGGAAATAGAGGTCCGCCAGCAGACGGTGTATCTCGAAGGCATTGGGTACAAGCTTCTTCGCCTTCTCCAGCACTTTAATGGCCTCATACGCGTTTTCATCCAGCATCAACAGGCGTGCCTGCATGATCAGTGCCAGGGGATCATCAGCTCCACCGGGCAGCTCGGCGACGGAAGCCTTGTAGATCTCGTTCAGACGGTCCTTGATCTTCTGGAGGCCCTGCTTGAATTCATCCGGAGTTTTGGCGGCGATGGTGCCAATCATCTGAAGATTAACCTTGAACGCCGCATCGCGCATGACGGACATGTACTGCCGGTTCCGCCACCCGAGATAGTGGTCGCGCTTGATGCCGCGGGCGATACGCGTGTCGATGACTTTCAACGCATCATCGAAGCGGTGGTCCTCATAATAAAGCTGCATGAGCTGCAAGTAGCCGACGTAGTGGTCGGGGTCGGCCTGAATCGCGTCCTCGAAACACTTTTTCGCCTTGGCGCGAAAATCCTCGATGTCAGCCGCCGCGGCCTTTTCGCTGTCCGCTTTGACCTTGCGGCCGTGCCAATACCCGCCAAGCCCCGCCAGCACGTCCACGTTCGTGGGGGCCAGTTCCCGGGCCTTCTCCAAATCGGGCAGGGATTTGGCCGAGGCGTCGGGAATGTTCTTCTGGACGATTTCATTACTGTAAAAAACGCCGCGGTTCAGGTAAGCCTTGGCGAGGTCCGTCTTGTCTTCCGCGGGATTCGCGATCAGCACGTCGTAAACCGCCGCGGCGTCTTTGACGTTCCCTGCGGTCAGGTAGTAATCGGCCAGGGCCTTGGCGTAGGCGGGGTTGCTCTTGTCCCCGTTGACGGCTTCGATCAGATGCTTCTTGCCTTCTTCGGCATTGCTTTCCTTGACGGCACGCTGGGCGATGAGCGCGCGGCCGAGGGCGTGCAGACCGAGATAATTCTTGGTCTTCGACTTCTCGCTCATGCGGCGGAGGGTTTCGGCCTGGGTCTGAAGCGAGGCCCAGTTGTCGCCGCCTTGCATCTCGGCAAACTCCAGGAATAGTTTGACGATCTTCTCCTGTGCCTCCTGGAATTCGGGATTGTTGAGGATGGCGCTGCCCCAGAGCCGGATCGCCATTCGGGCATCGCCGGCGGAAAGCGACATTTCTCCGGCTTTAAGGAGATACTCGTTCGCGGCGGCCGGATCGCTGCCCGTTCGCGCTCGCGTGTACGCCTGCTGGTAGCGCTTGGAGGCCTCCACGTAGTCGCCCTTGGCGGCGGCCTTCTTGGCTTCCTCGACGAACGGCTGCGGGTCTTTCTTAGGAAGATTGAGCACCATGACCACGCCCGCGGCGGTGGTGACGGCCATCCCCGCTACGGTCAACCCGACCACGATGTTTTTATTCAATCGCTTTGCCATTTTGCACCTGTCAAAATCGAAAATCGAAAATTGAAGTCGAAAGCCGCGCTCAGTTGGCGATTTTGGCTTTCGATTTTCGACTTTCGACTTTTGTTTCCCAGTCCGGCCAGTGGTCTTTCACCAATCGCGGAACGATGACCTGTAGAAAGCGATCGCCCGCTTGCAACGCCCTTTCTTTGGAAGGCAGATCATTGCGCGAACCGAAGGTCAGTTCGAGCTTGCTGAAATAGGCATGTTGGGTCAATGGATTACCAACGACGGCCTGTACGTCGCCGCGGCTGGCGACAAACTGACCGTTGGCATTGAACGTATAAATGACGATTTTGTTTTCCTGCCCAAAAAGTGCCGAACGTTCAAACTCCAGGACCTGGACGGGAATGGTGAAGCCGGGGCCCAGCGCCGGAATCGAAACCTCGCGATCGGTTCTCGAAACGGTGCGATAACCACTGCCGAGATAACATTTCTCCGGCACATGCGGCACCTGATCGGGTTTGCCGGTGTAATACGTGACGAACAGATTGACCAGCCGCTCGGGGCTGCTCGCATCAGTGATCGAGGTGTCGCTGAATGCCCACTGAATGTATTCGTTGGTCCCCAGCTCGTCGAGAACCTCTGATTTGATGGGCGGGGAACGGTATTCCAGTTGGTAAGGAGCGAGTTGTTTCACATCGAGTTGATCGAGCGGTTTTTTCAGCGGCAGGGGCAGCTTGCGGAATTGCATGTTTTTAGTCAGAACTTGAAACGCCGTCGCAAAAACCGCGAGCAGAGCAAGACACATTAAGAAGCCGGGCTTGCGGGCAATCTCCGCCATGATGCCCGGCCGCGTTGCCACCCGATCAGCCGCTTCGACTGACATCAGCCTCAATGCCTTTCAATTCAGGACGCTCAACGGCAGGGGGTCATCCCGGCGACCTCGAGCGGTCCTCGATGACAATCAGAATGTTCCGCAATCCAACAACTTACGCGATTTGAGGCGGCCCGGCAATGACCGGTTGGATGCCTCGCGGGCCGAAGCCGGCGGGGCGACCGTTACATCGGCTGGTTATCGAAGCAGCTCTGTAAAGTGTTGAACGGCAGCGCAGCGAGGCCTCCTCCGGCTTTTGGGTCGTCGACGACCCTTGTTACGTCCTCAGAGCCGAAAAAGTTCAGGCCTCGGCGACGGCGTCCGATATAGGGAATGGCCATGTCGCAAGTGCAAACTGATCAGAAGATCCCCTGCGTTATCGTGGGGGCCGGCGGCCACGGAAGGGTGGTCCTGGATATCCTGATGCGCGGGCCGACTTATCAGCCGATCGGGTTCCTGGATTCCAACCCCGCCCTGCGCGGCCGGCGAGTGGACGGCGTCCCCGTCCTGGGCCAGATGCTGCCGCAACTTCGCACGCTCGGCGTGGCGGGAGCGGTGGTGGCCATCGGCGACAACGGCGTCCGCCGGGCATTCGCCGACGAGATTCAGGCGATGGGCTTCGATCTGATCAACGCGATTCACCCATCCGCCAACCTGGCCACAAACGTCCGTCTCGGCCGTAACGTGGTCGTCGCCGCGGGGGCGCTGGTCTGCGCGCACTGCCAGATCGGCGACTCCGTGATACTCAACACCGGTTGCATCGTGGATCACGAATCGATGATCGGCACGGCGGTGCACATCTGCCCGGGGGCGCGGCTGGCGGGGCGGGTGATGGTGGAGGCGGGGGCCTTCGTCGGGATTGGAGCGACCATTCTCCAGGGACTTCGCATCGGGTGTGAAGCCGTCGTCGGCGGGGGGGCGGTGGTCATCCACGACGTCGAGCCGATGACCACCGTCGCGGGCGTTCCGGCCCGACTGCTGGCCGCCAGAAACCGCAGACGAGAAACCAGAGCGTTCGATCTCGTCTCCAGTCTCTAGAGCGTTTTCCAGTTCCTATCGGGCCAATCGAATCCTGGATACGTAACTATCTGTGCTGGGGGCCGCAGGATTCGTAACCACGTCGGATCCGCTATAGAATACCGGCTGAATCACGATCCGCTTATTTTTACCGTTCAGCATTACTTCCATGATCCGTCCATAGCGGATGCCCACCACTGTGTAGATGATATTGGCTCCGCTCTGGGTTGCTGAGGTATGGATGCCGAAGCCAACCACCTGTCCGAGCCGCGCCTCCAGATCCGGTTCCAGTGAGGCTTTCATGCCCGCCGTGCCGGTCATGGTGTAGGTCTTCGCCTCGCCCGAATCGGTGATGAACATCAACTCCGGCACGCCGACTTCCGCGATGAGATCCGCTTTGGTCACGCCGTTCGTAATCTGCGAGGCGACGAGTCCCTGGCTCTGACTGGGGTTGCCGATGTTGAGCAGGCCGAAGTTGCCGTTTTCATCTGAGTTGGGATAGAGATGCACTTCGCGGATGCTGTCCGGCCCGCCGATGACCTGACCGGCCTCCTTGTTGTATTTGAACTGATCGGGCCCGGACTCCGCCTGCGTATCGAAGATCGACTTCTTCATCGTGAACGGGATGAGTGTCCCGCCGGCCCCATTCGGGGTGTTTTTTAGCGGGCGATAACCTGATGCGCGATCCTCGAGGACCGCCACGGCGGTGGCGCTCACGTTCGTGGTATTCATACCCCAGAAGCGGGCGAGCGTCAGATCAAGGGGGCCATTGGGGCTGCCCTGGGTCCGCTGGGCGACCACCCGGACGGCATTGTAGGGAGCAGCGCCGGGGAGAAAGGGATCGGCCAGGTTTTCAGGCTTTTCGAGTCGGCCGAACGTCACATTGGGGTTGGTCAGCTTGATGCCCGCGCCTTGACAGATATTCAGTACGGAGACGCCTGAGGCCAGTTGGTAACCTGCTGCCTGGACACTGGGGTAATCATAAGACTGGTTACTGGTGCTGGGTATGGCCTGGGCGGCGGCCAACGCACCCGCGTCGGCGGCGTTCTGAAGTTCATTACGGGTCACGTACATGCGCCCGCTGTCGATGGTCAGCGCCGCAAAACCGACGATGATAACCAGGGATACGACCACGACCGGTACCACCGCCGCGCGTCTCGCGGAGCGGCTCAGCTGGCGCTTATCATTATTTATCAATACCTGCATCTCTCGCCTCCTGGTAATTAAAGTTTCTTACTCAATCAGCAACACCGGTCGCAGCGCACCCAGCGACTTGAGAATACTATCGAGCTGCGCCTGATAGGTTGAAATCGTGCCCTCCGCGTGGAACGATGAACCCTTCCCAATCTGCGCCACGGTGGTCATCAGATTGATATCGCTGGTTGCTCCCACGCTGATGGTGTAGATGCGGACGCCTTGCGCCGCCGCATCCCTGGCTGCCTGAATGGTGTCCTGCCGCGGCGGCGGGTTGACCAGCCACTCGCTGAAATAGGCGGTAGGGTTCGCACGCGTCTGATTGGCTCGTCCGTCCGTGAGGACCAGCAAAATCTTCGCGGCATTCGGGCGGGACCTGCTGCTGTTAAAGAGCACATCGACGCCCTTATCGATACCCTGCGAAATATTGGTGGTCGAGGTCCACATCCCGGCCTGGAGCTGCGAGACTTTGTCCTGGAGCGAGCCGAAATTGTCGGTCAGCCACGACATGTAGTTCGGCTGCTGGGCGGGCCCGTAGCCCACGGTGCCGTAAGAGGCCAAACCCGCCAGATCGTTGCCGTTCAGCGTTTTGATGATATCCAGCGACCCGGTGACGGCGTCGGCGACGGCCTGCATCGGCTGTTCCGCGGCGCCGTTCAGCCCGGGCGATCTGCTCAATCCGCCCTGACTGATCTGCACGTAATCGACGAACGTCTTCAGCCCGTAACGATACCGCAGCCCGGGAATACCGTACTCGTGGGAACTGGGATCGTACTGCAACATGCTGGAATTGCTGTTTATGACGTAATCCAGATATGAACTCCAGCTCCCGCCCACCTGTTTGGAGTGAGTGGTGGGATTGGTGGCGCTCGATGGATACGCGACCAGTGGCGTCAGTTCGTTCGAGTCGATGACGTTGTCTCCGTTCCCGCCGGCCTGGCCGCCCGCCTTGCCGCTCTGCCAGCGAACCAGCCCCAGCGCGACCTCAACGCGATTCTTGTAAGCGGTCGTCGAGCCGTCGTTGCTCGCGCTGTTGATCGTCGTCATCTCGGCGGCGTTGTACGCTCCATAACCCTGGCTGGTGAGTGTCTGACTGGCCCTCGCCGAGTTGAGCGACCAGCCCGAGGACCTCGGCAGATTCAGCAGGCCCGGATCATTCGCGTAATCCCACGAGGGGCCGCTGGTCGCCGCGCCCCAGTTATTCATGTTGCCGAAGCTGGGCCCCACGTTCCCCGGATTGGGCGCGCTGTTCTCGTCCCACAGGCTGACCCACACGGGGCGATTATAGATGTCGATCTTCCTTACGGATGTGAACGTACTGTCGTCTTTATGCGATCCGGAGAGATCGAGCACGAACACGATGTCCCGCGGCGTCAGCACGGCCGCGGCCTTGGCGGAGATGTTCGCGTACTGTATGCCGAAAATGCGGGCGAAATACAAATCCATCGGACCACTGGGCGAGCCCTGGGTCCGCCGGGCGGTCACCCGGACGGCGTTCGGATAGTCGGTGGTGGGCTCGAAGCTGTACTTGCCCGTCGTCGGGTTCAAATCGCTGTGTCCGAACTCGATGTCCGAGTCAATCAGCAGGACAGGAGCGTTGAGGACGTCGTTGCGCGCGGCGTAATCCTTCGCCGTGGCCCGCGCGCGAGCGAGCGTTTGGCCGTCGCTGAAATCGCCGAGTTCGGCCACCGCCGCCAGCGATGCCGCGTCCGCGGTGCGCTGAAGCTCCGTTCGCGTGTTGTACATGGCGCCGGCATCAATAGCCAGTGCGGCGAAACCGATCAGCGTTACGATGGATATGGCGACAATCGGGATAACGACGGCACGGTGATTGAGACGCGGGCGATTCGAGTGGGGCTTGCTTGGGTAGAGTTGAGTTCTTCTCATCACTCCCCTCCGTTAGAGGCTCAGACGGACGCCGGGACGCGCTGGCAGCGCGCAGAATCTCCCACCTCGTGGCGATGTTTTTTCAAGTCATCGCCGGACATCCTGTCCCCGAAGAATTATCTTCCGATGATGCGAAATCATTCCCCGCGTCAGCTCGATGTCAACGTGCGGGTGAAGAACTTTTTTGAAGCATCACGCAGCTATTGTCCGGTAAAGTCGATTTGTGAGATATTGGTCCGGTAAATGAGGCGTGCGGTGAGCGGTACAGCCGATAATGAACGCGGCCGAGGTGTTAGACCGTTCCAGCAAAAAGTGCGGACGAGAAACCAGATGCGTTAGATCTCGTCCGCACTCTAATTCTCTGGAGTCTCCAGAGTTTTATCGGGCCAGTCGAATTTTCGAGAAGTAACGGTCGCTGCTCGGCGCCTTGGGATTCGTGATCACACCCGGCCCGGCATATTCCTTCCTACTCAATCAGCAGCACCGGCCGGAGGGCGCCCAGCGCCTTGAGGATGGTCTCGAGCTGTGCCTCATAAGTTGCAATCGAGCCTTCCGCGTGAAACGATGAGCCTTTCCCGATGTCGGCGACAGTCTTCATCAGGTCCATATCGCTGGTGGCCCCCACGCTGATGGCGTAGATGCGGACGCCTTTCGCCGCGGCATCCTTGGCCGCCTGGATGGTGTCCTGTCGCGGCGGCGAGTTCACCAGCCACTCGTCGAAATATGCCGTGGGGTTGGCACGCGTCTGATTGGCCCGACCGTCCGTCAGGATAAGCATAATCTTTGCGGCGTTCGGGCGGGCCCTGGGACTGTTGAAGAGCACGTCAACGCCCTTGTCGATGCCCTGGGGGATGTTGGTGGTCGAGGTCCACATGCCCGCCTGAAGCTGCATGACTTTGGCCTGGAGCGAGCCAAAATCGTCCGTCAACCACGACATGTAGTTCGGTTGATCCTTGGGGCCGTATCCGACTGTCCCATAGGAGGCCAATCCCGCCAGATCGTTGCCGTTCAGCGTTTTGATGATGTTCAAAGATTCCGTGACTGCGTCGGCCACCGCCCGCATCGGCTGCTCCGCGGATCCGTTGAGGCCGGGGGAACTGCTGGCGCTGCCCTGTTTGATCTGGACATAATCGACATACGTCTTCAACCCGTAGCGATACCGCAACTGGGGAATACCATACAGATATTGACTCGGGTCATATTGGGTCATGCTGGAATTGGAATCCATGACGTAATCCAGATATGAACTCCAGCTTCCGCCCAACTGCTTGGAGTGAGTCGTGGGATTGCTGGCGCTGGACGGGTAAGCAACCAGAGGCACCAGCTCGCTCGAGTCGATGACGTTATCCCCGTTCCCTCCGGCCTGGCCTCCCACCTTGCCGCTCTTCCAGCGGACCAAGCCCAGGGCGACTTCGACGCGGTTCTTGTACGAAGTTGAAGAGCTGTCGTTGCTCGAGCTGTTGATCGCGGTCATCTCGGCGGCTTTATAGGTGCCGTATCCTTGTTGGCTCAGCGTTTGGCTGGCTGTCGCCGAGCTCACCGTCCAGTTCGCGGATCGCGGAAGATTCATCAAGCCCGCATCACTGGCATAATCCCACGAGGGCCCGCTGGTCGCGGCGCCCCAGTTTTTCATGTTGCCAAAGCTGGGTCCCAGGTTCCCCGGATTGGGCGCGCTGTTCTCGTCCCAGAGGCTGACCCACATGGGGCGATTGTAGATGTCGATTTTCTTGACGTGTCTCAAGGTACTGTCGTCTTTATGGGATCCGGAGAGGTCGAGCGTGAAAACGATGTCCCGCGGCGTCAGGACGGCCGTGGCCTTGGCCGAGATGTTGGCCTGCCGAATGCCGAAAATGCGGGCGAAATACAGGTCCATCGGCCCACTGGGTGAGCCCTGGCTTCGGCGGGCGTTGATCCGAATGGCGTTCGGGTTGTCCTCAGACGCTTGGAAGGTGTACTTGCCGGTTGATGAGACCAAAGACCCATGGCCGAACGTGATATCCGAGTCTTCCAGCAGGACGGGAGCTTGGAGGACCCGGTTGCGCGCCGCGTAATCTTTGGCGATTGCTCGCGCGCGGTCGAGCGTCTTGCCATCGCTGAAATCGCCGAGTTCGGCGACCGCCGCCAGGGCCGACGCGTCCGCGGTGCGCTGAAGCTCCGTTCGCGTGTGGTACATGGCGCCGGCATCGATGGCCAGGGCCGCGAAACCAGCCAGCGTCACGAATGACAGGGCCACGAGCGGGGCCACGGCTGCCCGGCGTCGACGACCCGTTTGATGTGAATAAGGATTCTTTCCGTAGAACTGTGCTTTTCCCATCTCTCCCCTCCGTTCGTGTCCGAGACACCCGCCGGCACGGGCCGGCTGCGATCTTTCTCCTCTTCATCTGAAGCGGTGATCTTTCAAGTCACCGCCGGGCATCCTGTCCCTGTATATACCATAACCATCCTCCTGATGGTGAGAAATCATTCCCCGCATCCCGTGCAAGTCAAGAAAAGACTGAAGAACTTTTTTAAGGTGCGATAACTGCGGCGACAGCGCGCAGGAGCGAACTGTTGATGAGGGGGTCAGGATTCATTTGGGTCGTCGACGACCCTTGACGGAACGGCCCTCTGGGTGCTTTGCACATAATGAATCCTGACCCCCTCGTGCCGCGGAAACGGTGCTGATAACCATGGTTCGCCGGCGCCGGCTGAATGCCCGTCGTCGTTCGCCGATCGGGGTACCTATAAAAACGCACGGCGCGGGGTTGATATCTGGTTTGTAGAACACACAGCGGTTTACACGAAGTTTTTTATAAATCGTCTTTGCCCGCGACTTTTTTATGTTTTATGTTCGGAGTGCCTTTCGACGATCACCGGGTAGTGGAAGGGCCGCCTAAGTCGCAGTCGCGGCAAAGGTTGAATCTGATTATCGACCGGAAACCGATTCGCGGGGGAAAAGCAGAGCGGGTCGGCCTAACGTATCGTATTGTTAACTCGGTGAGGATGAACCGAGTCGTGTCGGCGAGTAGCCGACGTACAGTGTCAAGCTTCGCCAGTGGGTTAGGGAAAGTTGCTGGCAGGCAAAACGTGTCCCACGGGAAGCGGGACCAGGAAAGGAGAATGCCCATGCAGGCATTGGTGAACAGAGCGAAGGGTTTTCTGAAGAGCGAAGACGGGCCGACCGCCACGGAGTACGCGGTCATGCTGGCCCTGATCGTCGTGGTCTGTCTGACCGCGATCCAGACGCTCGGCACGAGCGTCGAGGGCGTGTTCACGGATGTGAACGCCAAGATCCAGTAAGACGGATCGACCCAGGGTGGTCCTCGCGGAGCACGCGGGGATCACAAGAGAGATAGATGTGGGGGGCGCCCGTCCCGATCGGGGACGGGCGCCCGCACCCACAAAGAGCGGACACGGACGAGACGATTTCGGGCCTGTTTACGGGCCCGGGAATGGGACGAAAAGCTTCTGCTCGCCAGGGCGATGCCCCTGGGCGGAGCACGGGAGTAAGCAATGACATCGGGCTTCTGGAGCGCGACCTGCGCCGTCATGATCCCCGGCATCCTGTGGGCGTCGTGGATCGACTACAAGGAGCGCCGGGTGCCCAATTGGTTGAACGCCGCGATTGGGCTGGCGGGATTTGCCGCCCAAGGCTGGTATTTTGGAGCTAATGGGCTGACACTGGGTTTGCTCGGACTGCTGGTGGGGTTCGCCTCGCTCATCCTGCCCTGGCTCATGCACGGCATGGGGGCGGGCGACGTCAAACTGATGATGGCCATCGGCGTGTGGCTGGGGCCGTGGTGGACATTTGTCTCTTTTTGCGCCGGTGTGGTGATCGGCGGCGTCATCGCCGTGGTCATGATCCTGAGCACCGGGCGATTGTGGCAGGCGTACGCCAACCTGGCGACCATCAGGACCAAGATCAGCAATAAGTCCACGATTTTCAGTGAGTTCGGTTCGGCCAAGAGCTTCGCCGCCGACGGCGGTTCGCAGCTTTTGCCTTACGGTGTGCCGCTGACCATCGGCACTTTAATCATATTTTTCGGACCGGTTCTGTCCGGATTACTCGTGTAGGAGGCGGTACATGTCGATGAGGATGATAAGAAAAATCGGTAAGGGTCGTCGACGACCCAATCGGCGGAGCCGAACCGCCGTCGACGGCGGCCGAACATTGAGCCGTGCGGCCGCGGCGGTGGAAATGGCGATCGTGACGCCGCTGCTGCTGCTGATGATCTTCGGCGTGATCGAGTTCGGATGGGTGTTCTGGATTCAGGAGACCCTGACCAACGCGACGCGTGAAGGTTGCCGCGTGGCGGTTCTGCCGGGCAGCACGGATGCGGATATCCGGGCGCGATTCGATCAGGCGGTATCCCCGACGGGCCTCACCATCACCAGCTCGATGCTCACGCTGACGCATGCGACAGCGAACAACCCCATCGAGACGGTGCAGGTGGTGGTCCCGCGAACGCAGGTGTCACTTGTCGGTGGATTTCTGGGATTTACTTCGGGCAATGTCACAGCCACCTGCACCATGCGCAAAGAGGGCAGTTGATCCCGATGTACATCGGGAGCCTGCGTCCGCCGGGGCGGGGCGGAATAGACACGGTTATCTGAATGATCTTGGGACGGGGAGCACGGCACGGACCGGCTCCCCCTTTGCGCGCGCCGGGGGAGGGCGGGTCGGCCCTCCTGCGAGGGCATCGCACTAAAAAGGAGTAGGTCATGAAAGGACGAGCCATTATCCCGCTGGTGTTGGGACTGGGTATCGGCGTGTTCGCCATCAAGATGTTTGTGGACGTTCTCAAAAAGGCCCGCGGTTCGGGCGGCGGCGAGACCACCGAGGTGATCTGTGCGAAGGTGGACATCGCACCGACGATGGAGATTACGGAGGGCATGCTGGAAAAGGTGCCCGTCCCCAAGGGCCTGGTTCCCAAGCAGATTTTCTCGAATACGAAAGAGGTCATCGGCCGGGTGACCACCCAGACGATTCCGCAGGGAATTCCCGTGGTGCCCAGCTTATTGGCCCCCAAGGGCACGCCGGCGGGCATGGCCGCACGGATCCCGGATGGTTATCGGGCCGTCGCCGTCAAAGTGGATGAAGTGGTGGGGGTGGCCGGCTGGGTCAAACCGGGCAGCCGCGTGGACGTGGTTGCGGTCATGAATGCGCGGCGCGATGCGAAGAATGAAACCATCAGCCGCGTGATTCTCCAGAACGTTGAGGTGTTGGCGGTGGGACAGAATCTCGGCAGCAGCGGCGAGGCCGCCGCCGAGATCGCCAAATCGGTCACGCTGCTGGTCAAGCCGGAAGCGGTGACGAAATTGCACCTGGCGGCCACCAAGGGAACATTGCGTTTGGCCATGCGCAGCCAGAGTGACGAAACCCCGGGCCTCGAAGGGACGGCCTCGGATTCCGAACTGTTCGGCGCGGACGACACGATTGTCAGCCATGATAATCAAGGGTCGTCGACGACCCAAGGTCCTTCGTGGTTGGGCGGATTATTGAACAAAGGACCAAAGCCGAACAGAAAAGCGACCGATAAAACGGGAGACGCAAACCTGCCCCCCCCGACGCCGCAGGTGGCCATGGCGGGTTGGTCGGTCGAGGTGATGCAGGGATCGAACGTGGTCAGGTATGTGTTCGATGGCCAGGGCCAGGATGCCAGGCGAATGGACGGCGGCACCAGTGGGGCTGTTGCCGTCGACGGCATCGACGGCCCTGGTCCCGGCCGCGGGGCGCATTCCGCAGGTCCTCGCCCGCATTCCAGCATAGTTGTTCCGGCCGAGCCGGTTGATTGATTCAGATGGAACTGGGCACCGCTTCGGATAACCCCGCGGCGGTGGAAGGGTCGTCGATGCCGTCGACGGCAACGACCCAATTGATGGAGCGTAAGCAAATGACGAGACACACAGATCGTGCTTCGGCATTCGATTCACGGAAGAATGGCATCGGGCAGCGCACACGGTGGGGATCGTTCCGCCGGACGGCAACGCCACTGTGCATCGCGCTGGTGATTCTGCTGGCGCCGCGAGGTTGGGGAGAACTGGGGTCGTCGACGACCCTGGCGGCGGGCCAGGCCGCCGATCAGACGCCGGCCCGCACCGGCACGGCGACCGGAGCCACCGTTCGCTCAGCCAGTTTATCCCAGCAAAAAGTGGTCATCCCGGTCGGCAGCAGTACGATCATCGACGTGAAGGAGCCGCTCACGCGCGCTTCCGTCGCCCAACCGGAAGTGGCGGAGGTGACCATTCTCACGCCGCTCCAGGTGCTGGTGACCGGCCGGGGGGTCGGCGCCACTCAGATGATCCTCTGGGACAAGGAGAACAAGCAGCTCGTCTTCAACGTGATGGTGGAGCCGGAGCTGGGCCAGCTCCGCGCGGCCATCGCCGAGCTGTCGCCGGGCGCTCCCGTCGAGATCCGCGTGGTGCGCGACGCGATCGTCCTCCTGGGCAGGGTCCCGGACGTAGACACCGCCGAGCGGGTCGTTTCGCTCGCCAAAGTCATCTCCCCCAACGTGCAGAATCAGTTGATCGTGGCCGGCGAGCAGCAGGTCCTGCTGCGGTGTACCGTCGCGGAGGTGAACAAGCGGAGCCTCCGGGAGCTGGGGATCAACGGCTGGCTGGCCGGTGACAATATTCGCGACGTATTCGCCGTCAACCAGATCGGCGGCATCAATCCGGTGAACATCGGAGCCTTCGGCGATCAGAACGTCATCCGGCCCGGCGGCCTGCTGTTCGGCACGGACCAGAAAGGGTTGAACATGCAAACCACACCCACCTTCAGCCTGGGCTTCCCGCGCGTGCAGATGCAGCTTTTCTTCAAGGCCATGCGCGAGAACGATCTGCTGAGGGTCCTGGCCGAACCCAACCTCATCGCGCTGAACGGCCAGCAGGCCAAGTTCGTGGTCGGCGGCGAGTTCCCCATTCCGATTCCGCAGGGCATCAGCGGATCGGTGACCATCGAGTTCAAGGAATTCGGCATCCAATTGAAGTTCCAGCCGACGGTCATCGGGCGCCAGATCATCCGCCTCAAAGTGGAGCCGGAAGTGAGTGAGTTGGACCCGACGACCGCGGTCACGCTTCAGGGCTTCTTCGTGCCCGGCCTGCGGAAGCGCAGCGCGGTCACCACCGTCGAGCTGGCCAGTGGCAGCACCATTGCGCTCGCCGGTCTGTTGAGTGAAGAGGTGCGCGCCGTATCGCAGAAGTTGCCGGCATTGGGTGATGTGCCGGTCCTGGGGGCCCTGTTCAGCTCGGTGAATTATCAAAAGCAGGTCACCGAACTGGTCATCCTGGTGACGCCGGAACTGGTCAGCGGCATGAACCCGGACCAGGTGACCGGCGTTCCGGGACAATACAAGACGGACCCCACCGACTGGCAGTTATTCGGTCTGGGCATGGTGGAGGGCGAGCCGTCGGTGGATGAATCGGTCCCACAGGATGCGCTCGAGACCGATGCGCCGACCCATTATCGGAAGTTCTCGAGTAAACCGGATCAAATGTCATTACACGGCCCGTGGGGACCGGAGGATTCTCTGGAAAGTATTGTACAGTAAGTCAAGTGACTGTGGGTATGACAGTCTTCTGCGGTTTCGCGAGTCTTGCGATCGATGCCGGTGCCATGTACAACGCCAAGGCCGAGATTCAGCGGTGCGCGGATTCGGCGGCATTGGCCGCGGCCGCGGAATTGGGAAATAGCAGCGGCGATCCGCTGGCCCGAGCGCGGTACGTCGCCCCCCAGCATGCCGCGCTGAACACCGTCCTGAAGGACCCCATCCTTCTGGATGATTCCGATTTCACCTTCGGTACCGCCTACATCCCGGACCAGAGTACCGGCAAGTACGTTTTCACTCCGACGAATCAGTGCCCGAATTCCGTGCGCGTTCGCGTCCGGCGCACCCAGGATTTGCACAGCGGGCCGATGTCGTTGTTCTTCGCGCGCACTTTCAATGCTGCCGATCACGATCCGGGAGTTCGGCCGCCGTCGACGGCGGTTCGGATCTGCACGGTCAGCGTGGGAGCGGATTCCGATCAGTCACTCATGCAGGACGTGTAGGACTCATGGCGGGGTTGGAAGCGACCGGGGGAATTGCGGATTGCGGTTCGCCGCAGGCGGAGCGGATTGCGGAATTTGCCAGGGGACAGGCGTCTCATATTCCGTAAATCCATATCCGATATCCCGGGTGCTGAGGAGCCATGAGACAATCGGTTCGGGTCATTGTTTTCAACGCGGACGGGGAGTACGCGGCTAAAATCCGCTCCGACCTGCTGCGGATACCGCGCGTACAGATCGTCGCTGAACTGGACGAGCTGGCGCTGGTCGAGCAGGCCGTCGCACAATTTCCGGCGGAGATCCTTCTGGTGCATCTCGACCCGCTGCCGGAGGTGGCGCTGCCGGTCGCGGCGCAGATCGCCCGGAGCAATGCAACGTTGCATGTCTTCGTTATTTCGGAGGCGACCGATGGCCAGCTCATTCTGACCGCTATGCGGGCGGGCATCCGCGAATTTTTCAACAAGCCGATAGACCCGGGGATGCTCACCGATGCATTCGACAAGGTCATCGCCCAGACGTCCTCTGCCGTCAGGGCGGGGACGCTGATTTCGATACTCGGAACCATCGGCGGATGCGGGGCGTCCAGCCTGGCCGTGAATCTGGGTACCGAGTTGAACGATCTGCTCAGTAGGTCCCGCCTGCCGGGCGGGACCGGTTCCGCCCGGCAGGCGGGACCTACTGACCGTGGGATTGTGGTGGTCGATCTGGATTTCCGCTACGGGCAACTGGGCACCATGCTCGACCTTCAGGCCGATTACACGTTGAGCGACCTCTGCGAGACGCCCGAACAGTTGGACCCGGCGGTCATCGACAAGGCCATGGTGAAACACAGCACGGGTGTGCACCTGCTGGCCCGTCCCAACACCTTCAAGCAGGCGGACCACATTACCGCCGCCAACTGCTCATCCGTGCTCAGCTCGCTCCAGCAGCTCTATGAGTACGTGGTGGTGGACGGCCCGATCCGCTTCGATCCGGGGGCCATGAGCGTGCTGGACCTGGCCGATGTCAGTCTGCTGGTCATCCAATTGCTGGTCACCAGCGTGCGCAACGTTCACCGCATGCTCGAGGAACTGCGGGATGCGGGCTACAACCTGAACCGGTTCCGGCTGGTGTGCAACCGGGTGGGGCGGGATTCCGGGCATCTGGCCATCGAGCACGTGGAAAACACATTGAATATGAAGGTGATCCACCAGATTCCCGATGATTGGAAGACGATGAGCGCCGCCATCAACATCGGCGTGCCGCTCATCGAGTGTGCGCCGAAGTCGCGGGTCCGGGCGTCCATCCGCGATCTGGCCGAGCAATTGTACCGGGTCGTCGACGACCCTGCGGCGGCCGGGCCGTCTGGGTCGTTGCCGTCGACGGCAGGGTCGTCGACGACCCCGTCCGAAAACGTCGCGGGTAAAAAATTCGGATTAGGGAGGCTCTTCAGCAGAGTGTAATGGGTTTTTTATAGGAGCAAGATGAAGAGTAACCTTAGGATAATGAAGAGGATTAAGAGCAAGATGAAGAGTAGGAGTAGGATCGGACGCCCGCGGCACGGCGAATGTGATCCTACTCTTTCTCCTGCTTTTACTCTTAATCCTCTTCCTAATCTTACTCTTCATCTTAATCTTACTCCTGTTCTTCATCTTAATCTTTCGCCAGCCGATAGGTGGGATGGGTAATAAGGGCTATTGGCAGATTGCTGTAGGTCCCGCCTGCCGGGCGGGACCGCCCCGCCCGGCAGGCGGGGCCTACGTCCGCAATCCAAAGGGTGACACGGCTATGTTTGGAAGAGTAAAAACAACGATCCAGTCCAAGAATGCCGGTACCGGCAAGTCGGTTCTCGGTCCTGGGTCGTCGATGCCGTCGACGGCAACGACCCGACCGGACGATCCGCCCGATGGGTCGATGGCCAAATCGGCTGCACCCGCGGCGGCCGATAACAAGCCGAACCAACGACGCATGGTGGTGGACGACAAGCTCGAAAAGTACTACGCGCTCAAAACCCGCATCCACCGCAAGCTGGTGGAGCAGCTCGACCTGAGCGCGATGAACAACGACGATCCGACCATCCGCGATCAGGTCGGCGAGCTGATCCTGGGCCTGTGCGAAAAAGAAAACGCGCTGCTGAACTACAACGAACGCCAGAAGCTCATGAACGAGATCCTGGACGAAACGTTCGGGCTGGGGCCGCTGGAGATGATGCTCAAGGACCACACCATCAGCGACATTCTGATCAACGGCCCGCGGCGGGTCTACATCGAGCGAAAGGGAAAGCTCGAGCTGACCGAAGTGCAGTTCCGCGACGATGAGCACCTGATTCACATCATCGACAAGATCGTCAGCGCGGTGGGCCGGCGATGCGACGAAATTAGCCCCATGGTGGACGCGCGGCTCAAGGATGGTTCACGCGTCAATGCCATCATTCCGCCGCTGGCGCTGGATGGACCCAGCGTCTCCATCCGCCGATTCGGAAACGACCCTATAACCTGGGACGATTACATCCGTTACAAATCCTGCGCGCCGCAGATGGTCAAGTTCCTCGAAGCCTGCGTCATCTCACACCTCAATATTCTGATCATCGGGGGCACCGGCTCGGGCAAGACCACGCTGCTCAACAACATGTCCACGTTCATACCGCCCAACGAACGCATCGTCACCATCGAGGATGCGGCCGAGCTGCGGCTGCGCCAGCCGCACGTGGTGCGACTGGAGACCCGCCCGGCCAATATCGAGGGCAAGGGGCAGATCACCGTCCGCGAGCTGCTGATCAACAGCCTGCGCATGCGCCCCGACCGCATCGTGGTGGGTGAGTGCCGCGGGGCGGAGACGCTGGACATGCTCCAGGCCATGAACACCGGTCATGACGGCTCGCTCACCACGCTGCACGCCAATAACACCCGCGATACCGTGCAACGGGTGGAAACCATGGTCATGATGTCCGGGTTCGAACTGCCCGTGCGGGCCATCCGACAGCAATTTTCATCGGCCATCGATCTGATCGTGCAGGCCCAGCGGCTGACCGGGGGGCCGCGAAAGATTACCGGCATCACCGAGGTCACGGGGATGGAGGGCGACGTGGTCACCATGCAGGACCTGTTCCAGTTCGAGCAGATCGGGATCGACGGCTCCGGCAAGGCCTACGGCCAACTGGTGGCCACCGGGTTGCGTCCGACGTTCATGGATCGGCTGGAGCATTCGGGATGTGATATCAGCCCCACCCTTTTCGAGCGTCAGGTGCTGGTGAGAGACAAGGACGATGAGTGAAAATCGAAAATCGAAAGTCGAAAGGGTCGTCGACGACCCCAATCGAAAGCTGCTGATTCGGGATTTTCGACTTTCGACTGTCGGCTTTCGACTTTTCGGAGTTCTGTAGATGGGTTCATTCTCAAGCACGATATTCCTGATGATGCCGCTGGCCGGCTCGGTCTTGCTGGCCCTGGGTATTTTTCAGGTCATTATGGATCTCCGCACGGCCAAACAGCGGAAGGTGATCGACCGCCTCAGCGGCTCGCGGGCTTCCAACAAGGAACGGCAGGTCAAGGATACGCTCCTGAAAAAACGGGCCGCGGACTACCACCGCAACGTGGTGGAGGGGGTGATCTCGCGCGTCCACATCGTCAGCAAACTTCAGCGCATCCTGGACCAGTCCAATGTCGACTGGTCGGCCACGCGCGTCCTGGTCAACCTGATCGCTCTGGGCGTCGGCGTGGGCGTCCTGATGTTGTTCTTACAGTTCCGGCCGGTGGCCTGCATGGGGGCGACGTTGGGAATTCCCCTTCTACCCCTCCTGTGGCTGGTACACAAGCGCAAACGGCGGATCAAAACGCTCGTCGAGCAGTTGCCCGACGTATTCGAGTTGATGAGCCAGGCGCTGCGGGCCGGGCATTCTCTGGCCGGTGCGATTCAACTGGTGAGCCAGCAGATGCCGGAGCCCATCGCCGGCGAATTTGCCCTCGTGTTCCACGAACAGAACCTCGGCATGAAGATCGAGGACGCCCTGCTCAACATGGGCGACCGCGTGGATCAGATGGATGTGCGTTTCTTTGTGACGGCGGTGCTGATCCAGCGGCAGACCGGCGGCGACCTCGCGGAAGTACTCGACAAAATCGGTAAAGTGATCCGCGACCGGATCCAGCTTTTCGGCACGGTGAGGGCGCTGACCGCGGAAGGGCGGCTCTCGGGGCTGGTGCTCCTCTTGCTGCCGGTGCTGGTGTTCTTTATCTCCCTCAGCGTGAATCCCAACTATGCCCGAATGTTGTTGGATACGCCGAATGGGCGAATGATGCTGGGGATTGCCATTGGTATGGATCTGATGGGCATGGCCCTGATCAAGAAAATCGTGAATATCAAGGTGTAACGCCGGCCCGCCGTGGCCGGCGTCGGCGGCCACAGGGTGCCGCCGCTGCGGGGCTGAATCATGAATGAAACGATGATTCTCGGAATACTGGTGGCGGCCAGCCTGGGCATGATCATTTACGCGCTGCTCCCGGATACGAAAGAGAAGCGAGACCACATCCTGCGGCGTATGACCGGCAAGCGCATTCGGCCGGAACATTCGCTGGTCAAGGATCAGGGCAAGGGCGGGACCGCCCGGCAGATGCTGGAAAGAGTCGCGCCGCTGGCCATGAGGCCGGTGATGCCCAAGAGCGCCGCGGAAATGTCCACGCTTCGTGAGAAGCTGGCCAACGCCGGGTTCCGGCACGAGTCGGCGTCGCGGTATTTCCTGGCCAGTAAAACGATCCTCGGTATCTGTGCGGCCGTCGCGGCCGCCACCACCGCCTGGGGCGGCTCATATGACGCCAAGCACCTCTTCGGCATCGCCGCATTTGTCGGCGGGCTGGGGTTCATGGCCCCCAACTTATGGCTGGGCATCGCCAAGAGCAAACGCACGGAGAAAGTGCGCAACGGTCTGCCGGATTCGCTCGATCTGCTCGTGGTCTCAGTTGAATCCGGGCTGGCCCTGGATGCCGGCTTACAGCGGGTATCCGAGGAAATGCACAAGGTCCATCCCGAGCTGAGCGAGGAGATGCAGATCGCCACGCTCGAAACGCAGATGGGCGTGCCGCGGGCCGAAGCGCTTCAGAACATGGCCAAGCGCTGCGGCGTCGAGGAAATGAAAGCGCTGGTGGCGGTGATCACGCAGGCCGAGAAATTCGGCACCAGCGTGGCCAGGGCGCTTCGCATCCAGGCCGACACGCTCCGCGTGAAACGCCGTCTCAAGGCTGAGGAACGCGCTCAGAAGACGACGGTCAAGCTGATGCTGCCGCTGATTCTCTTTATTTTCCCCTCCATTTTCGTGGTGCTGGTCGGGCCGGCGGCGCTGAAGATCTATGAAGTGCTCGGCAAAGGCGGGCTACGCAAGTAGCTCCTCTTGGGCCGCCGGCTGCGTGCCGCCGCTCTCAAGCAGTGGGAATTTGCAGATTAAGCCCTCCGCAGAGGCACTGCTCCAAAGCAGTGGCACCCGTTACCCTCAACTTGCATGTATCTTTTGGTCCCGGTAGGATCACGCTCTTGAAAGCATCGCCGCTTTCTCCGCCTCACCGCACTTTTCAATAGAAGGGATTACAAGTTCCATGGACCAGGACCGGCTGATCAAGCCTATTGGGCTGGGGCGTGCTATTCGTGCTATTGTTGCGTGGAGCGTACTGGGGTGGGTGGCCGTGAATGCGCTGGCGGCGGACGCGCCGAAGGCGGCGTCCGTTGCCACGCGGCCGGCGCCGAGCGGCGCCGGCGGGGCGAGACCGGTCATGCCGGCCATACCGCGCGCAACCACCAAGCCGGCGGATCTCCCCAAGCTGACTGTCGCCGTCGTACAGGGGCAGGTTGTCTTCCAGCGTTTCAACCGCAGCGCCGACCTCCAGGAGCAGCTCACGCAATTGAACCGCAGCGCCGTTGCCGCCCGGCAGAGCAACGATCCAGCCAAGTTCAACGAGATCACGCAGAAGCTCAACGACTTCCGCCAGGACACGCGGAAGTTGTTGGTGGACGCGATCGAGTTCGTCGCCAAGCGCGAGGGATGCGAAGCTGTCTTCGGCGACCTCTGGTACGCGCCCCCGGGCGTCAAAGTCGCCGACCTGACCGGCGATGTCATCGAGCACCTCAATTCCACCACGACCGCACCGGCATCAATCGCGGATGTGGAACGCGACGCCAACAAACCATCGAGTCTCTCCGCGAAGACGAAGGTGGAGCCGGCGGCCCGCGTCGCCACCAAGCCGGCCAAGTAATGCGTATTCCGTTTTGAATCCGCGCGTGGGTTTAATCCGAGCCGCGACCGTAAGGGAGCGGTTTTCAATGGATTCCGCTCCCTTACGGTCGCGGCTCGGAACGCAAAGACGCGCGGAGTCAAAGCGGGATCGTTATTAGCCCCGCTTTGAACGAGCCTCCACACCCGCCGAATACAACTCACGCCGTTTGCGTTATAATTCCATCGTCATGGGCGATTTGTTTCATATCGCGCCGGGCTGCGAGCCGATGCTGGCCGTGCACGGGCTGACCGGCATGGAAGCGGTATTCGCGTGGGACAGGGGTGAGCGGCTCGATAAGAATCAATTAGAACCCTGGCGGCAGCGCTGGCGACTGGTCCTCAAAGACCGGCAGGCGGAGCGGACGTTCTATCTGAAGCGTTTCGATCGTCCCCCGCTGCGGCGACAACTCGCACGCTGCATCGCGGGCGAGTGGGCTTCCAGTTTCGCCGGCATCGAGTGGGATCGAGCGCACCGGCTGGCGGCAGCCGGAATCCCTGGGCCTCAGCCGGTGGCCTTTGGGCAGTGCATGCGCGGGCCGCTGGAGGCGCGCAGTTTTGTCCTCATCGCCGAAGTTCCCGGCGAATCGCTGGAGCGGTGGGTGCCGGCTCAGCGGCCGGACGGCGATCGGCTGCGGGCCTACGGATTGATCGACACGCTGGCGCGGTTCGTCGCCGATTTTCATCGCCGCGGCTTCGTGCACCGCGACCTGTATCTGTCGCACATTTTCATCGCGGACGACACAGCGCGTGGTGACGACGACACTAAAGGACCGGCGTTCACGCTGATCGACTTGCAGCGCGTCTTCCGGCCGCGGTGGCGGCGCCGGCGATGGGTGGTCAAGGACCTCGCCGCGTTGAACTTTTCCACGCCGCTCGATCGAATATCCGCGCGCGCGCGTTTGCGTTTCCTGGCCCGCTACGTGCGTGCGTGCGACCGCTTCGGTTCGGCCAGACGCCTGGCCCGGCTGATCGGGCGCAAGACGGCACGGATGTCCCGTTCGACTTCGATATCGCGAATCGCGAATTGCCCGGCTACGCCCGGCTGCTCCGCCGCGGCGAACGAATTGCCCGGCTACACCCGGCCCGCCACAGTGGGCCGCTGCGAGCGAATTGCGAAATAAGAGGGCGGCATGAACGATCAATCCGCAGTCCACAATCCGCAATCCGCAATGTGTCGCGTCGCGCTCATCATGGAGCGGATCGAGACGTGGCGAGGCGGCGCCGAAACCTCGACCATGCAGTTCGCCCAACACCTGGCCCGCCTCGGCTGCCAGGTGACCGTGCTCACCACCACGCACGCACAATCCACGCACAATCTGAAAGTCGTTCCCATCCGCGCCGGTTCCACGCTGCGCGCCTCCAAAACGATGCTGTTCGCCCGGCGGGCGGCCGCTTACGTGCGGGCCAACCCGTTCGACATCGTGCACAGCATCACGCCCTGTTCGGCGGCCGACGTCTACCAGCCGCGCGGCGGCACCGTGCCCGAAACGCTCGAGCGCAACCTGGCGCTGCGGTCAGGCGCGCTCCAGCGCGGCATGAAAGACCTCGCCCAGCGGCTCAGCCTCAAATATCGCATCGTCGGCCGGCTCGAACGCAAGCTCCTGCGCCGCCGGCCGCCGCCGTTCGTCATCGCCATTTCCCAGTATGTGGCCGACCAGTTGGCGAAGCACTATCAGTTCGATCCCGCCCGTATCCGCCTGGTGTTCAACGGCGTCGATCCCGATCTGACATCCGCGGATGATCGAAGTACGCAGCGGCGGCAGATCCGAAAGCAGTTCGATCTGGCCGATGACGATCTCGTCGCGCTGTGCGTGGCCCATAACTTCAAGCTCAAGGGCGTGCATCGCTTAATCGAAGCCCTGGCCCACCTGCGAAGCGCGGCCAACGCCGGCTCTTATTCCCCTGACGCTGCGCGATCGGGGGCATTGCACGCGCACGCCGGCCCAGGCAGCCAAACCGGTTCGTCGGGAATTGACGTGGCGTCGGCGCGTGCCGACCTGTACGTGGTCATCGTGGGCCGCGACGATCTGACGCCGTTCGCCCGGCTGGCCGAGCAGTTGGGTGTGGCCGATCGCGTGTTTTTTTCGGGGCCGACGCAGCGGATCGGGGCCTTCTTCCATGCGGCCGACCTGCTCGTGCATCCGACATTTTACGATCCGTGCAGCCGGGTCGTGCTGGAGGCGCTGGCCGCCGGCCTGCCCGTCATCACCACGCGGTTCAATGGGGCAGCCGAACGCATCACCGACGGCCGCGAGGGCTACGTGATCGACTCGCCCGATGACGTGGACGCGCTGGCCGACCGCATCGACCGCCTGCTGGACGACGAGCACCGGCGCGATTGTGCCGCCCGCGCGCCGTCCGCCGTGGAGGATTTTTCGATGGCCCGCCACGCCGAGCGGGTGCTGGCCCTGTACGAAGACATCCTGCGAAACGGCGATCCGCGAAAAGCGGGTTATCGGTGAGCGCAGCGCCGGCCCCCGTGGTCGCCGGCCCAGGTCGCCACCGCTTTCGGTCATCGCGACTCCAGCCCAATGGGTTCGTTTGGTTGTGGCGCTTTTTCGCGGCGGGCCGAAAGCAGCGTTTGCCGCCTGAAACTGAGGATTCCCCGCCTTTTTGCACGGGTTCGTTCGGTTCTACTGCTCACGGGCGTCATGTCCGTTCTCTCCAGTCGCAAGAGGCGCCGGGGCCGCATCCGGCCCCATTCTGAGGGACAACACGAACGCTGTTCCAGATACCATCGCCGCGGGGCCGCAGGCGCAGCAGGCAGATGAACGCTATCCAGTCCAGCCCAGCCAGTTCACCCATGTGTCAGGTTCGTTTCGCACTCGCGCGTGGACGCGCCGTTACGGAGTCTTGGCTATTCCCGGACGCCTCGCGTAAACGGTACGGAGGTGAGAGGAGAATCGCACGCGATCAGGAGGCATTGACGATGACCCCGGCCGCGCCGTTACCCCGGCCTTCCCGGCAGTACATGGAGGACCGTCGCTGGATTCAGCGGAACATCGAGGCACTCGTGCGCGATCACCCCAACCAGTGGATTGCCGTGCATCGTGGCAGCGTGTTGTCGGCGGGACCGGATCTCGGAGCCGTCGCCGCCCAGGCCCAGGGGCAGACCTCCGACGATGACGTGGTCTTTCAGTTCATCGACGATGGAACGCTGATATTCTAAGAGGTGTCCTGTTTGTTGACTGACGGTCGGGACTCCATCGGGCCACTCCTCATTCACGCCTATCTGGCCGAGTCAGACCAGGCACCGACGCTTCTGGGCATCGCGGATGTCCTCGAAGAGAATGCCATGTGGGTCAACATACGTGGCAATTCGGCGTTCATCGAACCGGCGTGAGCGGCGGACCGCACAGTGATCCTGAAATAGAGCTGCGTCTTCTTTGATCTCCTGTTCGCAAAGCGAACAGGTGAAGATCGTGGCGATACGGGTGTTCTGTTGTGAACAATCGAACCTGTCCCGTTTTCCGCGTTCCGGTCGGGCTTTCGACGGCGTTCACAGAGAGCCGCCGTACAAAGAAATACGCGATGTCGTGCGGTCGGGTCAGAAATGGGACATGCTTTGCTCGATCTCATCGGGCAGCGTCTTTAGTAATTCGACGAAATCGGCGCGGGTAGCCAAACCGAGATCACACACCGGTTGGGACTCCAACAACTTGTAGCTTGCCGGCGGGGCATAGCCGAACATCTGCAGGATCATGTCGCTGAGCTGGAGGGCCAGCCGCTCCCTGCGGAGCGGATCATCGGTGACCGGGCGGGTGTGATGATCCTGAATGATCGCCATGAGTTGCGGCGGCAGGTTCCATTGCGAGGCCACCAGCACGCCCAGGCCCTGGTGGTATTGGTAGCAGAGATACTCGAAGGTGTCCGGATCGGTGTCGCAGCGAGCCACGGTTTCGTACTTGTTCACGATGGAAAGCACCGTCACGTTGCCGATGTCGTGAAGCAGGCCGATCATGAAGGCGTCTTCCGGGTCGAGATCCGCGTAAGGGGCGATCGCCCGCATCACGTGCCCGCTGGCCACCGCGCGACCCCACAGGATGCAGGCCCATTCGCGGTTCCCCAACCCCTTGATGAACGTGGCGGCCCGGAGCGACTCACTCATCATGATCGTTTGCAGGGGCGTGATTCCCAACCGGGCGACGGCCTGCGGCAGAGAAGTGATCGGCACCGCGCTGCGCAGCCAGCAGTTCGCCGCACGGAGCACGCGGGTCGCGGCCGCCTGGTCCTCGGAGATGAGGTTCGCCACTTCGCGGAAACAGCAATCCGGCTTTCGAAGCAGACGAAGAACGGCCTCGGGGACGCGCGGTAAAGGCGACAATTCCAGGTTATAACCATCCAAATGGCTGGTGATGACCCGCTCCAGCGCCTGCTCCTCGAAAGAGAGGTCCATTGGTTCCATCCAGATGGATTCGCAAAGCGTGGCCTCCGGCGGTGCAAACCAGGGATCGGAGGGAGGTTTCTCGGACGCGCGGCCGGTTCCTCGCGGGTCGACCAGGGTTGCGACGGATCCGTCCGACCGAGATACGGTCTTGTCCCGACCGGCTGCTGATGGAGGCTGGGCGCTCTCCTCAGGGCCGATAATCGTCTGCCAAATCCAATTCCAGATGGACATACCCCGTACTCCTGACACTTGGCCTGCCGGCAAAGTGATAATGGATCAATCGGGTAACTCGATCACCCGGATAAGGTATTTCTGGGAGGGAGGTGTCCTGAATTTCGCTCACTTCGTTCAGCTCGGGGGGAGCCACAACCGGCGCCAAACGAACCTATTTGCCTTCACCCATGAGGTATGAAGCAGAGTGGGCTGGTAGAAGAAACAAAACGGGTTCGATTCTTGATAGGCGAAAAGAGGATACGCAGCTCGTTATTCAGACAAGTCCATCCCATTTCGCGGTTGAACAATGCGCCCGTCCGGCCGTTTTGATCACTCGATGAAGACAGACGCGTCGAGCTTGAACCGCGCGGCCAGCTTCTTGATCTGCGATTTCGACAAGGCGCGATTGTGCCGCTCGCGCACCGGCCGCCGTCGAGGATTTTTCCATGGCCCGTCACACCGAGCGGGTGCTGGTTCTGTACGAAGACATCCTGCGTAACGGCGATCCACGAAATGCGGGTTACCGCTGATCGTAGCGGCGGCCCCCGTGGTGGGTGGCATGGCCACGGTGTTCGCGTGGCTATGCCGGGTTCTTGGACATTCCGCACGGCGACCAACAGCGGTCGCCATGCCACTTACCGCGGGCAGATTGACCCCCCGCCCGCCCCCCCCCCGTCGCCGGATCGGGTTTACGACCGAACTCGAAAGCAGGGCACGCAGAGCGAACAGGTGAAGATCGCGGCGATATGGACGTTCCGTTGTGAACAATCGAACCCGTTTTCGGCGTCCGCTTTGTTTACCCGTAGCGGCTTGCAGGCAGTCCGTATGGGAACTAGATTGGCCAGGATTCGGAGAATGTCTTGGACCCGCTGACGGACCCCGCGATTATCGCCGAGATCAGCCGAGCATGGCGGGAGTCTCAGACGGATGTGCTTTCATTATGATTCTGCTCCTGAATCCGCTTCTGGAAGGACTCGAAGCCGCTCGCCGCGCCGCAGCGGACGCGATCCATCACAACGACGAAGTGACCGTGGATGACCAAGGCGATCACTGGGTCTTCGAGTTCATCCCACGGGGAGAGGCGCTGGGCGGCGGCGCGCGTGTTTCAGTCGCCAAGGACGGTCTACGGGTCCTGAAGGTCATTCGCGGCCAATAGGATTCTGAGTGAACCGGGGGCACTGAAAAGGATGATTGTTAATCGGCGCAAAATTCTTCCTGACACCTTTTCCGGCCCCTGTGGAAGAACACGAGCACTGTTCTAGATACCATCGTCGCAGGATGGCCGCAGGCGTAGCAGGATAACAAAGGTATCGGGAGTCGATTTGGTAGGCCACAGACGGTAACTGTTTACTCGGCCACGAGTCAAGAATCGACTCCCGACTCTTTTTGCTTCCTGTTCGCCAAACAATTCTTCCTGATACGTTTTCCGATCGTCTTCGAGGATGGAGTCGAACGAGTCCCCGCCTGACCACGCCGTCATCCATGACTCTTGACAATACCTTGCGCCGGCCGCACGATTGGGCGAGTAATCAGCCGCATTTGAATCATCCGAGGCAACTCCGGAGCCATCTCACATGCTGTCACGAGAGCAAGTCGTCAAGCGGGTCCAGGAGTTCAAGGCTAAACATGGCGTGCTGGACGAGCAGGACGAAAACGTCGTCGCAACGCTGCACCTGATGAACACGCATGACTTGGACCTTCACGCCGCGCAGGACCACACCTCTCGCGGGGGCAACGACCACGGCATTGATGCTTGGCATTTCGATCCCGCAGCCTCCAGCCTCACGCTCTATCAGAGTAAGCTGACCAGCTCGAAGGTCATGGCCTTGAAGGGGTTCGAGGTATAAGAGGGACAGTCACCTAATAAATGACATCCCCCTCATCACTTCCGCGCCCGCCGGTCGCCGGTGCGTTTGGCACGCAGACGCAGCATCGACAGCAATTCGGCCAGGTCCACAAGGCCCTCGGCTTCTTTTCGCTCCGCCGCAGTGAGTCGTTCACCGCTGTCCTGACGGTTCAGCAATTCCGCAAGACGCTGGTTGACGCCGCGTGGCAGGCGAAAGCGGGCGACGTCGTCCGGCACTTCCAGTTGAATAGCGACCATTTGGGACATTCCGGGATTCCTCACCCTCTTTGCGTTGCCGGCATTATAGTACAACTCTAATGACCAGGACAACGCTTCAACACCTGCCGCGACTTTATGCGCCGGGGCAGTGTTGGTAGGATGACCTGGATCTGGATGCGAAATCAGATGCGCATCTCACTCTGATCCGAGCCGCGACCGTGAGGGAACGGTTGTCACCTCCTGGATGGGGTCCGCTTCCTGACGGGCGCGGCTCGGATTAAACTGACCCACGATCTGAAAACGCTTGTCCAAAGGAGCCTCTCATGAACACACCGACGACGTTCATCCGACGGGACCCTGCCGAGATCGAACCGTGGACGGAAACATGCGGCCAGATCCGATGCCTGATCGAGGCCAAGGACGGGGCGGCGGGCGAGGTGCATCAGGTCGAAATCACCGACGCCAAGCTGCACTATCACCAGAAAACCGACGAGTTCTACTACGTCATCGACGGCGAAGGAACGATGCTGCTCGACGACGAAGAGATCGAGCTCCACAAAGGCGTTGTCGTCTATATCCCCCGGGGCATCAAACACAAGGCCCGGGGCAATTTGAAAGTCATCACCATCTGCATCCCCCGCGGCGTGCTGGATGACGTGCATGAGTTGGAATGAATGCGTCCGATGAATCACGCAGCGGGCACTTACATTCCGGCGATCGCCTGTGCGGCGGGCGGGTATCTGTTCGGGGCCGTGCCGTTCGGGCTGCTCATCGGTCGGCTCAAAGGCGTGGATGTCCGCACCGCCGGCAGCGGCAATATCGGGGCCACCAACGTCGGACGGGTGCTGGGGCGCTCGTGGGGTCTGCTGGTCTTCGCACTCGACGTACTCAAGGGACTCGTCCCCACCTTCGTGGCCGGTGAAGTGCTGAAACGATCGGCGGTCGGTGTGTCGGCTTTCTACCTGCTCTGGGTCTGCGTGGCGGCGGCATGCATTATCGGGCACATGTTCCCCATTTATCTGGGGTTTCGAGGGGGTAAGGGTGTGGCTACATCGCTGGGCGCGCTGCTGGGGCTCTATCCGTTTTTTACGTTACCGGTCCTGCTGGCGCTGGGATTGTGGATCGCGCTGACGCTGACCACGCGGTACGTTTCGGTGGGGTCGGTGGCGGCGGCTATCGCTGTGCCGTGCTTTTTTGCGATAATGGCTTATCTGAAACGCGAGCAGTGGGGCTCGGCCAAGCAGCTTTGGCCGCTGTACCTGTTCGGAATCGTCATCGCCGGCCTGGTTGTGCTGCGGCATCGGGGCAATCTTCGCCGGCTGCGGCAGGGTATCGAGCCGCGGATCGGTGCCCTCCGCAGGGGTTGATCGGAGGCCTGATAGGGTGTGCGAGGCCTTTCAGAGCCGCGCCCGTAAGGAAGCGGGCCGCAGAGGATCGCTCCCTCACGGTCGCGGCTCGGTTAGTTCGACCGCTTTTCACACACCCCCTGAGCCACGCGGGGTCTGGGGCACAACGGTAGGAGCGAAACGCATGAAAACGCGAATCATCGGTGCGGCGTTGGTCGTGATCTTCGGCATGTTGGCGACGGCCGGCTGGCTGCTGCGGGCGCGGGCGGACAAGGCTGTCGAGAAGCTTTCAGAGGCAATTGAGCCTTTGGCCCCGGCGGCATCGCAGCCCGCCGACAAGATCGTGCTGGTCCGTTTCGGCGACGCCGACCGGATCACGCAGGCGGATTTTGAACGGGCCGCCGCCGGATCGGATCCGAAGAAGTATGACCGCATCCTGGGAGATATGATCGTGGACCGGATCTATCTGCTGTACCTGCGGGACCATCCGGACCTGGTGCCGCGCGCGGTCATCGAAGCGGAAATCGATCGGCAGGTCAAGATAAGCAAGCTGAAGACGCGCGATGAACTCAAGAGACGCATCGAAGCGAAAGGAAACACCTGGGAGCAAATGGAGTATCAGATCAAGATTCGCAAGGCGATACCCGCATTGAAGGAGCGCGGTCAGAAGCTCGCCCAGGATCCAAAATATCTGAGGCAGGTTTTCGACAAAGACCGGCCGGCGTTTGACGGGACGGAAGTATCCGCCCGGCACATTCAGATCAACGTCCGCCCCTCCGATCTGCCGGCCCAGGTCGAATTCAAGCGGCAGCGATTGGCCAAAATCCGCGACGAGTTGGTGAGCGGAAAGCGCACCTGGGACAACGCGGTCCTGGAGAGTGACGACAACTCCAAATTCTTCGGCGGCGATCTGGGCATTTTCTCGCGGCACATGCGGATGGACGAGGCGATAGCCGAAGCCGCCTTCAAGCTCAAACCCGGCGAATTCAGCGACATCGTGCAGAGCCGGCTGGGTCTGCATCTGTTCCAGCTCAAGGAATACCGTCCGGGCAATCGGTCGTTCGATCATCCGGACACGCAGAAGGACCTGCGGTTCTGGATGGAGCAGGAGCCGTTGTACGCCGCGATGGCGGAGGCGAAGGCCAAATATCCGATCGTGGTGCTGCGCCCGCCGGGGAGGGTCTCCTCGGCGCCGGCCGCGAGCACCCATCCATCAGACAGGTGATGGAGATTACGATTCCGGGACTGAATGAGAATGGCAATGTCGCAATCATCCCCTCGTTTGCTGTCATACACTTCCACAAATTGAACCCGTCCCGTTTTCAGCGCCCTATCTCCAAGCCGCGCGGATGTCAATTAAATAGGTGGCTGTCCCTAATATTCTGCCAATATTCTGGTTTGTCTGAAATAGGTGACTGTCCCTAGTTTTCCTAAATAGGTGACTGTCCCTAGTTTTCCCCTAGTTTTCCTACCTAGTTTAGTTTTCCTAGTTTTCTGGTGGATGACTTGCCGGTGAGTTCCTGAACCCGCCGCGTCAACTTGGCGTTCTCCGCTTTCAATGCGGCGTTCTCGTTTCGCAGCGACAGAAGCTCTTCATACTTCGCCGAGAGCTCCCGATGCAGCGTGTTGTTCTCCACCTGCAGGAAGTAGGCGTGGCGCTCGTGCATCCGTGCAATAGCATTCGGGTTGCCATCCATGGCAGATAAAGCATAACAGAGGTATGCTCAAAAAGACAGTAAAAAGAGTCTAAATTCCAAAAAAACTACATGATCCCGGACGGTAAACAGTTACGCCCCCCATCACTTCGCCTTGCCTGCGGTATCGCCTTGAGAGCTAGGTTTTTCGCGCCCCATCATTAGACGGAAGTTTATTCGTGGTGGAGTCCAATCTTCGCAGGCAACGCACCAAACCTTCTTGCCATATCCTTGCCCCTCAAATTCTTTTTTGCTATTGATTATCACTTCCATTGGCTTCCCATCCTTCAAGTGGTAAGCGTTAGCGTCATACCACGCATCCTTGTCGTCCCAAAGACCGAAGTCGAATTGCATGTAAGTTTCTTCCTTTCCCTTTTTGTACTCACCCATCTCAACGCGCGTCACGTTGTTTTTTTTATCTGGATATTCCCGATATTTTGTGGTCTTCGCCTCGAAGAACATGGCGAAAATTCTTGGCTGGCTAGGTTGGCCACGACTGTTTAGCTTACCTCTACACTTTGCCTCTTTCTTAAATAACCGTTGGATCCTTTCCGCCTCGTCAAACGACTTATAACAGTGTTGCAGAGGCGGGAGTGCCTCGCGCGTCATGCAACCAAGTGCCAATTTGGTAATACCGACGCAGCCTTCCTGCAGGATCTTTTCGGCTAGCGCGTACTTCTCGTTGGTAAAGCCCGGGTGATCTCGCCGCCACTGTAACCAATACTTATCAACGTGCATTTTGGTTTCTTCACCAAACGGATCGAGGTCCGTTATAGGATTTGCAGCAAGGAGCTGATAGGCGTTACCGACGTTGGAAAGGTCTCCCCAGGAGCCAATCGTGTCGCGCGAGGTGAACCGCCCCGCGCGGGGGTCGAGGTAGCGGGTGCGGTAGTAGTAGAGTCCGGTTTCGTTGTCGTAGCGGCGGCCGGTGAAGAGGTAGGGGTTGCCGATGGCGGTGCCGCCCGGGCGCAGCGTGCCGTCGGGGGCGAAGACCGAACGCGAGCCGTAGTCGGCGTAGTCGTAACGTTCGACGACCTGGCCGGTCGAATCGGTCACGGCCATCACATTGTAGAGGTCGTCCGTGTGGTAAAACCGGCTGATGGTGCCGCGGCGCATGGTGAGCACTTCGTCCACGTATAGCCCGTAGACGTAAGTGGCGACCGTGCTGCCGCCGGCGCTCTGCTCCTCTATCTCTTGCCAGCCGTCGAGGATGAAGCGCGTTTCGACGGGCGTGCCGACACCGTTGGCATTGACCACCTTCCGGATGCGCCGGCCCAGCGCATCGTAAGCATACGTGTTCGACCGGCCGGTGTTGCGGTTGAGGAACTCGACCATGCGGTTGGCATAGTCGTAGGTGATCTGGTGCGTCGGCCCGCCGCAGGCCGTGCTCGCCAGCACGTTCTCGCCGGAATAACACACCTGAAGCTCGCCGTGGTCGTCCAGATCGACATCGCCGTCGCCGTCGAAATCGCAGCGGGCGCACTGGGACTCGGGCTGGATCGGGGCCGGGTTGGCCGCGCAAGCCGGGCATGGCGGCGGGACGATCGCGGGACTGCCGGGATCCGGTTGAAGCAGAATCGTCGGGCCCGTCCGGCACGCTGCGAAAATGAGGAAGTCGGCGTTGTCCACGTCGCCGTCGCCGTCGAGGTCCTTGGCTTGGCGGGCGCGCCGGTGGGTGAGATTCCCATTGTCGTCGTACGTGCGGGCGTCGAACGAGGTGCTGGTGTACTGGTTCATCTCCTCATCCGCGGGGGGATATTCGAGCGTCCCTCCGCAGCCGGGGATCATGTTGTATAAGCCGGCGTCGGGCGTGCCGGCGCCGCTGACGGCCACGCGGTTGCCCACGCCGTCCAGGACATAGTCGGTCTCGCGCACCGGCGTGCCGGCGTACCAGTTGGTCACCGTGGTGTGGCACAGCCGGTAGATCGCATCGTAGCAGTACTCGTGCAGCAGCGTGGGGCCGCCGAAGCGTTCGTCCTTGCGCTGCGTCTTGTTGCCCATCTTGTCCCACGCGTACGTCCGGTCGTCGATGATGTCGCCGGTGCCCGTCACCGTGTGCTGGGTGCGGACGATCTGCTTGACGCCGGAGTCGCCGGGGGCGTTGGCGATGCCGTCGTACTGGTAGTCGCATTGCGTCCCGTTGCCGTAGGTGCGCCGCTCCACGCGCGACGGGCCGATGTAATCGTACATCGCTATCACACCCACAAACTGGTTGTCGGAGATCGTAATCTTGCGGTTCAGTTCATCGTAGGTCATGGTGACCACGCGCCCGCCGGGATACGCGCAGGAGAGCTTGTTGCCGACACCATCGTACGTGCTGGTCACGGTTTGCGCCGGCACGGGACCATTCAAGGCCAGCGTCTCTTCCAGGATGTTCCCCAGCGAGTCATAGTCGCGAGAAACGAGGGTCTTGTCGTTCTCGGCGGACACCAGCCGCCCCAGGCCGTCGTATTGGAGCATCTCGAACGTGGTGTCGCTGGACACGCCGGCTCCCACCGTGATCGACTTGAAGGTCACGCGGTTGAGCAGGTCGTACTGGTAATTGACCACCGTCCCGTTCTGATCGGTGTCGGCCAGCAGGTTGCCGTGCACATCGTGCGTGCGGCTCTCGTTCGGGCAGTCCGCGTAATCCGTCGAGACGGGAAAACCGAAGTCGTCGTAGCCCTCCATGGTGTCATTTTCATTGTCATCCGCTTGGGAAATGAGCCGGGAGTTGTTGTCCCGGTCTTCTTTCGTGACCACGTCCGGATCGGGGCCGGTCAGCGGGGCGTCGGGTCCGTCGCCGTCCATGTCGTGGACGGTGCGGGTGGGACGGTCCAGGCCATCGTACTCATAGGCCACTTGATGCTCGAGGGCGTCGGTCGTCTTGACCTGGTTGTTCCGCGAGTCATAGGCAAAGTCATCGTGATTCCCGATGTTATCCATGGTTTGAATCAACCGATCCAGGTTGTCGTATTCCATCGTGGTGTAGAAGAATTCCGCGGGATTGGACAGGTCGGAGTATTCCGACGAGAGCGTCTCTTTGACGTTCGAGTTCTCATCATAGGCATATTCGACGGTGTTGCCTCTCGCGTCGGTCACCAGGATACGCCGATTGGCCGTGTCGTAGGCGGTGGTCGTGGTGTGCAGGTTGTCGTCGGTCACGCTGACCACCTGCGAGTTGTCGGCGTACGCCGTGATGGTGGTGGACTGACCGTCGCCGATGGGCAGTTGCGGCGCCTCGGTGACGAAGTGGTCGACATCCGTCTGGAACGCCCGATCCATGTTGTCGAAATAAAACGTTCTCTCAGCCAGCCGCACATTGGCCGCACTCCCGGCCACGTCGATCAGCTCCCCCTCGACGCGCTCCGACGTGCGGTTGCCGTTGTCGTCATAGTGGTTGAATGTCTGATTGCCCATCGGGTCGAGCGTGGCCCAGCCAAACGGGCTCGCATCGTCAGGCCCCCAGACGCGGTTGTAGCCGTCGTAGTGCGTGAACGTGATGCGCGGCTGGGCGTCCTCGATCCCGCTGCTGACCTTGGTGACGTTGCCGTTGCCATCGTAATCGGTCTGTACCGTCATCTGACGCGGTGTCCCCGGTGAACGCACCGTCTGAAACACCAGGTCGCGTTCGTCGTAATGCGTGAGCGTGCGGTTGGCCGGCTCCACGTTCTCGACCGCCAGCGGCGATTTGGCGTTAACCAGGTTACGGTTCCCGTCGTACTCGTTTTCGCTGACGATGAACTGTCCCAGCGCGGGCGAGGGAATATCGTTCAGCGAGAGCACAGTGTTGGACAGATTCGAGCTGCCCTTCTCCTCGATGGTCCGCGTGCGGCGGTTGAGAATTTCATACTCGTAGATCGTTGAGAAGTGCGTGTTGCCGGCCTGCACGACGCCCTGATCGTTCACATTCTGCACGTCCACGCGCACGACGTTGTCGTTGAGGTCGTACCAGGTCAGCGTCTCATATCGAACCGCCCCACTCGGCGTGGCCACCTCGCGGGACTGTTCACGCACGACCTGGCCGAGGGCGTTCACGGTGTAGAACATGTCGTGGCCGCGAGCGTCGATCCTGCGGATAACGCGGCCCAGTGTGTCATACTCGTATGACGCGGTCAGGGCCAGACCGGTCGCATCGACGATCTCTGACTCCAGATAACCGTTCTGTATGCCGCCGCTGTAGTACGTGTACTCGTCGCGCCGGCGGTGACCGCTCCCATTCGCGGGCAGCCTGTGAACCGTCATTTGGCCGAAGCCGTTGTACTCGAAGTCCTCGACGATGGAGGGGATGCGGTGCTGCGTATGAAGGCGATTGCCCCAGGCGTCATATGTATGCAGGGTTTCATTGCCCCGGCCGTCCACCGCCCGCGTGACGAAGTTGGTCCCGCAGCAGCCGCCGAAGCCGGTCGCATATTCATAGAGTTCGGTGATCATGGGCTGATCGCCGCCGGGCGGGCCGGCCATGCGGTGCACTTCGCGCAGGTTCCCGCGCGACCGCCGCGGTGCATTGGCGTCCAGCTCCAGCTCGTACACATTCGTGGTGCTGTTTCCCCGGGGATAGACGATCAGCGTGGGGAGTGAATCCACGTTGTATTCCCAGCTCGTCTCGAAGAACTGGGGGTCATCCCCGCGCAGCGGACTGGTGGGCACATTGAGGAAATCGCTGGTGGGCTGATCGGCGGCGGCCCGGCCGGTGTAATCGCGGGCGACCACCAGCCGATTCGTCGCGTCATAGAAATACTGTTTCACATTGGACCTTCCCGGTGCGGGACCAAAGTGCAGCCGGTCATTCACGATGGCCTTGATGACGGCGAAATGATTGATGGGCGACGGCGTCTCCTCGACATAGACCACGTCGATGATGTCGTCCGGGTTGCCCCAGACCTGCCGCGTGACCCGGTCGAAGTTGAGATCGCTGCTGTTCTGCGTCGCGCTGTATGTATTGACCAGATAGGTTTGGCCTTTCGGATCGGTGATGGTTTTCAGATTCGAGTTCAGCAGCGGGTCTGCGAAATCCTCGGAGTAGGCGTAGGTCGTCGTCTTACCCAGGGTGAAGTTGTTGTGGTTGGCCGGCGCCGGAACGTCCACGATGGGCGAACGCGCGCTCTTGAGGTCCCTGGCTGAGCCGCCCGTGTCGCTATTCTGATAGTAGGAATAGACCACCTGCCGGCCGGCGAAGTCGGACACACTGGAAATGAGCCCGTCCCCGTTGTAGTTGATGGTGATGTGGCGGTTCAACGTGTCGGTGATGTCGTCGACTCGCCCCGCCGGGTCATAATGAAATACCATCGTATTGCCGTTGCGATCGACGATGCTGGAAATCTTGCCCTGGGCGGCGCTGCCGTCTAGCGGCTTAAAATTCCATTTGCCGGTATCGGCAAAGGTCAAGGTGTAAGTGTTGTTCGGGTTGAGGCTCAGGACGCGGAAGAACTCCTCGCGGGCCCAGGTGCCGTCGGGTTGAAGCGCGTACAGGTCGCGGCGGGTGTTGCCGTCGTGGAGAATGCGGTTCTCGCCGCTCGGCTCGATAAAAATGTTGTACGAAAAGTCCCAGCCGTTGCCCATGGCGGTATTGGGGCCATAGCGCGAGCGGTATTTGCGGGCCCAGACGAAGTCAAAGCCCCGGCCGCGGATGCGCATATCCACCGCGCCGTGATAAAACTCTCCTGAAAAGAGGTAAATGGAGTTCACCACGCCCAGTTCGGGCTGGTTACCGCGCGGACTCTCCCCGCCGGGGACCGCGGGGGGCGGTTCGAGCGGGCCGGGCTCGATCAGCGGCACCTCGGGCACGAGGTTGACGCGGGAAGGCCCGTCGCTTTGGGGAATCCAGGTCTGACCGCCGTCGATCGATAGCTCGGTGAAGACATCGAAGAAGCTGTCGATGTGGTACATGCCGCCGCCGATGTCGGTAATGGTGGTCACCCCCGTCGAGGGCAGCGTCAGGCTCTCACGCACCTTGAACGGGCCGAAGGGGCTGCTGACCGTCAGCGTCATGACGACCATTTCCGTTTGGAAGGTGCCCGTGGTATTTCCTGCCTTACCCATGACGACTGTGGTCACGTCCCCGTTGCCCTGTATCGGAAAGAGCGCACCGCCGTTCACCGATCCGTTCGCGTCGAAGTGGGAGTCGAACTCCTCCTGCTCATCGGTGCCGTTGACGATGGTTCGCACGGTCGTGCTGGCGAACGGCTGGTGCCGGATGTCCTGTAGCACGATCTGAAAGCCGGGGCCGTTGTAGGTGGCGTGCACTTGGTCGGATGTCACGTAGACGCCGATGTTCGGCGGCAGGTTGGGATTGGACGTGTTCACTCCCGACGCCCAGGCGGCTTGCGCCGTCGCGAGCCACACGACCAGCGCCGCGCATACCTTCAAAACGCCCTTCCAGGTCTTCATTCCCGCCTGCTTGAAAGAACAGACCGGCATGACTGCTCCTTTCCCAGTTCGCGTGGCGGCAGCCCGCTGGACGTGTCAACTATTTATTCAGCCCGAAATGCAGAACCGCTCGTGAGGCGGCAGTGCATATCCTACCGTGATGATGGACCAGGAGCAATGAAAATCTGCACCGAAAAATGGGAGAATTATGAGCCCAGCCGGTTGCGCCAGCGCTGGATGGCGTTCAGCGCCTCCACCGGCGTCACCGTGTTCGGGTCCAGCGCCCGGATCTCCGAGAGGACATCGTCGCCCGGCTCGGGGAACAGCAGCATCTGGTCCTCGCGCTTGGTGCGTTTGGCCGCCCACTGCGACTTGCCGCGCCCGGCGGAGAAGTTCGACTCCAACTCGGCCAGCAGTTCGCGGCTGCGGCGAATCACCGTAGCGGGCACGCCGGCCAGCTTGGCCACGTGTACGCCGTAGCTCTTGTCCGTCCCGCCGCGAACGATGCGATAGAGGAAGACGATCTCGTCCTGCCATTCGCGGACGGCGACGTTGAAGTTCACCGCGCCGGCCAGATAGCTCTCCAGTTGCGTCAGCTCGTGGTAGTGCGTGGCGAACAGCGATCGGCAGCCGATCTGCGTCACGAGCTGCTCGGCGATGGCCCACGCCAGCGACAGCCCGTCGAACGTGCTGGTGCCGCGGCCCAGCTCGTCGAGGATGATCAGGCTGCGCTCGGTGGCGTTGTTGAGGATGTTGGCGGCCTCGGTCATCTCGACCATGAACGTCGATTGCCCGCGACTCAACTCGTCGGATGCGCCGATGCGGGCGAACAGCCGATCCACGGGGGAGAATCGCATCGCCTTGGCAGGGACAAAGCTGCCCGTCTGGGCCAGCAGCGTGAGCAGCGCCACCTGCCGGATGAACGTGCTCTTGCCGGCCATGTTGGGGCCGGTGATGAGCATTAGCATTGCGGATTGAGTAGAATCCGAACCCGGCACGCCAGTGCCGGGCCGGGCCCCGCACTTGCGTGCGGGGTTCTGATCCTCAATTTGCAATTCGCAATCCGCAATTCGCAATCGCCCCAGGTGGCAGTCGTTGGGGACGAACTTCTCGCCGAGCGTCTGCTCCAGCACCGGGTGTCGGCCATCCACGATTTCGAGCGCGATCTCGTCCACCAGTTCCGGGCGGACGTAACGGCGCTCGTCGGCCAAATGCGCCAAGCCGGCGACGACATCGATCTCGGACACCGCCGTCGCAAGCTGCTGAAGCGCGGGGATGTGTTTGGCGACGTGACGGCGGACCTCTTCGAATAGCTCGGCTTCGCGCTGGTCGGCGCGTTCGCGGGCGGTGAGCACTTCCGTTTCGTACTGCTTGAGTTCGTCGGTGATGTAGCGTTCGGCGTTCTTGACCGTCTGCTTGCGGATGTAATCGGCGGGCACGCGGCCGCTGTGGGCGTGCGCAACCTCGATGTAGTAGCCGAAGACCTGGTTAAAGCCGACCTTGAGCGTGGGGATGCCGCAGCGTTCGATCTGGCGGGCCTGATAGTCGGCGAGCCACTGGCGGCCGTCGGAGCCGATCGCGCGGAGCCGGTCGAGCTCCGCATCGCATCCGGCGGCGATGATGCCGCCTTCGTTGAGCACCAGCGGGGCGTCGGGCTGGAGCGAGCGGGTCAGGTACTCGGCCAATTCGCGTTGGCCGCGCATCGACGCAGCGCGAGATTGGAGGAATCCGCAATCCGCAATTCGCAATCCGCAATCGACTTGGTCTCCAATCCGCAATTCGCAATCCGCAATTCGCAATTCCAGAAGTTCCGCGATCTTCTCACCGGCCAGCAGCGTTCGTCCGAGTGCGACCAGGTCGCGCGGCGAGGCGCGGCCGACGCCGAGGCGGGCGGTGATGCGCTCGATGTCGGCGAGGCTACGCAGCTCAATGCGCAGGGCGGTCAGGCGGTGCATGTCGCGGAGCAACTCCGAGACCGCGTCCTGCCGCTCGCGGATACGCGCCGCGTCGCGCAGCGGGGCGGCCAGCCAGCGACGCAGGCAGCGCGCTCCCATCGCGGTGGCGGTACGGTCCACCGCGGCGAGCAGCGTGCCGCTGGTGTGGCCGCTGCGGATGGTGCGCTCGATCTCCAGCGATCGCCAGGTGGCCGGGTCGATGCCGACGTAATCGCTCGCCTCGCGGCGGGCGAGTTTGACGATGTGCTGGAGCGCGGTCTTCTGCGTCTCGGCCAGATAGTCGAGCAGCACCGCCGCCGCGCAGAGCGATGCGTCCATGCGTCCGAAGCCGAAGCCCTCCAGCGTGGCCACGCCGAAGTGCTTGCGCAGCCGCTGGTCGGCCTGCCAGGGGTCGAACAGGTGTGCCGGCCGGCGCGTGATGGCGACGGCCGCGCCGGTTTCGGTGTGACCTGACAGCGGGGCGAGCAGTTTGGACAGGCGATCGTCGGCGTCGATGGGCATTTCGGAGAGCAACAGCTCGGCCGGCGCGAGACGGGCCAGCTCGGAGAGCAGCTCGGACTCCGCCAGTGCCTGCACCCAGAACGCGCCGGTGGACAGCTCGACGAACGAGAGGCCGCAATCGTTGCCGCGGCCGCACACGCACGCGAGATAGTTGTCGGCCCGCTGTTCGAGCAAAGCGTCGTCGGTGAGCGTGCCGGGTGTGACGATGCGGACGATCTCGCGTTTGACCACGCCCTTGGCCGAGCGCGGGTCCTCGACCTGTTCGCTGATGGCGACCTTGAAACCGGCCCGCACGAGTTTGGTCAGGTACGATTCGAGCGCGTGATAAGGAATGCCGGCCAGCGGCACGGGCGCGCCGCTCTTGTCCTTGCCGCGGCTGGTGAGCGTGATGCCGAGCACGCGCGAGGCGGTCTGGGCATCTTCGTAGAACATTTCGTAGAAGTCGCCCATGCGCAGCAGCAGCAGCGCGTCGGGCACGCTGGCCTTCTGCACGACGTACTGTCGCATGGCCGGCGTGAGACCGTCGGGCGATGTGCCGGCGGGCGTCGGAGGCGCCGCAGGTGGCGCAGTCTCTCTGGATGTCGTCTCGATCTGTGCCGCGCGCTTGGCCATGACACCCCTCACGTTAGCCGACGCGATACGCGCATTCAAACAGAGCATGACGTGGTCAACGAACGACAGAATGTACTGGCTGACCGGGTGATCGAGCGCTGGGCCGGCATGTTCGACTGCAACTCATGTATTCATAAGTAGTTTATTATAAAATACTTACCGCATATATACCCATCAGGCGATACCGGCGGGTGGGACTGGTCTGACACAAATACGAGGGCTATAATCGCACGAGTTGACAAGAACGTAGCTCTGAGTAAAATGTTGATCAGCAAGGGCAATTCGCGGATTCGGCACAGCCAGCCGGCCAAGGCCGATGAGATTCAGCAAACCGCCTTTTGCAGGATGAGAAGATTAGCGACATCCGATACATCCACCGAGTGACTTAGCTGGCATTGCCTGGTATCGCCTCGAATGCGAACCGTCGGCAGCGAGCCGGCGGTTTTTTTGTCGCTGCGGCGGGGCGGGTGTTGCAGAGGTTGAGGTGAAGGCCGTAGCGGCTCGGCAGGATGAGGATGGACCCTGACTGGGGGCTCGTAGCTCAGCTGGTTAGAGCGCGTCGCTGATAACGACGAGGTCATAGGTTCGACTCCTATCGGGCCCAATGAGCCGGGTTCTGTGAACCCGGTGGTCTGAGGATACGACGCACCGGCGGCTCACCGGCCTCTCAGAGGCCGGCTCTGAAAACTGTTTCGGGGCCGTAGCTCAACTGGGAGAGCGCCTGGTTTGCAACCAGGAGGTTGGCGGTTCGAGCCCGCTCGGCTCCAATGGGCGGCAATGAATTGCCGCGGTCCGGTGGGAAAACACCGTCGAGACGGCGGCGTCACAGGGATCATGGCTGCGGATTTGACAGACACGAAACCAGGGCTATACTAGCCGGGCTCCGGTGGATTGAGTCGATTTTGGGTTCGTGCAGTTCGCTTTCGGGCGAACGTCTCGAACCCGGAATCGTGAGAACGAATCCGGACGATCTTTGACAACTGGATATGGAAGCAAGTCTGGCGGCGTCTGTGATGAGCGGGCGACCGGGCAGACGTTGCAGGTAGTGGCATCACAACACCATATAGTTCGAATCTTTCGAGCGAACGGGAAGACCGGGGCGTGCGCGGAGCGATCCACGCACGGACTTGAGCTTCCCACAAATGACGCGACTCGTGCGTCAAGGTGCTTTGATGTGTGGGTGATGGATTGTTCAAGGAAGGTTTTTGGCTGAAAGCTGATGGCTGACAGATGAGAGCTTTCCGCGGCGAGCCTGTCATCCATGCGATCAAGCTATTAAGGGTGCATGGTGGATGCCTAGGCGTCGAGAGGCGATGAAGGACGTGGTAGGCTGCGA
>CAYLLT010000035.1:0-47548 GCA_964384465.1 uncultured Planctomycetales bacterium | reverse complement strand
ACCTGTTTCTCACGCACAACCGGCCGATTCACGTCCGCTGCGACGACTCGGTGACGCGCATCGTCGCCGGCATGGAATCGCCCGTGCGGCGCTCGCGCGGATACGCTCCTCAGCCGATCCCGCTGCCGATCCGATGCCCGGCCCCGATTCTGGCCGTCGGCGGACAGCTCAAGGCGACATTCGCCCTCGGCCGGGATCGGAAGGCCACGCTCAGCCATCACCTGGGCGATCTCGATCACTTTGAGGCGTATCAGGCATTTGAAAAGGACATCGCCCTTTACGAGCAATTGTTCGAGCTTCAGCCCGCGTGGATCGCTCACGACCTGCATCCCGACTACGCATCGACCCGCTATACGATGCGTCGTGAGGCGGGGAGCGGTGTGAAGCGCGTGCCGATCCAGCACCACCACGCGCACATGGCGAGTTGCATGGCCGAGCACGGGCTGGATGAACCGGTGATCGGCGTCACATTCGATGGGACGGGCTTCGGCACGGATGGCGCGATCTGGGGCGGCGAGTTCCTGGTCGGCGACTATCGGCAATTCCGCAGGGCCGCGCATCTGCGCTACGTCGGCATGCCCGGCGGCGAGCAGGCGATTCGCGAGCCTTGGCGGATGGCGCTCTCCCATCTGCTTGATGCGGATTGCCCGCCATCACTGCTCGAACGACGGAAGACGACGGCGACAATTCGGGTCATCCGGCAGATGATCGAACGTCGATTGAACACGCCGCTCACCAGCAGCATGGGGCGGTTGTTCGATGCGGTGGCGGCACTGGCCGGCGTGCGCGACCGCGTGAGCTTTGAGGGCCAGGCCGCGATGGAACTGGAATGGCTGGCGACTGGAGTACCGGTGGATGGCGCTTATCCGTTCGAGATTGCGCCGGTGGACGAGAACGAGCCGCTGGTCATTGACACGCGCCCGCTGATTTGCGCCGTAGCGGAGGATGTGACTCGCGAGGAGCGTGCCGAGCGGATCGCCAGACGCTTTCATTCCACGATCGTAGAACTGGTCGCCTCCGTCTGCGATCGGATCCGCGGGACGACCGGACTTGATGCCGTGGTCCTCAGCGGCGGCACATTCATGAACGCGCTGCTGGCCGCGGAGACGACCGCGCGGCTGGAGCGCGAAGGATTCCGCGTATATCGCCATCGCGTAGTGCCGCCCAACGACGGCGGACTATCGCTCGGCCAGGTGGCGATCGCGGCGGCAATGATCGAGTAGCGCTGACGGCTCTTTGAAGGAGTTCCCGATGTGTCTGGGCATACCCGGCAAAGTGATCGACACCTACCGCGAGCATGACTTACTGATGGGCAAGGTCGATTTCGGCGGCGTTCGCAAGCAGGTCTGCCTCGAACATGTGCCGGAGGTCGAACCGGGTCAATACGTTCTCGTGCACGTGGGCTTCGCGCTCTCAAAGATCGATGAGGCCGAGGCCGCCCGCGTGTTCGAGTTTCTCGACAGCATGAACCAGCTCGACGACCTGAAGGCGCCTTCACCATGAAGTATCTCGACGAATATCGCGACGCCGAAGCGGCGGGCAAGCTGACGGCCGCCATCGCCCGTACCGTCACGCGGCCGTGGACGATCATGGAAGTCTGCGGCGGGCAGACGCACACCATCGTCAAGTACGGCATCGACGAGGTGCTGCCGGGCAGCATCGAGCTGGTGCACGGGCCGGGCTGCCCGGTGTGCGTGACGTGTCTGGAGACGATCGATCGGGCTCATGCGATCGCCTCGCAGCCGGAGACAATCTTCTGTTCGTTCGGCGACATGCTCCGCGTGCCGGGCTCGCGCGGCGATTTGCTCCAGGTCAAATCGCAGGGCGGCGACGTGCGCGTCGTCTATTCGCCGCTGGATGCGGTGAACATCGCGGCGGCCAATCCGCAGAAGCTCGTCGTGTTCTTCGCCATCGGCTTCGAGACCACCGCGCCGCCCAACGCGATGGCCGTCTGGATCGCGCGGAAGCGCCGGTTGTTAAACTTCAGCGTGCTGGTTTCGCACGTGCTGGTTCCGCCCGCGATCACGGCCATTCTCCAGTCGCCGGGCAACCGCGTGCAGGGGTTTCTCGGACCGGGGCATGTCTGCACGGTCATGGGCTGTGCGGAATACGAGCCGATCGCCAAACGCTACAACGTGCCCATCGTGATCACCGGTTTCGAGCCGGTGGACATGCTGGAAGGCGTGCTGATGACGGTGCGGCAGCTCGAAGCGGGCCAGGCGACCGTCGAAAATCAGTACGCCCGCGCGGTGCGGCCGGAGGGAAACCCGCAGGCGAAGAAGCTGATCGAAGAAGTATTCGAGATTTGCGACCGCAAATGGCGCGGCATCGGCACCATTCCCAGGAGCGGCTACCGGCTGCGATACGAATACCGCGACCACGACGCCGAGCGGCTGTTCGAGGTGGACGACATCGAGACGCAGGAATCGTCCGTCTGCATCAGCGGTGAGATCCTCAAGGGAATGAAGAAGCCGCACGAGTGCCCGGCGTTCGGCGTTGCTTGTACGCCGCAGACGCCGCTGGGCGCGACGATGGTCTCCGCAGAAGGCGCGTGCGCGGCTTACTTTGCGTATGGGCGGCATTTGGCGGCCGGCAAAGCGTAACAGGATTGTGACAGATGTCGCTCGATGTGAAGAACCTTCGTCCGGAAGACTTCGGCACGTGCCCGCTGCCGCAGTCGCAGTACGAACGCGTGTTGCTGGGTCACGGCAGCGGCGGCCGCCTGACCGCCGACCTGGTGCAGAAACTGTTCGTGCCGAACTTCCACAACGAGATCCTGTCCGCGCTCGAGGACCAGGCCACCGTCGGGCTGAACGGTGCGGGCGGGCCGCGAATTGCCTTCACCACGGATTCTTTCGTGATCCGGCCTATCTTCTTTCCGGGCGGCGACATCGGGCGGCTGGCCGTGCACGGGACGGTCAACGATCTCGCGGTCGGCGGCGCCAAACCGCTGTTCCTTTCGGCCGCATTTATTCTGGAAGAAGGCCTGCCGCTGGATGATCTGAAACGCATCGTCGCCTCCATGCGCGATGCGTGCGATGAAGCGGGCGTCGCACTTGTCACCGGAGACACCAAGGTCGTCGACCGCGGCAAAGGCGACCAGATCTTTATCACCACCTCCGGCATCGGCATTGTGCCGGACGGGCGGGCGCTTTCGATCCGCAACGCCCGGCCCGGCGACCGCGTGCTGGTGTCGGGCACGATCGGCGATCACGGCATCGCGATCATGTCCGTCCGCGAGGGGATCGAGTTTGAAACGGTCCTGGAGAGCGACTGCGCCCCGCTGACCGATCTCGCGCGCGTGATGCTGGAAGCGTGCCCGGACATCCGCTGCATGCGCGATCCGACGCGCGGCGGCATGGCCAGCGCCCTGAACGAAATGGCCGACGCCTCAACTGTGGGCGTCCGCCTGATTGAGTCGGCGATCCCGATCCGCCCGGAGGTGCGCGGCGCATGCGAGATGCTCGGCCTCGACCCGATGTACGTCGCCAACGAGGGCAAGCTGATCGCCGTCGTACCGCCCGGCGATGCCGAGCGCGTCCTGCTCGCGATGCGAAATCATCCGCTCGGCCGCAATGCCGCACTCATCGGTGAAATCGTCGAGGATCATCCGGGCATGGTCATCATGAAATCGCTCATCGGCGGCGAACGCGTCGTCACCATGCTCACAGGTGAACAGTTGCCGAGGATATGCTGATAACCGGTACATGAGCGTCCGTCGGATGTCATCGCGTGCATGAGTTGTCCATTGCATTGAACATCGTCGAGATCGCCGCCGAGGAGTCGGAGCGACGCGGCGGTGCGAAAATTGTCGCCGTCCACCTGCGGCTCGGTCAGCTCTCCGGCGTGGTCAAGGAAGCATTGATGCCCGCTTACGAGTTGGCGACGGAGGGTACCCGCATGGCCGGTTCGCGTTTGGTCGTCGAAGAGTCGCCGGTGGTGATCTTCTGTCCGAAGTGCAATGACGAGCGGCCCGTCGTCTCCATCCAGCAGATGTGCTGCCGCGCGTGCGGCACGCCCTCCTCGCGGCTCGTCGGCGGCCGGGAACTGGAGGTCGTCGCACTGGAGATTCTGGAATGAGCCATTCGCCGCGCCTGGTTGAGGTCCGCCGGCACGTGCTCAAGAAGAACGATGAAGCCGCCCGCGCGCTGCGGCAACGCTTCCGCGGCGCGGGCACTTTCGTCGTCAGTCTGGTATCCAGTCCCGGCGCCGGAAAAACCCTGCTCCTTCGCGAAACGCTGCGGCAACTGAGCGGTGCGCATCGCGTGGCCGCAATCGTCGGCGACCTGGCCACCGAGAATGACGCGAAACGATTGGCTGAGAGCGGCGCGCCCGTCCGGCAAATTGTGACCGGCACGGTCTGCCATCTCGAGGCCGACATGGTCGAGAAGGCTTTAGAAGGGTGGAGTCTTGCCGAACTCGACTTCCTCTTCATCGAAAACGTCGGCAACCTGGTATGCCCGGCCAGCTACGACCTGGGCGAAGATCTGCGCGTCGTCCTCGTTTCCACGACGGAGGGCGAGGATAAGCCGCTGAAGTATCCAACCATCTTCAACACCGCCGACATCGCGATCATCACCAAGATCGATCTGGCCGCGGCGGCCGGCTTCGACTGTGACGCCATGCTCCGCGCGATCGAGAGCGTGCGGCCCGGTATGCCCGTCATGCAGCTCTCGGCCCGCACCGGCGACGGCATGGCGGAGTGGCTCGCCTGTCTCCAGAAACGACGTGCTGGTTAAGGCGGGACAAGTCCAGGAGTGAGCATTCGCGAGGTGGAAGTGAATGATTTCAACGCTGAAGATGCTGCTCATCCCGACCTGGGCCGCGGCAATACTGGGCGCGGGCCCTGATAATGCGGGTAACAGCTTCGATTCGAGGCGATCCGTGGTGATGGCCAGACACGGCATGGTGGCAACCAGTCATCCGCTCGCGGCTGAAGCGGGCGTGGCGATTCTGCGCGCGGGCGGCAACGCGGTCGATGCCGCCATCGCCGCCGACGCGATGCTCGGCGTGGTCGAGCCGATGAGCTGCGGGGTCGGCGGCGATCTGTTCGCCATTATCTGGGACGCCAAAACGAAAAAGCTCTATGGCCTCAACGCCAGCGGCCGATCTCCCTATGCCGCCACACGGCAGTTCTTCGCCGAAAAAGGACTGAGCGAGATTCCCGATCGCGGCCCGCTGAGTTGGTCCGTGCCCGGCTGCGTGGACGGCTGGGATGCGATGCGCTCACGCTTCGGCAGTATGATTATGCAACAGGTTCTGGCTCCCGCCATCGATGCCGCGGAGCACGGTTTCCCGGTCGCCGAGAAAATCGGCGAGACTTGGAGGCAATCGGAAGCACTGCTGAGGACCACGCCCGACGCCGCGAAAACGTATCTCAAGGACGGCCGGGCACCGCGCATCGGCGAGCGGATGACCAACCGCTATCTGGCGGAAACGTACCGGTCTCTCGCCAAGAATGGTCGAGACGCATTCTATAAGGGCGCGATCGCCGAACAGATCGTCGCGTTCAGCCGATCGCACGGCGGCCTGCTCTCTCTCCGCGATTTCACCGAGCACAACTCGACGTGGGTCGAACCCGTCAGCACCACCTATCGCGGCTACGAGGTATGGGAGCTGCCGCCGAATGGCCAGGGCATCGCCGCATTGGAAATACTGAACCTTCTTGAGCCGTACGACATCCACGGCATGGGCCACAACTCGCCCGAGTTCCTTCACCTCTTTGTGGAGGCAAAGAAGCTCGCCTTCGCCGACCGGGCCGCGTTTTACGCCGATCCTGATTTCGAGAAGAACCTGCCCATCGCCGAGTTGATCTCCAAGCCTTACGCCGACCGCCAGCGCCAGCGCATCGACCTGGATCATGCGGCTAAACAGGTTGCAGCCGGCGATCCAAAAATCGGCCGCGCCGACACCATCTATCTGACCGTCGTCGATGAACAGCGCAACGCCGTCTCATTCATTCAAAGCATTTACTTCGCGTGGGGCTCCGGCCTGGTCCCCGGCGATCTCGGCTTCATGCTCCAGAACCGCGGCACGCTCTTCGCCCTCGACGACCAACACGCCAACCGCCTGGAGCCGCACAAACGCCCGTTCCACACCATCATCCCCGCGATGGTCACCAAAGACGGCCGGCCGTGGCTCACCTTCGGCGTCATGGGCGGCGACATGCAGCCGCAGGGTCACGTCCAGGTGCTGGTCAACATCATCGATCACGGCATGAACGTTCAGCAGGCCGGCGAGGCCGCCCGCTGCCAACACGTCGGATCGAGCACGCCCACCGGCCACACCATGACCGACGGCGGCCAGGTGCAGTTGGAGCCGGGCATACCCGACGACGTGTTACCCGCGCTCCGCGCCAAAGGCCACCGCGTGGGCCGCGGCGACTGGGGCTTCGGCGGATATCAGGCCATTCTCATCGACCCCGAAAATGGCATGTTGCAGGGCGGCTCCGACCCGCGCAAGGATGGCGCGGCCATCGGGTATTGAGACCCGAAGTGGGCTTATTCATACAGATCCGGTTCGTCCCGAAGGTTGTCGGCGAACTTCTCGCGGTAGCCGGGGTGATGCAGCAGGCCGTAGACGTAGTAGAAGATGTCCCACTTGGTGATCTTCTTGTCGCCGTAGTGCTCGCGGAAGTGCGACCCGACCGCCCCTGATCCGCGGACAAAAGCCCAAAAGGGATCGACGCAACGGGGAGGGCGCTGTACAATAGGCGAGCACGGGCCGGCGGCGTAGCCGGAAAAAGCTATCTGGGAAATGTCGGGTTACTTACAGGGTACGGTTCAAAATACCCACCGGATATGAGGAGCGGGTGTGAAGTGGCGAAGATGATGTGCGAGCGCGCGCGGCGAATGATTGAAGGCGTCAGGCGGTCCGGTGCAATTGCTCTGGCCTGCTCGGCCGCTCTCCTTATGGGTGTCGGTTCGTGCGGTCCGCCGGCGATGGACGGTGAGCCTGACGGCATCACGGATTCAACCGACGGTCCAACTCCAACTCCAACTCCACCGCCGTCGCCTGCCATCCGCGACTGCGCCACCCAGCCGCCACGCGCCGGCGCCTGGCCGTACTTTCCGCCGGGGACGCCCTGGGATCGAGACGTCTCCACGGCGCCGGTCGATGCCGAATCCGCCGGCGTGATCGCCTCGCTGGATTCTCTGGGGGGATTTGGCCGCGGGCGGCTGGAGATCGACTTTTCGATCGAGGTGTTTGAGGCGGAGGCGGGCACGGCTTCACGTTCGTTCACGCCGAACGACGACTGGTACGAGAACGAGTGCGATCTGACCAATGTTCCCGTTCCGGCGTGCGGAGCGCTGGAAGGTGAGACGGGGTACCGCTGCGAGAATGACGGCGACTGCCATCACATCGTCGTGGACCGCCCAGCGAATCGACTCTACGAGATGTGGCGGGCTGACATCGGTGACGTTTTCAGCGGCGGATGCCTGGCCGTGTGGGATTTGAGCCGCGTGTATGGTCCGGCGGGGCGCGGGGAGAACTGCACCAGTGCTGACGCCGCGGGCTTTCCCATCGCACCGCTGCTGTTCTCGGCAAACGAGGTCGCCGCCGGCGCGATCGATCATGCCATTCGCTTCATCCTGCCCAACCCGCGCATCCGGCGGGGGGTCTATGTACATCCGGCGACGCACATCGGCGGGCCTACCGGGCCTTCCACCGCACCGCCCTATGGGGCTCGCTTCCGGCTTCGGGCGAATTTCCCTCTGGCCAGCCTGCCCAACGATGGCGCCCGCGTCGTGGCCCGCGCGCTCCAGAAACATGGCATGCTGCTGGCCGACGGCGGAAACATCGCCCTCACCGCCCAGAGCGACCGTTTCACCGCCGCCAAATGGGACGGCCTGCTCGGCGCGCGCGATCTCTCACTCCTCCTTGTCACCGATTTCGAGATGATCGAAGCCGGCACCCGCTTCCCCTACACCGGCGACTGCGTCAGGGAGCCATGAGGGCGGTTGCGCCGATTCGACGCATTCTGCCCGTTTTTGACAACTTTTATCGTGACTGTTAGCCTTTCATGTCACGTCGCTTGGATCCTTGGATAGGCTGCCGGGCCATGTTACCGGCGTCGAACCGTTGAAGGAGACTGCTCATGAAACGTCTTTGTTGCCCGAACCTGGCAGGCACGCTGGTGCTGGCGACCGTCGCCGCGGCGCCGGCCGCCGACTTCTACGTTAACGGCACCAACGCCGGGGCGGAGCTGGGCACGCAGGCGAGTCCGTTTCGCACGGTACAAGCGGCCATTGATGCCGCCGGCGCCGGCGACAAAATCCGGGTCGCTGCAGGCACCTACGTCCAGAATCTGCGCATCCAGGGCAAGGCCCTCGTCCTGGAGGGGGGATACTCCGGCGGCTGGGTCCGAGACCTGGCCGGGAACACGACCACGCTGTCCGGCGCGGGCGGAAACGCCGTCATCAACATCATTGAAGCCGACGTGACCATCGACGGCTTTCGCATCACGGGCGGCATCGGCAGCACCGAAGAACTTCCCTATGGCTATCACGGCGGCGGGATCTACAGCCGGGGCGGATCGCCGACCATATCGAACAACGTCATCGAGGGCAACACTGTTCGCAGCGGTGACCCGCCGTTCGACTACAACCGCGGCGGCGGTGTGTACGTGTCGGACGCGGCGAACGCGACCATCCTGAACAATGTCGTGCGCGGTAATTCCGCCGGCCGCGGCGGCGGCATTTTTGTCCTCGGACAAGCGGCACTGATCCAGGGCAACACCATTGAGAACAATGTCGCGGTCGGCGACCACGGCGGCGGCCTGTTCGTCATCGTTGTGAGCGCGCGCGTCACGCAGAACGTCGTTCGCGGCAACGAAGTGGGCCGCGACCTCGGCTACGGCTGGGGCGGCGGTCTGATCGTCGTGGGCTTAGGCAACTCAGCCGAGGTTTCCTTCAATACCGTGTACAACAACTTTGCCGCCGCCTATGGGGCAGGGGAGTTCATCGATGAGGGAGCGACAGCGGACGTCCATCACGAGCTCATCTACCGCAATGTGTCAAAAGCCGGTTGCGAAGCCGTCTCGGCCATCTCGGTTGACGGCGGAGAGGGCGTCGGATCGCAAGCGACGATCCGTCACTGCACGATCGCAAACAACGTGTGCGAGAACTCGACCCGCGGCAACGGCTTGCAGGTCGAGGGGCTATCGACGGCCAGCGTGACCAACTGCATCTTCTGGAACAACGGGGGAGATGATTTCGCCACGGACGGCACGGTAACCTTGAACGTGACGTTCACCAGTTCGCAGGAGGCCATAGCGGGAACCGGAAATATCTCGGGCGATCCGCGGTTTGTCAACGAAGCGGCCGACGACTACCACCTCGCCGCCGGCTCGCCATGCATTGACGCCGGCGACCCGGCTTCGCCCTTCAGCAACGAGCCGGCGCCTAACGGCGGTCGCGCGGATATGGGAAGGTATGGCAACGCGGCGGACACGCCTCCGCCTTCGCCTCCCCCTTCGCCGCCGCCTCCGCCTCCGTCGCCGCCTCCGTCGCCGCCCCCGGACAACTCGAACGACAACGGCGGTGTGATCAAGATGCCTCCGTCGATCTGCGCCTCCGGCGTTGTGCAGACGGCGCTGCTGACGATCGGCGGACTGATGGTGATGCGTTTCGCCCGCTGGCGGCGGCGCTGACGTACTTCGCGAAAACAGTAGCGTCCGCCGGAATAAGGAGCCTTCCATGAACGTTCGAGCAACAGCATCCGTCGTTCCAGCCTTAGCATTTCCACTCCGGAGCAACAGAGCTTCCGAATACGGCCACGCGCTCATACGCGGCCATCGCTCCATAGCGAAACGTTGGATGGCAGGCTTGGCAATCGCCGTGCTGGCAACATGCCTGGTCGGGTGTCAGCCTCCGCCTGCGGACACCGGCGGCGGAAACGGCTCTAACGACGACGGCGCAAACGGCTCTACCGACGGCGGCGCAAACGGCTCGAACGACGGCGGCCAGCCCGGCGATACGGGCGGTTCAGGCTCGAACGACGTGGTCTTCGACGCCACACCGACGCTCTCGGCCATCTCCAACCAAACGCCGCCGACGCTGCCGTCCGGCCCCCTGACCATCGCCACGCTCGGCGACAGCCTTACCGAAGGGTCGGGCGACGAGAGCTCCGAAGGCGGTGGCTATCCGTTCCGGCTGCTCCCCGCCGTGCAGGCCCGTCGCGCCGGATCGTCAGTGCTCAACGTCGGTCATTCCGGGTGGACGAGCACCGACCTGATCAGTGGATTAGACGGTGTGCCCAGCGAACTTGAACAAGCCATCGCCGCCAACGCCGACATTGCCTGCGTATGGATCGGAAGCAACGATCTGTGGGGCTTATACGGCTACGGACAGGACACCACCCCCGATCTTGAAGCCGCCAATCTGAGGGCGTTCGCAGCGAACATCGAGACGATCCTCAGCCGGCTTACAGCCAGCGGGGCGGCCGTGTACATCGGCTTGTCGGACGACCAGTCGCTTCGCCCGGCGGCGGGCACGGCGCTCTGCTGCATCAGCCCCGCCGGGCTGACCCTGATGTCCGCGCAAGTGATTCGTTACAACAACGTGATCATCGCCGCCGCGCAACGGCGCGGCGCAACCGTCGTCGATTTCTATCACACGACCATCTTTACGAACCCCGCAACGCTCGACGGCGACGGCATCCATCCGAACGCGGCGGGCTATGACCAGGTTACGGCGATCTGGTTGGCGGCGATTCTGCCGGCGATCCAGTGACGATTCGAAACCGGGTCGATGCGCTGGTCGAGAAGAAACCAGGGATCCCATACTTCTGCTCGGTGACGGCCGCAGTTGCGCGGTGCGTGGGACGGTCCTGTCGCCGAGCCGTTCAAATCCCGTCGTCCGGCAAAGACGAAAGCCCTTGCACTCGCAAGAAGTTGCAAGCCATTCGGGGCGACAGGATTCAAACCCGCGACCCCATGGACCCAAACCACGCGCTCTAGCTGGGCGGGGTCGGCGGATCGGCGAATTCGGTTGGCAGGCTTTTTACGAGCTTGACCGTCTCCACGCTCACGCCGACCACCTGCCCCACCAGCCGCACGATGTACTCCGGGTCGTCGTCGCGGTTGGGGTCGCTGGTGATGCCGCTGCGCTTGTCCGTGCTGACCTGGTACTGGTCGATGACCCAGTCGAGGGCCGAGCGGTTGCCGAGGCGGTAGTCGAAGACTTCGGGCGGGATGCCGCGGAGGGTCAGCGATTTGTTGACGATCAGGTCGCGCTTGTCTTTGGTGAGCTTCATCTTCTCGACGCGGTAGGAGAGCGGCTCGCCGGGCATTTCGACCCATTCGAGCTTAAACGGCTCGGCCTGCTCGTAGTTCAGGTGCAGGTCGGCGAGGGCTTTGCCGGCTTTTGCGAATGCGCGGAAGTCCGGCGCCAGCGGTATCCGCGGCAGCTCGCGCTTGAGATTGTCGGCGAACTTCTCGCGATAGCCGGGGTGATGCAGCAGGCCGTAGACGTAGTAGAAGATGTCCCACTTGGTGATCTTCTTGTCGCCGTAGTGCTCGCGGAAGTGCTGGAGCGCCCAGTCGGTGATGTTCTCGCGGCGGTTCGAGCCGTCTTCGTCGTAGACGTAGAAGGGGAAGCACTGAGTCGCGTCCAACGAGGAAATGGCGTAATGGGGGATACAATTCGTCATCAACACCCAGTACGGCGTACGACTTCCCGTGTTGGCGGTGCAGATGCCGGCGTTCTCTGCTTCCTGCGGTGCGCCGGGAAAGATTGTGAGCCACCGCCGACTCTCTTCGTTCAGGATGGTGTCGTAGAAGAGATACTGTCGGCAAAACGGGCGGTATAGACTCCGTCGGATCTTCTCGTCCCTATACTCGGCGTATTTTCCTCTCTTCAAATCTAACTTGAGATCGCGACTCCATTTGATTCTGTCGTACCGTACGAACTCGTCGGGCGATACGCCTTTTCCAGTTCGGCGGTATCGATCTACTTCGGAGTTATATTCTTCGATGAAACCCTGCACTCTCGCGACCAACTGGCACCGATCAAATCCGTACACTAAGTCATCACGAGCCGTTGTTACACCGAGAGAAAAATCATCGAATAAGGTACCTTGGCTGTTGCGTTCGTCCTTCGTGCCGGTCGCGATGAAGGCTGTAAACTGTTCCGAGTTTTCCGGAACGAGCCAGGTGCCTCTCTCGTCAGGTGTGAGAGTTCGCCACCTCATCCCACACACTGATTGCGCCTTGGCCAGCCAAGCGAGTTTGTCGTCTCGTCGCCATTCCTCTACAACGCGGGAGTATCTTAAGGATCTCTTCGCCTTCGTAGCGCGCACGGCTACTGTGATCCCGACTCCGACTTGGATCCCAAAGACGTTGTGAGTTGTGCCGCTGAGCTTTGGGTTTACCCGGACGTTGCCATTCAGATCAGCGTGATACAAGTATGTGAAATCCTTCAGCAGATGCTTTCGCATACCATCAAATGCTACCTGATCCACGAAACTGTTATTCGTGACGAGGCACACTATACCGTCGCGTCCTTCCAGCCTGTCCACTGCCCAGCGAAAGAATCGAACGTAAGCGTCGCCCAGAGCGTTTCGATTCGTTGCAGTTGAATCTGCGACGTACGTATCAGCGACGCGTCCATCAATCACAGGGTATTTCCGATTCTTGTTGTTGTCGTTTTCGTTGACCTGTCGGTAATTGTAAGGAGGATTGCCTATTATCACTGTTATGGGGCTGCTCTTCTGGCGTCGCACGCGCGCTGTGTTTGCCTCCGTCATAAAGTCTAATTGTGATTGAGCCGCCTCTGCAAGATCGAGCGTATCAACGAAACAAAGACCCTCGAACGATTCGTACCCGCCTGTTTGTTCATAGTACGCGTGCTCGATGTTCAGCGACGCGATGTAGTACGGCAGCAGCATGATTTCATTGGCGAAAAGCTGGCTCTTGTATACGCGGGACAGGTCGCGTTTGGGGATTCGTCGGATCAGGTTGACGATGAAGTTTCCGGTGCCGGTGCAGGGATCGAGGATATACACGTCCTTGTGGCCGAGGGGCTTGCCGAACTCCTTTTCGAGGATCTCGGCGACGCTGGCGCACATGAAATCGACGATGGGCTGCGGCGTGTAGACGATGCCCATGGTGTCGGCGAGCTTGACGCTGTAGCCCTGGAAGAAGCGTTCGTAGACGGTGTTCAAGAAGTGCTGCTTGTCGGCGAACTCGGGCATGGTGCGGGCGGCGGACTCGATGGCGAGGTAGAAGCGGTCGAGGCTGCGGAGGAAGTCGGCGCGGCTGAAGGCCTTCTGCGACAGGGCGTCGATGACCTTCTCAATCTCGGCGGCGATGACGTTGCGGCGGTCGAACTGGGCGTCGTCGAAGATGTTGCGGATCAGCCGCTCGGTCAGGAGGTGCTGGATCAGCATCTCATCGACGGCGGCCTGGCTGATGTTGGGGTTGAGCGAGGTCTTGCACAGCTCGAAGAAGCTGTCGAACGCCTTCTGGAACGGCTGGTTGGCGGCGTGGGCTTCCTTGATCTTCTGGTCCAGCCCGCGGGCCAGCTCGGGGACGCGCTCCTTGAACTCGGCGACGGCCTTCTCGAACTGCTCGATCTGCGGCTCGCGGTAGGCGAAGAAATCGTCGAGCAGCTCGCCGACGGCCTTCTCGCTGCGCAGGTCGTATTGATCGACGGCCTTGCCGTTCTGATAGAGCACGGCCCGGCGGGTATCCTCGAAGATGATGTTGCCGGTGGGGTAGCCCTTCCTGATCTTGGCGGCGATCTCGGCGTCGAGGTCGTCACTGGTGTCCTTGGCCTCCCAGTGGCCGCGGACGAGGTAGTTGGCGTCCTTGATGGTGCCGTCGGGGCGGAGCCCGGAGTCGGTGAGCTGCGGGATGAGCGTGAATCTGTGCAGACGGGCGGCTTCGGAGAGGAGCGTCTGAAAGGCGACGCTGACGGCGCCTTCGTGGAAGGCGCTTTGATGCTTGAACTCTTCGAGGTGGGCGTGGTATTTGGGGACCAGCTTCTTGTAACGGTCCTTCGCGGAACGTGCGGCCTTGGCTTGCGGGGGCAAGGGTTCGCCTTTCGAGGAAGCTCCCACGAGTGCGGCTCGCCCGTGAGAAATGACCCGTTTCCATACGACGCACACAGTTTGGAGCAAACCACCAGACGTGTAAAGCCGGTGCGGCCCGGCGAGGGTGCATCCGACGATCGGGGGCGGCTCATCACTCTGTAGGGCGGGCACTGCCCGCCTGAGCCCGTGGAAACGGGCGAGCGACAGAGGGCGCGCTCGCTCCGCCGACGTCTTGGTTCATCCGCGACCTGATGGCGGCAATGGGGCTGATGTACTATGTCGGCCTGCTGAGCGCCGCCGCCCTGCACGGGGCGCATCGTTTGATGTTTACAGGTTCGTTGGGCAACGAAGCGGCCGTCATGCGCTCCTCAGCGCACATCCCGGTGTTCCGCGGTAACATGCTGGCGGGCCCGTGCCTCGTTGATATCTGCGGGTTCGCGTCTGAAGGGAAGGACAAGAGCCATGAAAGCGTCCGCCATCCTCGTCATCGCGTCTTTCGTGCTCCGGTCAGTGGCCGCGTTCGCCGCGGACGCAACATCCGACGCAGCCAGGCGGCCAAACATCCTGTACATCATGACCGACGATCACGCCGCTCATGCGATGAGCTGCTACGGAAGCGGCGTCAACCGGACTCCGCAGCTCGATCGTCTCGCCGGCGCCGGCATGCGATTCGATAACTGCTTCGTCACCAACTCGATCTGCACGCCGTCGCGGGCGACGATCCTGACCGGCAAGTACAGCCACCTGAACGGCGTCCCGGTGTTTAACCGCTTCGACGGCTCGCAGCCGACGCTCCCCAAATATCTTCAGGCCGCGGGCTACCACACCGGGATCATCGGCAAGTGGCACCTGGGCAGCGATCCAACCGGTTTCGACGCCTGGGAGATCCTTCCCGGTCAGGGGCGGTATCACAATCCCGTTTTCTACAACGCGACGCGCACGCGCACCATCGACGGCTACTGCACCGACATCATCACCGATCTGGCCATCGAGTTTCTGAAGAGCCGCCCGAAGGATAGGCCGTTCTTTCTCATGACCCATCACAAAGCGCCGCACCGCAGTTGGGAGCCGGACGAGAAACACCGGGCCATGTTCGCCGGCCGGAACATCCCCGAGCCGGCCACGCTCTGGGACGACTACGCCACGCGGACCGACGCCATCAGGGAGAACCAGCAGCGCGTGTTCGACGACATGACCCGCCGCGACCTGAAACTGGAGCCGCCGGCCGACCTGAAAGACGCCGAGAGAAACAAATGGCTCAGTGCCAAGCCGACGGAGGTGGAGATCGACGTTGACAAAAAAAAGAAGCTGCTCAAGGGCGACGAGCTGAAGCGCTGGAAGTATCAACGCTACATGCAGGATTACCTGGCGTGCGTGCAGTCGGTGGACGACAACGTGGGCCGTCTGCTGAACTATCTGGACGAGGCCGGATTGGCCGGTAACACGATCGTGATCTACACCAGCGATCAGGGCTTCTATCTCGGCGATCACGGCATGTACGACAAGCGCTTCATGTACGAGCCGTCGCTGCGGACGCCGTTGATCGTCCGCTGGCCGGGCGTGACCAGGGCCGGCAGTGTGCAAAAAGCGATGGCCGTCAATGTCGATTTCGCGCCGACGTTCCTGGAGGCCGCCGGCGCGAGCGTGCCCGCCGACATGCAGGGCCGCAGCCTCGTGCCGCTCCTGCGCGGCGAGCGTCCGGCCGACTGGCGAACCAGCATGTACTACCGCTACTACCACGACCCCGGCGATCACAACACGCGGCGGCACTACGGCGTACGCACCGAGACGCACAAGCTGATCTACTTCTGGAAAAAGGACCAGTGGGAGCTGTACGACCTCGTCAAAGACCCCAACGAGTTGAACAACGTCTACAACGATCCCGCCTATCGCGAGATGGCCGAGAAGCTCAAGGCCGAAATGTACCGGCTGAAAAAGGAACTCAAGGACGAAGATCAGTTCGCGGAGGAGCAGCCGCCGGCCGGCGTGGATGGCCCTCCAACTCGCCGCGGCGCTGGGTGAGGCGAACGATCCGAGAAGAACTAGGCGCCAGGAGCAACCATGAAGCGATTCCTGCCCTCTATCGTTTTGCTGGCTCTCGCGTTGCCGGCGTTCGCCGCCGAATCGCCTGCCAAGCCGAATATCATCGTCATCCTCTCCGACGATTACGGCTGGGGCAGCGCCGGCTGCTACGGTGCGCCGGCTGCATTGAAGACGCCCAGCCTCGATCGGCTCGCGACCGAGGGCCGGCGGTTCACGCACGCTTACGCGCCGGGCTCCGTCTGCTCGCCCACGCGCTACGCTTTGATGACCGGCCGTTACTATTGGCGCACGCCGGTGAAGGACGGCAAAGTCCTGCCGGTGAATGCGCCGCTGCACATCGAGACCGATCGCCTCACGCTCGCATCGCTGTGCAGGAGTCAGGGCTACCGGACCGCGGCGTTCGGCAAGTGGCATCTCGGCATGACCACCGAGCGGGTCACGGATTGGAGCAAGCCGCTGAGGCCCGGCCCGCTACAGGTCGGTTTCGATCATTACTTCGGCATGGCGGCGAACATCGGTAACGGCCCGCAGAGTTTCATTATTGACGAGGAGGTCAGCGGCCGCGTTCCGGGCGAACCGATCGTCATCGGCGGCGGTCAGGGGGCACACACCACCAGCGGCATCCGGAAATCCTGGCAGCCCGACCACGTCGTGGAGACGCTGACCGCGAATGTGGTCGAGTGGATCGAATCGAATCACGACCGGCCGTTCTTCGTTTACTACGCGCCCAACGCCGTGCACGAACCCATCGTGCCGAACCCGAAGTTCACCGGCAGCCGCTACGGCAAGTACGGTGATTTCATCCAGGAACTCGACTGGAGCGTGGGGCGGATTCTCGACAAACTCGACAACCTGAAGCTCACCGACAACACGCTCGTCATCTTCACCAGCGACAACGGCGGCGTGGTGAATCCCGGCAACGCCAGCGCATCCACCGCCATCAAGGCCGGCCTGGCGATCAACGGCCCGCTCCGCGGCGGCAAGCACAGCGAGTGGGAAGGCGGTTTTCGCGAGCCGTTCCTGGTTCGCTGGCCCGGCAAAGTCCCCGCCGGGACGATGAGCGACCAGGTGATCTGCCTTGCGGATATGCTGGCCACGCTCGCGAGCGTTCTTCACGCGGAGCTGCCCAAAGGCAATGCCGAGGACAGCTTCGACGTGCTGCGGGCGTTCATTGAAGCGAAGCCTGGCGCGCCGGTCCGCGATCACGTCATCCTGCAAGCCGCGGATGCGACGTACGACATCCGCATGGGCGACTGGAAACTGGTCGAGCGGGCGGATGCGCCGGACTTCGATTCCGTCCGAAACAGGAGGAAAACCGAGCAGGCGGCGAGAAGGAGCAGGGCCGCACCAAAGAACGACGAGTTGTACAACCTCAAGGACGACCCGTCGGAGACGAAGAGCATCGCGACCGCCAACGCCGAACGCGCGGCGAAGATGAAAAAGTTCCTCGCCGAGGCCCGCGATCGCGGTTTCACCCGGCCGGGCGCAGGACGGTAGGATATTTGGATACGGCGGCCGTTGGTCCGCAATTATCAGGTGGTAGCCGCCCTCTCGAGCCGGATGACATAATGCGGAGGGAGATTCTCTTATGACGACGCTGCTCAAACAGGCCTTTGAAGAAGCGGCCAAGCTCCCGCCCGACCAGCAGGAATTGCTCGCGTCAAGATTGCTCGCCGAATTGGCCGCGGAGGACGAGTTCGACCGGGCGATCGCCCAATCCGCGGATAAACTGGCTCGCCTCGCCCGCGAAGCCCTCGATGAATACCGCGCTGGGTTGACCGAGGATGGGTTCGCATGCGGATTATGACAAGCTTCTCGCGCGGCTGTAATCGGTTTTGTCCCCTCGTCATGACACTCGTCGCGGCAGGTCTGTTCGCTGCTCCGCGGGTTCAGGCGGTCGAGCGGACACGGCCCAACTTCCTTTTCGTGTACACCGACGATCAGCGCTTCGACGCGATGGGCGTCGTGCAGCGCGAGCAGGGCGAGCGCGCCCGGTTCCCCTGGTTCGAGACGCCGAACATGGACCGCCTGGCGACGGAGGGCGTGCGCTTTCGCAACGCGTTCGTCACGCTCTCGCTGTGCGCGCCGAGCCGCGCGGCGTTTCTCACCGGCCGATACAACCACCTCAACGGCATCATCAACAATCACACGCCGTTCCCCGCGGACAGCGTCACGCACGCGAGCCTGCTGCGCGGCGCGGGCTACGCGACCGCCTACATCGGCAAATGGCACATGGGCGGCCAGAAGGGAAAGCGCCCGGGCTTCGACTTTTCCGCGAGCTTCATCGGCCAGGGCAAATACTTCGATTGTCCGGTTGAGGTGGACGGCAAGACCACGCCGACCACCGGCTGGGTGGACGATGTGTCCACCGATTACGCGATTGAGTTCATGAAGCAGCATCGCGACGGACCGTTCTCGGTCGTGGTCGGATTCAAGGCGACTCACGGACCGTGGACGCCGCCGGAGCGCGCCGCGGAGCGATTCGCCGATGCCCGCGCAAAGCCCGTTCCCAACCTGGATGTCTCCGCTATTTACCGCGGCGACGGCGAGGGGCCGAACAGAAAGGGCAAGGCGCGACCGGAACCCAGGGGGTCGAACATCAATCTCAATTACTTCCGCTGCATCTCGGCAGCGGACGACAATCTCGGCCGGCTGCTCAAAGCGCTCGAAGACCTCGGGGTGGCTGACGACACGGTGGTCGTCTTCGCCAGCGACAATGGCTTCTACAACGGCGAACATAGCCTCGGCGACAAACGCTCCGCCTACGAGGAATCACTGCGCATCCCCCTGCTCGTGCGCTATCCGAAACTGTTCCCGAAGGGCAAGACGCGGGACGAGATTGTGTTGAACATCGATCTCGCACCGACGTTCCTCGAGCTCGCCGGCGTCGCCGTGCCGCGCGAGATGCAGGGCCGCAGTTGGGTGCCCCTGCTAACCGGCAAGACCACGGATTGGCGAAAGGCGTTCCTCGCGGAGTATTTCTTCGAGTACGGCTTTCTGGGCACGCCAACGCTGGCCGCTGTCCGTACCGAGACCGCCAAGCTGATCAAATACCCCGGCCACGATGAGTGGACTGAACTGTTCGATCTGGTGAACGATCCGTATGAAACGAAGAACCTTATCGGCGACCCCAAGCACGCCCAACTGCTGGCAGAAATGAACGCCGAGTTCGATCAACAAGTTAAGGCCGCCAAGTACATGATACCGGATTACGCTGACAAAACCGGGCGGACGCCCGAGCAGCCGGCCCGCAACCAGGCGGGCAAAGCGAAGAAGAAAGATTCCGGTGAGCAGTGATGTTCGCCGATGTTTTTCACTGAATTACCCACCCGGATGCATTTTTGCACTACAATTAAAAAGGGAGCGAGCCGCTTTCCAGTCCAGTGTACCGCGGGGCGGAACGGCGGGGCCGGTAACGGCCTTGAGCCGGCCGGTGGAGTGGCGAGCCAAGGGTTAAAACGAGGTGCGTTCCCATTTGTTCGCCAAACAATTCTTCCTGATACCTTTTCCGGCGCGGCCCGTTCTGAAGTCAATTCTCGACCGGCAAGATCAGCCGGCAGAAGATTCCGGTCACTCGTTCGAGGACATGAGCGGGCAGGCGGCTCTTGATTTGCGCGCGGCGGCCCCGCCAGTCGATGCACTTGACCTGGTCCGCGATGACCGCGCTCTTCTCATCGACCTGAACGAGGAAAGGCCACGGCTTGTCAACGCGCGAAGTCATGGGGCACACAATGGCCAGGCCGGCCTTGAGATTGTAATCGCGATGCGATAGCACGAGGGCAGGGCGACGACCGGCTTGTTCATGGCCGACCTGCGGATCGAAATCGAGCCAGACCACGTCGCCCCGCGATGGACATGAAGTACGCGGCATCACCAGACCTCCCGGGCGACAGGTTTACCCCAATCGACAAGATCAGGACGGTTTTGCCGTTTTGCACGGGCCAGGAGCTGCTTAAGCGACGGCACCTTCACGGGGCGCAGGATCACCTGCTCGTCGATGCACAGCACCTCAAGCTCGGCCCCTTCCCGGATGTCGGATTGTCGGGCCAAGGCCTTGGGTATCCGCACACCGAGGCTATTGCCCCACTTCTGGACGCGCACAGTCATGATCAACTCCTTTGGATATACAATAGGATATACATTGGCAGGGATCAAGCGGGATGCTCACCGCCTCCGCCGCGCGACGGAGCCGGGTTCACGGCTCAGCGGCCAACGGCGAAGCTGGCCGTAACCACCGCCCGCACGTCCTTCTCCCACGAAGTGCTTTGAGATTGGCAGCCGGCTCGCCGCGCTCTATGATATGCTGCCGGGGACAGGAGGCAGGCTTTCACTTTCAGCCAAGGATGGCGTCTGGTCATGAAACAATCCAAAACGGCGGCAGCGGGGCAACTGTCATTAGCATTTGCGTCTCAAGGGAATGTGGCGGCCATTCCGGAGCCTTCGATGTCACGTGCGCGAAAAGATGAGCCTGAGCCGGCAGGCAAACAGCCATCAGCAACGGCCGGCGACGGTTCCATCAAGACCCGGTCACGCAGCGCAAAACCCGCGCCGCGGGCTACAGCCGAAACGATGGCCAAGCAGCAGCGGGACATCTCCGTCTCCGAGTTCTTCGCCAAGAACCGCCACCTGCTTGGGTTCGACAACAAGCGCAAAGCCCTGCTCATGACCGTCAAGGAGGCGGTGGACAACTCGCTCGACGCCTGCGAAGAGGCGGGCCACCTGCCCGAGATCGAAGTCGCCATCACGCAGGTCGGCGAGGAGCGCTTCCGCGTCAGCGTGCGCGACAACGGCCCCGGCATCGTCAAGCAGCAGATCCCCAACGTGTTCGGCAAGCTGCTGTACGGCTCGAAGTTTCACCGGCTCAAGATGTCCCGCGGGCAGCAGGGCATCGGCATCTCCGCCGCCGGAATGTACGGCCTGCTGACCACCGGCAAGAGCATCAAAATCACGTCGCGGACCTCGCCCAAGAAGGAACCGCACTACTACGAGATCCAGATCGACACGAAAAACAACACGCCGACCATCGTCAAGGACCAGGAGGTGAGCGTCGATTGGCCGCACGGCACGCAGGTCGAGATCGAGCTGGTCGCCTCGTACAACAAGGGCCGCCAGTCGGTGGACGAGTACATGGAGCAGACGGCGATCGCCAACCCGCACGCGAAGTTCACCTACGTACCGCCGGTGGGGGATCGCGTCGAGTCCCCGCGCGGCACGGAGGTCATGCCCGCGGAGACTGAGGCGATCAAGCCGCACCCGTACGGCGTCGAGCTGGGCACGCTCATCAAGATGCTCCAGGACACGAAATCGCACTGGCTGAGCGGCTTCCTGCACTCCGAGTTCTGCCGCGTCGGCCCCAAGGTCGCTGAGGAAATCTGCGGCAAGGCCAAGCTGAACCCGCGCTCGCATCCCAAGCGGATCGCCCGCCAGGAAGCTGAGAAACTTTACAACGCGATCCAGGAAACGAAGCTGATGGCCCCGCCGACCAACTGCCTCGCGCCGATCGGCGCCGAGCAGATTCTGACCGGGCTGCTCAAGGGCGTGGCCGCCGAGTTTTTCACCGCCGCCACACGCCCGCCGGCCGTGTATCGCGGCAATCCCTTCCAGATAGAGGTCGGCCTGGCGTACGGCGGCGACCTGGGCCCCGACCCGAAAGATGAAACGGAACAACAACAGGCTGCGGAAGCTACGACCCGCAAGGGAGCGAGCGCCAACGGCTCGCGCGAGGTGTCGACGGCCCGCATCATCCGCTTCGCCAACCGCGTCCCGTTGCTCTATCAGCAGTCCGCCTGCTGCATCTTCAAGAGCGTGATCGACATGGACTGGCGGCGATACGGCCTATCGCAGAGCGGCGGGGCCGTCCCGCAGGGGCCGCTGGTCATCATGGTGCACATGGCCAGCGTGTGGGTGCCGTTCACGTCGGAATCGAAGGAGGCCATCGCCGACTACGACGAAATCCGCCAGGAAGTCCGCCTCGCGATGCAGGAGTGCGGGCGCAAGCTGTCGGCCTATCTCAACCGCCGCCGCAAGATGCGCTACGAAGGCGACCGCCGCAGCATTTTCGAGCGCTACATCGGCGAGGTGGTCGAAGCGTGTGCCACTATCAAGAAGATCGACCGCGAATCGCTGGCGAGTAACCTGCTCGCCATCGCCCTGAAAACCACCGCCCGCGCCGACGAGCAGCTCGACGACCACGGTCGCCCGGTCAAAGGCAAGAAAGCCCTGAGTGAGGCCGAGCAGGAATTCGGCGAAAACGTGGTCGTCGTGGACCGGAACGCTCCACCACCCGACAGGTTCACCCTGAGCTCCTGAGAATCTGCTATAATGGCCTTTGAACCGAGGTGCTATCATGGCGACAGAAGTCTCTCTCCCTCCGGTCCAGGCCCGTTCTTGGTCCCAACCCGACCACGAACGCCTCGTGCTCTATGATGTGAGCTGGGATTTTTATGAGAGGTTCCTGGAAGAGATCGGCGACCGCAACATCCACCTGACCTACGATGACGGGACCCTGGAAATCATGACGCTTTCATTCGAGCACGAAAGCTGGAAAACGATCATCGGAAGACTGATTGAGATTCTGTCGCTCGAGTTGAACATCCCCATCCGCTCCGTCGGTTCAGTGACCTCGAAGCGAAAAGATCTGAGAAAAGGGCTTGAGCCGGATGAATGCTACTATGTTCAGCATGAGTCGCAGATGCGCGGCACGAAGAAGCTCGATCTGCCCCGCGACCCCCCTCCGGATCTGGCGATTGAGGTGGACATCAGCTATCGGGCGATCAATCGCGAACGGATCTATGCCGCCCTCGGCGTGCCGGAAGTCTGGCGGTTCGACGGGCAGCGCCTGCACTGCCTGCACCTCACATCCGCCGGCCAGTATGAGGCGAGGGAGACCAGCCTCGCCTTTCCATTCCTTCGAATCGCCGACGTCCAGCGGTTCTTGAAGGTAGATCCCAATCGCGGTGAAACCGCCGTGATGCGGGAATTCCGGGACTGGGTGAGGACCGCTCTGCTGCCACGCGAGCAGTGATGATCTTGGACGAGATCATTCGAACCGAGCCCCATCCGGGCATCTAATGTTGTGTTCGCTGCTCTATTGCCTGTGCCTGACGCTGGCCGATCCGGGCCGGACTTCTCAGCCTGCCGTTCGCTGGGAGCGCGGCGAGCAGGGTGAAACCGCCGTCGTACCCATGGCCGCCGCGCCGTATCCCCACGAGAGCCGCAAGGACGGTTTCCGCGACGGCGACAAGTTCTTCCCTCGCGAGCCGCACTACGTGGACCACAGCGTCGCCCTGTTCATCCCCAAGGGGTTCCGGCCCGGCGAGCGCACCGACCTGCTCGTCTATTTCCACGGCCACTACAACAACATCCGCAAGGCGCTGGACGACTTTCATCTGCGCGAGCAGATCGTCGCCAGCGGGCGAAACCTGGTGCTGGTTTTCCCCGAAGGGCCAAAGGACGCCGGCGACTCCGGCGGCGGAAAAATCGAGGAGCCCGACGGCCTCAAGCGGTTGGCGGCCGAGGCGATGCAGGTTCTGGTCAGCGCTGAAAAGGTTCGCAGCGACAAGGTGGGACAGGTGTTACTCGCCGGCCACAGCGGCGCGTATCGCGCCCTCTCCTTTTGCGTCGAGCATGGTGGGCTCGAAGACCATGTCACCGGCGTGTGCCTGCTCGATTCCAGCTATGGGCGGCTCGATGCGTTCGTCGATTGGGCGGAGCGGCGCCGCGAAGGCCGGCTGTTCAGCATCTTCACCGATCATCTGTCCGCGCAGAACGTCTACCTCATGACCCACCTGCGGCGCAAGCACGTCTCGTATCTGCTCGCACTCGATTCAGACGCGACCGACGAGATGCTCCGCCGCGAGCGCATCCTTTTCCTCCATACCGAAAAGCTCAAGCACAACCAGACGGTGCAATGGCTCGAACGCTGGCTGCGCTGCACACCGGCGACGCAACCGAATTGACTCCGGTTGCAAGCGGGGCGGGACAGGTCGTCTGCTCTACTTGGCTGTGGCAGATGCTACAGCCGTCGGTCAGAATGTCGGTTCTTCAGGGAAGTCGGCCGGCCAATCGGTGTCCGCGCTGGTCGCCGCCGGGAGGAAGTCGAGATCGCCGCGATCGATCGCATCGCAATCTTCCGTGGCCAGAACAAACGCGCAATCCGTGAGCCGCAGGCACACGCTGCCGAACTGGAGGAGGCTTCCGCCGGTGGACCGGGCGCTGGCCAGCGCGAAACCCGTGCCGACGAGCGTGCGTGCCGCGTAGTTGAACTCAGTCACGCCGAATCGGTTGTCGGTGAAAGTGGTGGTTGACCGCAACGTTTTCTGAGTCGAGCTGTCGGCCAGTGCGTCCACATCCACGCGCAGATGACCGCCGCTGACCTGATAATCCTCCCGCAGCGCCCCGTTGGTGAACCCTTCGTTCCACTTATGGGCCGGGTCCGTGCGGTCCCACTTGATGTGCGCGTGCACGTCCGCCTGCGCCTCACTGGCCAGGACGCCCGGCTGGAGGTAGAGCTCGCCCGCGCCGGCGTTCTCCGAACTCGGTCGAGTGGTAATAAGAGCACACAGGAACCGCACGAAGGTGCCGTCACCCTCCGGATCGACCCAGAGGCGCAGGGCCGCCGGGATCTCGCCCGGCTGACCGGAGCCGTCGGCCGTGCCGTCGCCGTCGATATCGAATGCCGAGAAGTCCGCTTTATAAGCAACCTGGTGATCGAGCACGATGAAAGTTCCCGCCAGGTGCGGATCGTCCCCGCTCCCCTCCAGATCGTGATTCAGCTTCGCGGCCAGGGCCAGCCCCCGATCCAGCAGGAAGTGGAAGCGATACAAAACCGTGTGGCCGAGCGCGCAGTATCGGCCCGTGCCCAGCTCCGGGTTGATGCTGCGGGCAGTCGGGCTGCTGCCGTCCTCGGGAAACTCGTCGATGTCCAGCGTCAGAGTGCTCGGCAGGACCGTGCGCGCCGACTGCGTGACGCCGGTATCGCCTTGCTGGCCGCCGGTGTTGTTGTTCGTACCGCCGCTGTTATCGGATGCAGGCGGCTGGCTAACCCCGGGGCAGCCCGGGCCCAGGCACAGTCCCAACAGGAACCATGACGACGCTGCGATCAGGATTCTGGAACGCATGGAACGGACCTCCATCATGTTCGCGAGTAAAACGGCGCGGATGCGGCCTGATAGACCACTTCTGCACGATATCGTCGCGCCCGGCCCCGCACTTTCACTTGGACATCGTGTCCCTTCCGAACAGATTGACAAACGTTCAAGGGAAATCATCTATTGCAGGCGGCGTGGGGGCTTTGAGTCTGAGCTTTGAGTCTGATAAGTTTATGGCCCGAATACTTTATCACGGAGTGGCGGAGTTTGCAGGACGTGCGGCGGGATTACCCTCATGTTTAAAGTCAGTGCCGACGTGTTCCTGCGGCTGAAGAAATAACGCAAGAGACGGATAACACCATGCGCATGAGAACTCCTTCCGTGGCCATCGTTCTGTGCTGCACCGTGCTGGTGACGCCCAATCCGGGCCGGGCACAGACGCGGCCGAGTGCGACCCGGCCGGCGGTGACGAGCAGGCCGGCCGCAGCGGGTGAGCACGATTTCGGAAAGTGGGAAAGGGCGATCGCGGCTTACGAGCGGATGGACCGCACGGACCCGCCGGCCAAAGGCGGAACGCTGTTCATCGGCTCCTCAACGATCGTCCGATGGAAGTCGCTCAACGAGGATTTCCCCGGGCATCACCTGATCAACCGCGGGTTCGGCGGCTCGCATATCGTGGATTCCACCCACTTCGCCGAACGGATCATCTTCCCTTATGAGCCGCGGATGATCTTCCTCCGCGCCGGTGGCAACGATATCCACGCGGGCAAATCCGCCGAACAGGTTTTCGCGGATTACAAGGCGTTCGTGGCCAAGGTCCACGCGAAATTGCCCGGGACGCAGATCGTGTTCATCTCGCTCTGTCCCGCCCCTTCGCGCTGGGAAGAGAGGGATGCGAACAAGGCACTCAACACGCTCGTCGAGAAATACACCCGACAGATACCGTACCTGAAATACGTTGAAACATACGACATGGTGCTGGGCGCGGACGGGCAGCCGCGCCCCGAGCTGTTCATCGCGGACAAGCTTCACCTCAGCGCGGCGGGATACAAGCTGCTGGCCGAGTGCGTTCGGCCGTTTCTGTCGAAATAGCGGCACACGAGCTGTACTTCTCGATCATTGCTCCGGCTGCGTCGTGGCGCGCGAGACGAGTTCGCCGATGGCCGTTGCGGCGAAGGGGAGTTTCTGCACGTCCGGCCAGTTGTAGACGCAGACGAATCGGCAATCCTTGAACCGCAGGGATCGCTCAAATTTCTCGCGCCACTCGCCGGCGCTTCCCCCGCCGCGCCACCATTCGCACGCGGCCCACTGCCGGCGGCCGGCGGATTCGAGATCGGCGGCCAGCGAGCCGCAGTCCGGCGGATCGTGACTGTAGAAGCTCCAACCGGGGATCGAATCCTCATTGATGGCCGGTTTGAACGAGAGGTGCCGCTCCCACGGGGCGTACGTGCCGCCCTGATGCGTAAAGATCAAGTGCGGGGGGATGCCTCGGCGGCGGACTTCGGCGGCCATGCGGGCCAGGTATTGATGCACCACGATTTCGATATCCGCTTTGGTCAGCTCGCCGGAGTTTTTGATGCCTGCGGTGGATACCGCGGCAAAGCCGAGCGGCGGATGGCCGAACGTCCAGCCGTCCTTCGGATCGTGCTGCTGCGGGTCCTTCGACGCATCGTCCGGCGATTCATCGAAGATGCGGTTGCCGTCGCGGAAGTAGAAGGCGTTTACATTGATCGAAGCTTCCCAGCCGACCTTGACGCCCCCGAAGAGATAGCGGCGGTCCGGCGGGAGCGCCCGGTACCAATCGGCGATGATGGGAACCAGCGCATCGTATGCCTTCCAGTGCTCGGCCAGGAATCGCGGCGACGCGATGTTCGGCGCGGGCCGGACGCGAAACTGCCGCCCCCAGTTGCGCCAGCCGATCTTGACGGCGTGCTGCGGGCCCCAACCCGTCCATTCGACGTTGGCGCGATTGGCCGGATCGTAACCCGGCAGGTTCGCGTCCCACCAGTTCCACAAATCGCCGCGTGACTGCCACCAGTTTTGCCCGTCGAGCGTGATGAGGATCGGCACGTCCGCCGCCTCCGCGGACGCGAGCATCCGCCGCAGTGATTTGGCCAGCGTCTCGGGAGGCGTTTCGAGAATCGAGAGGATGAAGCTCGCGCCGATCCGCAGCCGTCGGTTGCCGCGCGTACCGAGCGTCCGCACGATGTCCTCAAGCAGGGCGGGCGTGAAATCCTCCGCATGTGACTGGCGGCTCGGCATTGTGCCACCGGCGGTGTGCGAGAGGTTAAAAAAGACATATTGTGGAAGATCTCCGGCACCGGCCGGATCGCCGGTCGCTGGCCGGCTGCCCGGATCGCCGGTTGCCGTGGTCATAGCGCATAGAACCGCCAAGACGCCAAAACGCCAAGAGAAAGAATTCACAGCGGGCATGCTCGTACTTTCGATAATCACGTTGCTTGCCACCGTGTTGGCCTTGAAGCTCGCCGCTGAGCCGTTCAGAAGTATCGGCTGTTAGTATCGCCTGTTAGTATCGCCTATAGTTTGGTACGATGTTAGTGGATCGTAACCTGGAGAGGTGTCCCATGGCATTAACCGTCACGCTAGACCTGCCGGCCGACGTTGAACAGAAGCTCCGCGCCGAGACGCCTAACCTCGATGCCGACGTCAAAGAAGCCTACGCGTTGGAACTGTTCCGACGGGGGAAGCTCAGTCACTATGAACTATCGCAAGTTCTGGGCTTGGATCGCTTCGAGACCGACGCTTACCTCAAACGGCATAACGTCTATGAAGGTTCACTGACGATGGAGGATCTGGAGGCTGATCGGCTAACGCTGGAGCGACTCATGACCAAGGACTGAAGATGCTGGTCGTCGCCGACAGTTCGCCGCTGATCGTCCTCGTTGGGATCGGGCATATCGAGGTTCACGCCAACTCCCGCACATTGACTGACCGGCCGATCAGCGATTATCACAATCGTTTGTGCTCGATCTGGCCGACCTGATCGATCCAGCCGGGCCTGTCGTTTGGACGCAAAGGATTATCCATGGGACATCAAAGAAGGATTCTCTTTGTCGTTCTGTTCGGGTTGCTTGTCCCGGCGTTTGCTGGGCTGCAACCGGCGGCCGCTGAGGAGACGCCGGCGTCAGCGGTTCCGGCGCTGCCGATCATCTCGTGGAAAGATGCCGGGCGGTTCGTGGGCAAGGAAGTCTACGCCATCGGGAAAGTCGTGCGTACCGCCAAGAGCCGCGGCGGGCATGCTTTTCTCAACTTCGATGCGGAACGAAAGACGCTCACCATCTTTATCAAGAAGGAGGACTACAAAAACTTTCCGCAGCCCCCGGAAGAAACCTACAAGGACAAGATGATCAAGGTCCGCGGTTTCGTGTACGAGTTTAACAGCGGCCTCAACATCGCGGGGATAGCGCCCGACCGCATCACGGTGATGCCGGACGATACGCCGCTGCCGATCGCGCCGGTGCCGCCGGCGGCTTCGACGCGGCCCGCATCGGACGGAACGATCACGCTGGGATCGTACAACGTGCTGAATCTGTTCGACACGTTCGATGATCCTTACGCCAACGACGAAACCACGCCGGCCAAGCCCGTTCCGCAGCTCGAAGCCCTGGGCAGGAACCTCCATCAGCTCAACGCGGACGTGCTCGCGCTCTGCGAGGTTGAAAACCGCGGCGGTCTTCAGCGGTTTGCGGACACTTACCTGCCGGACATGGGCTACGAGGTGGTGCTGTACGAGGGGAACGACGTGCGCGGCATCGACGTGGCGCTGTTGTCGCGGCTGCCGGTGGGGCCGGTTACCTCCTACCGTCATCTGCGCTTCCCGGACCGTAGCGGCAAGCTCATCCAGTTTCAGCGCGATCTGCTGCGTGTGCGGCTCGAGCCGAAAGCGGGCATGGCTTTCGAGGTCTTTGTCGTTCACCTCAAGAGCAAGGGCGGCAGCGACCAAGGCGGAACGGACGACGACCCCGGCATCGAGATTCGCGTGGGCGAGGCCCGCACGGCGCGGGGCGTATTCGATGACGTGCTCAAGCACAACCCGGAAGCGCGGTTTGTCCTGTGCGGCGATTTCAATGACACCGTCGACAGCGAGCCGTTGAAGACAATCCTGGGCACCGGTCCGACGGCACTCACGTCATTCGTCAGCGATCTGCCGGCCGACCAGCGCGTGAGCTATAACCAGCCGCCGTTTCTGTCGATGATTGACTTCATCCTGGCTTCGCCGGCCATGACCAGGCAATACGTCGCCAAGTCGTACCACATCGTTGTCGGCGGCAGCCCGGAAAAGAGCGGCTCGGACCACAACGCAGTCGTGGCCCGTTTCAAGATGAACTGACCGGCCGGGCGCCGCGCGGACCCATCGAGTGGAATTCGCAGGGGTTTGGATCTCGCGGCCGAACACGTGCGCGGGCAATCCGACAGCTTGCACCTGTCTGGTTTAAGTATATACTTATGTGGTGGTCTATGAATTCCGATGGATCGAGTGGAACCTGGACAAAGTCGCCCAGCATAACGTCAGCCCGCAGGAGGCTGAATACGTGGTCAACCATGCTCGGCGTCCTTACCCGATGAAGGTGGATGACGGTAAACGTCTGGTGTGGGGGCATACCGAGTCCGGCGAGTATCTCCAGGTGGTGTATATCCTTCGCGAAGATGACGTGGTGTTTGTCTTGCATGCCCGCCCATTAACGGAGAATGAAAAGCGCCGGTTGCGCAGGAGACAACGATGACAATGAAACGGAAGAAGGTTGTTGATCGGCAACTGCCGGGCAGGTACGGCAAGATGGATGCGGCCCAGCTCGACAAAGAGGTGCAGAAGTTCGACGGCGAGTTCATCGCGGACATCGCCCGACCCCTCTCGCCAAAGGAGAGAGCCCGCGAATCCCGTGCGAAACGCAAGCGCGGCCGCCCCATGATCGGGAAGGGCGTTAAGCGTGTCCTGGTTACGATTGAGCAGGACTTGCTCCAGCACTGCGACGCCTATGCGAGAAAAAAGAAACTGACGCGTGCCGCGGTAGTGACTCGCGGTTTGAAAGCGCTTTTGGGTGAAAGTCGTTAAGCAAGCGTGAACGATAAACTCATCGTTGATGACAAACGACGATGTTGTTGCCACTTGGGCCGGAGAGTGATCCGATGGCCAACATCATCGCCTGCCGGATCGCCAGCTATGGCCGGTTCGAGGACCGCGCGTGGTCGCATCTGCCGGAGATCGGGATCCATTGTGTCGAGATTCCGATTCCAGCTCCCGGCGAACAGCAGGCGGTGCAGCGGCGGCTGGCGGATCACGGCCTGCGGGCGACTTCGTTGCAGGCCCGCTGCGAAATCGGCGGCGGCGATGCGGTGGAGGTCATGCGGCAGCAACTGGATAGCTGCGCGGCATTCGGCGCGAAGATCTGCTTACTCTGCGTCAAAGCGGGCCAGACCGATCGCGCGGTGGTGTGGGATCGGCTCCGCCGGATCGGCGATGCGGCCGCCAAAGTCGGCGTGACCGTCGCACTCGAAACGCATCCCGACCTGGTCACCAACGCCGACATCGGGCGGCAGACCATCTCCGCCGTCGATCATCCGAACATCCGCATCAACTTCGACACCGCCAACGTGTACTTCTATAATCAGGGCGTCACCGCCGTCGGCGAATTGCGGAAGATCATCGACCTGGTTGCGGCCGTGCATTTGAAGGACACGCCCGGCGGATATCAGGAGTGGAACTTCCCGGCCCTGGGCACCGGCGTCGTCGACTTCCCGGAGATCTTTCGGCTCATGAACGCCCGCGGTTTCTCCGGGCCGTTCACCATGGAGCTGGAGGGCACGAAAGGCACCGAGCGCGACGAATCCGGCCAGCTTCAATACATCGCCGATTCGGCGGAGTATCTGCGGCGGATTAAGGCGATATGACCCTGGTGAGGCCACAGCAGTTTCACGCGATTGTTTGCAACCGTCCATATTTTCAGGACTTATAGCCAATTCGTAAATAAAGTTGAATTCTCGCGAAATAAACGTAAAAAAAAGAAGGGATGTGGTAAACTAGCTCTACCAACGCGGGAGAGAGTCACCAGTGGCTCTCCCCGCGTTTTCGTTTTTACCGGGCCGGCGGCGCAGCCGGTCAGAGGTTGTCCAAGCGCTCGGCTTGGGGCCGTGGAAGGGAAAAGCATAATGAGTCTCGCACGTCTGCGCGGCGCGGTTTGCGCGGCGGCTCTATCCGGATGGGTATTTTCAGGATCAGCGTCGGCGGATGTGTTGAACATGCCGTCGGGGCAGACGAGCCTTGGGCTCGTCCCGGTGGGCAACGCAGGGAATCCGAATGACCCTGGCACCGGTAGCCTCTACGGCGGGGTCGCCTACAACTACAACATCTCGAAGTCCGAGACCACGATCGGGCAGTACACGCAGTTCCTCAACGCCGTCGCGGCCACGGACACGTACGGGCTATACAACACGAACATGGCCACGGACCTCAACGTGGCGGGTATCGCCCGCAGCGGCGCGTCGGGCAGCTTCACCTACAGCGCGATCGGCTCGGCGAACAAGCCCGTCGCCTTTGTGAGCTGGGGTGACTCGGCCCGTTTCGCCAACTGGATCACCAACGGCCAGCCGACGGGCGCGCAGGGCGCCGGCACGACGGAGACCGGTTCGTATACGCTCAACGGAGCTACCAGCGATGCCGCCCTGAACGCGGTCACGCGCAATGCCAATGGCAGATACTTCATCCCCACCGAGAGTGAGTGGTACAAGGCGGCGTACTATGACCCGACGAAGGGCGGGAGTAACTATTATCTCTATCCCATGCGAACCGACGCCGTTCCCTACAGCGACCAGCCGCCGGGGACCACCTCGCCCAATCCCACCTTCGCGGGCAACTTCTACAGAGACGATGGATCGGCCAACGGGTATAACGACGGCTATGCCGTCACTGGCTCGACGAGCTATTCGAGCTCGCAGAACTATCTGACCGACGTCGGCGCTTACACGTCCGCCCTGAGCTACTATGGGACGTTCGATCAGGGCGGCAATCTCTGGGAGTGGAACGAGGCGCTCATCTCAGGCTCGTTTCGCGGCATTCGCGGGGGCTCGTGGACCGGCAACGAGGACTACCTGCGGGCGTCCATTCGCAGCATCGGCAGCCCGACGTTCGAGGACAGCAACGTCGGGTTTCGCGTCTCCGAGGTTCCTGAGCCCGCTACGATGGCCTTGTTGGCTTTGGGCAGTGTGATGTTCACTCGGCGGAGAAGACTTGCGTAGATTCCCTTTATGCTTTGTCTCTTTTACCCTTTCCCTTGCGCCTCACAAAGCAGTGGCACACGGACGATCGAACTTTCGACTTTCGATTTTCGGCTTTGGTTTCAGTCTTCCGGCCGTTCGCCCGACGGCGCCATCTTGACCAGCCGCGGCATGAAACGGGCGATCGACCGCACCAGCGAGGTCTGCGCGGCCATGACCTCGTCGATGTCCTTGTACACCCCCGGCACTTCGTCAAGCCCGGCCGAGATCAGCTTGACGCCGCGTTCGGCCAGCAAGCGTTTGGCGTCGGCCCAGGTGAATTTCTGGAGGGCCGCTTTGCGCGACATGCGCCGGCCGGCGCCGTGCGACGCCGAGTTCAGCGACGCCGGATCGCCGCGACCCTCGATCAGGTAGCCCGGCGTGGCCATCGAGCCGGGGATGATGCCGAGTACGCCCTGCCCGGCGGGCGTGGCCCCTTTGCGGTGCACGATGACTTCGCGGCCGTTATGCACCTCGCGCCACGCGAAGTTGTGATGATTTTCCACTTGGATAATTAGCTCGGCCCCGAGTGCATCGACGATCTGCCGATGGATCACGTGATGGTTGGCGGAGGCAAAACGCCCCATCAGCTCCATCGCCGCCCAGTATTCCGCGCCGGCGGAGTCGAGATCGAGCCACGCCAGTTGCCGCAGCTCGCGGGGCATGTTCTGATGCCGGCTCATGGCCCATTTGCTGTAGTAATCGGCGACTTTGCTGCCCGGCCCGCGGCTGCCGCTGTGCGAAAGCAGGGCCAGATAGCGGCCCGCCGGAAGATCGGCCCGCGGTTCGAGCACCTCCAGCTCGCCGAACTCCACAAAGTGGTTTCCGGAACCTGAGGTGCCCAGTTGTCGATGGGCCAGGTCTTTCAACTCGGCGGTGATCGGCGTGACGTTCCAATTCTCGTCCATCACCGGGTGATCGCGGCGCGGCTTCCATTCGCTGCCCACGCCGAAGCGCGTGTTCTGCTCGATGATCTTCTTGAACCGGCCCTCGTCTTCCTTCAACCGCTCCGGCGGCAGATCGAATACGGTGAGCATCATCCGGCAGGCGATGTCCACGCCGACCGCATAGGGAATGACCGCGTTGTCGGTGGCCAGTACGCCGCCGATGGGCAGGCCGTAGCCGACGTGGGCGTCCGGCATCAGCGCGCCCGCCACCGAGACCGGCAGACGGCACGCATTGCGCATCTGCTCGTGCGCGGCCGGGTCGATGTCCGTGCCCCATACTTTGTAGTCGAGCGTCGCCGGTCGGGAATACGCGCTCTCCTCCGGCGGCGGAGGCGGAGGGGCAATGGCGCCGGCCTCAATCAATGCCCGCGCAAGGTTCCCAAACGTGGGATCCGCTTGATACCGGTGCGGATCGCGCAGGACCGCCCGCATGACGCCCTTCACATTCTCACGCGGCATGCCCGCCACGCGCGCGGTCCCCGCCGCCGCCCGCGCCTTGTTCAGCAGCGGACCGTCGGGGTAGCCCATCTGGAGTAGTTCCTTCGCTTTCATCGTTCAAGTGAATTATACGGCGGTTTGTCGAAATGCGGCGACTCACGCGTAACTCGCGTCTTTGGGTGGGCCGTACTTTTCGGTGCGTTCCTTGGCGACGCGGGCCTCGTAGCCGCTCGCGCGATGGGCGGCCAGTGCGTCCGGTTCGAGGCCCATCTCCTGGCGGATATGGCCGATGAGCGACTTGGTGTCGGTGAAAAACGCCTGGCGGAGCACCTCTTCGGCAGCGACGATGTCGTCGCGCGATTGCGCGTCGCGGAGCTTGCGGCGATCGACCAACAACGCCTTGGCGAGCAGCTCGTGAATCGTCGTTACCGTCTGGATCATGGCCTCGATCTTCGGCTTGAGGTTGTGCGACTGATCGATCATGTAAGCGATGTCCAGCGGGCGGCCGAGTTCGTCCTCCGCCGCGACGATCTCGTTGAAGATGCGGAAGACCTGATAGGGGTCGATGCTGCCGGTGGTCAAATCGTCGTCGGCGTAGCGGCGGTCGTTGAAGTGGAAGCCGCCGAGCATGTTCTCGTCGATCAGCCACGCGACGATCTGCTCGATGTTCTGAGCGGCATAGTGATGGCCGGTATCGACAAGCACCTTCGACCGCGGGCCGGCGGCGCGGGCCAGCAGCAGGGCCATGCCCCAGTCGGCAATGTCGGTGTGATAAAACGCCGGCTCGAACGGCTTGTATTCGACGAGCATGGTCATGCTCTCCGGCATCGCCCGGTGTACTTCCTGCAATCCCTCGGTGAAACGATGTTTGCGGGCGCGAATGTCATCCTGTCCGGGGTAATTGGTGCCATCGGCAAACCAGAGCGAGAGCACGTCGCTCTTCACGGCCTTGCCGAGTTCGACGCAATCGAGGCAATGCTGGATCGCCCGCCGCCGCACGGCCGCATCGCGATTCCCGAAGCTGCCGAACTTATAGCACTGCTCCTGGAATACGTTCGGGTTGATGCTGCCGATCCGCACGCCGACGCGCTCGGCGTGGTTCAGGACCAGGGAATCGGGGCCGTTGGGAAAGTCCCACAACACGTGCACCGCCACCGTGGGACAGATCCCGGTGAGCTTGTGCACATGAGCGGCGTCATCGAGCTTTTCAAAAATGGATCGCGCCGCCGCCGGCTGATGGAACTTCCCGAACCGCGTGCCCGTATCGGCATAACCCCACGACGGCGTCTCTACCGCCACGGATTTCAGCCGCTCGATGATGTCTTGGCCAGTGCCGGCAATTCGCTCAAGCAGTTCGGTGGCGACTGATGTGTTCGAGTGTGGCATCGAACCCTGCTCCCGTATGAAAAGTCATGATCGGTTGGGCAAGTGGGGGTGTCAAGAAATCGGAGGATATCACCCTCGCCTCAGGCGTAGAACCGCTTCGAGAGGTAGTACAGCGCCGTCCCCACCAGCAGCCCGATCACGAACCCCTGGGGCAGCGTCAGGGCGATCACCCCCACAAGGAATGCGATGGCCAGGTGCCTGGGCGAACCGGCCTGGTCGCGGATCAGGAGCATGAGCGTGAGCGCCTCAAACAGTAGGACGACACCGAGAATCGGCTGCGGAAACAGCTCGATGACCTGCCTGGAAACCCGGCTGAAGAAAAGCCCAATCACGACATACATGGAACCATAAATGATCACCGAACCACCGGTGCGCGCCCCAAAGGCATAGTGGCCCGCCAACCCGCCGCAGCCGTGGCAGGCTGGAATCCCGCTGAAGAACGGGCTGATCAGATTGACCATCGAGTACGTCAGGCCGATGCGGCGCGTGCTGATTTTACGCTCGGGGAATAAATCCTGAACCGTCTGGCGGGTGGCGATGACGGCATTGGACAAGGATAGCGGGAGCTGCGGCAGAGCCAGGACGACCAGGCCGGTCAGGATGTGATCGAACGTTGGCCGATGCGGCTTCGGAAAGGCCAGGCCGATGCCCGAGGCGATGGTTCCAGGCTCCACCTTGAACACCAGCGCATAAAGCACGCCCAGCCCGATCACCAGCAATCCGGGCGGGAACCGGCGATGCCCCCACAACGCGACCATGATCGTGAAGCCTCCAGCCGCCAGACCGTATCCAGCGGCTCCCGACGACGGCACATACTGCTTCAGGGCGAGGCTGGCCAGCGCCAAACCCAGACCGAACTGTACGCCGCGGACTACACTGGCTGGAATGAGCCGTGGCAGCAACTCCAGGATGCCGGTCAGCGTGAGGAGCAACATGATCACGCCGATGGCCAGCCCGGCGCCGAACAGAACGTCGCCGCCGAGCCGCTGCGTGATGACGATGACCGCCATCGCCTTGAGCGGCTGCATGGGCATCGGCAGACCATAGATGACCCCGGTCGCGATCTGGAGCAGGCCGAACATGATGAAGACGCTGGCCGCATCCAATCCGGCCGCCGGGATCATTCCGATGATCAGCGGCAGGTCGGTACCGATATCCCCGAAGCTTCCCGCCCATTCGTTGCGGTCGAATCGGATTCTCGGCGACGACTGAGGTTCAGACGGTGCGGAGGAACTCGAGCGAGGCCAGCAGGCCCGCCTTTTCGCCGTCTTCGGAACCGTTGTAATTCTCATCCTCCAACTCGACGCACACGCCCCCCGAATAGCCTACCGTCTGCAGGACGTTCAGCACATAGGGCCAGCGCGTGGCCCCCTGGCCGGGGATGGTGTAGCGCCAGGCGAATTCGCCGAACCCGTGCGGCTTCTGGAAAATGGATGCCTGATAGAGACCGATGTCATACACGTTGTCGGAGAGGATCTCGCAATCCTTGCCGTGTACGTGGCCGACGCGATCGGCGAATTCGTCGATGAAGCGGGCATGGTCGATGCCCATGCGGATCAGGTGCGACGGGTCGTAATTGATCATGATGCCGCGGGACGGCACTTCCTTGAACATGGCGCGGTACTGCTCGGGGTTGCAGCACAGGTTCGGATACTTCGGCGGCATGCCCGGCCAGCCCTCCAGCACGATGGCCGCACCGGAGCTTGCCGCGATCTGGGCCAGCTCGCCGTAGCTCTGCACGGCCCGGTCGAAGTTTTTGCGCGGCTCGAGTTCGATGTTTTCAGGAATAATGACGGCAAAGAAAACGCGGATGCCCAGACTCGCCATCTCGCGGATGCGTTCGCAATTCAGAAAGATGGTTTCCTTGCGTTTGCCGCTATCGTCGCTGAGCAAAGCCGGCCACTCGAGCAGATCGACGGAAACCACGTCGACGCCCGCCTCTTTCACGGCCTGCACGTCGCTGGTCTTGACCTTTCCCAGATCGATCAACTCGAAGCCGGTCTGCTTTCCCCATCGAGCCAGGCCGCTCAAGTCCTTCTGCCAACTCGACCAGCCTCCCCGAAAGCCGATCCGAAAGTTCCCCGTCTGTGTCCGCATGCGATCTCCCTGTTGATCAAATCGAACAGTATACCGTATACCAGCTCCAGAAAACGGAATAAAATCGTTTCAATTGCACGAATTCGGGCGAGCCCTCCGGCGTATTCCCGTCTTGAAGAATGCTGCGGAGCATTCGGATATAGTTTCTCATGTTGAGATGCCGCAGGCTAACCGCGGAAGCTCGTTGAAGAGGAGGAAACAACGATGGCGACGCAGATCATTCGGGCCGGGATGATCGGCCTGGACACTTCGCACTGCCGTGTGTTTACCGAAATGCTCAACGATGAGAAGGCTCAAGGCCACGTGCCGGGCGTGCGCGTGGTGGCGGTGTATCCGTCGTTCAGCCCCGACATCGAAAAGAGCGCTGCCAGCGTCGAGCCGTACAAGAAGTCCCTCGCGGAAAAATGGGGCGTCAAGATGGTCGGCTCGATTCCTGAGCTGCTGGAGCAGGTGGACGCGGTGATGATCGAGAGCGTGGATGGGCGGCGGCATCTGGCCGAGCTGCGGGCGGTGGCCGGGGCGGGCAAGCCGGTCTACATCGACAAGCCGTTCGCGGCCGGCATCGCCGACGCCCGCGAAATGGTGAAGATCATCCAGGAGAAGAAGCTGCCCTGCTTCAGCTCGTCGTCGCTGCGGTTCATCCCGGCCGTGCAGCAGTTCCTGAAGGAAAAGGATCAATACGGGAAGGTGCAGGGCTGCGATGCGTTCAGCCCGGCCAGCCTGGAGAAGACGAACCCGGGGCTGTTCTGGTACGGCATTCACGGCGTGGAGATCCTGTACACGATCATGGGCCGCGGCTGCAAAACCGTCCGCTGTTCGAGTTCCAAGACCGGCGACCTGGCGGTCGGGGTATGGTCGGATGGGCGGATCGGCACGATGCGCGGCATCCGCGAGGTCCGGGCCGAATACGGTGCGATGGTGCTCTGTGAGAAGGGTTACAAACAAATCATTCACGATCCGGATCAGCCGATTTACAATGGGCTGATACGCGAGATCGTGAAGTTCTTCCAGACCGGCAAGCCGCCGGTGCCCATCGAGGAAACGCTGGAGATCTGCGCGTTCATCGAAACGGCATGGCGTTCAGCTCAGGAGAAGTGCGGCGACGTAGGTGTGGTTTCGGAATGATCGTTCAGGGCCGTACGACCCGCCAGAATTGTCCGAGAGCCCCAAAAAGCTGAGGGAAAAACCCCGTACAAACGCGCAGGGCGCCGCGCCACGTGTATCGCCAGTAGCGGTGCTCTGAATCCAGCCAACGTGCTCGACGCTGCTCAACGAGCATCACGGCACGTTCCGCGTAAAGATTCAGCAGTGCGTCGGAAGCGGAATCCTCAGCGAAGGATCGAACCTGCTGCCGGTCCCGGGTCATCCGTTTTTCGTGGAGCGCCAACAGTTCGGGGAATGGGGCATTGAGCCGACGCCGGACCCGATACATTCCCGTCGGATCGCCCTCATCGTTGCGATCGGTAGTGACCAACCACCGGCCATCCTCCAGCGGGGTGTATAACCAGGTTTGCTGAGTCGGAATTTTCAACACCGTTCCAGAGCCGGTGAGCACCAGGATGATGCGGTCCGGCGAGAACCAGACGGTTGCAAGAATCTGGATCATCGGCTTTTTTGCATGGGCGAGAATCTCTCGATTCCGGAAGCCGTGCTGCATGATCTCCTCACCCCGCTGGCGTACATAGTCGGGCAGCCCGGGAGCGCCCTCTTCTGACAAAACAACATACGGCACCGTCAGTCGCCGTTCGCGAAGAGCGACGACGAACTGGAGCGTGAAGAACCCCACAACCACCGCGAACGCGATCAGGAAAGGGCTGATGGATGCTGGTATGGTAATGAAGACCGGCATGAATGGAACTCGTTAGAAGATTCAAGCCGACAGAACCGTACCGGAAGGTGAGCATGTTAACCGGGACATTCGCCGCGGTAAACGCTTCCTCATAGACACAGGACTTGGCGAGCCACGTGCCGAGGTGTACTCTCACCCATGTGAAGAGCGTTCCGATTCGATGGGGGTTGGTCCTTTCGCTGATTCCGGTGGGGGGGCTTCTGTCGTGCGACTCGCGTGAAAAGCACAGCGAGGGGCTGGCGGCGCCTGAAAAGGCTACAGGCGTTCCGGCACCGGCCGAGCAATTTGCCGGATCGGCCGCTTGTGCCGACTGTCACGCCGAGATATTCCGTGAATGGCAAGGCTCGCACCACGCACAGGCGCAGCGCCTGCTGAAGCCCGATCTGGACCGCGAGGCGTTCGACCCGCCACGATCGATCCATCACGGCTCGCAGGATTCCAAAGCGCAACTTCGCGACGGCCGCTACATCCTCACCACCACCGGCCGCGACGGCCAACTGCATGACTACGAGCCCAGCGGCGCGTTCGGCGTGTTTCCGCTCTGGCAGTATCTCATCGCGCAGCAAGGCGGCCGGATTCAGGTCACCGAGTTGGCGTACGATCCGGCGAAAAAGGAATGGTTCGACGTGTATGGCCAGGAGGATCGCCAGCCGTGGGAATGGGGCCACTGGTCGAACCGCGCGATGAACTGGAACTCCATGTGCGCGGTCTGCCACACGACCGCGTTCGAGAAAAACTACAACAGCGCGGCCGACAGTTTTTCCTCCAGCTTCCGTGAACTCGGCGTCGGGTGCGAACAGTGTCACGGCCGGATGAAATCACACGTCGATTGGCAGACCAAAAACCGCGGCGGATCGCGCGACCCGACCACCAAACCGGTCGATCCGCAGCAGCAATTCAGCAACTGCGCATCCTGCCACTCGCGGCGGTCGGACCTGACCGGTCAATTTCACACCGGCGAAGATTTCTTCGATCATTACGATCTGGTGCTGCCGGACCTGACCGACACGTTCTATCCCGACGGCCAGATACGCGACGAGGACTTCGAGGCGGGGCCATTCTCGCTCAGCTACATGCACGGGCAGGGCATTCGCTGTATTGACTGCCATTCGCCGCATACCGGCAAGGTCAACGCGCAGGACAATTCGCTGTGTCTGCGCTGCCACCAGCAGGCGGTGACGAACAAGATCGTCATCGACCCGCCGAAGCACACGCATCACGCCGCCGGCAGCCGCGGCTCATTTTGCGTGGACTGCCACATGCCGCAGACCGCGTACATGCAGCGTCACTGGCGGCGGGATCATGGTATGAGGATCCCCGACCCGCTGCTGACGAAGGAGCACGGCATCCCCAATGCCTGCACGCGTTGCCACGCCGAGAAGGGCGTCGATTGGGCACTGGAGCACGTGAATGAATGGTATGGTGAGCGGATGGCGCGGCCGTCACGCCGGCGGGCGCAACTGCTGGCGCGGCTCAAGAAGGGCGATGCGACCGCCGCGCCGGGCCTGCTCGATGTCTTACGGGAGGAGAAGAATCCAACCTGGCGGGCCGTCTGCGCGAAGTTTCTCGCGCCGGCGATCGATGCGGAAGGATCGGATGCCGTCGTCTCGGCGCTTGTGAATCTGCTGAATGACTCTTCGCCGCTGGTGCAGGCCGCGGCGATCGAAACACTCGAGCCGCTGGCGACGACGCTCGCCGACAAACTCCGTCCCAAGCTGAACCACGCGACGCGACTGGTCCGCATCCGGGCGGCATGGGCGCTGCGCAGCGAATTGCCGGCGGATTCGCGTGCCCGGCAGGATCTGATCGCCTCAATGCGCGTCAACGAAGACCAGCCGCTCGGCGCGTTTCATTGGGCGCAATTCCTGGCCGACACCGGCGAGCCGGAGAAGGCCGTGCCGTGGTACGAGAAAGCGATCAAGTGGGACCCGGCGGTGGGCGCATTTCGCCATGCGTACGCGATGACGCTGGACGCGCTCGGCCGGCCGGAGGATGCGCTGATCCAGGCGGCCAAAGCCGCGGAGCTCGAACCGCGGGAGGCCATCCATGCGTACGCGCTGGGGCTGCTCTTCGGCGAGTTGGGCCGGCTGGCCGAAGCGCGGGACGCGCTGCGTGCGGCGGTTTCGCGCGACAGCCGGCAGGGCCGCTACTGGTACAACCTGGCCCTGGTCGAATCGAAATCAGGCGATAATGCCGCTGCGATCGAGAGCCTCTCGAAAGCCGAGCAGCTCGAACCGCGCGTCGCGGATTACCCGTACGTCCGGGCGACCATTTATTACGCGCTCAAGCAATACGACCAGGCCCGGGCCACCCTGAAGCGAGTCCTGGAAATCGACCCCCACCATCAACAGGCGCAGGCACTGCTGCGGGAGTTCTTAAAGCTGGAAGAGCCAAAGGCGAAGGAGTAGCAACGTAGCATGATCGTTAGAAGCGCGCCGATGAACCGCGACGGATTTCGGCCGGCTTCTGCGCGCCGATGAACCACTGCGAACTTCGGCGGACTTCGGCCGGCTTCAGCCGGCCTGTGTTTGCCACCGCCTTCAGGCGGTGGTGGCGGCTTTCTGGGATCATCCCTCAGCCGGGCTTCAGCCGGCTTGCTGCCTGTGTGAAAGCCGGCTGAAGGCCGGCTCGATCAAGATGTCTCGCTCGAACCCACCCGCTAAAGCGGGTGGCAAGAACAGGTCGGCTGAAGCCGACCGCAAGGGAGTCTTTCTAACGCTAATGAATCCTTCTGCGGTTTTACTTGCTGTGCATCCTAAAACCCGTGTGGCACCGGCGTCTCGCCGGTGTGATTTCAGGGTTTTAGGATGCACTCTTGGTATTCACCTGAGATTTCAGGTCCTATCAGGCGCTTCTGATATCGGACCGGCGGCAGTGCAACGAGCTCGTATCCACATTTCACCGCCGCTATCCATCCCTTCTTCTCCGTGCCTCCGTGTCTGCGTGGTGAATCATCCGGGCTTTGCCAGCCGATAGCTCTGAATAGTAGATAGACACATGGGACAGTCCGTTAGCGCGGGTCCAATAAGGCTGGACCGGGGAGCTCACGTGCGCATGCGAAGACATCGTTGCCGCGAAGAAAAGGGGTCAGGAACCGTTGCCGGAACGGCCCAAAGGGTGCTGCGCACAACGGTTCCCGACCCCTTTTCTTCGCGGGGGTTCAGCCTCTTCGAGCTGGTATTGACCATCGTCATCATGCTCATCATGGCGAGGATCGCCGTCCCGCGCTTCGCCAACGCCATCTCCAATCAGCGGGTCAATGCCGCGGCCCGGCGAATCGCCGCCGATCTGTCGCGCGCCCAGAAACTCGCGAAGTCCGCCAGCACCAGTCAAACGGTCACGTTCACGACCAGCACCAGCCAGTACACGATCACCGGCCTCACGGACCTCGACCGCTCCACCGCCTCATACGTCGTCAAACTGTCGGACTCACCGTACAGGGTTTCGCTGGGGGCCACGAATCTTGGCAATGATACGAACCTCGTTTTTGACGGATACGGCGTGCCGGATTCCGGCGGATCGATCGTCGTGCAGGTCGGCAATTATACGAAGACGGTGACGGTGGCCGCGGGTACGGGGGAGGTCGCAATCCAATGATCTACGGCAGGATCGCGGCAATTGATTGCCGCAAGAGACGCCATCATCGGCGGGGATACACGCTGGTCGAGTTGATCGCCACCTCAGTCATGACCACCATCGTCGTGGCCGGTATGAGTTCCGCGCTGGTCATCGGCGCCCGGGCGCTCCCCGATAACCAGACGCAGACACCCGCCGATCAGATCATCAAGACCGGCGACATCGTCCAGCAGATCGCCGACGAGCTGCAATATGCGCAGTCGTTCACCACCAAAACGGCCACCCAGTTGGATTTTTACGTCGCCGACCGCAACGGCGACGCCGCAACGGAACGCATCCAATACTCCTGGTCGGGGACGGCCGGGGCCTCGCTCACCCGCCAGTACAACAATGGCACGGCCGTGGAAGTGCTCAAAGACGTGCGGGAATTCCAGCTTTCTTACGATGCGAAGGTGACCACTGTAGCGGGGCCGCCCTCGGGCGATCAGGAAAGCGCCGAAATGATGTTCATCCAGCAAAACAGCACCAACTCGGGCACCGCCTCCACCTCGAACATTACCTCCACCAACTGGTGCGCGGCCTATTTCAAGCCGACCTTCGCCGCGGAGGTCACCAAATGGCGGATCATGAAAGTGAAACTCCAGATCGCGCCGAACGGCGGGACGGATGGCAGCGTCCGCATTCAGATCCGGACCGCCGATAGCTTCAAGAAGCCGACGACCACGATCCTCGACGAGGTCACCGCCAATGAGTCCTCCTTTGTCAGCGGCACGTTGTACCCGGCGACACTCGCAAATGCCTCGAACCTCACGCCGGGCACGGGATACTGCGCTGTGATTCGATACAATGCGGGATCCTCAACCGTTGCGACGATGAGCATCGGCACCGCCAGCACCTTGTCGTCCAACACGCTGCTCGATACGTCGACCAACAGCGGCAGTTCGTGGACGGCCACGTCAACATCCGATCTGTGGTTTGAAGTGTGGGGCACGGTGACCACGCCGGGCACGACCCCCACTCCCATCAACCACTATTGGCTCCGTCAGGTCGGGATCGGCCTCCGCGCCGGCTCGGATTCCTCGACGCGGACCGACACCGCTGTCCAGATCATGAATATGCCGGAGGTGGCGTCGCCATGAGCAGAATGAGACATGATAGGGATTGCGGATTGCGGATTGCGAATTGCGGATTGAGAGCGGCGCGCGGGCAATCCCTGCGCAATCGTTCCCGTTTTTTACGGCGCGCTTTCGGTATGGCCGAGACGGCGCTTTCCGTGGTCATTGTCGGGGTGATGCTGGTGGCCGCGCTCAAGGCGGTCGGAGTGTCCCGATCCGGTCAGATCAACATCAGCGATCGCGCTCGCGGCGAACTCCTGGCCCGGGCGCTCATGGAGGAGATCATGCGGCAGGCCTATCGAGAGCCGACGGATACCCCCTTATTCGGGCTGGAGGGCGCCGAAATAGGCAGCATAAACCGGCTCCTGTTCGACGACGTGGACGACTACGACGGATTGACCAATTCAACGCCACAATACCGTGACGGGACGACCATCCCGAATGCCACCGGCTGGACCCGCAGCGTCACCGTGGTATACGTCAACCCCAGCAATTTCAATCAGACCTCGATAACCGATTCGGGGGCGAAAAGGATCACCATCACGGTCGCGCACAATAACGTCACGGTGGCCACGCTGGTCGCCGTCAGGATGAACCATAACTTCAGTTTCCAGTGAGCAAGGCCATGCAGAAGTAGGGTCCGCTGTGCGGACCTTACCGCATCGATCGGTCCGCAGAGCGGACCCGACAGAGGGTCAAGCATGAGACGTCTGCATCATCGTCGTCGCGGAACGGTTTATCTTCTCGTGCTGGGCAGCGCCACGCTGCTGGCGCTCATCGGCGTCTCGACGCTCACGGTCAACCGCATCCAGCGGCAAGCCGCAAACGGCACCAACGATCTGACCGAAGCCAGATTCTATGCCCGCTCGGCCATCGAGAACGGCCTGTACATCATCAACAACGACTCCAACTGGCGATACACCCGCTCGACCGGCGACTGGCGAATCAACCAGCCCATCGGCAGCGGCACTTTTACACTTCAGGGGATCGACCCCACGGACGGGGACCTCACGGATTCCGGTAACGAGCCGCTGCTCCTGACCGGCATCGGCATGAAGGGCCTCGCCCGCCACAAGATGCAGGTGCTGATCACCTCCGTGCAGAAGGGGCTGTCCTGCGTGCAGGTGGCCTTGGATGCCGGCGGGAGCATCACGCTGAACAGCGCGACCGTGCAGAAGACCGGTATGACCATAAGCACCAACGGCACCTGCACGGCCACCAGCTCGACGGTAAACTGCAACGCCGAATCCGCTTCGACTATTACAGGCGGCGCCTACAACGGCAGTACGACCGCACCCGTCGCTGCACGGGTCATGCCGCCATCCACGGTATTCGATTATTACGTCAACCACGGGACCGCCATCAACTTCAGCAGCATTCCAAGCGCGGACATCCAGGACGTGGTGATCAGCCCCAGCATCAATCCCTACGGAGCGCAGACCAACCCGAAAGGCATATATGTCATCAATTGTGGCGGACAACAACTCAGGATCGAGTACGCCCGTATCATCGGTACGCTGGTGCTGATCAATCCCCGAAGCGACTCGGAGATCAGGAACTCGATCGCCTGGGAACCCGCCGTCGCCAACTATCCCGTTCTTCTGGTCAGTGGCGCATGCCAGTTGAACTACACCAACACGGTGTTGAGTGAGAGCTCACGAAATATCAACTTCAATCCGGACGGCGCCGCGTACAGCGGCTCGACGAATACCGACAAGCTGGATACGTATCCCTCGCTCATCAAAGGGCTCGTGTATATCTCGGGTGCCCTCACCACCAGCACCTATGTGACCATCGATGGCGTCCTGGTGATTGGCTCGACGCTCACGACCTCAGGCACCCTAGATCTTACTTACCGGCAAACATACTACGACGATCCGCCGCCGGGCTTCGAGGCGCCGGCGCAGTTTACCATCACGCCCGGCGGCTGGACGCAGGGCGTGAATTAAAAAGACCGCGGCCATCCGCCTGATGACGGAAGACCGCGATCATATGAAGTCCCGTCGCGATCGCTTCCTTCCTCCCGCGGTCCGATCGCGTCCGTTGCACCCGTCATGGCTCTATGTTCGGCTGGTCGAGCGCGGCAGCGCGGGTGTTGTCGTCCGTAAATGTGCAACCTGACGGATCTTGGAAGAACAGGATTTCGCTGTCGCTCCAATCGACGCCGTGAATGGTGCCCTTGAAGTGAGCGCTCCCTTTGTCATCCGTCACGATAGCGCCGTCGGTGAACAGGTCGCAGTTGCTGCCTCGCGGGGCGGTCTCCGGGTACGGGGAGAACAGTTCAAAATCATAAACGTTGTTGGGCTTGAAACCGGTGAACATGATCTGAATTGTGGTTTCGTTCTGGACTGCTCGGTAGTGCAGGATGGCGACACCGTCCGCCTCCGGGCCTTCAAAAGGGTCACCGCAACAGGGTAATGGGATGATGTTGAGTTTATGGGCACCTGCGGCATAGACAGCCGTAGCTGACAACAGAACCGCCAGTACACAAACAGCGCGCTTGAACATGAGAATCTCCTCTTAAAACTCGTTCTCGATTGGGCGGCTCCGGCCACGCACCGGGGCCAAAAACGAAAGGCAATGGTACTCTTTAGAACCGATAACCCCTGTCATTGTCAAGTAAAAACTGTGATTTTGTTGTTTATCGGCCGCTAAACCATTTTGCCTCCACGCAAAGCTGCGGTCGAGGAAACGTCCTGACCCGCGCACAGAGATGCAATTACCGCTTCCCTCGCGTTGGTTAAGCGGATATTGTTTGCGACGATTGAAAAAATCCGTGTAGGGTTTTTAACGAGAGGTGCGTGATTCATGCGCGGGGGTGACAAACAACCTGACATCCCCGGACCCGCGTCTTACGGTCATTCGATGAAGAACAGGATGACGGGGCTTGATTCCCAAAAAGCTTCGCTTTTGTTACCCTTACCCGGCCGCAATCTTTTTTGGAGCTGAATGATGAGAATGATGATTATTTCGGTCATGTTCGCGGGTTTAACGTTTTTCTCATGGAGTGGCTGCGAAAAGGAGGCTCCGCCGCCGGCGGTTCAACCGCGCGAGGCGCCGGTGTTCGAGTCGCCCGCGCCGGCCGCAGAGAGGGGCACAGACACGCAACCATCCGTTCACGGCGCTGCTGCACCGGCACATCCGGGAATGACCTCTCCCCATAGGCCAGCCGCCGCGCCGACCACCACCGGGCCGGCCGGAGCCTCCGACGGGAATCTGAAGTTTACCGCCCCCGAGGGATGGGTGAGCAAGCCGGCTCGCGCAATGATCTCGCAGCTTTATACGCTTCCCAAGGTGGAGGGTGATTCCGACGACGCCGAGGTGACCGTCTCGTCGCTGGGCACGCTCGTGCCATTGCAAATGAACATCAACCGGTGGTGCGGACAGTTCGGCCTGACCGAGGGCACAACGTGTGCGGATGCGGTCAAGAAACGATCGCAGGAAGGGACGAGCCATCCCACAACCATCGTGGAACTCTCCGGCGCCTACCGCGACACGATGCGGCCCGGTCCCAACAAGCCGGGGTTTAAGATGATCGCCGCGGAGATCGTCGCGGGGAATCGCCCCTGGTATGTCAAAATGGTCGGCCCCGAGAAGACCGTCGCTAAATGGGAAGAGGCGTTCCTGAAGTTCGTCCGCGAGGCGAAGTAGGTCCCGCCTGCCGGGCGGGACGTGATGTAGGTCCCGCCTGCCGGGCGGGAC
>CAYLLT010000034.1:24046-47865 GCA_964384465.1 uncultured Planctomycetales bacterium | reverse complement strand
GGTTACTCGTGGCGGGTGACGGTGCGTCCGACGGAGATCAACCAGTTCAACATGCTGACGCTGGAGATCGGATTTAATCCGCGCGAGGTCGAATCGCAGATCGCCAATCCGGACCGCGATCTGGACATCGAAGATGAGGGGACCAAGATCATTCAGACGACGTATCGATTGCTGCCGGTGCCGGCGGATGTGGACCTGGCGCGGGATTTCGGGCTGACCAAGGAGGAACTGGAGCGTCTGAACGAGGCAGTTACCGGTACGGGCGCCGGCGCGGGCGGCGCCGCGGGCGACGCGGCTGACACCATCGCCAGCACCGGAGGCGCCGGTGCGGGCGCCGGTGCGAGTGCCGGAGCCGGGGGAGCCGGCGGCGCGGCCGGCGCGGGCGGGCTGGCTGAAATTCTGGCGGCGCTCGGCTCGCTCACCAACATGGAGCAGTTCGATCCGCGGATGCTGGCGAATCTGCCGCCGGATCAGTTCGCGCTGGTGTCCGATTTTCTGGAAAAGTTCCTCGGGCGAGGCGGCGGCTCGATGACCGGCCCGATGGACGAGGAAGCGCTGCGACAAATGCTGGGCATGGGCGGCGGCGACGGGCGGAAGGGGGGAGCTTCCGGCGGGGCCGGTGGTCCGGGCGGCATGGACGGTGGAGGCGACCCCGGGGGCACCGGCGGCGGCACGGGCGGCCGCAGCGACGCAGGGTCAAATGGCGGTCGAGATGGGACCAGCGATTCGACGCGCAATGGCGGCAGCCGTTCCGGCGGCGACCGCACGGGCAACGGCAGCGGACGCGACGGTGAGACGAGCGATGGAGGAAATGATAGTAACCGCAGCCGGAATAGTAACCGCGGCCGGAGCGGTGACCGATTCGGCAGCAATCGCGGAAACAACAACTCGAACGATTCGAGCGGGACCGGCAACAACGGAAATAGCGGGAGCAGCGATCAGGGCGGCGGGAGTGAGACTCGGCGAGGCGGCCGCCGGCCGAGTGACAATCAGTCGGGCAACAACGAGCAAGGCGGCAATGGCGATAGTGGAAACCGGACCGGCGATAACGGCGCCAATTCGGATGAGTCTAACGGCGGGCGGCCGCTGCGGAATCGCCGCAGCCGCGACCGCAATGGAAACAACAACACCGACCAGAATCCGGATCAGGGGCCCACGGGCCGCCGCCCGCGGCGATCGTCAAGGTAGAAGGGCAGTTCAGGATGAGCGGCAGTCACGAACATCAGCGACGCGGCAGGAGCCGGGCCCGGCGCGCGTTCACGCTGCTCGAGGCGATCCTCGCGCTGACGCTGATGATCATGCTGCTTTCCGGAGTGTTCGGGTTCTACAAGACGACGCTGGAGGCGCGCGAGGCCGGACGTGAAATCGCCCGCGATGCCATGCTGGCGCATTCGATTCTCGAACGCATCGGGGACGAGATCCGGCATACGACGGACATCATGCCGGGCGACGGCATCGGCTTCGGCGGCACGCATGACAAGATCACGATCATCCGCGCGACCATGCCGGAACGATACGCGTTCGACGAGCATGGGCCGCACGATCAGCTCCCGCCGGGGCAGCTCGATATTCGGCGGATCACGTATGAATTGATCTGGGACGAAGAGCTGAAGGACGACGAAGACGTGAAGATCTGTCACGGGCTGCTGCGGTCGGAGCAGCGGACGTTCGATCCCAATCCGAAGTTCGTGATCAAGACCACGGAAGAGACGGATCTGGGCGGCAAAGAGGACAAGTCCAAGGATCCGGTTGCGCGAGCGGCGATGCCGGTCGATCGCGAGTTGATCGCCCCGGAAGTCAAGTACGTCAGGTTCGAGTATTACGATGGTGCGGAATGGCGGGACCGCTGGCAGACAACCGCCGAGCAGATGGGAGAAGCGGGCGGGGAGGGCGATCACGCTCTGCCGCAGGCGGTCAAGGTCACCATCGGTCGCGAGCGCGTGGCACCCGAGGATGAAGAACAAATCATCGCCGAACTCAGCAAAATGGACGAGCGGCAGAAGCGGAGCCAGTATCATCCCGATCGCTTCACGCTGATCATTTATCTCTTGCAGGCGGATCAGTCGCTGCTGAGTTCGCGCAAGTACGGCGTCAAGAACAACACGAGCCTTCAGATGGGAGGCGAGTGATGAACGCTTCGCGTTCTATTGCGGATTGCCGATTGCCGATTGCGGATTGGAATGCGCGCCGAAACAATCCGCAATTCCGCCGACGCGGCATGCTGCTGATCGTGGTGCTGGTGATCATCGCGCTGCTGGCGCTGCTGGGGGCCAGTTTTTCGTTCCAGAGGAGCGCGGAACTGTCGGCGGTGACCGCCGAGCGCGATCTTCAGCAGGCGCGGATGGCCGCCGATTCCGGGATTGACCGCGTCATCAAGGTCCTGCGCGATCTGCGCATCGACATGGACCAATGGTATAACAACCCGAAGGCGTTCCGGCGCATCCTGGTGTGGGCGCCGGATAAGGTCGGCGGCTCGGAGAGCCTGGCGGATCAGGAGGCGGTGCCGGGCCGGCCGGCGTGGCGGTTCAGCATCGTTTCCTACCGGATCGAAGGTCAAACCGCCAAGATGCGCTACGGCCTCACCGACGAAGCCGGCAAGATCAATCTCAACACCGCGTCGCGGGCGCAGTTGCTCGCGCTGTTCGATCAATTGAAGAAACATGAGAACATCACCTCGCAGCAGCTCGCCGACGCGCTGATCGACTGGCGGGACAAGGACGACGAGCCGGTCTCGCCGTTTGGCGCGGAGAGTTCTTATTACGTGACGCGGGACCCGCCGTACAAGTCCAAGAACCGCCCGCTGGAAACCGTGGAAGAGTTGTTGATGGTAAAAGGCTTCAACGGCCGAATCCTTTATGGAGAGGATTACAATCGCAACGGCTACCTGGACGCGAACGAGGACGACGGGCCGGAAGGGGCGTTTCCGCCGGATGACGGCGACGGGCTTCTCGATCGCGGGTTGTTGCCGCTGGTGACGGTCTATTCCTGGGACTGGAACATGGGCAACGACAACAAGCGGCGGCTGGACATCAATCTGACGCGGTTCAGCGCGGTGGACAAGCTGCCGGAGCACATCATCCAGGAGATCAGTCCGACGGTTATTCAATTCATAGCCGACGCCCAGGCGCGCGGGTACAAGTTCAAGTCGGTGGGCGAGCTGATGGGGTTACAGGTTTTCGAGGACGGCAGCTCGAATTACGACAAGGCGTGGCGGAATTACGTGCGCGAGCTGAAGCGGGCGGGAAAGGTTCGCGAGGAGGGTTCATCCGACGACGAAAAAGAGGATGCCGACGCAGCGGATGAGGATGAGGGTAACGATCGAACCGGGGATACAACCGGCACGGGGAACGATCGCAGTGGGACTGACACGGCCGACGGGCGAAGCACGACCGGCAGCCGAAACGGCAACAACTCGAACGATGGATCCAATCGCGGCAGTAACAATAATAATAATAACAATAATAATAACAACAACAATCGAAATGGAAGCAGCAACAGCCGAACCGGCAATGGGAACGGCAATTCCAACGGCAATAACGGTAATGATGCGAACGATGAGAATACGCGGAGTCGCGACAAGAATGAGGCCCGCCGCCAGCAAAGCGTTCGTGGCGGGAGCCGCAGCGGTGACTCGTCATCATCGGGCGGTTCGAGCCGCCGGCCGAGGCGCAGTAGCGGCACCTCCGGCAGCCAGGATGAGGATCAGAATAAGAGCGGCGATTCGACTGCTGGCGGCAATTCCGGCGATACGGGCAGTTCACGGGACAGCGGCAGTTCCCGGAGTGGCAGCAATTCGCGGGACGGCTCGCGCAGCCGTAGCGGCTCGCGCGACGGCGACAGCTCCAGCGGTGATGGAAATTCCAGAAATGGCGGCGGCACGCGGGACAACGGCGGCTCACGAAGCAACGACAGCTCGCGCGACGGCCAGGACGAAGGTGATACAGCCGGGACGGACGGCAAAGGGGATGAGAAATCGGGTGACGGTAAGGGCGGTACAGGTCAGCCCGGCTCCGGCGGCCAGTCGAATACCGGCCGCTCCGGCGGAAGCGGCAAGAAGCATAAGGGTACGCCGATCATCAGCCCGGTGGCTACGCAGGATCTGCCGGCGCTGATGGACCGTTTGACGGCGACGCCGATGCCGGCCATGGCCGGACTGATCAACGTGAATACGGCTTCGCCGATCGTGCTGAGTACGATTCCCGGCCTGGACTTTGATAAAGCGGAAGCCATCGCCGCCAAGCGCGAGCAGATCAGCGGCACCGAGAAGCTGACCACCGCGTGGCTGGTGACCAGCGGCGCGCTCGATCCGGAGACGTTCGCGCTGGTCTCCAACCAGGTGACCACGCGTTCGATCCAGTTCACGGTCGAAGCGATCGGTTTTGCCGATCACACCGGCGCGGCCAAGCGGATTCAGGTGGTGATCGAGATGCGCGGCCAGTTGTCGCAGATCAAATACTATCGCGACATCACGTCGCTGGGGATCGGGTTCCCGGTCCGCGACGATAAGAGGAGTCAGGGCTTTGCGTTTACCGATGACTGATCGCGATACGCTGTGCATCGACTGGGACGAGCGTTCCCTGCGCTTGCTCAACGCGAACATTTCGCGCTCGGGCGTGCAGGTGCGCAACGCCGTCCTCGCGGCGATCCCGCCGGAGGTGGACGTCCGCGAGCCGGCCGCGTTCGGCGCGTTCATTCGCAAGACACTGGGTGAGCATCGCATCCGCACGCGGCGGGCCATCGTGGACGTGCCGCGGCAGGATGCCGTGCTCAACATGCTGACGCTGCCGAAAGGCACGGTGGACGAGCTGTCGGCGATGGTGCAGATCCAGATCGGGCGCGAGCTGCCGTTCAACAAGGACCAGGCGGTGATCGATTTCGCGGTGATGCGCGAGGATCAGGCCGCCGGCACGTGCGACGCCTGGGTGGCGGCGGTTCGCAGCAGCATCATCGACCGGTATGTGGAGATCATCGCCGCCGCCGGGCTCAAGCTCGATCGCATCGGGCTGCGTTCGTACGCGAACCTCGTGGCGGTGAAGTCGGAAGCGGGGGCGGCGGCGGGCCGGACGCTGATGGTGGACGTCGGCCCGCACATGACCGAGATCAACGTGGTTCGCGACGGGCGGCTGGTGTATTCGCGGGCGGCATCGGTGTCGATCCCGCCCGAGGGGCTTACCGGCGCCGCGGCTCCCGCCGCGGCGGCTCCGGCTCGATCGCCGGGTGACGCCACGATCCCATTCAAAGAGGACACCGCCCCCCCGATCGGCGCCATGGACGCTCTGCTGGTCGAAGTCAGCCGCACCGTGGAAGCCTATCGCGCGACTGATCCGGGCGCTCGCGTCGATCGCATTCTGCTGGCGGGAACAGGCGGGCTGAACGAGGAGGTGGTGGCGGCGTTCGAGCGCCGCTTCGGCTCGACGACGAGCATCTTTGAGCCGCCGCCGGCGCTGCGCTGGCGGGCGGGCAAGGGCGAATCGGCCGCGCCGTTCAGCGCGGTGATCGGCCTGGCGTTGTGCGGACCCGGCGAGAGCCTCAACTATTTCAACTTCCTGCATCCCAAGGAGCCGGAGGCCGCGGCGCGGGAGCGCGTGAAGCGCGTCCCGATGGTGGCGGTAGTGATCGGGCTGTTCGTCGCGGCCGGCGCGGTGGCGGCTTATACGCCGATTCGCCGCAACAATGCACGTGTTGAAGACCTGAACGTGCGCATCAATGCCGCGAACGTTGATAAGAAGGACCGCGAGGAGCTGACCAAGCAGCTCGCCGACGTGGATGACTGGCAGAAAAAGAACGTGATCTGGCTGGATACGCTGAGCCTGTTTGCGGAAGAGATTTTCGATACGAACCAGGACGCGTACCTGACCCAGATGGATTTCAACGAATCCGGCAAAATCACCTTCGAGATCGCCGCCGCGGACGAGAAGGTGGCGGGCGAACTGGCCGAGGCCGCCAGCCAGATCAAGGACGAGAAGAAAAAGCCCCTGTTCTTCGCGACGCTCGGCAAGGCGGACGAGAACAAGGAACCGAAATACCCGGTGAAGGACGAGGTTTTCCTTCAGATCAGTGCGCTGGCGCCTCAGCCCAGGGCCAGGCATTGACGACGGTTCGTGAGCCATGATCAAGCGCGAGAAAATCCTGATCATCACCGTCGGCGGCATCGCCGCCTTGTTCGCCTTGCGCACGGTGAAGAACAGCTACATGGGCAAACTCAACAATCAGCGCGCTCAGGTCGCCAAGCTGGAGCAGACGCTCGGCAAGGTGGAGTCCGAACGATCGGCCGCGCGGGAGGGACAGCGAAGATGGCTGGAGATCGGCAGCCAGACGCTCTCGATGGACCCCAATGAGGCGAAGCGCCACCTGCGCGATGACCTGTATGAGCTGACGAAGAAAGCGGGGCTGACGAAAGAAAAAGTCGACGTGGGCATGGCGACGGTGTGGCAGAAGAACCGCGTGAGCGTGCTGCCGTGTACGGTGATCGCTGAAGGCCAGATAAACGAGGTCGTTAAATTCCTATTCGAGCTGTATCGCCAGCCCTATTCCATCCGGTGCAAATCGTTGAGTCTGGCGCAGGTCGGGGGCAAGTCCAGGAAGGGCCTGTTGAAGATGACGGCCAAACTGGACACGCTGATTCTGCCGTCGAACGCCATGGTGAAGTCGATCGTGCCGGCCAAACTCGGCGAGAAGCGGACGCCCGTCGATCGCACCGATTTTGCGGAGCTTGCCCATTACGATCCGATCGTGAACAAGAAGATGTGGGAGCCGTACTCGCCGCCGCAGCCGGGCAAGGCGAGCACGCCGAATCCCCCGCACCAGGCCAAGGATATCGCGTACAACCAGCCGTTGACGCTGACCTGGAAGGCGGGTGACAACGCGCAGACGCATCAGATCTTATGGGGCAACAGCCCGCCGGGCCTGCCCGCTGGATCGCAGCCCAACACGAGCATGCCGCGAGCCGGGCTTTCGCCAGGCACAACGTACTACTGGCGGATCGACGAGGTCAACGAGGGCGGCACCACCACCGGCGACGTGTGGAGTTTCACCACGGCGCCAGCCATCGCCGGTCCTCCTCCGCCGCCGGGTCCGACAGCGCCGCCCCCCCCTCCCCCGCCGTCGGATGGCAACATGGTCCTCGTCCGTGTCATCAGTTCGGCCCGCTGTCAGCAGGCGGTGCTCATGACGCAAGCGCAGGATCCTGCTCCTCCTGCGCCTCCTTTGCCCGATACACGCATCGAAGTGGGCGACAAGATGTTCGGCGGGACGCTGGTGCTGGTACATCCGAAGGGAGCGGTCACGGAGTTGAACGGCGCGCTGCGATTCCACCATATCGGGGCGCAGTTGCAGCAATTCCAGCCGCTTACGGAACAGGAGCAGCCGGAAGTGTATCACGAATTTAAGAAACTGGAGGCCCGGTCGGCGGGTATAAGTGCGGGACCGGGCTAGAGACTAGAAACTGGAAAAGGATGGACTCTCATGAAAAGCCGCATGTCGTGGGTGGTCGGCGCGATGCTGGCAGGGTTTCTGCTGGCCGCGGTGTCCGCACAGCAGCAGCCCCAGCAACCCGCCGCGGGCGGGCCGCAGCCGCAACAGCAACAACAGCGTCCACATCCGAAGCCGAGTGAAGGTCTGCGTTCGCGGAAATTCCCGCTGAGGCCGGGCAATTCCGCCCCGCCCATCAATCAGCCGAACGGGCCGGGCTCGCCCACGGCGACGCAGCCGGCCGGTCTGCCGAAGATGCAGCCGCCGGTGAATCTGCCGCCGGGGCAACCCGTGCACTCGCCGGTGCGTCCTCCCATCAGCCGTCATTTGCCCACCGACGGCGGTCCGGCACAGCCGGCACAGCCGCCGACACTGCCGCCCCAGATGACACCGCCGGTGACGCCTCAGCCAGCCCTACCGAGAATCATCAATCCAGTCGTCCCGGTGACTCCGCCGTCGCTGGCCGTCGAAGCCGAGAAACAGCAAACCACGGCGCAACCGCCGGGCACTCCGATGGCCGGCCCCCCGGTGGTCGCTGCGGGTCCGACGACGATGCCGGAGGAGGTCAAGCTCGAAGCCAACGCACTCCGCGACGTCAGTGCGGAGGAAGTCGAGATGAAGCTGGAGGCGGCCCGCCGCGCATTGGCGAGTGGTCCCCAACCCGTGCCTCCGCTGAATCCGGCGATGCCGAATCCGAATCCCGCTGTAGCGCCGGCGCCCGCCCTGACGGGACCGCAGCCGCCCGGTGTGTCGGTGAATCCGGCCACCGGCGCGCCGGAAGTCAAGCAGAAAGAGTTCTTCTGGTTGCCGCCGGAGGAACGACCGTACTTTTTCACCTGGAGCAAGACGCCGCTGGAGAAGGCCTGCCAGGACCTGGCGGAGATGAGCGGGCTGCCCGTCGTGGGGCTGGATTCGACGTTTATCGATCAAAACGCAAAAGCGCGGCTGATCTCGTTCCAGAGCAACAAGCTGCTCACGTACGATGAGGCCCTCACCGGCTTCAACCAAATCATCGTGGAGATGAATCTGTGGATGGTTCGCCAGCAGAATTATCTTTACATCCGCCCGCTGACGGAGTGGTATCGGCATATCCTGCCGGAGCGGCGGTTCAAATCTCTGGAGGCATACCGCGCAGCCAAGCTCCCGCTGTGGGAAGTGGCTTCGCTGACCTATCAGCCGAAGTCTCGGCCGTGCGACGTGCTGGCGCAACACGCGATGGACATCGTGCCTCCCAGCACGGCCACGATTACGGTGCTGCCGGGTACGAATCAAATGGAGATGAAAGGCTTTGTTTACTACCTCGAACAGCAGTTGATCGATCTGGATAGGAACGATGTGCGGGTGGACGACGGCCGGTCCTGGGTGTCGTACGAGCTGAGATATGCGCAGCCGAGCGAAGTGATCCCGTTGCTACAGATGATGATGCCTCCTCCCAGTGCCGGAGGGGGCACCGTGAACTCGACGCCGCCTCCACGGATGCCGCCGCGCGCGGGCCCCCCCATGCAGCCCGGTCAGCAGCAACAGGCTCAGATGGAGAATCCGGGCAGCTCCACCGCCGATGTGGTCGATATCCAGGACGGCGGCCGGCAGAAGATCATGGTGCGGGCGACCAAAGCCAATCACGAGTTGGTTAAGAAGTATCTGGACGAATACATCGATCAGCCCACCCTGGTGGGCAAAAAGGCCGAGCTGATCCCGCTCAAGTATGCGGTTCCATCCACGGTGGCGGGCATCCTTCGCAATCTGCTGGGCCAGCGGGTGTTCGTGCCCAACCCGACTCCTCAGCCGCCTCAGCCGAACAACCCGAACGTTCGCCCGCCGGTCCAGCCGCCGGGGCAGATGATGACCACCGGAACGTCAGCGGTCATCGTTCCGGTGCCCAGCTCGAACAGCCTGCTGGTCAAGGCCGAGGCCGAGGAGATGGCTTTCGTCAAGTTATACGTCGAGATGCTGGATGTTCCGCCCAAAGGTGGAGGTGAACACCAGTATGTGCCTCTCAAGTTTGCACAGGGCAACAGCGTGGCGGAGATCCTGACGAGTACCATCGGCTCGCGGGTGAAGGGTCAGGAGGCGGGTGATATCGTCTTCCGGGCCGTCGCCGATCGGTCGTCGGACAAGGGCGTGGTGATCAGCGGCGAGCCGAAGGAACTGGAGGAAGCCAGGAAACTGATTGAGACTCTGGATGTGGACCCGGATGCCGGGGCCATCGAGCGGCTGGTGCACCTGGCCAACAGCACGCCGACCCTGCTCTCCCAGATGCTGGGGGACCGCTACTCCAAACAGGGCGGCGGCGGCAGTCGTTACTATCGCGGCGGCGGCGAAGGCAGCACGTTGCCGCGGTTCATCCCGGACGATCCGTCCAAGAGCCTGATCGTTGTCTGCCGCCAGGAGATGTGGCCGGATATCGACCGGCTGATCAAGGAAATCGACAGCAACAGCCAGGTCCGCGGCGCGCCCAAGACCTATCACCTCAAATACGCCAGCGCGGTGACCATCTCCAACATGCTCCAGCAGTCATTCGGGGGGAGCAGTCGCCATAGATATGACGATCCGGATGCCCCGTCGTTTCAGCCCGATCAGCAGTCGAACATTCTGCTGGTGACCGCCACGGATGAAGTGCAGAAGCGAGTCGGCAAGCTGATCGAGGAACTGGATCAGCCGAGCGCGGTAGACAGTGCGGAGCTGAAGGCGATTCAACTGACCACCGCGGATGCGACGTATGTGAAGGACAAAATCGAAGAGCTGTTCGGGCAAGGGCAGCGGGACCGCTACAGCTTCCGCGGCGAGCGCGGGGCGCCGACGGTTCCGGTGAACGTAGTGGCCGAGCCGGTCAGCAACCGCCTGCTGGTGTCCGCCTCGCCGGAAGATTTCAAGAAGGCCGAAGACCTTGCCAAGCGGATCGATCAGGACTACGCGGCCAAGGAATACATCCGCAAAAACTTTACGGTGGAGCATATTGCCGGTTTCGAGTTGCATAACGCGCTGATGGCCATGTTCCCGGAAGGCGAGGGCGGCGGCGGCAACTATTATGGCCGGGGCAACTCCGGCAGTGCCCCCGGCGTCAAGATCGCTCAGACCAGTAACGGCGTCACCGTGCTGGCGCCCAAGACCAAGATGGCTGAGATTGAAAAGCTGATCGCGGAGATCGACACCGATCCGGCCAAGGGCAACGAAATCCGCACGTACACCATCGAGTCGTCCGACTATAACGGTACGTATCAGATCGCGCAGAACCTCAGTGATTTGTTCAATCCGGGCGGGCGTTACGGCAGAGGGTCCGGCACGTCGTCGATCAAGTTCATCGGCGATCCGGGCGGCAACCTGCTGTTCGTCTCCGCGCCGTCGTCAAAGATGCCGGAGATCGACGCGAAGGTCCAGGAGATCGCCAAGGCCAAGCAGTCGAAAGACATGACCTTCGTCATCCGGAATTTCGACGTCAAGCAGGGCCGGCCGGAAGACATCGTGGACATGGTCCAGCCGCTGCTGGCGGCCAAGTTTGAAGAGCTTCAATCAGCCGGCGGCGGCGCCCGCAGATCGTACTCCTCACCGCCACCGCAGATCACCGCCCACCCGACCGCGCACAAGGTGATGGTGGCGGCGCCCGAACCGCTGATGCCGCTGGTCGAGCAGCTTGTGAAAGAGTTCGATCAACCGGGTGAGCTGATCACGCTGCGCATGCTGAAGCTCAAGAACGCGAAGGCCTCGGAGATCGCCCCGGTGATCGAGCAGATGATGGAGAAGCGCGGCGGCAGCGGGTCGTCGGGGTCGGGGTTCGGCTATCGTTCGAGTCGGGGGTTCTCCGACTACTACAGCGGCCGGGGCAGCAGCAGCGGATCCGCCGGGGCGGACACGCTCCAGGTTTCAGCCGTGGACGCGAGCAATTCGATCATTCTGCGCGGCCCGGATAAGAAAGTTTTCGAGGCCGAACAGCTCGCCAAAGAACTCGATAAAGACGCCGTGCCCGAAGGCATCATGTTCAAAGTGTTCGAGATCAAGAAGGCCGACGTCTATGACGTGGTCAGCACGATCGAGGAGATTGTCGGCGGCGGAGGTGGAAGTGATTTCGGGGATTCGCGGGTCAAGCGCAGCTCGGGCTCGGGGACGGTTACGGTCAAAGCCGACTTCAACAACCGGGTGTTCGTCGCGGCACCGGGAGAGAAGTTCCCGCTGATCGAGGAACTGATCAGAACGAAAGAGTCGTTGGCGGAGATGGCGGAGACGGTGAAACCGGCGGGTAAGGGAACGCCCCTGGGCGCCCCGGACAAGTACGGCGAGATCACGATGATCTACAAGGTGACCGGGCAGGTGGATCAGATCGCGAAGGTTCTGGACCGCCAGCTCATGGACGTGATCGGCTTCGATTCGCCCTGGGTCAAGAGCGCCCCATTCGCCAACCAGATCATCGTCACGGGCAAACCTCAGTACTTCAAGATGGTCGACGAGTATCTTGAAGAAATACAGAAGATGAAGCTCCAGGTGCCCAGGGGAATTTTCGTCAAGCAGGTTCAGGGAGGCGCGCAGGCGACCGCCCTCGTTGATGCGCTGGTTCATCAGGCGCCGCCCGGCCTCAAGATCCACGCCGAGCCGATGAATCGCAAGCAGCAGGTCAAGAAGAATCCGCTGGAGTTGATCGCTCCGAGGGAAATCACGGCGGAAACGCCGATCAGCACGCAGCCGGCGTCGCCGTTCGTTCCGCCGAATACCCTGCACCACCTGCGCGCTTCGCTCGAAAAAATAGCGATCGTGCAGGTTTCAACCCACCCGGCGGCGGCTACGCAACCGGCAACGGCCACGCGTCCCGCGGCAACCACGCAACCGGCGCCGGCAGCCGTGGTTTCCACGCCCGCGCGTCCATCGACGATGCCCGCCGCGGCTGTCTCTGCCGCGCCGGTGAAACCGGCGGCGGCCCCTCAGCCCGCAGCCGTGCCTCCTCAGCCGGCGGCGGCGCCGCCATCAGCGGCGGTCGCGGCGAATCCCGCCATGCAGAAGACACCGGCGGCGGCTCCTCCGCTGGCGCCTGCTGCACCGGCTCCCGCCGCGCCGGTTGCCGCCCCGATGCCGCAACCGGTGACCGCGGCAGCGCCCTCGTTCGATGACAACGAGGTCCGGATCCAATATGACGAAGAAACGGGCAATATTATCGTGAGCGGGCCGATTCCGCAGGTTAAGGAAATCCACACGGAGATGGAGAGTTTGATCGATGAGTTCGAGAAGCTCGGCGCGCCGGACGCGACGCGGCCCATCCGCGTGTTCACCATCAATCACGTGGACGTGAATATTGCCGCCGCGATCCTGGAGGAGATGTTCAACGACAAGCCCGCCGGCGCCGCCCGCGCGGGTCAACCTCCGCAGCCGGCCCAGCCGCAGCCGGCCAAAGCGGCCGCGGATGATAAGAAAACGAAGGACAAGGACAAGGACAAAGACGAAGAAGAGGATACGCGATCGACGCGCCGCCGGCGCCGCGAAAAGGAAGAAGGTAAAGAAGACAAGGAAGGCGCCGAACGTGCCGCCGGCGGGGGCGATCGCATCCGCGTGTTCCCGGATTCGCGGACCCGCACGCTGGTCATCCGCGCGAACGAGGAGGATTTCGGCCCCATCGCCGACCTGATCCTGAAGATCGACCGGCCGGGCGACCGCCCGCCAGTGGATATCAAGGTCTTCACGCTCAAGAAGTTGGTCGCCTACGACGTCGAGCAGTCGCTCAAGGCGATCCTGAAGATCGAAGACGGGTCGGGGTCGCGATTCGGCGGCAGCGGCGGTTTCGGGCGCTCCTCCTATCGCGGCCGCTCGTCCGGCGGCGGTTACGGCGGCAGCTTCGATCAGCAGGCGGCGATGATGGAAGAACTCCAGCGGCAGATGCTGGATATGACGGCCGGCACGATCGAGGGTCTGGAGGGCGTCCCCGGTCAGGAGGGCCATGGGCGGCTGAAGATCAACCCCTCGAAAGAGATCACCATCACATCGAATCCGACGACCAACAGCGTGATCGTGTCCGCTCCGCAGGAAGGCATGAAGCTGGTCGAGAATCTGATCAAGAAACTCGAGGACGCCGACACGCCGATGCAGATCATCTCTGTTCCGCTCAAGCACGCCGAGGCCGAAAAGGTGGCCATCGAGCTGGAGCGAGTTTTTCAGGGGAGCACCCGGCGAAGAAGCTCCGACAGCGGTAGCAGCAGCAGCGGCATGTCCGGGGGGTTTGGATTCCCATACTCCGGCGGCGGCAGCGGCGGTACGCGGGGCGGTCAGGAGCTGCGGATCTCGGCCAACACCCGCACCAACAGCCTGATCATCCGGGCGCTCGAATCCGACATGGCCAAGATGAAGGAGATCATCGCCATTCTGGACGTCCCGACACCGTCGGGCCAGGTGCAGTTGTATCCCGTCGAGCACGCCAGCGCCCCGGAGATGGCCGCGACGCTGGCCAAGATTTTCGTCACCGATGAGAAGGCGCCGGTGGGCAGCCCGCTGGCGGTGCGCATCACCGCCGACGCGGACACGAATACAATCGTCGTGTGGGCACCCGAAGCGCAGCAGGCGATGATTGCCGCTCGCATCAGCGATCTGGACAAGCGCGTGCAGGAGAAGACCGAGCCGCGGCAGATCAAGCTGGCGGTGGCGACGGCCACGTCCGTGGCCGAAAAGCTGCGGGATATCTTCGTCCCCAAGGGCAGCAGCGGGAAAGGTGAACGGCATCGGATCACCATCGAGGGTGACGACAACAGCATGCTGCTGTTCGTCACCGCCCCGCCCGACGTGTTCAAGACCATCGAAACCACCGCCAAGCAGCTTGATACCATCACCCAACAGGACATCCATATATTCAAGCTGAAGAACGCTTTTGCGACTGATGTTTACGACATGTTCCAGAAGATGGTGACGCAGAAGCTGACGATGCTCAAGGGCGGATCGAGCAGTGAAATCCCGACGGTGGTGCCGGATGTGCGGACCAACTCGCTGATCATCAGCGGCAGCCCCGCCGCGATGATGCTCGTCCAGAAGCTGCTTCCGGATATCGACGTGAAGCCGGACGACACCACCACGCCGACGACGGGCATGTTCGGTCTGATCAAGGGTAACGCTATTGCGGTCGCCACGACGATCAACAGCCTGTACACCGCGCCCAACGTGGCCAAGTTCCCCGGCGGCGTGCCCCCGCCCACCGCCGTGGCCGAGCCCAACACCAACGTCGTCTATGTGACCGGCACCAAGGCCCAGATCGATCTGGTCAAGGCTACGATCATTGACCCACTGGAAAAGTACGAGGCGCCGATCAGTACGATCATCAAGGACTACCAGATTCCAATTAAATATGCGAAGGTGGACGAGATTGCGGACACGCTGATTAAATATTTCCAAGGCAAGTCAACTGCGGCCGGCACGGCCAATGTCCCCAGCCTTTCACCGGCGGACAAGGCGGTGGCGATCGTTCCCGACCCCGCCACGCGGCAATTGCTGGTCACGTGCAGCGAGAAAAATAAGACACTCATCGACCTGTTGTTGAAAACAGCGGACGTGCAGGGCATCACGGATTTGGCTCGAACCACCAGGGTCTTCTCGCTCCAGTTTGCCGACCCCAGCTCGACGACCAGCGCGGTCACCGCGGCGTTCGCCAAGACCGGCAACGTGTCGGAGATCGAGCAAGTCAAAGTGGTGGCCGAGACGGGCACCAACTCGATCGTGGTCAGCGCCAGCCCGGATAATATGAAAAAGATCGAAGCCATGCTGCTCGATCTGGACAAGATGGGTAACACTCAGCGAAGAACCACACAGGTCGAAATTGCCAATGCTGACCCGCAGGATGTGGCCACGGCGCTCAACGAGATTTACAGCAAGCGGAAGATGACCCGCACCGGCGAGCCTCAGGCCAGCGTCATCGTCCCCCGCGGTTCGACCCACACCCTGATGGTCACCTGTGCCGAACTGGAACTGCCCGAGGTCAAGTCTCTGGTCGCACAGCTCGATGTGAAGCCGGGGATTGAGGCCCCGAAGATGATCAAAGTCGAAAACACGTCGGCCGCGCAGCTCGCCGCCACGCTCACGCGGATCTTCGCCGATTCGTCCATCAAGCGGCCCTCGACCGAGATGGTCCCGCTGATCATGTCGGATGATGTTTCCAACTCGCTGGTGGTGCGGGCCGGCAAGGTCGATTTAGGCCTGATCGAAGCCATGGCCGGTAAGCTGGATACCAAAACCAGCGTACTGTCAGGGATTGACGTGATACCGGTCAGTCGGGGAGTCGACGTTCGGGCGCTCGCCGAGCAGATCATGCAGACCATCAACCAGGGGGAGGCCATCAAGACCCGGCAGAATCCCGGCTACCGCGCCGGCCAGGTGATGATCGGCATTGACGAGCGCGGCCCGAGCATGATGGTGGCCGGCTCGCCCGAGTTGTTCCCGACCGTCCGCGACCTGGTGGAGAAGCTGCGCCGTCCGGAGCCGCGTACGTCGAAAACGATGGTGATTCAGACCAAGAACATTCCCGCGGCGGACATGAAGCGGATTCTGGAACAGGTGATTAATCAGAACAAGGCCGCGTCACCGAAATAAGTAGATGGTGAACTCCGATTATCGGTCAGAGATGAGTTATCGGACGTTTTAAGCAACCCTCGGTCGCAGTGGACAGGCAATATGCCGGTCTCACAGATATGTGTGCAGCATGCGGTAAGGAAAGAAGGGTATTGGCGGTCAACCGGATGTAGCGGACCCGTTTGTTCGGTCCGCTGTTCGCGTTGAACGCCCGGGTGGAAAGAGCACAGGAGCAGGACCATGCTTTATCTATGGCTGATGTTGGCGGCGACCTCCGGTCAGACGCAGCCCACGGCAGCGGCGCCGACGCAACCGGCTGCGGCGACGCAACCGGCGGTGACGACACGACCCGCCTCCGCCGCGGCCCCCGCCCCCGCCCCCGCAAAACAGCCGGCCGCCGTTGCCGCCGCAATGCCTAAACCTGTCGCGGTTCCGCCGGCGGCTCTCAAGCCTGCCATGCCAGCGGCCACCAAACCTCCCATGCCCGCGGCCCCCCCCCAGCCGTCCGTGGATGCGCTTCGCGCGGCACTGGCGACGCAACCGGCCGCCGGGCTGGCTCGCACGACCACGCAACCGGCCACCGGGCTGGCCGGCACGACTACGCAACCGGCCGGGGAAGGCGCCGCCAGTAATCTCAACGGGCTTACCGGAAGCGGCGTGGGCGTCGAAGTCACATCGGACGGGAACATCATTCTCACCGGCGATCCGAAGGATCTGGAAATCCTCCAGGAGTTCATCCGCCAGATGGACGCCCAGCCGGTGCCGACGCCGGTCATGAGGATTGTCAAGCTCGAGTCCGCCCAGGCCAGCGGCGTGGCACTACAACTTCCGCAATTCTGGGAGAAGATCAAGGCCCCGGCCAAAGGGGGCGCCATCGCCCCGGAGGACCGTCTCACGATCATCCCGGAAGCCCGCAGCAATTCGCTCATGATCGCCGCCACCGAGCAGAATATGCCTCAAGTGCTGGAGATCATTAAACAACTGGATCAGCCGTCGATGAGAGACTTTATGATCGAGATGATCCCGCTCAAGTCGATCAAGGCAGTGGAAGCGGAAACGACGCTGAAGGAACTGTTCAAGGCCCGTGCGACGCGGCAGGGCGTCACCGGGGACCTCTTTGACATCAAGGCCGACCCGCGCACGAATACGCTGCTCATCTCCGCGCCGAAGTCGGACTTGGAGACGATCAAGAAGATCATCGACCTGATCGACGTTGAGCCGACGGCCAAGACCGGCGGTGTCGTGAAGCTGGCGATCTATCCGCTGGAAAAGACGAAGGCCAGTGAGATGGCCCCCGTGCTCATCAAGATGTTGCAGGCCGACAGCGACCAGGCCGCCGCGGCCAAGGAACAGATTCGGCGGCTCCAGATCGTCCTGAAGGGCAAGCAGGAAAAGGAGCTGACGCCGCTCGACCTCGAAAAGCCGATCAAGATCTTCAACGACGAAGGCACGAACTCGATCATCGTGGCCAGCATCGAATCGAACCTCGCGCCCATCGGCGAGCTGATCAAGATTCTGGACTCGGTCCCGCTGGCCGACGAGCTGCTGGTCAAGATTTATCCGCTGGTGCACGCCGACGCCGACTCGCTGCTGGTCCCGCTGAAGGCCATATTCGCGGATGGGAGCGACTTGGCCGCGCAGCCGGGCCGGACCATCCCCGGCCGAATCTCGCCGACCATGCCGGGCGAAGCGCTGGCCTACAAGATCGGTCTGGTCGCGGATAAACGCAGCAACACGATCATCGTCTCCGGCCGCCCGCAGCAGATCCTGCTCGTCGAGCAGATCATCAAGGCCGTTGACGTGAAGCAGGATGCCAGCAAGTTCCCACCGCGGCTGGTGCAGTTGGAACACGCCGACGCCAAGCACCTCGCCGACGCCGTCCTCCAGAAGATCGCCGACCAGCGCGACAAAGCGGCAGAGAAGCTTGGCCCGAACGCCCAGGAACGTGAAAAGATCGTGATCATCCCCGACACGCGGACCAACAGCCTGATCGTGATCGCCCGCGACGACAACTTTGAGGAGATCGTCAAGCTCACCAAGCAGTTGGACGGCGTGGACCCGGAGTATCTGGGACAGATTCGCATCATCAACCTGGAGAACCTGACGGCGGCGGACCTGGCGAGCAAGATCAAGGATCTGTGGGAAGGGCGATCCAAGATCCGCCGCGAGGGCGGCCTGTCCGAAGACAAGCCGGTGATTGTCACCGACTCGCGCAGCAATTCGCTGGTGATCGCCTCGAACCGCGAGGATTTCGAGCTGATTACGCACCTCATCAAGGAATTGGAGCAGCAGAAGCTCTCGCCGATGGCGGACATCCGGCCGCTGATCATCAAGAATAACGACGTGACCAAGCTCGCGGACACGATTACCAAGCTCTTTGACGAGCGGCGGAAGATGAGCCTGGCCAAGGGCGAGGAGGAGCAGCCGTCGGACCGCATCGCTATCGTCCCCGATGCGTTCACCAAGACGCTGCTGATCGCATCGTCGAAATCCAACTACGATGAAGTCGTCCGGCTGGTCACGCAACTCGATGTGCCTCCGTCGGCCGAGGGTGTGTTCCGCACGTTCTACATCAAGAACGCGGATGTCACGAAAACCGCCACCATGCTGAAAGAGCTCTTTGACAAGGGCTTGTACATGGGCACGGGCAAGGCCGAAGATTTTCCGGAGTCGATGAAAAAGGTCAACATCATCCCCGATATCCGCAGCAGCGCGCTCATCGTCAGCGCGGCCCCCGAGAACCTGGCCATCATCGAGGAAGTGCTGAAGCAGATCGACAGCGTGGATACGCCGCAGTTCCAGGCCGACGTGCGGCTGTTCAAGATCGAACATGCCGACGCCGTCAGCGTGGCGGATATGCTCACACAACTCTTTGAGGGCATGAAGGCCACGATGAAGGAGGATAAGGACCAGTTGGAAATCAAGATCGTGCCCAACGTCCGCAGCAACACGGTCATGGTGTCCGGCTCGCGGTATGCGATCAAGCGGGCCGAGCAACTGATTCCCACGCTGGATCAGGTGGCGACCTCCCCGACTTCTCTGGCCAAGGTTTACACGCTGAAGCAATCCGCCGCGTCGAAGCTGGCCCCGGTGATGACCGAGCTGTTCGACAAGCGCACGGCTTCGGAGGCGAAGGGCAAAACGACGCCGATCACCATTCTGGCCGACGACAGCTCGAACAGCCTGATCGTGACCGCCTCACGCGACGATCACAGCATCGTCGAGGACCTGCTCAGCAAGCTGGACGTGCAATCCACGATGTCGCAACAATTGCAGATCATCGGCCTCAAGGTGGCCAAGGCTGAGGGATTGGCCGAAACGCTGACCAAACTGCTCGAAAAACAGAAGACGGGCGAAAAGGGTGTGCCCGGCTTCGCGATCACGCCGGAGCCGCGGACCAACTCGCTGGTGGTGTTCGCCCCGGCCGACCTCATGCTGAACATCCGCTCGATCGTGGAGAAGCTGGACAATGCGGAGATCGCGTCGGAGAAAGGGCTTCGCGTGTTCAAGCTCCAGAACGCCAAGGCGGAGGAACTGGCCAAGCGGCTCGATCAATTCTTCAAGGCGGCCGGCACGGGCGAAGGCAAGGACACCAAGCAGATGATAATCAAGTTCTGGCCGGTCGATCCGGCGACCGGCAAGCCGATCGTCGATCCCGAGACCGGCCAGGAATTGGCCGAGAAGCTCGTGCATCAGGACATCACCATCACGCCGGACCCGGACACCAACTCGCTGATGGTGATGGCTCCCGAAGGCAGCATCGACATGATGCAGATGCTGATCGAGATGCTGGACAGCGTGAAGCCGGTGACGGCGGAGATCCAAACCTTCGCGCTGCAGAATGCGGACGCCACCGAGATGCAGAAGCTGCTCGAAGATCTGTTCGAGAGCAAGGGCGGCGGCGGAGGTGGCGGCAAGCCGCAGCGCACGCTGGTCCTGGCGGGCAATGTGGCCGCGGCACCGAATATCCCCGCGACTTCGACCGAGGGCGGGACGGCCGTGGAAGTGTCCTTCGCGGTGGATCAGCGGACCAACACGCTCATCGCGGCGGGCAGCTCTTCTTATCTGAAGATCGTCGAAGATCTCGTCCTCAAGCTCGATTACAAGGAGATCGAGGAGCGGACCGTGCGGGTGGTGCACCTGAAGTATGGTAAGTCTGATGAAGTGGCCAAAACGATGGAAGCTTATTTCAAGGCCGAGAGCACTCTGGTGGAAAAAGCGGCGGAGGGCGAAGCTGCCCCGCGGCAGCTTCAGCGCCAGGTCACCATCCAGGGTACCGGTACCGGAGGAGGGGAGGGCACCGGGGCCGGGCTGCCCAATGCCTTGCTGCTCAGTTACAGCCCGCGGATGGAATCGCAGGTCCTCGACATGATTAACCAGTTGGACCTGCCGCCGCCGCAGGTGATGATCCAGGTGCTGGTGGCCGAAGTAACGCTGGATGACCGCTTCGAGCTGGGCATGGAGTTCGCGCTCCAGGACCTGCTGTTCAGCACGAATGCCACGACCAACGCGAACGGCATCGTCGAGGGGGATAACTTCGACACCACCATTGGCACAGACGTTGGGGCCCAGGGTTCTGGATCGGGCATCAGCTTCACGGTGACCGGCGAGGATTTCAATTTCCTGTTCCACGCGCTTCAGACGGAGGGACGCGTGGAGGTCCTGAGCCGGCCGTCGATCATGGTGCGCGACAATCAGGAGGCGAACATCAAAATCGGCGATAAGATACCGACGGTATCAGATATCGTCGTAACGTCCGGAATTGCTCAGCCGACCGTGACGTATGTGGATGTGGGTATCCTTCTCACCGTCACGCCGATTATCAACCCCGACGGTTTCGTGAACCTCGAGATCAGCCCGGAGATTTCATCGCTCGGCCCGTCCATCAACATCGGGAACGGCGTCAGTCTCCCCTCGATCAACCAGCGCAAAGCGGAAACCTCCGTCACGGTCAAAGATGGCGAGACGATCATCATCGGCGGCCTGATCACCAATACCGTAAGCGACTCGGAGACCAAGGTGCCCATCTTGGGCGATATTCCATACGTGGGCAACGCGTTTCGGGCCACCGTCAAACAGAACCACAAGACCGAACTGTTGATCGTCGTGACGCCGCACGTTGTGCTGGATCCGGCCCAGGCTCGCGCGGTATCGGTGCACATGCGGGACCAGACCGGGTTGAACGATAACATCCGCCGCAGCCCGCTGATGCAGAAATTGCAGGTCAGCCCGGAAGAGGATTTGATGGGCCCGATCGCACCGCTCAAGCCCGGCGGGGAGCCGAACGCCTCTCCGGATAAGAGCGATGAGCAGGGTCCGGAGCTGGAGGAGTTCGGGCCGCCGACGACCATGATCGAGGCCGGCCCCAGCCGTGCTTCCGTTGCGGTCCGGCAGGAGACGAAATGAAGAGACGAGGGAGAACCGGGCGAAGTCTGTGTCCGGCGGATGAAGATACACGTGCTGTTTCAATCGCAGGGGGAGGGATGTCCACATGCGAAACATGAACCATTGCGCGGCGCCGCTGTCGCGCCGCGGCAACGGGTCAGCCATGATCGTGGCGGCGCTTTCAGCCGCGCTGCTTTCGACCGGTTGTACCAATCAGCTTCAGACAACTCAGCCCCAGGCAAGGGACAATAGCAAGAGCGCTCAGCCGACCCCTGCGCAGGTGAGGCAGATGAATGACCCCAATGTGGTTGGGGTGGCGGCATTCTATGATCCGTTCAATCCGTGGCTGTGGACCAAAGATCGCGGCAAACCCCGCGGCCTGCTCATCCGGGCGCTCTACCTGCAAGGCTCGAAGGGGAAGGGCGTTTTTGGTGACGGGACCATCCGTCCCAAGCTCTACGTGCGGGAGATCCAGAACGGGCAGGAACAATGGCAGCTCGCGAAAGAGTGGTCCTACACGGTCGATCAGGCGATGAACTATCGCACGAATCGCGAATTCGCGCTGGGTTGGGGATACCGACTGGGCTTGCCGTGGGGCGACTTGAATCTGGCCGGGCGCGAGGTCCGGATCATTGTCGAATTCGAGCGAAATAACGGCCAGATCGTCGCATCCGATAAGAAGGACTTTCTCGTCCCCGGCCGCAACAGCACGGTCGTCGCGCGATAAGACTTCCTTCAGAAGCGGGTCGGCTTTATATCAAACGATGGCGCCCATTTGTCGGCGCTCGCGCTTCAACCGGTTTGCGAGACGCCGACGACTTGCTTGTCGATGGTGATAACGATCTCGCGGGCGAAGTCGCGCATCTGGTCCAGCCGCACGTCGAGGCCCAGGCCCGGTAACTCTAAAAGGAGGACTTCACCTCTTTCGTCGATATTCAGCGGGTTGGCGATCATTTGCCGCACGAGCGGCGAACCGGATTCACAGAACTCCAGCCAGGGCATGTCGGCATCGCCGGCGAACACGGCCATCGCGGCGGCGAGCGAAATCTGACTCTTGTACGTGTGGTTGACAAACGTCGCGCCGTGCTTGCGGGCGAGATGGTACGTCTCGAATGCGGGCGTGATGCCGCCGATGCGGCCGGGGTCGATTTGCAGGAAACTGAGCTTGCCGTTTTCGAGCAAATCCTCGGCGGCCCGGACGGTGTTGCAGCCCTCGCCGGCGGCGATCGGAATCGGGGATTTACCCGCCAACTGACCATACGCGGAAACGGCTTCGCTGCTCAGCGGCTCCTCGAGCCAGGTCACATCGAATGTGGCGAACGCCTCCGCACGTTTCAAAACCGTGCGATAGTCGTCTTTCCACACCACGCCGGCATCGACCATGAGGGCGACATCCGCGCCCAGGCCCTCGCGGGCATGACGGACGAGATCGATGTCGAACGCCTCGCCGTGCATGCCCATGGGTCCCCAGCCGAATTTAGCGGCGGTAAAGCCGCGCTGCCGGGCTGTGCGGGCCAGTGCGGCCGTGGCTTCGGGCGTGTCCTGAAAAAGCTGCGATGAATACGCCCGTTTCGGCAGCGCCCGCTGGTGGCCGAGCAGCTTATAGACGGGCGATTTCAGGTGCTTGCCCAGCAGGTCCCACAGGGCGATATCCGCGGCGGCATAGGCATGAGGAAACTGGGCCAGGTCCAGTGCGCGGCGCTTCGCGTGCTGGTAAACCCGCCGAACGTCGTCCGGGGAATCGATCCGCCGGCCGACGAGCGATGCGGAGAGGTTCACCAGGTTGCTGTGGGACATGGGCATGCAGAAGCTGGCAAATGCCAGCAGCGGCGAGGAATCGGATTCGCCGAAGCCTTCGAGGCCGGTGTCGGAGCGGACGCGGGCGATGAAGGTGTCCTGCGATCCGTCGGCCTGGTCCCTGATGTGCGGGAGGGCAAAGTAGAAGAGATCGATGGATTGGATGTTCACGGCTTTGTCCCTCGCTTCACGGCTTCGGTCGGCTTCAGTGGGTCTTGAAATCGCGGTTTTCGGCCGGTTAAAGGCGGATCCACGGCTTCGTTTGGTATTTTTTTGTTTCCGTCACCGCGCCGGACCTCCGTACACGAGCTCCATTCCGTTGAGAACACGGGCGGTGTTCCGTTGGCGTTTTTGTGGCGTGGATTTTAACACGGATATACCAGCGCTGGTCGTGCTGGTAGAAGTCGACCTTGCGGTCGAAGTCGGCGTCGAGGCCGTTGAAGTCGTCGAAGAGGCAGCCGAAATCAGCGTCGTCGTTGTCGCTGCGCTTGTCGGCGGTGCGGCGGAAGTCCTCGCTGATGGCTTGGAGGTGGATCTTCTCCTGGATGTAGATGGGGACGGCGGGCACGGTGAGCGGATCGCGATCCTGCTCGTCCTTGCCCTTCCAGACGAGTTGCGGATCGAGCGATGGATCGCGCGGA
>CAYLLT010000034.1:0-24036 GCA_964384465.1 uncultured Planctomycetales bacterium | reverse complement strand
CCGTGCTCGGCCGGTTCTCCTCTTCGCGCACGAAATCCCGCTGCTCCTCGGTGGGGATGTTCTTGCGGGGGTCCTTGTGCTTGATTGAGTCCACCGGGACCGACCTGGCGCTCTCGGTTGCCTTTCTACTCTTAGCCATTCTGTCCCCCGGTGCAGGCCACACCGAGAAGTTTCTGAAACTCCTCTTCCAGTTGATTGAGGAGCGGAGGAATCTCCTTGCTCATCATCTCAAACGACTTGGACCAATGATCCTCCTCTTCTGCTTTCGGAGGTCGAGCCATTTTCTCACGTCTCTGCCCATGGGTAAATGTGTTGGCGATGTCGGCAAACTTATTCGCTAATTCCATGGTTCGATCACCTACCGCTTTCGGGAGGAATATCTTCCGTGGAAAAAAGAATGTACGAAATTTCTCGTAAGCCTCCACAACGATCTTGAGTTTTTCGTCCTTGCTGGGCTCTCCAGACCATTCGAGGATCGCTACGTAGGAGCTCACGGCCTTGTGGACCTCATAGAGTCGCGCGTAGGTTTCCGCAAGAACCCTTGCCTGCCGTTCATGTATTGAACGAAACCGAATTTCGTGTTCGATCGATCTCAGGTGCAGCTCACTTCGCAACCGTTCCATCTCCTTGTCATGACTGGCACGCAGGAGATGTGGAATGAGCTCTTTAGCCAGATACGTCAGGGCACCAACCGCCAGCCCAAATAAACCAAGTTGTTTTACCAATTCGATCCACATACGGAGTGACCCGTCAACTGGAACCAACGGACCAGGGAACAGTGTCCAACTCGCCCGCCCACTTCACCTTGAGACGATTGGAGTACCTACCTTTATGCCCGCACAGGTGGAGGAACACGAGATCCAGATACCACAAGGACAGCTTCCATGCTTCGTATTGGGAGCCATCTGGGAGCTGCGTTTTCTTCTGTGGATGGACCAGATCATTGCGAATCGTTGTGATCGCCTCCATCGCATCGAACCACTTACCTCCTCGTTTGGCGTGAAGTGCCGAAAGATTGACAGGAATCTTAAGGGGAATTCCCATGGCAGAAGCAAGGAGACGAAGCTTGTCTGCTGACTGAATACCCCTTTCGCCAAAAGCTTTCTCCGAAATCATCTTGCGGTACTCGACGCAATACGTCCACGCAAGCCGTTCCAACGCCGCCTGCGTCAGAATCAGCCCGGTATCGATGGCAATAGTCGTACCGCGCCCATGAGCTTCTAAATACCAGTAGATCGCCTCTCGAATAGTACGATTCCAGAGCTGATCCTTCCACATAGCCCAGAACCCAGGGAACACTTCTGTGAGTAATCCACCAGCACGGTCCGTGAACCATGAACAGGAGCCAGTCCACGCGCCTGATGATGAGAGTGGTATACCCCATTGCTCAAAGACACGCTCGCCCTTTTCATCAAACCCTACTGGAAAAGCTAAGGCTGTCCACCGACCCAATGTAAACGACAGGAAATATCGCAGGCTCAACAGCAAGTCTTCCAACTGATCGCTCGAGAACGGTGAACCGTCTGCTCGTTCGATAGCGCCGACGTGGGTGATGACGTAACCTCCCGATTCATCGAGTTGTTTACACAATTTGCGTGTGTGATCTGTGCCAGCGATCGTGATGATCCATCCTGCGGATCTCAAAATGGCTCGTCCGCATCGTATCGATGTTTCGTGCGAGTCATCCTTCACGGTGATGCAGTAGTCCTCTGGTCCGTGGAAGTCCGGGCAATTAAAGACATGAAACTTGGCGGAAACGAGCGCAGTGGAGGCTGGCGCGAGAGATAGAGGGAGTGTTGTCGGTGTGAGATTCAGCTCTTCGATAGTGCCCGCCCCATCTACGTTCGTAGTCCTCGAAATGCAGGAAGCCTTGAATTGGATTTTGTATCTCTCCGGCAGAGTCAGCACGCCCGCGCGATCGGTGAGCGTGCTAAAAAGAGACTTCCGCTCTCGGTTCTTGAGGGTCACCATAAAACAAAGCTGATGTCTCGGATTGAACCGCACAACCGCGGTTGCTTCACAGGTCTCGTTGTTCAACACTGCCGCAAACTTGCCGAGCTGGATCGGTTGACTCGGCTCGTCCTGCGAGTAGATCGGAGTTATGACGGGCCTGTCGGCCTCCAGCGGATGACGTAAATGTGCAGCCTGAGTGCCAGCGGTCGAGCTCTCGTCTGTCCTCGTATCATCCGTCATACTTCAAGTATTCTCCCGTTTCTTAGAAAGGCTCGGATTGTGTCCCGCGCATCCCACGGATCACCGATCTCGATGAATGCCCACCGTCCCCATGTGCCGGCGTTGTTTACGGCCGGGATCCAGAGCGTCTTGGCCGTCGAGACCTTGGCCTATTGTCGCGTTGGCAGCTGACCTTCACAATCAGGGGGAGCATGTCATCGATAAGCATCACGTTTGTTCCTTGTCTGCCGGCGAGGGTAACGAAGTCCTAGGCTTGTCAGTCAGGTAGTTCTGGCGCGTGACGACTCTGCGGCCGGACTTGGCCTCGAGCTGTCGGCGGGCGTTGCCGGCGACGGTGCCGCCGTCGCGGGCGGCGCCGCGGTTCTGGTTGAAGCCCCGGGCATCCCGGTTGCGGGCGATCTCGGTGGTGGCGGCTTCGCCGAGCATGGTGAAGATCAACTCCAGGTCGGTCATGTGGTCGCGGAGGTTTTCTTTCTTCAACCCCTTGAGGCCCTTGTACTCGCCGGGGGTCAGTCCGAAAGTCGCTTTGGAAATCTCCGCCGTAAGGATGGCGAAGTCCCTCTGCTCCTTGACGCCGCGCTGGTTCCACTCGGCGGTCAACTCATCACGGACGGCAATGGACCGCACGCGCTTTTCGATCCACTCGTCGGGGTAGCCTTTGGCCTTGTAAAGCTCGCGCATCCGCCGCTGGGCCAGCTCGGGGTTTTCGATCTCCTGCACGCGCTCGTAGCCTACTTGGGCGAGCCAGCGTTTGAACGGCTCAGCTTTGGGGCTGGGGATGGATTGGATGATGCGGAAGGCGTTTTCGGTGTTGACCGCTTCAGTTTCGTAACTCTTGCCGTCCGCTGAAGTTAGCTTCAGTTGTCGACAAAGTGTCGACAACTCGAGTCCGGAGGATTCATTCTCACGGCGTTTCATCCGGTACCAGTAATCGCGCGGATTGGGGCTATCAGTCAGCGCGCCAACGATGTCCACGACCGAGAAGTACCACTGGTTCTCGTACCAGATGCGGCGAATCTGCCTGGCGCCGAAGACGATGATCTTGCCCTGAGATTCGGGCTCGAGTCTGTCGCTCATGCGGTTCTCCGGTTCGTCAGAAAAGCTCGGATCGTGTTCTAAGCGTCCCACGGATCGCCGATTTCGATGAACGCCCACGGCAGTACCGGGGAGAACCTGAGCCTGCGGAGGTGGTGGCAATTTGCGACCACCTCGTCCCGCTCGCTCGGAGTCAGCCGAAACCGGAAACCCGGGAAGCGGGAAGTATTATGACGCAGGAAGGGGTTGGGGGCAAACTCGATCACGCGCCGGCGGGAAACACTGCTTGAGAGCAGTGGCACACGGCATCCCCCTTCGGATGGGGCACCCGGCAATTCGCAATCCGCGATTCAGAAGGTGCAGGTGAGTCCGCCGTCGGCGACTAGGACGTGGCCGGTGACGTAGCTGGAGTCGGGGCCGGCGAGGAAGAGGATGGTGCCGGCGATTTCCTCGGACTGTGCGGCGCGGGCCAATGGAATCCGGCGTTCCTCGACGTACTGCTTCAGGAACCGCGGCGATTCCAGTTCGTTCACGCCGTTGTAAACGGCCATCGGCGTGTCCACGAAACCGGGGGCGACGGCGTTGACGCGGATGTTGTGCGGGGCCAGCTCGATGGCCAGGCAGCGGGTGAACTGGTTGACCGCGGCTTTGGCGGAACCGTAATTGGAGGCGTTCAGTTCTCCCTGCGTGCCGTGGATGCTGGTGACGTTGATGATGCGGCCGGCGGTTTTGCTCGCGATCATGACGCGGCCGGCCTCGCGGCTGAAACGAAACGCGCCCTGAAGGATGATGTCGAATACGCCCCGCCACGTGTCAAAGTCCGTACCCGGAAAGGGTGTGGGGACGAAGGACGCGGCGTTGTTGACCACCACGTCGAGCCGGCCGAAGCGGTCCTGGGCGGCGCGGACGGCGGCATCGACCGTCCTCTGGTCGCTCACGTCGCCGGGGACTACCGCTACCTTGCCCGGCTGGCCGATCTTCCCGGCAACGTCGTCGAGCTTGCTCTTGGTTCGGCCGACGAGTACGACCGAGGCGCCTTCCTGGACGAAACGAACGGCGGTGGCGGCGCCGATTCCCGAGCCGGCGCCGGTGACGATGGCGGATTGTCCTGACAGGATTCCCATTTCGTTCTCCTCACATGCGTTTCATCGCTTACTCGGGACGTTTCGGTTCGCAACCCGTCGCTTGCGCTCCGGGCTCTGTGGCCTCTAACTGATGGTGCCGTCGGGGGCGATACGCTCGACTCGGTCACGGCCGGTGAAGACCACGGCGGTGACTTGCGTCTCCAGCACTTGGCCGGGTTCGAGCCGGGCGCAACGGCCGCTCGCGGCGGCTTCAGCCAGATCGTACGGATAACCGGTGCACGGTTCAACGACCACGGTGTGCAGACCGCGCCAGCCGCCGTGAGTTTGGAAGACCCATGCGGTGTTGAATAACTGGTGGTCGAAGGCGAGGCCGAAGCCGCAGTGGTCCACACGGTCCAGCACGGCGAACCAGCCGTCGCGCAGTTCGGTGAGATAAACCATCTCGTAGCCGGGCAGGCTCGTACGCGCGGGAACCAGACTGAGATCGACCGTGCCGCCATCACGTCCCGGCGCGTGCGGCCAAGTGAACTCTTTGGGTTCAGGGCCGAGTCGCCCGCCGCTGCCCGCGGCGATGATCCCCTTTGATGCCGGGATGAGTAATTGAGCGTTCGAGTCCACGGCCAGGGCCGGATGCTGCGCCCAGAGATAGTCGAACCCGTGCAATCCCAGATGCGTGAGCCGGTACTTGATCTGAACGGCTGGCGAGCCTGCCTTCAGCGTGATCCATTTTTCCATGCGCGTCGGCGTGACCGACCCCTCCGCGCGGAGATGCAGCACGATCGATTCGCGCGAGGTTTGCACATCCCATTCAAAGCGGCGGGTCCAGTATTCGCCGTGGTCGGGGTAGGATTCGCCCTGGTGCTGTCCGGCGCCTCCGTTGGGGAACAGTTCATCCCAGCCGCCGGCCCACGCGTCGTCATAGTTGGTGCCTGGCGAGAGTATAGCGGGCTTGATCCGCGGGTGTTGCCAGAGATAGTCGCGATCGCCGGGTTTGTGAATCCAGTGATAGATTTTGCCGCCGAGATCGGGCAACAGCTCGATGCGCAGCAGGTCGCTTTCCAGCCGCAGGATCCGGCAACCGTTAAACTGGCCATCTTTGTCGAAGCGAACGTAGGGCATGGCGGAAAAGTCGAAAGTCGAAACGTCGAAAGAAGTACCGCTTATCTGCGGTCGAACACCGCTCCCTTACGGTCGCGGCTCGGATCACTCAGGACAAATTCGCGACGTGTTCGGGTCTGCCCTGGATATCGAGCTTGATGCGATAGAGCGCGCCGCCGATGTTGGGGGCGTCGAAGTTGTAGCCGGGCGGGGCGTAGGGGCCGCGCCACGAATTGGCGGCGCTAGTGATGTACAACTCGTTCAGGTCCTTGCCGCCGAACATGACGCTGGAGACCTGCTGCACCGGCATGGCGATGCGGCGCTCGACTTTGCCTTCGGGGTCGTAACGCACGACCTGTGAGCCGTACCACTGGGCGCTCCAGATGAACCCCTGCGCGTCCACGGTCATGCCGTCGGGGATGCCTTCGTTGCCGGGGACCTGGACGAACACTTTTTTGTTGGTCAGTTTGCCGGTCGCGGCGTTCACGTCATAACGGTATATCTTGCGGGCGGTGGAGTCGGTGTAGTACAGCGTCCTGTTGTCGAGACTGAAGGCCAGGCCGTTCGAGCATTCGATGCCGTCGTCCACCGGTTCCACTTTGCCGTCGGCGTGGAACACATAGAGTCGCCCGTGCCGCTCCATGCCGTTTGCGCCCCAGTACAGCGTGCCGCCGTACACGCGACCCTGTACGTCGGCGATGATGTCGTTGAATTGAAATGGCACGCCCTCGTATTCGGAGGCGATGGTTTTAAAATCGTTCTGCCCCTGCCAGACGTGCAAACCAGTGACGCCGGCGAAGACGAGGCCCGTGCGATTGAGGGCGATGCCGGCGACCATCAGATCGCGGCTGATGACGGTTTTATCGCCCGTCGCGGGCGTGAGCTGATAAACCAGCGAGCCTTCGTTGTCCACCCACAACAATCGGCCGTTACGAAAATCCCAGGTGGGCGCTTCGCCGCAGAGGTTATTGTCGTTGGCGACGACTTCAATTGAATAGGTCACCGTTTTCCTCCATTCCACCGATGGGCGTTGACGAAGTCCCAGTCCAGCGTGACGCCGAGCCCCGGCCGCATCGGGACCGCCACTTTACCATCTTTTTCGACGGGGAGCTTTTCGCGGGTGGTGTTCCAGCGGAGCGGCGATTTGCTGGTGGACCATTCGAGGATTTCCTCATTCGGATGATTGGCCAGGAAGTGCAGGTTGGCGGCGATCTCGATGTTGGTTTTGTAGCCGTGGGTGATGACGCGCTTGCCGCGCTCGATCGCCGCGCGGGCGATTTTGCGGAGGCCGGTGAAGCCGCCGACCATGGTGATATCGGGCTGGCAGATGTCGGCCTTGCCGCGATCCATGAATTCGATGAATTCATCCATGTGCGTCAGTCCGAGATCGCCGACGCCGATGGGCAGCCCGTTGCCGGCCATGGCCGCATGACCGGCCAGATCGTCCAGCGGCAACGGTGCTTCGAGAAAATAGATGCCGATCTCGCGATAGACGGGGAGCAGTTTCATACCGTCGCTCACGGTTTTGTACGACAGTGCGGCGTCGATAATAATGATGGCCTCGTCGCCGGCTTCGACGCGGGCGGCCCGCAGCAGCTTGCCGGTCAGGGCGACGTCATCGAGCCACCACGGATCGGCGCAGAACTTGAACGCTCGCAGGTTCATGGCCTGCGCGTCGCGAATTTGCCGGCGGACCTCGTCCGGCGTCCTCGCCATCGGGTAGATGGTTCCATACGCCAGCAGGCGATCGCGTTTCGCGCCGCCGAGCAGCTCGCAAACCGGCTTGCCGGCGGCCTGCCCGGCCAGGTCCCACAGGGCGATATCGACACCGCCGATGGCGTGCATCATCAAGCCGCGCCGGCCGACGTAATCGGTCGCATCGTACATCAACTGCCAAAGACGCTGGGGGTCGGTCGGGTCCTGCCCGACGAGCAATTCGCGCAGACCGCGGGCATGATTGTGCGCGGGAGCGGCATTGACGATCGCCTGAATCGCCGGTGCAAGCGATTCGACCTCACCGATACCGGTCAGCCCGGAATCCGTGCGCACTACGATCACGCAATCGTCGTAGGAACCGTCGAACAGGCCGATGTTGGGGTCCTCGATGCGAAGATGAATGGCTTCGATGTCGGTGATTTTCATAACGCCGGCACCCCTCCTCAATATGGATCACGCCAGCCGGTATTGGCTGCCGCGCCGGCCTTTCAGGTCTCGCCTCTTGAGCGCTTTCTTCTTGACGAGATGGCCCAGCGTGATATAAGGCTCGCCGGATCGGCCTTCAGACTTCCAGTGACTGGCAAGCTCGGAGCTGGCCGCTCCGCTCCGGCCGGCGCTGCGGACAAAATTCAGGAGGGATTGGGGTCCGCTGACTTTGAACTTCCGCCGCGTCCGACGGCGCCGCCCGCGCGGCGATGATGTGGAACTACCCGATGAGCTTCGCGGGGGCCGACCGCGCCGGGCGGTGGTCCGCGGTTGAATACCGTTCGCGGCGAAGATGCGCTCGATCTCGGCCACCGCGGCAAGATGCTCGAGCCGCTCGCTCTGAAGCCGATTGATAAGCACGGACAGTTGGTTGGTCGATGATCTGGGCATAAGTTCGTCTCTCCTTGGTTATGAATGGAACTCGATGAAACGTGCGTCGAATGCTACCAGTACGTTCTGTATATTGCAATATAGATCAAGGCGGCGATAACCGACCAGTAACCAATGCCCTGATACCAGGGTCGGCTGACACCAAACTCAATACCGCGGGCCATTTTAGGCTTCCATATATACGCATCGATTTCCGCCGCGGAGCGTTGGCGAGTAGCCAGGCTGACGACGTACATGAAAACCGCGGCCGCTATCCACAAAAGGGACGCAAAATTGAACAGGTGGAGGCGCCCCTGCATGAACGGAAAATCCAGATAAGAATCCTTTCTATTCCCCCAGATGAAGGGTACCGCGACAAACGGGGCAATGATGAGAAACGTTGTGTTTGCCGCCTTGCTGGTCGCCCCTTTCCATAATGCACCATAAATGAATACCAGCATGATGGGTATTGCCAGAATGCACCAGGCGTTTTGAGAATAGATGAAGATATAACTGTACCTGGCCGCCAGCAGGGTCAGCGGAAATGCTATTAGTAAAGTAACGAAACCGGTCATGCGGCCGATACTGACCAGATGATTGTCCGATGCTTCAGTCCGAATCCATCGCTTATAGATATCCATTGTGAATACGCTGGCGGTCGCATTCGTGATCGAGCTGACGGTGGACATGATCGCACCAAGCACGGCAGCGATAAGAAATCCGCGGAGCCCCGGCCCCAGGAATTTGTGCACGAGGAGGGAGTAAGTCGCATTCGCGTCCGCTATGGGATCGAGCAGCTTCTGGTTGACCAGGTCACTGGCGATATAGCCGGGGAAGGCAAAGCACAACGTAAGGATCGGACCGAGAAAGGCGGTCAGCAGCACGCCCATGCGGCCGTGCCATTCTGATTTGGCTCCCAGACAGGACTGCACGTAAAACTGGTTTGTGCAACAGTACCATACATTGGTGGAAAGCGCGAGCAGGAGCAAGCCCGGCCAAGGCACGACATCATCTTTAATCGGGCGGATCAGGTGCGGGTTCGGCATCCGCTCGAACAGCCCACCCCATGAGGTCGGGTGTTCCACCCCAGGCGGGACATGTGACAGGCCAACGAAGAATATCGTGAGACCGCCGGCCAGCAACAGGATGCATTGAAAGGTATCGGTCCACGCGACGGAAGACATTCCCCCATAAACCGTATAAACGCCGGTGAAGAGCGCCAGAAGTGCGGCCCCCCAGATCACGGGGAGGCCATCATAGGTATCTGTCTTGGTGAAGTATTTGATGGCCGTCGCACCGAGAGCAAGTACCATCACCAGTGTAATGCACGTGTTATTGAAGACGGTGTACCCTGCGAACAGAAGGCGGGTGGTTTTGTCGTAGCGTTTCTCAAGATACTCGGGGATTGTTGTGATCCCGTTGCGCAAATACAACGGCAGAAAAATGAAGATCATCAGGAGGAGAGAAGGGTAAACAGCCAGGTCCCAGTTCGAAACGACCAGGCCCGAACCAAAGCCGTACCCAACCTCGCCCAGCATCTGTTCCGCGCTGATGCTGGCCGCGACCATGGTGAACCCCACCACCCACCAGGGCAGCGATTTCTCGGCGACAAAGAAGCTCTTGGAGGACTCTTTCCCTTTGCGCGCGGACCAGAAGCCGATGGCGAGGGTCACGACAAAGTAAAAGCCGATGATGACATAGTCGATCGAGACGAGCATAGGCGGGTATTAGAAGGGCGTATCCGATCGCTTGTCAACCGGACTGGGGGGGGGCCAGGTTTTTATACCTGGGGGAGTGATTGCGAACGTAGTACGGGTATGACTCGGAAGTAACATCAACGCACGCGGTACAATCGTGACCCCAAGTCCAGAGGACCTGGGCCACCCTTCCTGAGTCCGCCGAAGGTGTCACACACCCGCCGGGTATGAGTCAGGTCGTATTTGATTTGGGGTTCAGCGGGGGGCGGCCGATGGAATAGTATTCGAATGGCCGCGCGCGCATGGCTTCCAACGAATACAGGTTGCGCCCGTCGAAGATGATGGGTTGTCGCATGCGTTCGCGGATCCGGTCGAAATCGGGAGAGCGGAACTCGTTCCATTCGGTAACGATCGCCAGGGCGTCCGCTCCATCAACCGCTTCGTAGTTCGACGTATGATAGCTTAGGCGGTCACCGAACTGAGCTTTGAGGTTGGCCAGCGCTTCGGGATCGTGTGCCCGCACGGTGGCCCCGGCCGACAGCAGTTTTTCAATCAGGGTGATCGCCGGCGCCTCGCGGATATCGTCGGTCTTGGGTTTGAACGCCACGCCCCAGATCGCGAAGCACTTTCCTTTGAGCGACTCGCCGAAGCGGGCGACGATTTTCTGGAAGAGCACCTCGCGTTGCCGCTGATTCACCTGGTGGACACTGTCAAGGAGGTCGGCATTCAGCCCCGCCTGACGGGCGACGTGCACGAGCGCCTGCACATCCTTGGGGAAGCAACTACCTCCATAGCCCGCGCCGGGATAGAGGAATTGGAACCCGATGCGCGCATCCGATCCAATCCCGGTGCGCACTTCGTTCACATCGATCCCCAGTCGATCACAGATGCCGGCAATCTGATTGATAAAACTGATCCGCATGGCCAGGTAGGCATTGGCCGCGTACTTGGTCATCTCCGCCGCCGCCCGCCGCATGATGAAGATGGGCCGCTGATTGCGGACGAACGGCTCGTGCAGCTCGCGGATGCAGGCAGCGGCCACCGGATCCTCCGCCCCGATGACCACGCGGTCCGGCTTTTGAAAGTCCTCGACGGCGGAACCCTCCTTTAAGAACTCCGGATTGTTGACCACGGCGACCGCATGCCGGCCGCGGCGATTAAACCGCGCCTGCAAATCGTCGCCCGTTCCCACCGGAACGGTGCTCTTGATCACGACGGTTTTCGGGCCGTTCGCATGGTCCGCGATGAGATCAGCCACCGCGTGCACCGCCGTCAGGTCCGGCGAGCCGTCGGAATTCGGCGGCGTCCCCACCGCGATGAAAATGATCGTGCCGTGCGCCAGGGCCGCTTTGGCGTCGGTCGTGAAACGCAGGCGCCCGGCTTTGATGTTGGCGCGCAGCAAATCGGAGAGTCCCGGCTCGAAGATGGGCGTCTCGCCGCGCTGAAGCGCCGCGATCTTCTCAGCGTCCTTGTCGCAGCCCACCACGTCGTTGCCGGTGTCCGCGAGGCAGGCACCGGTAACCAATCCCACGTAGCCCGTTCCGATGATGGTCAGCCTCACGGCCGCTCTCCTGTTGTCAGGTCAAGGTGCCTCATGGATAAGGCCTCATCGCTTGCGTATCCATGCGACATACTTGCGCTGGACGTTCTCCATCACGGCCACGTCGGCAATCGCGAACAGACTTCCGAACAGGATGCTGAACAGCCGGACCAAGACGCCCATTATACCGAAACCCGTCTGACGCGAGCCCATGATCACCCATGCCGCCCAGCCCAAAGCGCCCAACACGAGCGCCAGGTCGGCTATGGTCATAGCGGTGCCGGCGGTCGTTTCAGGGGAAGCTGGAGCATCCGGGCCGCGGAGTTGCTGTTCGAGGCGCACTTCCATGTCCCGCAGCAAGCGGTGCGCGGCAAACCAGTGGAGCACGGGAACCAGCAGCAGCAATGTCCAGATCGGGCGGCCCGGCATGATATTCTTCAATGCCCGCCGGGCGAAGAAGGCGGAGACGACGAACGCTGCGCCGAGAGCGGGCAGGACCACGGGCATGATCGCCGCCCGGCTGGCCATTTTTTTGATGAACATCTCGGGCCACGGTGCGATCAGCAGCACAACAGCAATTGCTGGCAACGTCGCCACCAGGGCCGTCAGCATACCGCGCTGTCGCGAAGGGACGCCGGCTGACCCCGGCACTTCCCGCAGATCCTCCAGATCCGTGGCGATCTGCACCATCCACCACATCACCAGGGCGTAATCGATCCAGAGCAGCGTGGCCAGCGCGACCAGAGCGGCGGCCATCTGCGTTCCCTGAACGATCAGCAGGCTCGCGAGCAGCATGATCGCCAGCACGCGGGTGACCACCGTGAACTCGATGGTGCCTTCGGGGAAAAACCGAAGCCAGTTCTGCCGCTGCGTGAGGTCTCGATCGTTCATCCGCTGTGCGTTCCAATTCATTCGCGCGGGCCCGTCCGCCGCGCGGCATCGCGTTCGATGCTGACCATGTCGAATTTCCACACGCCGGCCATCGCCGCCAGCACGGCCAGGAAGTACACGAGGAAAACATACCGCGTCCGCAGGTAGATGACGGAGGTGCCGACCAGCACAAACGCTGCGGTCAACACATAGCTGATCGCCACGACCTGCCGCACCGAGAGCCCGCGGTCGCGCAGTTGATCGTAGAAATGACTGCGATCGCCCTGCATGAGCGGCCGACCGTTCCGCCATCGCCGAACGAGCGTGAGCAGCATGTCGCCGATGGGCAGGCCGAACACCATCAGTGCGCCGAGCATCCAGCGGATCGTGCGCGCCTCGCCGAACATCAGGATGAGCACCGCCGCGTTCAGCCCCAGCAGCATCGACCCCGCATCGCCCATGAAGATCTTGGCCGGGTTCATGTTGAAGGGCAGAAACCCCGCCGCCGCGCCGAGCATGGCCAGGGCCAGGACGATGCGTTCGTCGGCTATGTCGGTGTCGGCATGCAGGCGCAGGTGTGTGGCGAGCAGGAAGAAGCCGATCGAGATGATGCCGAGCACGCCGGTGCACAGCCCGTCCAGCCCGTCGATCAGGTTGGTCGCGTTGCACGCGCCGACCACGATCAGCAGTGCGACGGGGACGGAATATGCAAGCTCCAACCAGCGCTCCCGCGCTGAGAAGGTCACGTGCATGAAATCGGTGACGACGTGAATGAGCTTGTCGCCCAAACCCAGCCACAAGAGCCAGCACGCGACAGCAATATTGCAGGCGAGCTTGACCTCCGGCCGCATCACGCGCAAGTCATCGAACAGCCCGATGAGCATGGTCGCAAGGCCGGCCGCCGCAATCCCACAGATCAGTCCGGTCCTGACGCTGACCGACTGCACGGGAATGGAGACCATGACGCCGGCCAGCCACCCCAGGAAAATCGCCACGCCTCCGAGGTAGGGAATGGGCTTTTCGTGCGGTTTCAGGAAGGCGTCGGGGCGATCGACGATGCCGTACCGGATGGCGATCCGGCGGAAGACCGGCGTGGCGACCAGGGAGACCGCGAATGAAACGGCGGCAATGGGCCAGAACCGTTCGGCAATTTCCCGAACGGGGATGACCTCCGCCGCCAATACAAGACTATCGTGCATCATATCGATCGCTTATGGAATTGAAGAATCTTCGTTGCTCTTTCGCGGTTTTTCAACCCGCGAATCACGAATGTACAATCGAAAATCACCTGGCACTACAACACAAAGTCATGAATCAGTCTCTCCGCGCTAGGCCCGCCATTTATGGCGGGTTTGGAGACATACACATCGGACCCAATCCCGGTTTACCGGGATTCTCGCTCGTTAGCTTGAACCCGCCATCGGCATCTGCGAGTCGACAGGCTTAAGCCGGGAACGAGAACCCCGCTGAAGCGGACTTAATCGTTCTGAAAACGCACCGTTTACCCGGCATAAATGCCGGGCCTAGCGCGGACGACCTTGCGCTGTAGTGCTGGTCGCCGCGCTCCGTAATAGATCGGCAATCCCGGACCAGGGATGCATTCTTGTCGAACCGGCAGTGTTCGTAAAGCCCGGTCACCTTTGACAATGCGGGGCCGCGATTTTACGCTGCAAGGAATGATCGTGTTGATCGACAACTATGACTCATTTACGTACAACCTCGTGCAGCGGATCGGGGAACTGGACCGCTCGCGGGAAATGAAGGTGTACCGGAACGACCAGGTGACGCTGGAACAGATCGAGGCCGACCGCCCGGACCACCTGATCATCTCGCCCGGCCCGTGTACGCCGCGTGAGGCCGGTATCAGCGTGGAGGTCATCCGCCACTTCGCCGGCAAAGTGCCGATTCTCGGCGTCTGCCTCGGGCATCAGAGCATCGGTTATGCCTTCGGCGGCGAGATCGTGCGGGCCGGCCGGCTCATGCACGGCAAGACCAGTCAGATCCAGCACGACGGCAAAACCATCTACGCCGGATTGAGCAACCCCTTCGTCGCCACCCGCTATCATTCGCTGGTCATCAAGCCGGATACATTGTCGCCGGATTTCGAGATCACCGCCCGCACGGTCGATGCCCCGGATATCGAGATCATGGGCGTCCGGCACAAGACCATGCCGATCGAAGGCGTGCAGTTTCACCCCGAAAGCTTCCTGACCGACGAAGGCCCCAAGCTGCTGGCGAACTTTCTCAAGATGTGAGTCGAAGTCGAGAAAGATACCGATTTCACTCACCTGGAATCCCTTGTTTGCCGTGGGTCATACTCAATCCCCCAACTCCGTAGCAGTTCTCGTAAACCGTCTCCATACCCGTGCGTGAAATCAATTTGTTGAACGGCGTCCAGCGTCCACGACAGAGACGCATGGTTGTGACCTGCCCCCGATTTATGTACCAGCCGTTATGAGAGTCGTGTCCTGTTTCGTCAACTGATCCACGTATACTTCTTGCCCCTCACTTTCCGGAGGAGGAAAAGCCGGGGGTTTGGGGGCAGAGCCCCCAAACGCTGGGCGGTCAAACGAAATCCACTGATTATCGACGTGGCACGCGGCGTGCGGTTGTCAGCGGCCTGTCCGGAAAGATCAATCGATTGTAAGCTCGCCACCCGCCACTCCCTGCGCCGCCGCTTCCCCAAGTCTCCCACTCCCCTCGTTCTCACTCATCCCTGTCCCATCCCATGTGCCCTGAACCCTTTCCACTACTCAGAATTCAGTTGCATCGTGCGGCGGGGGCGCTACACTGGCGGCGAATGTTCCGACTGCCAGCCTACATTCGATTGCTCCGACCCGCTGAATGGATCAAGAACGTCTTCGTCTTCGCCGCTCTGGCTTTCGGCAATAAGTTGGCAGACCCGCACGCGAGGTGGCTGTCCATCCTGGCTTTCATCGTCTTCTGTCTCGCCTCCTCGGCCGGCTACATCTTCAACGACATCCTGGACCGCGAGCGCGACCGGCATCACCCCATCAAGAAGAATCGAGCACTGGCCAGTGGCGACGTCCGGTTGGAAACCGCCGCGGTCATCATGTCTCTGCTGCTGGTGATGGCCGCTTCGATCAGCTACCTGGCGCTGCCCCTGCGGTTGGTCTGGACCGTCTCCTCGTATGTGGCCCTGACCCTCATTTACTCCGTGGTTCTCAAGCACCACATGCTGGTGGATGTCATCGCCATCGCGATCCTCTTCGTGCTGCGGGCGGTCGGCGGCGCGGTGGCCATCCAGGTGACCGTCTCCCCCTGGCTGCTGGTCTGCACGTTCATGCTGTGTCTGTTCATGGGATTCGGCAAGCGGCGGTGCGAGATCGCCACGATCAGCAATGCCGACTCGATCCGCGGCCACCGGGCCACGCTGCTGCGCTACACGCCCGACCTGCTGAATCAGCTCCTGAGCACCTCGGGCGGCATCACCATCATTACATTTCTTCTTTATACGCTGGACAAATCCACCGACTCCCCATTCAAAGACAACAAGCACCAACTCCTGTATACCCTGCCCCTCGTCGTCTACGGCATCTACCGCTATGCCATGCTGATCGAGCTTGGCAAAGCCACCGGCCCGACGGACCTGGTCATTCACGATCGCCCGTTCCTCTATACCATCCTGCTCTGGGCGGCGGCGGCGGTCATCATCCTTTACCGGGGCTTGCCGGCCGGCTTCTAAACAAGAACTTCGCCTCCGGTTTGACGTAAGCAAGTTACGTTGGCTAAAATAGTTGTAACAGGAATGCCCCGCTGTCCTGACCGGTTCAAGCCAGACAGACAGTCACCATCGCGATTCACTTCCACGTGAGGCGCATCTCCTGTGAATGGAAGGCATCCGCCGCGGCGGACGCGTGCGGGCTAACGAATCATCTCGCGACAGAATTTGAGGCCGATCTCGTGGCGACGTTGATGGTACTACAGGGTCCGGACAAGGGGCGCACCTACCAGACCCTGAATGAGCTGGCCGTGCTCGGCCGGGAGAGCGACCAGATCCCCCTGACCGACCGGACCATCTCCCGACGGCATGCGGAGATCTTCCCCGACAACGGCACCTGGGTGCTGCGCGACCTGAAGAGCGCCAACGGCACGTACATCAATGGCGTGCGGGTCAAGGATCCGGTCAAGCTCAAGCACGGCGACCAGATCAAGATCGGCGCGACGCTCATCGTCTACACCGGCGAGCAGTCCACCGAGAAATTGAGCGGCGCGCGCATCCCCCGCGACATGATCGACCTGGACGCCGGCGGGTCGAACATGGATTCCGCGATCCTGGCCAGCGTGGGCAGCGAGGATTCGATCATCATCGCCGGGCCGGAGATGGCCGAAGCCGCCCGCGCGTGGAAGGTGATGTCCGAGCTGTCGGCGGCCATCGGCGCGATCATCGACCCCGACGCCCTGCTCGAACGCGTCATGGACGTGATCAGCGAGGAACTACCGGTCGATCGCGGGTTCATCCTGCTGTACGACAAGGACGGTGGTGAACTTGTTCCCCATGTCGTCCGTTACCGCCGGGGCGGGCGCGCGAAAAAGCAGAAGATCACCACCTCGCGGCGGATCATTCAACACGTGATCGAAAATCGGGCCGCGATCCTGTGTAGCAACGCCATGACCGACTCGCGCTTCGGCAAGGAGGGCGGGCAGGACAGCATCCACGACTTCGGCCTCGCGTCGGTGATCTGCGCTCCGATCCTGGTGCGCGACTTGCTGCTGGGTGTCATCCACATCGACTCCGCGGCCGCAGCGCATTCGTACACGCCGGAGCAGCTCCGCCTGATGAGCGCCATCGGCCAGATGACCGGCATGGCCATCCAGAACGCCCGGCTGGTCCAGCATCAGATGCAGAACGAGCGGCTCGCCGCCACCGGCGAGACCGTCGCCTACCTCTCGCACTACATCAAGAACATTTTGCAGGGCATGCAGAGCGGCTCGGACCTGGTGGACATCGCCCTCAAGCAGCAGAACATGGACACGCTCGGAAAAGGCTGGACCATCGTCCAGCACAATCTCGAACGCATCCTCCAGCTCACCATGAACATGCTCGCCTTCAGCAAGACGCGCGAACCCCGGCTCCAGCCGACCAACCTGAACAAGATCGTCGCCGACGCCGTGTCGCTGGTGCAGAAGAAGGCCGACGAGCACGATGTGATCCTGCTCACCGACCTGGAGGAGCCGTTCCCGCCGATCCCGCTGGACGCCGACGGCATCCATCAGGTCGCGCTCAACGTGGTCAGCAATGCCATCGACGCCGTCGCCTCCGGCACGGGGATCGTCAACGTCAACACCCATTTCAGCCCCGACGAAGGCATCGCCGATCTGGTCGTGTCCGACAATGGGCCGGGCATCGAGCGGGACAAGATCGAGGAGATCTTTGAGCCGTTCACCTCCGGCAAAGGCCAGAGCGGCACCGGCCTGGGCCTGGCCGTCGCCCGCAAGATCGTCCGCGAGCATCGCGGCCGCATCGTCGTCGACAGCACCGTCGGCGAGGGCACCACCTTCCGCATCCGCCTCCCCGCCCAGGAAACCGCCCGCGACAGCGAAGAAACGTATTCCACCTCGTAGACGTTTAAGTGGAATTCCGTAAATGTGTGCCACTGCTCTGTGAGACAAACAGAGCAGTGGCACACCCATCAACAGTACCACCCTGACCCCTGAATCCTGAACCCTCTCACGGCGCCGGATTCAGCAACAGCAGACCGTTCACCGAATTGGCCGGGTTGTTGCGGGCGATGACATCGTCCGTCGAACTGATCGTACTGCTCTTGTCATAGTCGTACTTCGCGTCAGGAGCATTCGCCACCTGGTAAGTGGAGTTGGTGGCCACTGGAACGCGATTAGCGGACAGGCTATTGTGCGGATGGTTCCGCGCATCGATCTCATCCGTCGAGCTGACCACCACACGCGTCGTACCCGGCGTCAGGCTGTCTCCGATGGCCAGGCCGAAGTAGAAGACATTGTCGGCATCCAGATCGATGCTCCCGCCGCTGGCGTTCGACTTGACCAGCACGCGCAACCAGTTCCGATTCGCAATGGCATTGTTCGCCCAGATGATCTTGATCCGGTCCGAGTCGCCCGCCCCGCCGCCCGGCGTCACGTCGATGCTCAGCGGCGCCGCCGCCGGCACATAAGAGCCCAGGTTGGCGCTGTTGGCGATCCTGAAATCGAAGTTCGACGCCGAAAGCGGCCCCGCCGGCAGCGGAGTGCAACCCGCGCCCGGAGTCACGTCGATCATCAGGCCGTTGATGCCGCGGCTGTAGCTGATGTAATTGCTCGTGCCCGCGGCTTGGCCGGAGTTGAGCGGCGTTTTGTCCGTGGCGATCGCGGTGTTGTCGCTGCACGTCTGGCCGACCAGCGTGTTGCAAGCGCTTGCGGCCGAGTCGTAGAACGAATTGTTGTAGAAGAGGTATCGGCCGGCGATGGTCCGCGAGCATCCGATCGTGACGGTCTGTCCCGGCGGGATCGGTGTGTTATCGACGGTAACTGTGCCCGATCCCGAAGCGACCGCCGTGATTTCCATCGCCATGAGTTCGTCGTTGGAGTCGAGCACGGGTTCGAGTTCGGCGATCGCACCCGGAGTCACGACGACCTCGTGCTCGACGCCGGAAAGGGTGAACGGCACAGTAATGGTCCCCACGCCGGCCTCGACGATGATCGACCCGCAGGTGATCACGAAGTCAACTGGTACGCTGTCGAAGCACAGACTAAAAGGAAACGAGCCGGTACACGAAAGACTCAGTGTGATGCAGAAGGGGGGCGACTCGGTTGACGGCACCTCCACGTTGATGCCTTGGGCCGGATCATCTGCGTCCTGTGCAATGAAGCTGTTTCCCCCGTCTATGCTGATGGTGCCGCTGGTCCCATCCCCGTCGGAGAAAGCGTTGGAAGCGATAAGCGGCTCCACGTCGATGTCGTCCGCGATCCCGTCGCCGTCGTCATCGTCGTCGCACGCATCGCCGATACCGTCCCCGTCAAGATCGGCCTGGTCGGGGTTGGCGACCGTCGGGCAGTTGTCGCACACGTCGCCGAGGCCGTCCAAGTCCAGATCGGCTTGGACGGGATTCGCGATCAGGGGGCAGTTGTCGCACACATCGCCTACGCCATCGCTGTCCGTATCCAATTGGCCGGGATTGGCCAACAGGGGACAATTGTCAACCGTATCCGGCAGGCCGTCGCCGTCGCTGTCCGGGCATTCGTCGGGCCAACCGCCGCCGTCCGCGTCGATGCTGGTGGCGGGGATGCGCAGCAGAGTCGATATGCCGTCGCCGGCGGCCACGACGAGATCGGGGAAGGCGTCCGCGTCAAAGTTGGCCGCCGCAATCCCGCCGGAACTCAGCAATCCGACGCCGAAGACGCGCGGCGTGCCGAAGACGCCGCCGCCCAGGTTCGGCAACACGCGAACGTTCGAACCAAGCGGAGCAGTTACATTGTTTGCGATGGCCAAGTCGAGGTCGCCGTCGAGGTCGAAGTCGGCCGCCACTAGGTTGAACGCATTCAGCGGCTGGCTGCCGGCCGGATAGGTTGACGGCGCACCGAAAGCTCCGCCGCCGAGATTCAGGAGCACGGAGACGTTGTCCCCATCATAGTTCCACGTGGCCAGATCGATATCGCCATCGCCGTCGAGGTCCGCGGCGACCAGCGAGAATGGCCCGGCCCCGGCGGGATAGACGACGGCGGGAGCAAAGGTCGCGCCGCCGGTATTGATCAGAACGGAAACGGTGTCGTCATCACGGTTGGCGACGGCCACATCCAGCGGCGCAATCCCGTCCAGGTCGGCAATGCGAACGTCGATGGGGATGTCCCCGACGGGGATCGGCGAAACGGGCGCTGCCGCGAACGTGCCCGTGCCGTCGTTGAGCAGGATCGACATGTCGTCGGAGCCGGCGTTGACCACGGCCAGGTCGGGGTCGCCGTCGCTGTCCAGGTCGCCCGCGGCCACGGCATACGGGTAGGCGCCGCCGGTCGGGTAGGCGGCGGGCGGGCAGAGCGGCGGGGCAATACAAGTAGGGAAGGATGGATCCGTTCCGTTCATCAGGACGGACACGCTGCCGGCCACCTCGTTGTTCGTGACGACCAGGTCGATGTCGCCGTCGCCGTCCAGCGGCGCGGCCGCCATGCGCTGATGCCCGGCCGTGCCGCCCGTCGGGACGAGGTAGTCGATCTCCGGCGCGGCGAAGCCGCCGGCCCCGTCGTTGAGTTTCAGCATGACGTCGGCGGCCGGGCCGGAGATGACCACATCGTTGTCGCCGTCGCCGTCGAAGTCCGCCGCGACGACGTGCTCGTCGGCGAACGTCGTCGGGTAATTGCCGAGCAGGGCGAAGTTGATCGGTGAGAGGTCACAGTCATCGGGAACACCGTTTTCGTTGCAATCCGGTTCGCACTCGTCGGGGATGAGATTGCCGTTGCAGTCGCTCGCCGCCCCGGAAGCCACATCGCACTCGTCCGGCACGTCGTTCATGTTGCAGTCCGCGCTCGTGGGAGCCGGCCCGGCCACGTCGATGTGGTCCGACACGCCGTTCCCGTTGCAGTCCGCGATGACGTCCAGGGCGTCCAGGTCATCGCCGAACGCGGGCGCGGTTCCGCTGCGGACCGTCGCCAGCCCCAGCCGCTCCGCGCGGATGAAAATCGCAGGGGCACCGGGTGGGCCGAGACCGGCCACCGGCGTCGTCAGAATGTCGCCGGGTTCGATCATGATTCCGTACCGGCTGTCGAGGGCACCGATGGTCGGCGATCCGCGACGCAGTGAGAAAAGCAGCATGTCGGTCCCCCCACCCACCCAGTCAAAAAGCACGACCGAAGGCTCGAAGAAGCCCGTACCGTTCTCGTGCAGAACCAGGGCATCCAGATCGTCCATCGGTCCCAGACCCAGGAGCGCGGCGGCGGCGAACACCACGGGCGCACCGGGCGTTCCCGGAGTGGCCTTCACCAGCACGTCGCCGGGCAGGACTGCGTTCGCCGCCGCCGAACCGGTGTTCTCCAGTGGCGAAAGGAATTCGAGCGGGTCGGGGAAGGCGGCGTCCAGCGAGAAATACACCGGCCCCGCGAGATCGCTAGGAGTGGTGTCCACGTCGAGCGCGTCCAGGTTGTCACCGGGATCGGGGATGAATGGGCCGGCCACGTTCGGCTCGATCAAGCCCACGCCCGGATAAACCGCCCCCGTCGCGCTGGGCAGTCCGTTCCCGTCGAAGAGGGCTGTATTGCCGGCGCCAATCAGTGGAACCAACGGGAACACCGGCATGAGCGGGCTGAGGAACATGCTGTTGGTGAAGACGTCGGCACTCGCCTCATCGGCGGGACCGCCGGCACCTTCCGTGAACACCGACGGCGGCGCCGGCATCGCCAAGCCCACGGCGAACTCGTCCACCGAGAAATACCAGAAGCCCGGCGGCAACGTGGCCGCGCTCACCACCGGCTCTCTTCCGTAAGAGAGGGCATCCACCTCAACAAATCCTGCGGCAGTGGGAACCAGCCCCAATGCCGCCGCCCCGCCGGGAATCACCTTCCCCGGCGGCGCGGGGAACGGACCCGGACCGGGCACCCCGATCGGCGGACCCGCTATGGGCGAGCTGAGGATGTCGGCTTCCGTGATCGGGGCGCCGGTGAATGCATCGATGAGGCCGTTGGTCGGCCCCTGGAAGTCAATCGAGTAGGTAACCTGCGCGGTCACCGGAGCGGCCGCGGTCGCCATTACAAGCATGGCCGCGGCCAGACCGATGCGAGCCCGGATCCCCCGAGAAAATCCCTTGGCACAAATAAATGGTCGCATGAGCATTCCCTTCTTCTTCAATGGCGAAACGTGTCGTTTTACCCATATAGCCCCGGTATGCCGGGGACGATCTATGATCTATAGAGAATTCGCGAACGCGACCGCCCATCAGCCCTGGAGTCAAGTCACTTCTCACTTTCCTCCGGAACACCGCCGCGAGCCTGGCGAGTGTCTTGGGCAGGCGGCTCGCCCCCGCCTCCACATGTTGACCGTTGATCGGACGGAACGCCGTTGGGGGAGGCTGCACCAAAATGTGCAGGCAAACCGGCCATGTTTGACACAGCCTCAGAGCGTGTATATCCTGATGCCGACCGGGCTGCTGAGTCCGCTGATGGCAGGCCGCCGCACGGTCCTTTCCTCGACGTGATCGACGACGAAGCCTGTCCTGGTCGAACCATCGCCGAGCAGTTTTTTGAAACTCGGGGCCGCATTCATGCGGCCGGGCTTATATTCCGAAAGCGGCGGAAGGATTCGCCTGCCGGGCTACGACAAGGGCCATGCCTTGGCGAGCTGTCCCGAACATGCGGACGACCGTCCGTCTTTTGCGGCAGCACGATTGCAAAGCAAAACCAAACGCCTGATCTCTTGATGGGCTCGTATAAATTCATGGGCAAGGCGAATGAATCCGTTCAACATCCAGGGAGCTCGGCAGCCATGAGAGTCTTGATGCTCGGTTGGGAATTTCCCCCTTTCATTTCGGGAGGGCTGGGCACCGCCTGCTACGGCCTGACCAAGGCCATGAGCCAGATGGGCACGGAAGTGCTCTTCCTTCTCCCCAGCTCGGTGGAGTCGCAGTTCAGCAGCCATGTGAAGATGGTTCAGCCGCAGGGAGCGTCGATCCCGGGCTCGTACATGTACCAGCTCGACGAGTTCGAGCACGTCACTTTCCGTACCATCGATGCCCATATGTCGCCTTACCAGACGCCGGAGCAGTACGCGCAGGAAGTTGCCCAGCGGGGCAGTACCACGCGTGAAGCGGAGGCCCTGGCGGTGGCCGGCATCCAGTCGGCCCAAACCGGACAGGCGATGGCGGTGAGCGGGAGCGGCGCGCATTACGGCGGCGATATGTTCGCCGAGGTCGAACGCTATGCCCGGCTGGCGACACTCATCGCCGGGCAGGAGCAGTTCGATGTGGTCCACGCTCACGACTGGATGACCTATCGCGCCGGCATCGCGGTGTCGGCCATGACCGGCAAGCCGCTCGTCGTACACATTCACTCGACCGAATTCGACCGCAGCGGCGAAAATGTGAATCAGGCCATCTACGACATCGAGCGGCAGGGGCTCCACTTCGCCAAGCGCGTCATTGCCGTCAGCTCGCTGACCAAGAACCTGATCGTCTCGCGCTACGGCGTGCCCAAGGAATCCATCGAGGTGGTCTACAACGCGATCGACTTCAACGGCAGCGAGCCGCCGCAGACGCCGCCCGACATCGGGCGGGACGAAAAGCTGGTGCTCTTCCTCGGCCGCATCACCATGCAGAAGGGGCCGGAGTATTTCCTCGGCGCCGCCAAGAAAGTGCTCGAAGTGATGGACAACGTGCGCTTCATCATGGCCGGCTGGGGCGACATGATCCGCCGGACCATCGAGCTGGCCGCGGAGATGGGCATCGGGCACAAGGTGCTCTTCACCGGCTTCCTGCGCGGCAAAGACGTGGACCGCGTTTTCCGCATGGCCGACCTGTACGTCATGCCCAGCGTCTCCGAGCCGTTCGGCATCGCCCCGCTCGAAGCCATCTCCAACGACGTGCCGGTCATCATCAGCAAGCAGTCCGGCGTCTCCGAAGTGCTCAGCCACGCCTTGAAGGTGGACTTCTGGGACGTCAACGAGATGGCCAACAAGATCATCGCGGTGCTCCGTCACCCGCCGCTGCACAAGGCCCTCCGCGAGCACGGCAAAATCGAAGTGCGAAAGCTCTCCTGGACCGATTCCGCCCAACGCTGCATCGAGATTTACCGCCAGGTCGCAAACGGGAACTGAGTCAGTTCTGAGTTCTTGATGCTCAGTACTTGGTCCCGCAGAACTAAGGTTGAAAAGGCGCCAGAAGACAGAGAAAGGGTTCCTGACACCTTTTCCGCCTCGACCGGTGGAACGACGGGTGGTACAGGGGCCGGGTTGCATCCGGCCGTCCCGACCAGCGCGACTCCGGGCCAGTGGGTG